>JAHHHT010000003.1 GCA_019359235.1 Oscillatoria princeps RMCB-10
CGGTGTCTTCGGCGGGTACGGTGTCTGTGCCTTCGCTACCGGCTACGGTGTCTTCGGCGGGTACGGTGTCTGTGCCTTCGCTACCGGCTACGGTGTCTTCGGCGGGTACGGTGTCTGTGCCTTCGCTACCGGCTACGGTGTCTTCGGCGGGTACGGTGTCTGTGCCTTCGCTGCCGGCTACGGTGTCAGAGCCGCCGCTCATGGTGTCAGAACCACCGCTCATGGTGTCAGAACCGCCGCCGCTCATGGTGTCAGAGCCGCCGCTCATGGTGTCAGAACCGCCGCTCATGGTGTCAGAGCCGCCGCTCATGGTGTCAGAACCGCCGCTCATGGTGTCGGTGCCGCCGCTCATGGTGTCATCCATACAATTAATTCCCCTTGATTGACTTCTCTTTTCTGATTAGATGGTGGCTGTAACAGCCGCAGATGCTAATCCCCTTTAACAGGCGCTTGTTTCAAATTGCCTTTTCAATAAGAGCTGGAAAAATCGCTCATGCACCTTGAGACGGCTTTGAAACCTGAAGGTTCCCACTCACCAAAAATTTATTTTTGTAAAGGGTGAAGCCCTTGCTCGCTAAGGATTACACGCTTTTCTGGCTGTTTGATTTACAGCCAAGATAATAAATCCAGAAAAACCTTGGTATTCTCTCTATGAGTAGCTCGCTGTTGCCGATCTGGGTTCAGTTAATATACGGATCTTTTGCTGAAACCTTTCTTAAATTCAGTAGAGGGCTCGGCAGCCAACTCAAAGGAATTAGTAAATTTACAGCAATTTAAGAGGAGGTGTATCTGCCTTTGGGTAGAGTTTTGAAATTCAGGTGCTGGGGCAAGCGCCGGCTTGTCCAGTGTCACAGGTAGGGGGCAGACGGTTTGGGAAGCAGCCCATGTGATGGCCAGACAAGTAGGGGCGGGTTTTGCCAGACCTATTTGCCAGACAGCGGAGAAGACTGATCAACCCCCCCGCTGCAACCTTTTGGCAAAAGTGCATGGGGATGTGCCACCCAGACAGGCGCTACGTGCCTGCGCCGCACCGGCTTTTCAAGGGTAGGACGTAACGTCAACCCGACTTTTTTTTGAGCCTCTGTTATATTGCGCCAATCTCTGGAAAAACTATCACCTCACATGCCTCTGCCACAACCGGCACATATTGCTGTGCCGGCACCCCACCGGCACAGGTGCTGGTGCCTCTGCTACAACCGGCACATATTGCTGTGCCGGTACCCCACCGGCACAGGTGCCCATTCCTCGGCCCCGCCGGCACAGTGCGGCCTGATTTTTCCCTCAGCTCAGCGCACGGCAGAAGACTGGCGGCGCGTCAAGCTAGACCTTTTGTTATTTATGATTGAATACTTCTTAAAATTAGAGAGTTTTATTAGTAGAAAACAAAGCAATTATATAACTTTGAAGATTGTATCCAATTTTACATTTACCAAGTTATCCAACGTAAAAGCTGGATTGGCCCTCGCTCGCACTGTGTGGCGCGGGTTGCTGGGGGTTGGGGTGGCGCAGAACGCGCCGCTGCATCCCGGACAGCCGGCACCCCCCCCATAGCTGAGTTAGGGGGAACCCGCCGGCGGCTTTCTCAAACTGGGGGATGAACCCCACCCCCCAACCCCAGCCCCTTATCCCCAGAGGGGGCCCCACCTTCCCCGCACGCGGGGAGGGGGAGTAAGAGGGGATTTTCGAGCTCGTGAGGCTAGAGGGGACTGAAATCAGCACTGCTGAGGGAGTTGGCTTGCACCCCGCTCAAGATGGCCAAGAGTTCGTCGCTGCCGGCAATCCGGATCAGGCTATCTTGGGCTTGGGTGCCGGTTCCTTGAGTAATGGCCAGCTGCTCAAATGTCAGATTCGCCGACAGTCCCAGGAAGTCGGCACCGGCAACGAAGTCGGCAATGATGTCTGTGCCGGTGCCGGCGGCGAGGGCGAAGGTATCTTTGCCCAGCCCGCCGGTGAGGGTGTCGCTGCCGGTGTCACCCCAGATGATGTCATCACCTTTGTCCCCATAGATGATGTCACTATCTTTGCCGCCGTGGACGATATCGTTGCCCTGACCGGCCCAGATGGTATCGCTGCCAGTGTTTCCGTTTATTTCATCCGCGCCAGTGTTGCCGTAGATGAGCTCAGCACCATCGCCACCGAGTAAGATGTCACTGCCTTTGTCCCCGCAGAGGAGGTCATCCCCTTTGTCGCCACAAACTAGGTCACTGTCTTGGCCACCGCGAACGGTATCATTGCCTTTACCGCCATGAACGGTATCGTTACCCTGGTTGCCGTTGAGTTGGTCATTGTCAGTGTTGCCATTCAGGAGGTCGTCACTCTCCAGGGCCAAAACGGTGTCATTGCCAGCATTACCGTATAGCAAGTTTTGACTGGCGTCGCCCAGAATCAGTTCATCTCCTGAGGGGCTATCCACAACTGAACCCCCGGAAATATCTGCTTTGCCGATGGGTTGAGGTGTCTTTTGACTGGCGTTGCTGCCTGTATCAGTGGGAATAATTTG
This sequence comes from Oscillatoria princeps RMCB-10, assembly GCA_019359235.1. Taxonomy (GTDB): domain Bacteria; phylum Cyanobacteriota; class Cyanobacteriia; order Cyanobacteriales; family Oscillatoriaceae; genus Oscillatoria; species Oscillatoria princeps. The sequence goes on from JAHHHT010000003.1 coordinate 2,501, forward strand.
GGTTAACGGTGCTTGGCTACTAACATCTGAACCGACTGAATTGTTTGCCTTTATGGCAGGTTGGGGGATCTTTTGACTGCCGTTGCTGCCGGTGTCAGTGGGGATGGGTTGGGTTGCCGGTGCGTTGCTGCTGATGCCGGTGCCGGCTGAATTATCGGCGTTTGCGGTGGGTTGAGCTGTCTGGACAGTGGCGTTGCTGCCGGTGTCAGTGGGGATGGGTTGGGTTGCCGGTGCGTTGCTGCTGACAAGGGTGCCGGCTGAATTATCGGCGTTTGCGGTGGGTTGAGCTGTCTGGACAGTGGCGTTGCTGCCGGTGTCAGTGGGGATGGGTTGGGTGGCTGATTGGCCCGCCGGCTGGCCTTTGTCCGCACTGTTCTCTGGGGTGGGATTTTCCCAAATGCCGGTGAGAATGTCGCCAAGTGGTTTTTCCAGCGGGGAATTGGGAAGGTCTATGTTGACAAATAAACCACTTTCGTGTATAATGGCAGAACCGTTGCCTTTCGGCGGATTTCCTAAGGCGTCATTGCTTGCACCACCTGTGCTGGTGTTGTCTGCGAGAGTGCCGGTATGGAAATTGGACGCTTGTGTGCCGGTATGGGAATTGGACGTTTGTGTGCCGGTTGGGGAATTGGACGCTTGTGTGCCGGCATCGGTTTGTGGGTTATCGGCAGGGAGAGACTCTTGTGCGGGAACACCTATTAATAAGGAGTCGGGTGGGTTACTGGTAGCGGAGTTATCGAGTTCAGCGGTGGGAAGGGAATTGTCTGCTGTGCCGGTGGGAACAGAGTCTTGCGTTTGAGCACCGGCATGGGTTTGTGGGTTATCGGCGGGGAGGGAATCTTGTGCGGGAGCACCTATTAATAAGGAGTCAGATGCTGAACTGCCGGTAACGGAGTTATCGGGTTCAGCAGTGGGAAGGGGATCTTCTGCTGTGCCGGCGGGAACAGAGTCTTCCGGTTGTCCACCGGCATCGGTTGGTGGCGCACCGGCGGGGAGAGACTCTTGTGCGGGAGCACCTATTAATAAGGAGTCAGATGCTGAACTGCCGGTAACGGAGTTATCGGGTTCAGCAGTGGGAAGGGGATCTTCTGCTGTGCCGGTGGGAACAGACTCTTGCGTTTGAGCACCGGCATGGGTTTGTGGGTTATCGGCGGGGAGGGAATCTTGTGCGGGAGCACCTGTTAAGGAGTCGGGTGCGTTAGTGCCGGTAGCGGAGTTATCGGGTTCAGCAGTGGGAAGGGAATTGTCTGCTGTGCCGGTGGGAACAGACTCTTGCGTTTGTGCACCGGCATGGGTTGGTGGCGCACCGGCGGGAAGGGAATCTTCTGCGGGAGCACCGATTAATAAGGTGTCAGATGCTGAACTGCCGGTAGCGGAGTTATCAGGTTCAGCAGTGGGAAGGGGATCTTCTGCTGTGCCGGTGGGAACAGACTCTTGCGTTTGAGCACCGGCATGGGTTTGTGGGTTATCGGCGGGGAGGGAATCTTGTGCGGGAGCACCTATTAATAAGGAGTCAGATGCTGAACTGCCGGTAACGGAGTTATCGGGTTCAGCAGTGGGAAGGGGATCTTCTGCTGTGCCGGCGGGAACAGACTCTTGCGTTTGAGCACCGGCATGGGTTGGTGGCGCACCGGCGGGAAGGGAATCTTGTGCGGGAGCACCTATTAATAAGGTGTCAGATGCTGAACTGCCGGTAACGGAGTTATCGGGTTCAGCGGTGGGAACAGATTCTTGCGGTTGAGCACCGGCATCGGTTTGTGGCGCACCGGCGGGAAGGGAATCTTCTGCGGGAGCACCTATTAATAAGGAGTCGGGTGCGTTACTGCCGGTAGCGGAGTCATCGGGTTCAGCAGTGGGAAGCGAATCTTCTGCTGTGCTAGCAGGAACAGACTCTTGCGGTTGTCCACCGGCATCGGTTGGTGGCGCACCGGCGGGAAGTTCAGCAGTGGGAAGCGAATCTTCTGCTGTGCCGGCAACAACAGAGTCTTGCGGTTGTGCACCGGCATCGGTTTGTGGCGCACCGGCGGGAAGTTCAGCAGTGGGAAGCGAATCTTCAGGTGTGCCGGCAACAACAGAGTCTTGCGGTTGTGCACCGGCATCGGTTTGTGGCGCACCGGCGGGAAGTTCAGCAGTGGGAAGCGAATCTTCAGGTGTGCCGGCAACAACAGAGTCTTCCGGTTGTCCACCGGCATCGGTTGGTGGCGCACCGGCGGGAAGGGAATCTTCTGTGGGAACACCTGTTGAGGTGTCGGGTGCGTTACTGCCGGTAGCGGAGTTATCGGATTCAACGGTGGGAAGGGAATCGTCTGCTGTGCCGGTGGGAACAGACTCTTGCGTTTGTGCACCGGCATGGGTTTGAGGCGCACCGGCGGGAAGGGAATCTTCTGTGGGAACACCTGTTGAGGTGTCGGGTGCGTTACTGCCGGGAATGGAGTCATTCCCTTCAGCAGCGGGAAGGGAATCTTGTGAAGTGCCGGCAACAACAGAGTCTTCCGGTTGTACACCGGCATCGGTTTGTGGCGCACCGGCGGGAAGGGAATCTTCTGCGGGAGCACCTGTTGAGGTGTCGGGTGCGTTACTGCCGGTAGCGGAGTTATCGGATTCAACGGTGGGAACGGAATTGTCTGCTGTGCCGGCGGGAACAGAGTCTTGCGGTTGAGTGCCTGGTAGGGAGTCAGAGTTGCCACCGGCAAGGGAATCCTGCGGTTGAGTGCCATCTGTTTGAGCACCGGCAGCAGAAGCGTCTGCTGAAGTGCCGGCAGGGGTGTCTCCTGTTTGCGCACCGGCACTGGTGTCTTCGGTTTGAGCGCCGGCAGGGGTGTCCACAACTGGGACAATACCGAAATCCAACGGGATATTCGTGGAAAGAAGACTCGTGAGGGTGTTGAATGGCACGTCTTTGAGGATGGCCAAAAGTTCCCCACTGGCGGCAAGTTTGACTAAGGTGTCGCTGGCGTTGCTGCCGGTGCCGCCGGAAAAGGCCAGTTGCTCAGCTGTCAGGGTGCCGGTTAATCCCAGCAAGTCCTCACCTGCTGTGAAATTGTAAATCGTGTCAGTGCCGGTGCCTGACATGAGCGCGAATATGTCGCTGCCTGTACCGCTGTACAGGGTATCTTCCCCCATGCCGCCAAACAGGGTGTTCTCACCGGCATCGGCGTAGAGGGTGTCGCTGTCTGCGCCGCCATCGAGCAAGTCGTTGTTGGCACCGGCTTTCAGGACATCGGCACCGCCGCCACCCCAAACGCTGTCATCGCCGGCGTCGCCATCGAGGGTGTCGCTGCCTTCCCCGCCGTAAACTTGGTCGTTGTGGGAACCGGCGGCAATTTGGTCGCTGCCTTTCCCGCCATCGAGGATGTCTTCCCCTGAACTGCCATCGAGGATATCATCCCCGTCGCCGCCATCGAGGCTGTCGTCGCCGGCGTAGCCGTAAATTTCGTCTTCTCCGTCGCCGCCGGCTAGGATGTCATTGCCGGATTTGCCGCCGGTGAGGGTGTCGTTGCCGGTGCCGCCAATCAGGGTGTCCTCGCCTTCGCGTCCGTCTAAATAGTCATCGCCATCTTCACCTATTAATAAGTCATTATCTTCCCGACCGTCGAGGGAGTCGTTGCCGGCACCGCCAATCAGCGTGTCCGCACCGGCTTTGCCGTCGAGGATGTCGTCTCCGCCGATACCGCTGAGGATGTTAGCGCCATTGTCGCCGATCAGGGTGTCGTTGAATTCCGAACCGGTGACGTTTTCCACGTTGCGGATTTTGTCGCCTTCGGCGTCGCCGCCAACGCCGCGTCCGGGTTGCAGGTGGATGTAGACAGGGGATTTTGAGTCGAAATAGGAGACGGTATCGCTACCCGCGCCGCCATCCATGAAGTCGGCACCGGCACCGCCGATCAGGGAGTCGTCGCCGTCGTTGCCGTAGAGTTTGTCGTCCCCTTCGTTGCCAAATATCGTGTCGCTGCCGGCGTCGCCGCTGAGGTTGTCGCTGCCGGTTTCCCCATACATCAAATCGGTGCTGTCGCCGCCGTTCATGGTGTCGCTGCCGTCGCCGCCGTAGAGGCTGTCTTCTCCGGCGTCGCCGCTGATAACGTCGTTGCCGCCGTCGCCGTAGAGGGAGTCGCTGCCGTCGTTGCCGCTGAGGGTGTCGTTGCCGGCGTCTCCGTGCAGCAAGTCTTCGCCGCCGTTGCCTTCGAGCTCGTCGTTGCCGTCGTCTCCGTGCAGGGTGTCCCTGTCGGCACCGCCGCTCATTATATCGCTGCCGGTGCCGCCGTAGAGGGTGTCTTCTCCGGCGTCGCCTGCCATGACGTCGTTTTCGCCGTCGCCGTAGAGGGAGTCGGTGCCGTCGCCGCCGCTCATCGTGTCGTTGCCGGCGTTGCCGTGCAGCAAGTCTTCGCCTTGTTCGCCAAAGAGGTTATCCGCGCCGTCGTCGCCAGAGAGACTATCGTTTTCGGTGCCGCCGTAGAGGAAATCGTCGCCTGCATTGCCGTGCAGACTGTCGGTTCCTTCGTTGCCGTAAAGTTTGTCGCTGTCGGCACCGCCGTTGAGACTGTCTTCTCCCAGATTGCCTTCCAGGGTGTCGTTGCCAGCGTCGCCATTCAGCAAATCGTTGCCGTCTTCGCCGTAGAGTTTATCAGCTTCGCTGCCGCCGTTCATCGTGTCATCGCCGATACCGCCGTAAAGGGTATCGTTGCCGGCGTCACCTCCCATGAGGTCATTTTCGCTGTCGCCGTAAAGATTATCTGCGCCGTCGCCGCCAGAAAGGGTGTCGCTGCCTGTATCGCCGTGCAGGAGGTCGTTGCCGGCGTCGCCTTTCAAAACGTCGGCGTCTTCGTTGCCAGAAAGCGTGTCATTATCGGCACCGCCGGAGAGGGTGTCTTGTCCGAGTTGTCCGAGGAGGGAGTCGTTGCCGGCGTCGCCGTTGAGGATGTCTTCCCCTTCGTTGCCCTGAATGTTGTCGTTGCCGTCGTTGCCCTGGATATTGTCGTTGCCGAGGTCGCCGGTTATTTGGTCGTCCCCTGCACCACCCTGAATTTGGTCGTTGTCATTGCCGCCGGAAATGTTGTCGTTGTCGTTGCCGCCGGAGATAGTGTCGCTGCCGTCGTTCCCTTGGATATTGTCTTGACCGTTATCTCCGTGGATACTGTCGTTTCCGAGGTTGCCATAGATAATGTCGTTGTTGTCGCCACCACTGATGAAGTCGTTGCCGTCATCGCCGGTGATGCTGTCATCCCCTGCATCTCCGAGGATGTGGTCATCATGGTTGTTGCCGGAAATAGTGTCTTTGTCGTTGCCGCCAGAGATGGTGTCTAAACCGTCATTGCCTTGAATGTTGTCGTTGCCGTCGTTGCCTTCGATGTAGTCTTGGTCGGCATTGCCGGTGATGCTGTCGTCTCCGGCATCTCCGAATATTTGGTCGTTGCCGTTGTCGCCTGAGATGATGTCGTTATCTTCATTTCCTTGGATGGTGTCTTCATTGTCGCCACCGGAAATGATGTCTTGTCCGAGGTTGCCTTGGATGCTGTCGTTGCCTGCATCACCCGTGATGTGGTCGTTATCTTCGTTGCCGAATATTACGTCGTTGTCGTTGCCACCGGAAATTTGGTCATCTCCCGTGTTGCCTTCGATGAAGTCATGGCCGTTCTCACCGGAAATGATGTCGTTATCTTCATTTCCTTGGATGGTGTCTTCATTGTCGCCACCAGAAATGTTGTCTTGTCCGAGGTTGCCTTGGATGCTATCGTTGCCAGAGTCTCCAGTGATTTTGTCGTTATCTTCGTTGCCGAATATTACGTCGTTATCGTTGCCGCCGGAAATTTGGTCATCGCCGGTGTTGCCTTCGATGAAGTCATGGCCATTGTCACCGGAAATGAGATCGTTGTCTTCGTTACCTTGGATGGTGTCTTGGTCATCGCCGCCGGAGATGATGTCTTGTCCGAGGTTGCCTTGGATGCTGTCGTTGTCAGAGTCTCCAGTGATTTTGTCGTTATCTTCGTTGCCAAATATTACGTCGTTATGATTGCCCCCGGAAATTTGGTCATCACCAGTTCCACCTAAAATTAAATCGCTGTCAGTACCACCATAAATTTCATCATTGCCCTCGTCTCCGGCAATGCTATCGTTACCGACTTCACCATAAATTAAATCGTCACCATCTTCTTCTTGTAATGTAGTGATGTTGGCTTCTGCAACAATTCTTTTTGTATTATTGCTCGTTCTATCAACCGACGCGGTACTTATTTGTGCATTTAAACTAATTCCAGCTATACTAAAACTGGCTTCTGCTGAATTGGGGCCATTTTCATCAATAGTTCCATCAAACCAACTTGAACCTTGGTGAAAACCCCCTCCAACGTTATCATTGCCACTGCCACCGTAGATAATATCTCGTCCGTTTTCACCTCGGATAAAATCATCATTTTCTCCACCATAAGCGATATCCTTACCATCAGCAGCATAGAAGGTATCATTTCCTTGGCCGCCCTCAAAATAATCATCTCCTGACCAAGGAATACCATTCCAACCATCATCATCAGCAAAATCGTTATCATTTCCACCATAATAACTGTCGTCACCTGAACCTCCATATAGGGTATCGTTGTTATCACCTCCATACAAATGATCGGCTCCGTCATTACCACGTATTGAGTCTTGTCCTGCATTACCCCAAATCTTATTGCCAACATTATTTCCAATAATTTCATCACTTCCATTTGAACCCTTCAAATTTTCAATGGAAGTATTTAATGCAATAAAAGTACCTTTGGCATAAGCAGGATCGTAATATTTTTCGCCTTTGAAAAATCCTGATATTATATTCCAAAAATTAGAGTCGTCAACAAATGACTGGCGAGCGCTCATTGTTGTAATAATACCGCCAGGGTTCATATCAAAATAATAGCTGTCATTTGATAGCAATATCTCTAAATTTAGCTCATCATCGCTCCCACTTGAATCATAAATTGTTTGTTTTACCGGATTCTCACTTCCCCAGGTTTTCAAAGGATCTTTATACTGATGAACAACATTAATAAATTCGTAAACTGTACTTCCAGCATTATAATCTGCTGCACCATATAATTCTTGTAACACTACAATGTCGTAAGGCATTAATGAAACCACTTGAGAACCTACAACATTGTAAGTCATCACAGTATTATCATTATTATCCTTAGATTTTTCTAATTGTGGACTTCCATCATGAGGATGTTTTAGACCAAGTGCATGACCTATTTCATGAATTATTGTTGAGTAACTCGAATCTCCTGGTTGCCAAGTAGAAAATAATGCATTAAGAAAAATATCTCCCTGGAAACTATCTCTAAAAGGAGATCCAATTTCTTGGAAATTAGGAAACAATCCAGTACCAGCAGTTATCTTTTTAGGATCTGAATGGGGTTGGTAGTCTGCTAAGCTAAAGCGCAAATCGCCTACTGTGATATCTTGATCTACTCCATTATAACTGGGAATTAGTGAGTTCGTGGTTCCAGTTATAATTCGATCTTGATTTTGATGGTCAGCTATCGTTAATATTTCTGTAACTTTCTTAAATTTTATGGGAATAATTGTTTCATAGTTGTCAAAAATATCACGAACTGCTTGTTCGTAAGTCGTTCCAACTCTTAAATTTAGTATTTTATCGAGAGGGATTTCATTTCGGTTGCTTAATATTGTTTCTTGGTACTCTGGAACAGTAGAAACAGTTGTAAAACTATAATCAAGCTCGCTTGCATTCCATTTTTCACCGGTTTTCAACGCCTGTGTATTAAAAGTAGAATTTTGCTCAATAGTATTCAACTTACCATTCACAAAAACCGAATCATCCTCACCCTGCAACGCCTGAACCTGAGACGGACTCAACTCAAACCCTTGCACCAAATTAGAAAACAATTCTCCTTCATCCCCTGGGGTATCCTCATCATTAATCTGCCAATCGACATAATGTCCGAGTTCTTCCAACAAGACGCTGTTAATGGCTGGAAGATTATCGGCATACCGGCTCAGAAAGTCTTCCGAAAAGTAAATCGTATTATTAGCCCCCGCATAAGCAGCATTTGCCCCTTGTAACTCTGCACCCGTGCGAATTTCAATTTGCGGAAGTGCTGCAAAGTCGCCGGCAATCCACTGCTGCCGCAACTGTTCTAACTTATTGGCATCAAAGTTTTCGCCAAAAGCGGTTTTAATCTTAGCGAGAAAATCTTCACTACCGGCAAATCCCTGCAAAACGCTGCAAGCACTCTGACGAGCTTGTTCAACTAATGTTTGGGTCATTTCTGCGGAGTTGGAAGTCAACATGGCTCTATCCTCTAAAAAATCTTAAGTCGTTGGGAATTTTCCGTCTGAATCAAAATCAGCTAGGGCACACTGGGTTGAAACCCAAGTCCACTAGAAATAGACTAACAAGCGAACCCGCGAACAAGTTCTCAATGCTGATTGGAAATTAGATAAAAAATTGATTTGGCACTGGATTGGCCACTGGAACCATCGCCATCTCACTTTACCACATCCGGGCGAGCGTTCCTCAGAAAAACTTTCATAACTGCGATGCACCTCCTGACTCTGAAAACCATCAACCGTGTCGCGTCTTGCGAACCTCTATCTATTCTCTCCCACCACCGGCACTTTTTCCACAAAAGCCGGCTTTTTCTAAAAAAACTTTACCGTGCGGGTGGGCGGAAGCAGAAGACATCAACAGCGCTCAACGCACCGGCGCACTCACTGTCCACCCCCACAAAAACCCGCTGGAAAATTTCAAAAAACTCTCGAACCGAAGCCCAATTCCCACAGAGGGGCGTTTTGCCGCCGGGCTGTTTCGGAGTGCCGGCGCGGGGATTGCGCCAATCGATCTTTAGCAAAACTTCCATCATTATCCTTCACTCCTTACCCTGATAAACAGCAACCGCACCGGCTCTGAAGAGCCTCTATCTCTCTGTTAAGCTGAGAAAACAAATTTGACGCCAAACCCCGCTTTCAGTTACAAAACTTTATAAGAAGCCGGGGAAATGCCAGATATCAAAGCTGAGAGGGGGTGGGCAATTTCTCCCGTGAGGGTGAGGGGCGAAAACTGACAATAGTCTTGTAGGGGCGATGCCCCCGTGCTCGCCCCGCCCTGGGAGGGGTGCCGGCGATCCGTCTCAAGCTCAAGAAATGAAAAGCCTGGACAATAGGGCAGCCAACTTAAGCGGGGAAAATCCTCACACTCCTTATATATATAGCCGGTGTGTTGCCGGTGTCAAGAAACAGGGAGTGGGGTGCAGCGGTGTGGGAGTTGCCAGCCGAAATATTTGCCAACATATCCCACCGTCTCCTTGAACTAGCGCTCGTGCGCAGATGTGGGCACTCGCCCCGTCTCCTCGCCTCCAGCAACCGGCGGCGAACCGGGTGACAGCTCAACCAGGGCTGCAATAAAGCTTTTGAAAGTCTCACCGGCTGTCCTGAGTCGGTTGGTGCCGGTGCGCCGGCTAGCACCGGCAGATGCTCTGGATGAGTCTTACAACTTATAGAATAACACACAACCGTCTTAGGAGAGATTTTTTTTGTAAAGATTGTGTGAAGATTCTGGAAATTTGCAGAGAGGGTTTTATGAACCAAGATGGGGTTCTCGCCGGGGTGATTGTGGATTTTGGCCCTAAAGGGGCGGGGTGATGCTGCGCCGGCGGGATATTTCCGTTCCCCACCAAAGGAATGGGGCTGTTTCGGGGTGCCGGCGCGGGGATTGCGCCAATCGCTATGTAGCCAAACTTCCATAATTATGGTTCACTCCTTACCCTGATAAACCGCAACCGCACCGGCTCAAGGGAAGCCTCTATCTCTCTGTCAAGCTGAGGAAATAAGTTGGACGGCAAATGCCGGTTTCAGTTACAAAAGTTGATAACAAGCCGGTGAAATTACAGAGATAAAAGCTAGGCTGTTAGGCTTTTAACCTGCTTTTCCCTTGAAAGGAGGCAGTCACGATGAACTGCGCACACTGCCACCGATGAAAATTGTACCCAAGGCGGGGCGAGCACGGGGGCATCGCCCCTACAAGACTATTTTCAAGTTAGAGCCGTAGGGGCGGGTCCCCGTGCCCGCCCCTCGTTCCGGGGCCATAGGGGCGGGTCCCCGTGCCCGCCCCTGGTTCCGGGGCAGTAGGGGCGGGTGCCCGTGCCCGCCCCTGGTTCCGGGGTAGTAGGGGCGGGTGCCCGTGCCCGCCCTGGGAACGAGGGAATAGGGCAGTCCACTTAAGCTGGGACAATCCTCACACTCCTTATATATATATAGTGGGTGAGTTGCCGGTGTGGAGTAGAGTTCGATAGCGAAGCGGGACGCGCTTCGCGTCCTTCCCCCCAAACGGGGCGGGCACGGGGGCACCGCCCCTACTTTGGGGGGCTTTGAGAATGTCCCACCCTTTGTAGGGGCGGGCCCTTCCGCCCCGGCTAGGGGGGGATCTCATATCTGTACCTTTTGCCGGTGAGTTGCCGGCGCGACAGGGAGGGGTTGCGGATGGGGCGATCCGGTGTGGGAGCCGGTAGCAGAAGTATTTGCCAACATATCCCATAGCCTCGTTGAACTGGCGCACTATGCGCTGATGTGGGCTCTAGATCCGTCTCCTCGCCCCCAACAACCGGGGGCGAACCGGGTGACAGCTCAACCAGGGCTGCAATCAGGCTTTGGAGAGTCTCACCGGCTGTCCTGAGTGGGGAAAGTGCCGGTGCGCCGGTGAGCACCGGCTGCTGCTCTGGGTGAGTGTGAGACAAGACTAACAAGTGCGACAGATAGAAAACCACCTGCAGGCGTGGGTAATTTCGTGGGTAATTTCGTGGGTAATTTCGTGGGTAATTTCGTGGGTAATTTCGTGGGTGGTTTCGTGGGTGTGTCCCCCACAGTGGGTGGGTGCCGGTGAAAGCCTCTTGTCCCGGCACGCAACCGGCACAATTTCCCGGCGCTGTCACCCGTGCCGGTGTCCTCCTAGCTCCATTTCCGACAGCCCGCCGCTTTAACGCATTTATAAACTGAGCTGCGCATTTAAGGGGAAACCGCCCGCCATCCTGCGAACCAAGACGTAGCACAGGCGTCTCGCCTGTGCAGCCGGTGCTGCCGGTGCCGGTGCCGGCACACAACGCGCTGTAAAACCTTTAAAACCATTTGCCCACCGGCACCACCTTCAAGAACTCTCGCTGCACGTTCTGGTAAATGGGCATTGGCTCAGTTTCCAGGCGGGCGTCTCCTACAACCCCAGGTCTGAGGCGACTGTCATCATTATCAATGATAATTTTCACAGTCAAATTCCGCTGTTGCTGGGATTGATCCGTTTCCACGACCGGGGAAATCTCTTGCACCGTTGCGGTGTAATCCCGCAACACTGCTTCCCGTGGGCGAAACCTCACCTTTGCCCCTGGCTTTATCAGATCCGCATCTTCTTGGCGAAACTTCACACTGGCTGTCAGCTGAGAGAGGTTAACGATTTCCAGCAGCGGTTCGCCGGCGGAGAGATGTTTATTTTCAAAGCGATCCAAGTTTTCAGTTATCACAGTTCCGGCGATATCCGACTGCAAAAACAGGTGTTTCTGCTTTTGCTTCCGCCTTTGCAGTTCTGCGTCTAGCTGGGAGAGAGACAAAGTGCGATTTTCCACTTCAGCGAGGGCAGCTTCTACTTCCTGCAAAGCTGACTCACTGGCTGCAGCGGTATGACTAACTTCAGCTTGCCGGATCTCCAGCTGTTCTTCCATTTCCTTTTTTAAGCTGGCAATTTCTGCTTTTTTGGCCAAGATTTGGCTTTCTATATCCCCGATATCACCCTCCAGAGTGGATTTTTGGCGTAAAGATTCTTCTAAGTTGACTGGAGAAAAGGCTCCCTCTAACGCCAGCAATTGGTAACGCGCAATATTCTTTTGTAATCCCTCTAAGTCCCCTTTAAGGCCATATATTTTACTCTTCAAACCCTCAATTTCTGCCTCTAGCTTTTGGACAGCCGGCAGGGAAGTACCCGTGGCGTTTTGGGCGATATCCCGACTCAGCCGTTCTGCTGACTGGCTGCGGGTTTTTTCATGGACTTGGGCTTCCCTGTATTTAGCTTTGACTGTTTCTAGCTGCTGTTTTGCGGCTTGCAAGGCTGAGTGAGCCTCGTCTCGCTGGAGTTGAGCCTCAGCGATTTCTTGGTCGAGTTCATCGCTTTTGAGTTCGCCAACCTTATCTCCCGGTTTTACTGTGTCGTTGGTTTTCACCCGCATGCGGGTGATGGTTCCGGGAATTTGCATGTAAATGAAGTCGCGAGCACCGGCTGTGGACTCTACCACAACTTCCCCGCGCACGTTGGGAGCAACTTTGATGAAACTGACGAACCCAACACCGGCTGCAATGGTAGCAATCGCCAGCAATCGCCTGTAGGGGAAAGGGGAAGTGGTTGAGGGTTTGGGGGAAGTGTCAGTTACAGATGCCGGTGGCGTCTGAGGTGCCGGTGGGGGTGCCGGTGGGGCTTCGCGCTGAGGTGCCGGTGGAACAACTTTGAAAATTTGACGGGGTTTGGATGTGTTGGGAGATTTGGGAGAAGGTGTGGGATTCATGGCGGTAGATGCGTTTAAGGAAGGGCGCTGAACATTAGTGGGATGAACCCCACCCCCCAGCCCCCTCCCCGTGTACGGGGAGGGGGAGAAAGAGGTGGGGGTTTCGAGGGAGGCAAAAAGTTGAAATCATCTTTTTAGTTTGCCCCGCCTGATTTTGAGGTAGAATTAGAGGGATTAGCTGGAAAGTAAAAGTAAATCGCCCAGAGAGCGAGCAGGAGAAGGGTTCCAATCCGAAAGTTGCTGAGGCACCAGTCTGTGACGCGGAACAGCAGGAATCCAAAGACGAAGTAAATATAAACGAGACTGAAGGGGGCATAGGCGGCGAGAATCCAGCAATCGCGCCCTGTTTCTTGAATGGGTTTTCCAGTCAGGAGGTTGGCGTAGAACCCGAAGGCGCGGCTGCGGAGATTGTTGATGCCGGTGATGGCGGCGGCGAGATAATAGCCATCAAATTTGGCGAGGGGATTGAGGTTGATGGCGACGGTTACTAAGCCGGCTGTCATTAGCAAATAGCTGCCGGTGTGCAGCCAGCTGCCTTCTGCTGAGCTGTCCCACAGCCAAAATCCGGTGGCGGCGAGGGTGATTTGAACGAGGATGCCGGCAGCTACTACTTGCACTCGTTTGAAGCGCGACAAGCAGTAGGAATCGGTGGTGTTGGTGTAGGCTGCTGGGATGAGAAACATGAACAGGAATCCGACTTCTGGAACGATGCCGGCGTAATGTTTGAGGGTGAAGGCGTGACCGAGTTCGTGGAGGGAAACGACTAGCATGGAGAGGAGGGCGAAGGGCAAAATTAGGGCGGTGCCTTGGCTTGCAAAGAGTTGCTGTCCGTGGTATAATATTTGGTGTTTTTGGGAGAAACCGAAGACGCCGGTGAGGGCGAGGAAAAAACAGAGTGCGCAGCCGAAAGTGGGCGTCCAAATCCACCGGAGTTTGTTGATATGGCGGGTGAGAAAGGGATCGGGATTGAAGAGGCGAACTCGGAAAGAGAGGAGGCTGAGTGGGGTGAATTTCTTTTTTGGGGGTTTTGCCGGCTGGGTGCCTTCTAGCATGCCGGTGGCGGTGAGCAGTTGCAGGAGATATCGCAGTTCGTCGTGTGTGATGCAGAATTCGCCGGCAATGGCTTCTAGGGGGAGCTCTCCCAGCTGGGAGATGATATCTTTGTCTTTGGCGCTGACTTGCAGGAAGGTGACATCTTCTGGATTGCGGAGAATCCAGTAGTTATCTGGGTGTTGAATCCACTGCACGCAGGGTTTGAGCTTTGGGGAAGTTTTGCGGTTGGGGGTTGCTGCTGGTGCTGTTTCTGTGTGGAGTTGCAATATGCCTAATTCTACCAGTTTTTGCAGGAGTTCTAGGATAAAATTGGGGGAGAGGGTTTGGCGGAAATGTTGCTGGCACCGGCTCTCGATTTCTCCGGCGGTGAGGGTGCCGGTGAAGTGCTGCAGGGCGAACCCTTCTGCGCCGGTGAATTGAAATTGGGCATTTCCTTGGGTTGAGCGGAGGATAATTTGGTCGGAGTCTCGGACTTTGCCGAGTTTCCAGTAGGTTCGGATGTCGGGACAAATCCAGTCGTGATAGTCGGTTTCTGGGGGGAGTGATTGCCGGTGCATAGGGGAGTGCCGGTGGGTGGGGGATGGTTTGGGGTTGAGTTACACCAGATTGCAACTGAGTGAGGTGCAGAGATTAGCTCCTCCCCCTAGTAGGGGCGGTCTCCGTGGGTGGCACCGCCCCTACAAAGGTGGGGAACATTCTCAAAGCCCCCCTTTTTAAGGGGGGTTTGGGGGGATCTAACTGTACTCTACGCAAGTGAAAACTGCTGTATTCCTGAAAGTGTTGGCTGTGGGAAAGAGCTTGGGGAGAGAGGGGCGCTCGCACTTTTGGGAATGGGTGGGAGTGCGAGCAATTTTCTAGACAGCTAAGATTGACACTTCTTATTTCTGCAATCGGATATACCGATGAGGAACATTTTTTGTGTACTTCACCACCCGATGTAAAGTGCCAGCCCCTGGGTATATTTCTGACCCCGGTAAGTTGTTATCATAATCCATATATGCCTGAGATTCAGATATCCAAATGTAGTCACCTTCCACCTTTTCCACTATGGCCACATGATTTTGCCCATTAAGATACCACTGTGCGACATCACCGGGTTGAGGGCTACTTACAATGCGCGCTCCATTACGAAGTACCTTCCCCCATTCATTTGCGTTGGGATAACCATTCATAATGTTATCGGGGTTAAATCCCAGTTCTTTTAGTCGGCCATAAGCATACCAGGTACAGTTTCCTTCCCGATAAGCATTAGTGCCATTAACACTGGAGCCGTACCCAGCTTTAGCGTACCCGTTACCACTAGCTCCATAAAACTGAGGCCGATCCTTGAAATATTGCGCTCCCTGTTGAGTGAGTAGAGGATTCTGAGTAATTGGACTAGGCTGAACCGGTGACGATTGGCTAGTTCCCTTACTTACATAGTAAGCAGCCACATAACCCCGCTGATTCCCCACTTGCACTTCGTACCAATCAGAACGAGTGCCATTGGGAGTGGAATAACTGCCACCCGTGACAGAACGCAGAATTGTTAGGTTCGTTCCTTTAGGTATAGTTGTGACAATTTTTGTATCGGTGGTAGATGCTCCTGTCCTCATGTTTAGGTTAACACTACCCACATTTGAGTTGACATAACCCGGTTCAGACTGTGGTTGGCTAGGTCCTGTGCTAGTTCCTGTGCTGACGTAGTAAGCAGCCACATAACCCCGCTGATTCCCCACTTGCACTTCGTACCAATCAGAGCGAGTGCCATTGGGAGTGGAATAACTGCCACCCGTGACAGAACGCAGAATTGTTAAGTTCGTTCCTTTCGGTAGAGTTCTGACAATGTCCGCAAGAGTAGATGATCCTGTCCTCATATTCAGGTTAACACTACCCACATTTGAGTTAACATAACCGGTTTGCGGTTGTTGCGCCGGCGCGGGGTTAGAAGTTCGAGGCGATGTCACCGGCACGCCTGTTCCCGTCTGATAACTCACCGGCAGATAAACCGACTGACCTGGCCGAATTAACCGCGCCTCTGCTTCCGTAAATGTGCTGCCGTCAGCTTTCTTGATTTCCCGCCAGCGGTTAGCATTGCCGAGTTCCCGTTGGGCAATTCCCGTTAGCGTATCACCGGAACGGACAATATACTGTCGCGTTTCTCCGGGAGTGGCTAAAGGAGCCGGCGGTGCTGAAGGTGCTGAACCATTACTGCTGCCGGCACTGACACTGCCGGTGAGGAATTTTTCAATGCCGCGACCAATCGCCTGCGCTGCTTTTTCTACATTAGCACGGCTCATCCCCGGTGCGTCAATAAACAGCGACTCTACCAACACAGCCGGCACAGCCGTTGGTGCGCCGCGCAAGACACCAAAATTCGCGGTTTTTACTCCCCGATTGGGAATTTCAGAATCTGGGAAAACCGCATCAAGTTCATTATTAATCGCTTGCGCGAGATGGCTATCTGCGGTCGGCGCTGTGGGGTGAGAATAAACTTCGTGGCCTTGAGCTTTCCCGTAAAAAGCATTGAGATGCAGGGAAACAAGTAAGTCTGAACCGCTACTTTGCTGGCCTATCTGTTCTAAGGACAAATTACCATTATCAATGATTGTGACTTGCGCCCCACGCTGTCGCAGATACTCAGCAATAATTTGAGCTTGCACCATGTTTTCCACAGCTTCGGTGGTGCCATTCCCTGAAGCGCCAGGGTCGAATCCGTTTGGAGAGTTTCCGTGTCCTGGATCTAAGGCAATTTTCTTGCCAGCTAAAGAACCCGAGGGGGTTGGGGCTGGAGTCGGGGTTGGGGCTGGAGTTGGGGTTGGGGCTGGAGTCGGGGTTGGGGCTGGAGTTGGGGTGGGTTGACTGCTAGCACCGGGTAGATAAACGACATAACCAACCGACAAATTCCGAGCTTCAGCTTGAGTAAAGGTACTGCCATTTTCTTTTTGGATTTCTTGCCAGCGGTTGCCATTGCCTAATTCTCGCTGGGCAATTCCCCAAAGGGTATCTCCTGGACGCAGACTGTATGGAATACGGGCAGCTCGTTCTGTGGGAATTACCTTCCCTTCCCCACTCCAAGTATCAGGAATAACGGTTGCCAGCACATCATAGTTTTCCGGCGTCGTCGCCTTGGCCAACATCACCGCTGCCGCCATATTTAACAAACCGGCACCCGTCTCGCCATCCCAATTCGGCGTCGCCAAATCCGTCGCCGTGGACTTGAGAATCTCAATCACTTGCCGGTAGCTCAACCCCGGATTCGCCGCCCACACCTGCGACGCCGCACCGGTTACTTTGGCAGTGGCGACAGAAGTTCCCGCCATTGTCCCGACACCATCCCCAACTGTGGATAGCTCGTATTCTCCCACAGGAGCCACAATATCCAAACCATTCCCGTGCGAGGAATATTCCGCCCGGTTATAAGCTTTGGACAGTGCCACTTCGTCATTAACTCGCTCAGCCGCACCGGCAGTAATAATATTGTCAAACTCCTGCGACGCTTGGCCCAACGCAGACATGACCCCGCCGTCATTCCCCGCCGCCACCACAAGCAGCACATTATGCTGGCGAGCGTACTCAATTGCCGCCCTTTCTTGCGGAGTAAATTCATAGCGCGTCGTCACACTCTCATCGGGATTGACTTGAGTTAAATCCAGACTCAAGTTAACAACTGCATTCGGCTGTCCGGACTCTTTGGCAGCATCCACAAACTCAACCAGAGATTCCGCCCACTTCCCAGAACCAATCGCACGCCCAACCCACACCGGCGCGTCATCATTAATGCCATCAATGCCAGCGCCATTATTCTGAGTTGCCGCAATAATTCCTAACACATGGGTGCCGTGCTCACTCCCCTCACCGGCAGAAAGCAACGGATTGGCATCGCCATCCACGAAATCTCGTCCCAAGAGAATCCGCGAATAGTCAATATCGGGATTATTCCCAGCAAAGCCGGTGTCAATTACACCCACCAACGGCTGAGAAGCTTTAGCAAACTCAAACCCCACCGGCACAACCGGCTGGATTGCCGGTGCTGCAGATCGCACAGCAATATTTTCCAACCGCTCAACCAACTCAACCGTAGCAGGGCTCACCTGAACCGATTCACTCTGATTCTTCAAACTTTCAGTAACACTTTCCAGCCTTTGAATCAAAGCCACACTCACCGGCTCAACACCGGCTTCTCCCACCGGCTGATTCCGCAAACTTGCAGTCAAGTTTTCCAAACGAGAAACCAAATTCTCCTTGACATTCCCCCCGTTTTGTGCTACAATCTCTGTCTCCGCAACTGCCGGCTCACTATCTGGCTCACTATCTAAAGTCCCAGCCAACTCCACCGGCACCTCAGCAGTCGCCTCCGCAACGGCAACCCCTGCAGCGGTTTCTGGGGAAGATGAAGCTTCCGAACCAGAAGTTACCGCCACTTCCGGATAATCAATAGCGGCATGATTGCCACTCGCTCCCGTCTCAGTCACCGCCGCCACCGGCACAGACGCATGAACCGGCTCAGCCACCACGGGCGCAACAGGTTTGGGAGCCGCTTGCGCCACCATCCCTTCCAGACGGTTAATCAAAGTAACAGTATTAGCGGAAACAGGAATTGACTCGCCCTGACTCTTCAAACTTGCAGTCAGACTTTCCAGCTTGTTAATCAACGCCACACTCACCGGCTGAGCACCGGCAGCTTGTGTTTGCTGATTCCGCAAACTTGCCGTCAGGTTTTCCAGACGAGAAACCAAATCGCCCTTGACAGTATTGCCATTTTGTGCTAAAGCAGCACTTGCCGTCACCGGCTCCTGACTCTCAGTATTGAAACTGCTGGCGGGAGTGGCTGGAGTTTGAGGCGCAGCACCGGCAGCCCCTTCGCTTGTCGCCGGTGACGCCGAGGTAACGTGCACCTGAGGCGTTTGTGCCGGCGTCTCAACGGCAGCACTCGCCACAACCTCTCGTGCCGGTGGGGCTTCCGCAGAGTCAGCCGGCTCTACTGTTGCCGAGGCGACTTGCGGGCTTTCCGATTGCAGATTGCCAACTGTATCCGAAACCAGAACCTCAGGTGCGGGTGGCACTTGTGGCGTGGAGTCAGCCGCCGAAGCCGGTGCGGCTTCTATAACAGCCGGCTGAGATGCCGGCGGATTTTCACTCGCTTCGACAGCGATAACTTCAGGTGCCGGTGGGGCTTGTGGTGCCGAGTCAGCCGGCTCAGCTGGTGCGGCTTCTATAACAACCGGCATGTCAACCAGCACATTATTATTAGCCTCGAAGGCGACAACCTCTGTTGCCGATGCGGCTTCCGCAGAGTAAGCCGGCTCTACTGTTGCCTCTACCACTTCGGGGATGTCAGCCGACACATTATTAATAGTGTCTTCTACAGCGATAGCTGAGAATGCCGGTGGGGCTTCTGGAGTCGAGTCAGCCGGCTCAGCCGGTGCGGCTTCTATAACAACCGGCATGTCAACCGGCACATTATTATTAGCCTCGAAGGCGACAACTGAGAGTGCCGGTGGGGCTTCTGGTGCCGAGTCAGCCGGCTCAGCCGGTGCGGCTTCTATAACAACCGGCATGTCAACCGGCACATTATTATTAGCCTCGAAGGCGACAACTGAGAGTGCCGGTGGGGCTTCTGGTGCCGAGTCAGCCGGCTCAACGGAAGCCTCTACAACTTCTGGGCTTTCTGATTGCAGATTACCAACTGCATCCGAAACGATAACTTCAGGTGCCGGTGGGGCTGACTCAGAGTCAGCCGGCTCAGCTGTTGCGTCTACCACTTCGGGGATGTCAGCCGGCACACTATCTACAGTCGTCGAGGCAGCAGCTGAGAATGCCGGTGGGGCTTGTGGTGCCGAGTCAGCCGGCGCAGCTGGTGCGGCTTCTGTAACAAACGGCATGTCAACCAGCACATTCTGATTAGCCTCAAAGGCGACAGCTGAGAATGCCGGTGGCGCTGACTCGGAGTAAGTCGGCTCAGCTTTTGCCGGGGCAACTTCCGGGATGTCAGCCGGCACATTATTAATCGTGTCTTCAACAGCGACAACTTCAGGTGCCGGTGGGGCTAACTCGGAGGAAGCCGGCTCAGCTGTTGTCTCTACAACTTGCGGGCTTTGGGATTGCAGATTACCAACTGCATCCGAAACGATAACCTCAGGTGCCGGTGGGGCTTCCGCAGAGGAAGCCGGCTCAGCTGTTGTTTCCACAACTTCCGGGGTGTCAGCCGGCACGTTATTAATCGTGTCTTCCACAGCGACAACTTCAGGTGCCGGTGGGGCTGACTCGGAGTAAGCCGGCTCAGCTGTTGTTTCCACAACTTCCGGGGTGTCAGCCGGCACATTATTAACAGTGTCTTCCACAGCGACAACTTCAGGTGCCGGTGGGGCTGACTCGGAGTAAGCCGGCTCAGCTGTTGTTTCCACAACTTCCGGGGTGTCAGCCGGCACGTTATTAATCGTGTCTTCCACAGCGACAACTTCAGGTGCCGGTGGGGCTGACTCGGAGTAAGCCGGCTCAGCTGTTGTTTCCACAACTTCCGGGCTTTGGGATTGCAGATTACCAACTGCATCCGAAACGATAACCTCAGGTGCCGGTGGGGCTTCCGCAGAGGAAGCCGGCTCAGCTGTTGTTTCCACAACTTCCGGGGTGTCAGCCGACACGTTATTAATCGTGTCTTCCACAGCGACAACTTCAGGTGCCGGTGGGGCTGACTCGGAGTAAGCCGGCTCAGCTGTTGTTTCCACAACTTCCGGGGTGTCAGCCGGCACATTATTAACAGTGTCTTCTACAGCGACAACTTCAGGTGCCGGTGGGGCTGACTCGGAGTAAGCCGGCTCAGCTGTTGTTTCCACAACTTCCGGGGTGTCAGCCGGCACGTTATTAATCGTGTCTTCCACAGCGACAACCGCTGGTGCCGGTGGGACTGACTCGGAGTAAGCCGGCTCAGCTTTTGTTTCCACAACTTCCGGGGTGTCAGCCGGCACGTTATTAATCGTGTCTTCCACAGCGACAACCGCTGGTGCCGGTGGGACTGACTCGGAGTAAGCCGGCTCAGCTTTTGTTTCCACAACTTCCGGGCTTTGGGATTGCAGATTACCAACTGCATCCGAAACGATAACCTCAGGTGCCGGTGGGGCTTCCGCAGAGTAAGCCGGCTCAGCTGTTGTTTCCACAACTTCCGGGGTGTCAGCCGGCACGTTATTAATAGTGTCTTCCACAGCGACAGCCTCCGGTGCCGGTGGGGCTGACTCAGAGGAAGCCGGCTCAGCTGTTGTTTCCACAACTTCCGGGGTGTCAGCCGGCACATTATTAACAGTGTCTTCTACAGCGACAACTTCAGGTGCCGGTGGGGCTAACTCAGAAGAAGCCGGCTCAGCTGTTGTCTCTACAACTTCCAGGATGTCAGCCGGCACGTTATTAATAGTGTCTTCCACAGCGACAACTTCAGGTGCCGGTGGGGCTAACTCAGAAGAAGCCGGCTCAGCTGTTGTCTCTACAACTTCCGGGCTTTGGGATTGCAGATTACCAACTGCATCCGAAACGATAACCTCAGGTGCCGGTGGGGCTGACTCGGAGTAAGCCGGCTCAGCTTTTGCCTCTACCACTTCCGGGGTGTCAACCGGCACATTATCCACAGTCTCGACACCAGCAGCTGAGAATGCCGGTTCAGGCAAAGCGGCAAAACTTTCCGATGACTCTTCTAACGAAAATTCATCCGTATCAGCAACGCTTGCCTCTGATACAGCTTGCAATTGCGAAGTTTCGTCAGTCGCCTCACGCAACCCCTTTGTAAACTCCGCTTGTTTAGTTAGCGAATAATCTGTTTCGGCAGCTGCAACTTCGGCTGCCGGTGAGGTTTCTGTGGCGGTGGAAGCCGCATCACCTAAAGCATCTAAATCATCCGTAAAGTCTTCCAAATCGGCAATCAAATCCGCTAGTGCGTCTTCTAAATCGTCAGCGGGCAAACTGGATGCCGGCTCAGCCACCAGATCCTCTGCTGCAGGGGAGATTTCCGTGAGTGGATCAATAATATCATCTGCCGGTGCCGGATTCTCCGAGAGTTCTTCCAAATCGGAAATCAAATCCGCCATTTCCAGTTGCAAATCCTCAGCCGGTTCAGGCGTAACATAGGGTTCGGCATAAGCAATCAGCGCCTCACCCATATCCGTACCGCGCCAATCTTTGGCAGGATTAATCACCTCATCGAGATGGGCGGCTTTGCCGGTGGCACCCCGGACTTGGAAGACCATATCATTATAGTCTTTATCCGTCCAGCCGTCAACCCGCATGTCCTCCATTACGAAAGTAGTGCCACTGCCGGTGACATCGGCAATCTGCCCTATATGGTAGGCATCATTGGGGTTCGCAGTGCCCAAAGAGAACAGCGGGCGAAGGGAACCGCCAACGCCGGGATTGTCAAATACCTGCTGAATTTTGCCATTCGGCACTAGCATGATGGCAAATTCATCCCCCGCACGCATGGCAAATGCCTTCACACCCAAATATTCACCGGCATTCTGGCTGGGTTCCCCTAATGCAGCACTAAATCGCGCCCCCTCCGCCGAGTCAGAAATGACCACATAACCAAACTCAGAATGACTGAGCGCCCGACTGGCGGCTTCTTTGATAAACTCCTGGGAGCCTAATTCCAGATCGTCCATTCCTTCCAGGCTAAAAATAGCCAGTTCACCCTTGTAGCCGCCGCCATCAAAGAGGAAATCAACGCCAACCTCGCCGGTTTCACCCACGATGAATACCCCAGAGTCAAATCTGGAATTGAGTGCCGGCACATCGCTTACCGCCAGCAACTCAGTCCCATCCTCCAGTGTCGTTTCCGCTTGTTCAGTTGAGTCATCGCCCGTCTCACTTGCATGCGGCGTCTCACTTGCATGCGGCGTCTCACTTGCATGCGGCGTCTCACTTGCATCCACCGGCTCTGTAATATCCACCGGCTCGGCTGCATCCACCGGCTCATCTGCATCCACCGGCTCGGCTGCATCCACCGGCTCAGCTGCATTCACCGCATCTTCAAGCGAGCCGGTATCCGCAAAGTCTGACAATTCATCAACTGCCGGCTCAGCTGCCACGTCATCCCCCGCGACATCATCTACAGACGAAATAAACGGAATTTCTTCAAAGTCATCGTCGGGTACAGGCGCATCAGGCGTGCTCGCAGCCATCACATCCTCAGGGGAGTCCGCAGGCTTCTCCGTGTCATCACTATCCGCATCCCAATCAATATCGCCCTCCTCGGCATCGTTCCAGATGGCCAAATCCGCGCCATCAATTGCCGGTGTGTCCACATCAAGGATAGCTGGATCTGGCGTATCATCCGCGCCATCCACAATCCCACTCGGCGTCAAAATCGGTTCCAGTATAAACGTCTTGGGCTGAAAGCCTTGATCCGGCGGACGTTTTCTGTTGGAAAAGTTAAACCAACTCATAAAAGTGTCCTTTGAGGTAGAGACCGTGATTTCACAAGCATATTGAGAGATGCGGCTCAGGGTAGCGCCTCAGTTTGCGGAGGGTATTGCGCGTACAATCCATCCGTAAAACCGCGACTGGGGCTGTGGACAGCTTGCGTCGGGGCGGGGGAGGGGCGTGGTGCCGGCGACTCTCAATGAGTCCAGTAACAGACTAACTGGCGCGACAGCTAGCAACACACCCACGCGCGTGGGTAATTTCGTAGGTGTGGCGTGGGTAATTTCGTAGGTGTGGCGTGGGTAATTTTGTAGGTGTGGCGTGGGTCTGTCCTTTATAATGGGTGCGAGCCAATTTGGCCTCTTGTCCCCATGCCCTGTCACCCTTTCGGGGCAACCACGGCGCGATTGCGCGTACAGGTATTTTGGGCCCACCTAGTAGGGGTGGCCCCCCGTGGCCGCCCCCATCCGCCCGCCTGCCGCATTTCTACATTTACTTTGCCACTACCGCTAACTCTTAGCTGATTGATATTTATCCTTATGGCATCTACTTCAAACACAGATGAAGAGCTATTTACAGAAGCAGTAAATTATTGGCACACAGAAAAGTTATATGCAGAAATCGCCTCTGCCAAGAAGAAAAGCTTGACAAAACTTGAAAAAACTTTACTCAGAGGATTGCTTTGCGGTTACAGTCCGGGGGAAATCGCTAAGCAACTAGGGATAGAAGATACTACAGTTAGAAAATACCTGTCTGATGGGCTGTACCGATACATTGAAGGTCTGCTGATTCGCCCAGTCAAAGATTCTCTGAGAGTCAACTGGAACCGCATCCCTCAATTGCTGGAACAAGCCGGCTACAAAAAAAGGAACGCCGGTGCTATAATAGAGGCATCTGAAGAATATGGGAGAGATGCGATAAATCGCCTTTCCAGAGATGCCGGTATTTATCTCGGCTACAAACAGGAGCGCCCGCGCCAAGATTGGGACTGTGCGCCGGATGTTTCTATATTCTACGGTCGGGAAGAAGAGCGGGCAACACTGCAGCAATGGATTGTGGGGGACAAGTGCCGGCTGGTGGCGATTTTGGGCATGGGGGGGATTGGAAAAACTGCTCTATCTGTCAAGCTGGCTAAACAGATAGCCGGCGAGTTTGAGTGTGTGATTTGGCGCAGTCTGCGCTATTGCCCCCCCTTGGAAGAAATTATAGCAGATTTGCTGCAATGCCTGTGCCCAGAGGCGGCAGAGGATTTGCCGGCACACCCAGAGAGTGGAATTTCCCGCCTGATGGATTGCTTGAAAAAGCGCCGGTGCCTGATAATATTAGATGATTATGAAACAGTTTTGCGCAGTGGGGCGCTGGCTGGGGATTGCGAACCCGGATATGAGGGCTATGGCGAACTGCTCAACCGCGCCGGTGAGACTCTCCATGAAAGTTGCTTGCTGCTCGCCAGTCAGGAGAAGCCGAAAGAAATTGCCGCTCAGGAAGGGAAAACTCTGCCGGTTCGGTCTTTTAAGCTGGAGGGATTAAAGGCAGGAGAAGCGCAGGAAATCTTGAAAGCTAAAGGGCTGTCTGACGAGACGGCTTGGGGGGATTTGATTAACCTCTACAGGGGAAATACGCTAGCGCTCAAGATAATTTCGGCGACGATTATAGAGCTATTCGATGGAAAAGTGGCTCAATTCCTCAAACAGAACACGATGGTGCTGAGTAAAATTAAAGGGATTTTAGATCAGCAGTTTGAGCGCCTGTCAGAATTGGAAATAGAGATTGTGCGCCGGCTCGCCAATCAACCGGCTTCTCCGGCGCAGTTGCGCGAGCAGATTTTCCCGCCGGTATCCACCTCCCAAATCCTGGAGGCGCTGCAATCCCTGAGCTGGCGCTCGCTGATTGAAACCGTCACCGAAGAGGGGGAAACCCTGTACACACTGCAGCCGGTGGTTATGAAGTATGTTAATAAGCGATATCCTAGCACCAACAGCTAATACCAATTTTTGATTTTTTATTTTTGATTTTGGATTTTAAACTGTTAGTAACTCGTAGGGTGCGTTCCCTATCCCACCCTTCCCGATGGAAGTGCGTGCCCGCGCGAGGGAACGCACCCTACCCCTGTAACTGCCTTGTGGGGGCGGGTTTATGCGAGATATCTGCCGGTGGCAAAGGTTATTGATGAACCCGCCCCTACCCTACAATAAGGAGAGCACTGGACAAATAACTCGTAGGGTGCGTTCCCGCGCGCGGGAACGCACCCTACCCCTCACAAAATAAGACCTCTTAGCCCCCTCCCCGCTGGCGGGGAGGGGGTTGGGGGTGGGGTTCATCCCACGGACAAGATATAAATACCTTTTTTGGACATTCCCCCAGAGGAAGGAAGGAAAGATTGTTATGATTCAGCCAGGACAGATATTGCAAAATCGCTATCGAGTCATCCGCCGGCTGGGCGAAGGTGGCTGCGGCGCGACGTTCGAGGTGGACGATGCCGGCACGTTGAAAGTGTTGAAAGTGCTGCTGCTAGATAATTTCGACGAGCAAGAAACGAAAGAAAAGGCGATTGCCCTGTTCCAGCAGGAAGCTAGAGTTTTGAGCCGGCTGGCTCATGCCGGCATTCCCAAAGTGGAGCCTGACGCTTATTTTACTTGGGCAGAGGCTGCTGCCGGCACCCAGCACTGTTTGGTGATGGAGAAGATTGAGGGGCATTCTTTGCGGGAGTGGCTGCAGGAGAATCCCCCGATTTCCCAAGAGCGAGCAATTAGCTGGTTAAAACAGCTGGCAGAAATCTTGCGCGAAGTTCACCAGCAGGAGTATTTTCACCGGGATATCAAGCCGGCGAATATTATGCTGAAACCGGATGGGCAGCTGGTGCTGATTGACTTTGGGGCGGTGCGGCAAGTGACGGGCACTTATCTGGCAAAAATGGGTGTGGGGCGCGAGGGAACGCAAATTCTTTCGCCCGGTTACACGCCGGTGGAGCAGTACGAGGCGAGAGCGGTGCCGCAATCGGATTTCTTCGCTCTGGGGCGGACTTTTGTGCATTTGCTCACCGGCAGTCACCCTCTCGATTTTCCCAAAAATGAGCGCCAGGAGTTGCTGTGGCGAGAGGGCGCGCCGGCTGTCCGCTCGCAACTGGCAGATTTGATTGACGATATGATGGCTTTGCTGCCAGGAAATAGACCGCAAAATGCGAAAATTATCTTGCAGCGCCTGGATGCTGCCGGTGGGGCTGGGGTGCCGGTGAGTTCGCCTGCTGTCGAGCCGGTGTCTCACCCGCCGAATCCGGGCAGCAAGGTGCGCCGGTTTGGGCCGGTTGGGGTTAATTTCAAGTTGGTGGCGTCTGTCTTGGTGGGGCTTGGGTGGTTGTGGGTTTCCTCGCCCCAAATTGCTTTTGCTCTTAACGAGAGCGGGCAGAAAAATTACCTAGAAAAGCGATACGAGAGTGCCGAATTTAAGTTCAGATTGGCGCTCCTATTCAAGCGAGATATCAGCATGACTCATTACAACCTGGGTGCGACTTGCGAAAAGCTCGGCAATTATGATTGCGCCCGCAGTGAGCACCAGAAGGCCATAGAG
This sequence comes from Oscillatoria princeps RMCB-10, assembly GCA_019359235.1. GTDB lineage: Bacteria > Cyanobacteriota > Cyanobacteriia > Cyanobacteriales > Oscillatoriaceae > Oscillatoria > Oscillatoria princeps. The sequence continues at coordinate 29,035 of JAHHHT010000003.1, forward strand.
GGCAATGACACCGGCACACCCTACGCTATGAACAATTTAGGCCGGCTTTACATTACTCAATACAGCGATAATGAGGCAGCGATTAAGTTGCTAGAGCGCGGTTTGCCGCTGACTAAAGATGAGTCATTGAAATCTGACTTGCACAAAAATATCGGCTGGGTCTATGTGCGGGAAACTGGCTATGCCTCAGCCAAGCTACACCTGGAGAAGGCCATTGAACTCAATCCAGAAAGCGCCCCCGCTCACTGTTTGCTAGCACAGGTGCTGGAAGCGGAGGGGAACACCCAAGGCGCAGGGGCAGAATGGAAAAAGTGTCAAAACGCTGACCCGAAAGACCAGAGGCCAGAAGTTTACGCATGGAGGGATTTAGCAAGCCGGCGCTTGGCTAACTGAGAAGCCGGCGCATATAACTTGCACGTTTCGGGGGCAGGCACGGGGGGCTGCCCCTAAAGCCTAGTATAGCTGTGCGGGAGGCTCAGGCACAGAAAATATTAGGCAAATTGTAAAGATGGAGCATCGGCTTGTATGATTTTCATTTGTTGTGTATATTAAGCAGTTGTGCATTTAATTTGCGCAAGCGCTCTAGGAGGCAGCAGCCCCCAGTCAGGCGTTTCCCGGCTGTAGGAGCTGGCAAATTGTGCCCGCCGGGAACGAGGGCAACGAGGGCAATAGGAGGCAGCAGCCCCCAGTCAGGTGTTTCCCGACAGTGGTGGCTGGCCAATTGTGCCCCGGGCTAATCGGAGGCAGCAGCCCCCAGTCGGGGGTTCCCAGCATGAGCTGGGAACAAGGGGGACGAGGGGATAGCCGTGCGCAGACGGGACATGTGGCGTCTCTGCTAGCTTTACCCTTCCTGATTTCGGCCATCGCCCGGAACCGGCGAAGGCGATGGACAAGGGGGGCAGTACGGTTCCGCCTGGACAAGCTGTTCACTGGCAGTGGCCGGTTGTTCCATTTTGCTGCCGGTGAACCCATGCGATGCTAGAGCGAGGATAAGAAAGATTTCAGAAATGGGAATGCGTTGCATGGCTGTAAAGTACCTAAACCACAACTCCAGAATGGTTGATTTATCTAGGCTCGATCGGCCCACTTTCAGTAGCATTTCTGGCTCTGAACACCAAAGTGAGATCGAATTGAACTTGACAAACAAACAAAGTTGAGGTAAAGAGAATGGTGGCAAGTATTAGGTTATCGGAACAGGGGTTACAACAAGTCGATATGGCTAGAAGAAAGAAAGGCTGGAACGTAACAGCTCACAGCTGGTGTGAAGCGGCCCACACTTCGCCGGCTACCTTGAGGCGGTTCAGGCAGAGGCAGCCAATTCAACAAGATGCTTTCATCAGAATTTGTCAGGCTGTAGGGGTTAGCTGGGAAAATGTGGTTGATGACACGCTCCCAACTGTGACTTCTGAAAGCACATGGCTGTTTGTCTTGAGCGCCACTATTCCGGAAATTGACAGGGCAAAAGCGGACGCTATAGTTGCTGTGGCAAATCAACTTTTGGGAGAAGGCTGTAAGGTGATCCTAAACAAAATTGAGCTGGGTAGCGTAGTGCTAGTTCTTTCAAGCCCCTTAGAGGGATTTGAGCGGATTGAGTATCTGTTTAGAACGAGACAGCTGAGAGAAATATTGGGTTTTCCTGTCGAGGATGTGCGCCTAGCATCCGCACCAATAAACTGGCGGCAATTCCTCCAGAATCTCTTTGAACCCTACTGGCAACAGCCGGAACAGCTACTGCCAGCCGGTGCTCACAGAAGCGCTGAGGGTTCTAACGCTCCAGAAGCGATCCTAAATCTGATCCACCTGCTGCAAACCAGTCAGGATGAACCAACCCGCCGGCAAGCCGCCGAAGCTCTGGGGAAAACCGGCACCGGCAACCCACATGGCATCAGCGCCCTCACCCAATTGCTGCGCAACAGCCAAGATCCAGAAACCCTCTGGCAAGCTGCCCTCAGCTTGGGTAAACTCGACCCGGGCAATCCAGCAGCCGGTGTGGAAAGAGCCAAAGCTCTTGACTTGGGGACACAGCCAGACAGTCAAGCCGTGGCCTTAATTGCGGCTTTCAGGCCAAAAACCGATGGGGAGGTTAGCATCCGCTTGCGAGTGGAGCCGGTGGAGGAGGGACAAATCTATCTGCCCCCCCATCTCAAGCTCACCGTGTTCGATGAATCGGGAGAGGCTTTCATACAAACTGAATCAACCAGCAGAGATAACTTCCTGCAACGGGGGTTTAGCGGCCCTCCCGGATTGCAGTTCAGTGTCACAATATCTCTGGGAGATGCTAGCATCACAGAAGAGTTTCTAACTTGATGGCCTCAAGGCTTCTGAGGAGATGGCAATGGGTAAACGAGTAATTATAACACTACTCAAAGGGAATTTTCAGCAGGGGTTTCCGGCTCTCCTGCGAATTAGGGAGGATGGCACTCCTCCTGAGAGAGACATCCAAGTCGAAGGCCATCTCCCCCCGCACCCGAAAATTGCGGATCTATACGGCTATTGGAAGTTAGCCTATGACAAGGGACTCGGGGTGCGAGGTTCCTTGAAGACTGAATCCAGCGTAACTGACCTTCCCTGCAGCAAGTTAGCCGAGAATTTTGCAGACAGTCTCAAGACCTGGCTCAATTCTGGGGATACGGAGTGGCAAAAAATCAGGGATGGCTTGCAACAAAACCTGAGGCGCGACGACGAAATTAGCGCAATCATTCAAACGGAAGACCCCAAGCTGCGGCTGCTGCCTTGGCATTTGTGGGATTTGTTCGCTCAATACTACAACAAGGCAGAAATTGCCATAAGCTCGCCACAGTATACGCCTTCGGGAACAAAAACACCCAGCGGCAATCGAGTCAGAATACTGGCTATACTGGGCGATAAGAAGGGGACTGATAGCCAGACAGAAATTAATCCCCAAGCCGACCTGGATTTACTAAAACTGCATTTACGCGATGCAGAGATTGTCCCTTTAGTAGAGCCGCAGCCAGAAGACTTCCGCCGATATCTTTGGGATGAGAGAGGCTGGCATATCCTGTTTTTTTCCGGACACAGCAGCAGCGAAATAGGTGGTCAAACCGGATGGATTAAAATTAATCAAAACGACATCTTGACGGTTCAGGAATTTAAGAATGCCCTGAGGAAAGCCATTGAGAATGGCTTGCAGCTAGCAATTTTTAATTCTTGCCACGGGTTAGGATTGGCCAACCAAATAGAAGAGTTGCGCATCCCGCAAATCATTGTGATGCGCGAGCGGGTGCTAGACAAGGCAGCGCAGGATTTTTTGCAGCATTTTCTGGCGGCATTTTCTGGGGGGGAGACGCGAAAGTGCGCGTCCCTACATTCCGCAGTGCGAGAAGCGCGGCTCAAGCTGGAAGACACTTGGAATAAGACATGTCCAGGAACTAGCTGGCTGCCGGTGATTTGCCAGAATCCAGCAGTAGAATCCCTAACTTGGCGAGGTTTTCTCGCGTGGACAGAAGCACGCACGATCTCCGGCCATTCAGCTACAATTAGGACAGTAGCCATTAGCCCCGATGGGAAAACTCTCGCCACCGGCAGTTTTGACAAAACAGTAAAGCTGTGGAATTTAGACACCGGCGAACTAATCGACACCATCGCCGGACATTCAAATCCGATTAGGAGCGTCGCCTTCAGCCCCGATGGCAAAACCCTCGCCAGCGCTTGCACCATAGTGTTTCAAGACGGCACCATCAAACTGTGGGATGCAGATACGCGGAGACTGAGGCAAACTCTGGGAAGCTCACTGTTAGTTTTGACCGTAGAGACTCTCGCCTTCAGTCCCGATGGACAAATCCTCGCCAGTGGAAATTTTGACCCCACAATTAACCTTTGGGATCTCAACACCGGCAAAGTGCGAAGCACCCTGAATGCGCACGGGTGGCAAGTTAATTCTATCGCCTTCAGCGCTGATGGGCAAATCCTTGTCAGCGGCGGTTGGGATAATACTGTCAAGATTTGGAATTGGCGCAGGGAGGAACTGCTGAACACCTTCAATGGCCCTTCAGACTGGGCCGGTTTTCTAGTAACCTGGTTTAGGTTTAGCATCTATGTTGGGCGGATTTACTCTGTCGCGATTAGTCCTGACGGACAAACTGTCGCCAGTGGCGGTTACGAGCACCCGGTTACACTGTGGGATACCGGCACGGGAAGACCTCTGCGCATCCTGACGGAAGACTCAGGCACGGTTTATTCTCTTGCCTTTAGCCCCAATGGGAAAATTCTCGCCAGTGGCGGGGAAGACAGCACGGTCCGCATTTGGAATTATCGCACTGGGGAACTGCTTCACACGCTTAAACATTTAGGGCCGGTTTGGTGTGTTACTTTTAGCCCTGATGGGCAAACTTTGGTCAGTGGCAGTGAGGATAGGACAGTCAAGGTTTGGCGCGTGCCCTTCTAACCCCAAATGCCGGTTTTCAGGGGTGATATAGCAATAGACAGTCCGTTTAGGACAAGGCATCTCACTTGGCAGTAGGTACAGGGACAGGCGAGACGCCTGTCCTACGTCCTAACCTAAGTGGCTACTGCTATATCCCTCTTCTGTCACTTTGGGGCAATTCGACGAATTTGCGTCATTTCAGACAAGGAAAGAAGGACGCTATCGCGTCCCGCTTCGCTATCGAGCTTTCACCCTTGGTTGACAGAAGAGAGATATTATAGCAGATTTCAACCGAGTGAGGTACAGATATTAGATCCCCCCCTAGCCCCCCCTTAAAAAGGGGGGGAACATTCTCAAAGCCCCCCTTTTTAAGGGGGGTTTGGGGGGATCTCCAGACTATACTCCACGCAGATGCTTGCCCGCTATAGATGCAACCGGCAATGCTACCCTCCGGATGGCGTGAGATTAATCCTCCAGCATCTCAGCTCTAGTGAAATATAAAGCGGGCATATTATAAGAAGGAAACCCTCCCGGTTCAGTGACAGCATATTCTATCACAAGACTTTTGGCTCCCGGTATATCTATAGGAACAGATATAATCTGCTGAGCTTTCCCGTAACGGCACTCGCCGGCCCAAAGTAACTTCCCATCAGCCGACAGCCTCACTAGATAAGTTAAATTTGTATCTCCTGACGATAAATCTTCCAAGCCGAACTCCAGGAGCAGCGCTTTCTGAACTCCCGACAATTCAAAGCCGACACGCTGTTCGCTAGAGTTTCCGTTTAACCTAAACACAGGGGAATACAGCTGACCGCGAACTAGAATTTTGGACTTCAAAAAGTTTATATATCTCCCGCCGGATATCACCATATTGTCCAGCAAGAGATTGGCTTTCTTAAACCGGCTCAAGTCAGAAGGAGGGGCCTTAAACCCTTCATTTGGAAAATATCCGGGAAGTTCGCTATTCTGAGATTGAGCTTGGCTGTTTCCAGAAAGAGCGTTCGGAACACTCGCGCTCACCTGAGGGGTGGGAGCCGGTTGCGGACTGCTGCTTGGACTGGCAATTGGAGTTGGGGAAGGCTGAACCGCAATTGGAGCCGCAATTGGAGCCGCTGGTGGAGCCGGTGATGGAGCCGCTGGTGGAGGACTTGACTCTGCCGGCGGTGGAGCGAGAGATGGTGTTGGGGATGCTGGAGAGCTTTTGGACAAGATATCCGAATTTTTCAGAAGGAAGAAAGTAACTGCAGATGCAATGGCTGAACCGAGAATAAACGCGAAAATAAACAAAGAGGTTATTAACCCTAATTTTCCAGAAGGTCTATTCTGAGAATCCCTTGGCTCCTGCTGACTCATTAGTTTCACTCCTTTAACTCAAAATTTAATCCGCTTTTCTCAGGCCAGAAACCCGGTTTCTTTCAGAAACCCGGTTTCTAGTCGCTACCAAACATCAATATCACATATCCATAGACTCTTTCTCCCAATACTTAGTAGCCAGCGACGGACTCATGCGCAGCAGCGCCAGCTCGCCCTGCTCCACCGGCTCTGCCGGCACCTCCGGCTTAATCCCCAGCGCCTCCATCACCTGACGCCCCACCGCCCGCCCCAACTTCGGCGGCAGGGCAGTGCCCACCTGCCGGAATCCGTGCCATTTCGTGCCGTGAAAGCGGAACCAGTCAGGAAACGAATGCAGCCGCGCCGCCTCCCGCACCGTAATCACCCTCGGGCGCAACGGGTGAATCGGGCGCGGCGAGGTAAACCGGCCTTTTTCCCTCCCCGTGCCGGCGCGCAACGTGTGAGATTGCCCGTCAATATTGAGCCGGCGCAGGCGGCTGCTAGACTCCACCCTCCCCATCGGCGTCTCCTCAAACCGCTGCACGCACTCAGGGCTGTGAGTCGTGCGCAAGCAGCCGGTCAGCAAGTGCCGGTTCCAGATGCGATCGCAAGAAAAATCCCCCGCCTCCCTCACCGGCCCCCGCAGCGATCGCACATAGTTGCTTGCCAGCTTTTCCATCCCCTTCAGTTGCGCCGGCGTCAGCAGCAGCTCATCTGTCTCCAGCAGCTCTGCAAACTCATCCACATCCGGCAAGTCTGCGATCGCCTCCTTGACGGTCACCTTTTTTGGCTGTGCCGGCACTTCCGGATAAGTCAGCAGGACTTCACCGAAGCGAGAGCCCAGCAAAAACATGCGCTGCCGGTCTTGCGGCACACCAAAATCCGCTGCATTCAAAACCCGCACCGGCAGCGCGATCTTGTATCCTGCCGCTTCAAACTGCCCAATCAGCCGCTCCATAAACTCCGCGTACTGGTCACTCACCAGAGTCGGCACATTCTCCATAATGAAATATCGCGGCTGCAGCTCGCTCACCGCGCGGCAGAAATCGAACACCAGATTATTGCGCTCGTCCTCCAGGACGCCCTTGCCCATAATTGCGAACCCCTGAGACGGAGGCCCGCCGATCGCCAGGTCTATTTCACCATCCCAACCGGGCACGGCCCTTCTGCGGCTCCCCCCAACAGGATGGGACGCCGAGCTTTGTGCGGCTGCGGCTCCAATCAACCGAGTGGACATCGTAGAAATATCAGCGCACAGCACCTCGGTTTGGGGAAAGTTGAACGAATACACCGCCGCATGCACGGGGTCAATGTCAACCGCTGCCACCACATCGAAGCCGGCTTGCTCAATTCCCAGGGAGAATCCACCGGCACCAGCAAACAAATCGACAGCAATGGGCCGCCGCTCAGAACTGAATTGGAATTTTGGATGTAATATTTTAGGCACGCCAGGACGCCGAGACACGGTAGATGGGGTTTTATATTTTTTGCCTTAGCGCCAAAGCGCCTCAGCCTCAGGAATATTTCGGATTCAATCTAACATCTAAAATGTAAAATCTAAAATAGCTTCTCTAAAATTTCCGTTTCACAGCTCCCCGGAGCAACCCACTCCCTTAGCCCCCTCCCCGCCGGCGGGGAGGGGGTTGGGTGCCGGGTTCATCCGGGTAATGCGCAACTTCCTAAAATCCGATCGCCCCCTCTACACCAGCAGCTGGAAAATTTCCTTGGCAGCGCGATCGCACACCCCCACCTCTCCCAGTTTAAGCCGCATCTGCTGGTAGTTTGTCAGGGTTTCCTGACGCCGCCCCGCATTCAGCAAAAGATCCAGGCTCTCCCCGAGAATGGCAGCCGGTGTCGCTCGCTCCTGTAAAAGTTCTGGCACAATGGGCTGCATTTGCACCAGGTTAGGCGGGGACATAAAGGGAATCGAAAAATTCAGCACCCTGCGAGCCAGCCAGTACGTCAAAGGGTTGACTCGGTAGACAACCACCTGCGGCACATTCAGCAGGGCGATTTCTAAATTAACCGTACCAGATTTTGCGATCGCCAGATCTGCCGCCGCCAGCACTTCCTGAGACTGCCCGAAAACAGCGATCGCCCGCAACCCGTAGCGCTCAATCGCCTCTTCCACCGCACCCCTGAACCGCTCCAGAGACACCGGAATCCAGAAGCGCACTTGCGGCAATTGCTCCTGAAGCTGCCGAGCCGCCTCAAACATCACCGGCAGCAAATATTTTAACTCTTGCTGGCGCGACGCCGGCAGCAGGGCAACCGCCAGCGTTTCCCCATCAATGCCCAGCGCTCGACGCGCCTCTTCGCGGCTGGGGAACGACTGCAGCCAGTCCAGCAGGGGGTGGCCAACCCAGGTCACAGAAGCGCCCCGCTCCCGGAAGTAGCTCGCTTCTTCTGGGAAAATCGCCAGCAGCCGGTCGATCGCCGCCACTAACCTAGCCGCATAGCCCGGGGAGGGCGACCAAACCCACATCTGTGGCGCAATATAGTACACCACCGGCACTTGTGGCATCTGCCGCTTGACATAGCTGCCAATGGCCAGATTCGGCCCGATGTAGTCAATCAGCACCAGCAAATCCGGCGGGTTCTCCCGCAGGTATTGCTTCGCTCGCCGCTGCTGCTGCAAAGTTGGCCAAACATAGGGCAAAGACTCCAGAATCCCCACCGAACCGGTGCCGCTGGTATTCCCCAAGAGAGTGCAGCCGGCTTTTGCCATACGCTCCCCCCCCAGCCCCACAATCTCCAGCTCCATCCCAGAGGCTTTGGCTTGCCGGTGAAGGGCTTCTGCCAGCAGCGCCCCTTGCAGGTCACCTGAAACCTCGCCGGTGCTGACGAACAGCCGCACCCGCCGCTGCGGGGGGGGATGCGCTCTCAACTGTGCAGTCAAATTTAATTCCCCCTTCATCCTTCATCCTTTTCCTTCATCCGTTTCCCTGGAGTCAGCCCCCGCCGGCCTTCCATCTGGGACAGTTGCAGGAACTGGCGCAGGTGCTGCAAGTGCTCGCTATCGCCAAGCTCGGATAGCTGCGGCAAAGCTTGAGTCAAAGTCAGCCCAGACCGGTAAAGAATGCGGAACGCTTTTTTCAAGCCGGCAATCTCATCTGGTGACAGCCCCGCCCGCTTCAGCCCCACAAGGTTGAGCGATCGCACCCGCGACTGATTCCCCTCCACGAGCATGTAGGGCGGCACGTCCCGGTCAATCCGGCTCATCCCGCCCACCATTGCCAGCCGGCCTATGCGGACAAATTGATGGACGCCCGAAACGCCCCCAATCACAGCCCGCGACTCTATGTGGACGTGACCCGCCAGCGCCACCGTACTGGCAATCACCACCTGGTTTTCGATAGCGCAGTTGTGCGCTACGTGCACGTAAGCCATCAGCAGATTGCCGCTGCCAATCACAGTGGCCTCACCCAAGCCGGTGGCTCGGTTCACCGTCACATACTCGCGAATGATGTTGTCATCCCCGATTTTCACAAAGCTGGGAGCGCCCTCATATTTGAGGTCTTGCGGCTCCAAGCCAAGAGCCGCCCCGGGGTAAATTTGATTGCGAGCCCCGATTTCCGTCCGCCCATCAATTACCGCATGGGCCCCAACCGTTGTTTCCGGGCCAATTTTTACGTGCTCTCCAATCACCGCATAGGGACCCACCCGCACAGTCGGGTGCAGCTGAGCGCCTGGGTGGATGACAGCGGTGGGGTGAATTAAAGTCATCATAGGATTTTGCGTGTTGAGGAATGAGTGCTCAGTTGAAGAGGAATGTAACCGATCTCTCAGCACTCATCACTCTTCACTGTTGTTAGCTCACCAGGGAAAACAGCAATTCGCCTTCTGTCACCAGTTGGCCATCCACTTCGGCGCGGGCCTGCATTTTACCGAAACGGCGCTGCTTGACGCACAGCAGCTCTACGGTGATCACCAGCTGGTCGCCCGGCACCACCAGTCGCCGGAACCGCACTTTATCAATGCCGGCAAACACAAATAATCCTTCCGGCAGATCGGGCACCTGGGCCATCAGCACCCCCCCCACTTGAGCCATTGCTTCCACGATCAGCACCCCGGGCATGATCGGACGCCCCGGAAAATGCCCCTGAAAATGCGGTTCGTTGACGCTGACATTTTTTATTCCCACAGCCCGCTGCCCCGGAACGCACTCAACAATCCGATCCACTAGCAAAAAGGGATAGCGGTGGGGCAGCAGCTTCTGAATCTCTTCGACGGTCAGCGATGTCTGAACAGCAGGCGCACTCTTGGCGCTTGCGGAATCTCTCTCGCTCAAGTGCTCGGCGGCAGAACCGGGAGCGGGGGAATTTTGGGCCGTAACGTCGGTCAGGGTGGACATGAGTAGATGTTTTTTTTAGATTTGTGATTTTAGATTTTAGATTGGGGGTGCGTCCTGGCATCCAAAATCTAAAATCCCCAGCCAGACTCGGCCAGCCGGCGGGCGAGCCCGACGTGCAGCTTGTGGCTTGCTTTGTAGGCGATAAAGTGAGCGCGAGGAAATCTTCCCAGCAAGCTCATATCTCCTACTAAGTCTAAGATTTTATGACGCACTGGTTCATTTGCAAATCTCAGCGGCGGATTTAACCACCCGTCGGCACCGCAAACTAGGGCGCTGTCCAAACTTCCGCCTTTGATCAAGCCCTGCGCCCGCAGCTGCTCGATTTGATGCGCGAAGCCAAAGGTGCGTGCCGGTGCGATCTCGCTGGCGAAGCTGTCTGTGGCGGGCGACCAGCTGTGCCACTGCTGGCCAATTGCCGGCAGATCGAAGTCTATGCCGTAGCTGAAGCGCAGCGACTGTGCCGGTAGGGCGGCGACAAAGGCGTCTCCTTGGTTCACCCAGACGGGTTCGGCAAGGGACAGGGAGGTTGAAGGTTCCTCGCCGGGATTTGGGGATTTGGGGATTTCGGTTTCTGCGACTCCCACGGAGGCGATCGCTTCCACCCAACCGAGGGCTGACCCATCCAGCAGGGGCACTTCTGGGCCATCCACCTCGATGCGGGCGCTGTCCACTCCCATTGCGGCAAGCGCGGCAAGCAGGTGCTCTACCGTGCGCACGCCGGCAACTCCATTAGCCAGTTCTGTCGAGAGGGCTGTCTGGCGGACGAATTCTACTGTTGCCGGAATGGTGGGGGTGCCGGTTAAATCGGTGCGGGCGAAGTATCGCCCCTCGCCTGGCGCAGCCGGCAGCACCCGCACTTCAGTGACGACGCCCAGGTGCAGCCCCACTCCGGAGCGCTCAAACCCATCTGCCAATGTGTGCTGAACTGTCATTCTTTACCGGCCTCTTGCATAGAAATCACCAGTGTAAGTAGTTGTGTAAAATTAATTGCACGGCTCTATCGGCCAAAAGCCTTATGGCATCGGCATTCCAGATGTGCAATTAATTCCGCCGGAGCGCTTATTTTATTATTTTTTAAATACCCTCCCTAAAAAACACACCTTATTTCTTCCCTCTGGCGCTGAAGCGCCCTCTGCGGTTCACACAGCAGTTCTAAATGATTTGTGATTCCCCTCTCTCTTCTCTTTCCTTGGCGCTCCTTCACGGCGGCGGTTTTAAAAAAAAATACCCCCCCTGTATAAACCAGGTTTCTTTAAGAAACCTGGTTTCTGGCAGCCTGTTACAACCGCCGAAAATCAAGCTAAATACCTTACTATGGGAGAGTTAGAAGCGCTCTCCAAGGCCGAAGTGAAAGAGAGATTCACCGTCATCATTGATGCCGAAATCCACGCGGATGGGACCGAGAGGCGAATCAATGCGGACGCCCAAACCGTAACCAAAACCCGTGCCCGGTTTGCCCCGCACCCCAGCCGGATCGCCGGGAACGCCAGATCCGGAACCGAGATCGCTGCCAAAATCGACAAACAGCGCTCCTCCGATAACAGAGAAAATCGGGAAGCGATACTCTGCAGTTGCTTGCAGGAAACTGCGACCGCTGCCCACTTCTCCTTCATCGTAGCCGCGAACGGAATTGCTGCCACCGAGAGCAAAGGCTTCGTAGGGGGGCAAATCGCCGAGAACGGTGCCGGTTTGAACGTTAAACGCTAGAGTCTGGGGGCCTTTGCTAAAGTTAAAATATTTCACCGGCATGTAGTAGCTGTAGCTAGCTCGCAGGCGATTCATAAAGATGCTTCCCAAACCCACCGGTACGGACTGTTCGGTGCTCAACCGCAACAGGGAGCCGCTGGTGGGCTTGAGGGCGCTGTCGCGCCGGTCGCGGGAGAGTCCAAACTGGAGTGCCGTCAGGTCGTCCTTGCCCTCACCGCTGAAGCTCAGATCGTTGCCCAGGGCATCATTGGGGCTGATGTCGCCATCTGAATCTCGGATGGAAATCCGCTGGTACTGCAAGCCGAGGGAAGCAGTCCATTCGGACTTTTCCAGGGGGTTTGGGTTCAGGGGGCGAGTAAAGGTGACGCCGCCCCCCAGACGCAGAACCCGGGGGCGATCGCCCGAACTGGGGTCTAAGGGGTTATCCGGATCGGGAAGCCGAATGTCGTCAGAACCGCCGGTGTAGATCAAGGAGATTGACCGGCGTCTGAAGCCATTGACGGTGTAAGACGTGCGGTAGGGATCGCCGGCAATCCAGGGATCGGTGAAGTTAACGTCAAATAGCAGCGCCCGCTCGCCCACTTGCAGCTGCGTCCCTAATTTGTGGTTGTTTCCGCCCAAGTTTTGCTCTTGATAGCTAATGGTGCCAAACACCCCAGTAGCGGAACTAATCCCCGCACCCGCCGCCACGGAGCCGGTATTGCGTTCTGTGACATTGAGCACGACAACCACTCGGCGCGGATCTGCGCCGGGGTTTAAGGTAGGCTCGACTTTCTCAAACAGGCCCAAACCGTAGATGCGGCGCAAATCTGAGATCAGCGTCGATTCCTTGAGCACTTCTCCGGGCTTGAGCGCCATCTCGCGGGTGATGATGAATTTGCGGGTGCGACCCCGGATCGGGTTGCCTTGCTCGTCGGCTGTCTCGCCTTCCTTGGTGGCGAAGCGGATTTGCACGTCCTCTATCACCCCTTCTGCCACCAGCAAGGTGACTTTGCCATCGGGGGTGACGGCGGATGAGTCAATCACCTGGGCCAAGATGTAGCCGTTGTCTTTGTACCACTGATTTAATTTCTTGACGCTTTCCTGAAAGGTGCGCAGGTTGAGAATGCGGCCATACTGGTCGCGGAATAGAGAGTCCACGACTGTTTGGGGCACAGCTTGCTGAGCCGCACCTTCGGGAACGGCACTGACGACCACTTTTTCCAGCACTGGGTTCGGCTGCACCACAAAAGTCACCCGGACGCCGATCGGTGTGTCCTCGGGCACGTAGTCCACCTTTCCGAAGAAGCCGGTGGCAAAGATGGCGTTAACGTCTTCTTGCAGCTGGCACCGGTTGGCCGTGCGTCCCGGCTGGGTGCGAATCGTCCGGTAGATTTCATCTTGCAGTTCCCCCTGCGCGCCGCTGACTGCCACTTCTGCCACCAGCACTTGGGGCGCTGCTGGATCGGGGCACTGAGCGCCAGGGGGCGTTGCGGGGGGCGGGCTGGCTGGCACCGGCACCGGCACGGGGGGCTGCGGTGTCTGGGCGACGGACTCTAGCGCCCAAACTGCCGCCGGCGCAACCCCAACTCCCCCACCGGCTGCAGGGAAAGGCTCAGCGGGCGAGGCTGGGGAATCTGCCGCAGTGCCGGCGATCTCGGCCACTGCGGGATTTTCCGGCCCCACAGCGGCCATGTCCTCTCCCTGACCCTCCTTGAGGGGCGTCCCGACAGGGGACTCTAGCGACCAGACGGCAGTCGGGTTTGGCGCGGGGAGGGCGACTTGTTGGGAGTCCGCTGCCATTTGCGGTTCTGCAAAGCCAGTCGCTAGGTGCGAGTCACTCGCTTTTTCAGCGTTTTCCACCGGCACCGGTGGCAGGGGCTGTGCGGGGGGGGAGCCGGTGGGCTCTGGCGCGGACTGCAGGCTCACAGTTTGTCCGCTGACGGGGTTCGATAAACTCAGGGTGGCTGAGGCTGTCAAAATTGCCACCCATACGGTCGGTATCCGCATCTTGTTCACGTTGTTTTCCACTTCCACACACCAGAGCCACAATTTCAAGCTTGCCTTGAAGCAAACAGCACGGAGTTCGCGCGGGCGCGCATGCGCCCCAAGGCAGCCAGAGCGCATTCAGAGGTAAATCTTACCGCATTGACTCGCCAGCCGCTCCCCGCACCGGAAGGGTTGGGATTTAGGATAGTAGATGCTTTTCAAAGCTTAGCGAGCGCCACTCGCTCTGTTGCTGTGCGCCAGAACCCGCTCTAGCACTCGCTGGTAAGCTTGTTCGACATTCCCCAAATCGCGGCGGAAGCGGTCTTTGTCCATCACCCGCCGGTCGGGATCGCCATCTGCATTATCCCACAGCCGGCAGGTGTCCGGGCTAATTTCATCCGCCAGCAGCAGTCTTCCCTCGCTGTCGGTGCCAAATTCCAGTTTGAAGTCTACCAGGGTGATGCCGCACTCCAGGAAAAACTTCGAGAGAATTTCGTTGACCCGCAACGCAAGTGTTTGCAGTTGCTCGACAATTTCCGGGGTGGCTAGTTCCAGCAGCAACAGGCGCTCCCGCGTTAGCAGCGGGTCTCCCAGATCGTCATTTTTATAGTAGAATTCTACCAGCGGCTGTTTCAAAACGGTGCCGGTTGGCAATCCCGTTTGCTTGCAAAGACTGCCGGCGGCGATGTTCCGCACCACCACTTCCACCGGCACAATCTTGACGCGCCGCACTCGCATTTGGTTGGGCGCTGGGCAGTCTGTGAAGTGGGTGGCAATGCCCTCCGCTTCTAGCAGTTTGAATAAATGGCTAGAGATTAGGCAGTTGATTTCGCCCTTGCCGGTGATGCTCCCGCGCTTCTGGGCGTTAAATGCTGTGGCGTCATCTTTAAAGACTGTCAGTAAGATTTCCGGATCGCCGGTGCTCAAGAGAATTTTGGCCTTGCCTTCATAAAGTTTCTCAGAAGCTGACATAACAAATCTCGCTCTGCTGTAGAATAAGAGAAAGTCGTGCCGGTCGCTGGAGGGTGCTGCTAGCACCATTCCCTCACCCGGACTGTCCTTTACGGTCGGGCAGCAAGAATATTTTACTCTATAGCAAGAGCTTTGGCTTGGCTGGGCAGCAAGTTCGGCATTGCATATTCCGGGGGTGAACCCCACCCCCCTACCCCCTCCCCGCGTGCGGGGAGGGGGAGAAAGAGAAGGGAGTTTTGGTGAAATCATCTTGTCTTAGCCCGGGGTAGGGTGCGTTCCCTCTGAGGGAACGCACCCTACTACTGCAGTCACATACCCAAGATATGTATAAACTGTAGCCGCACGCGGGGAGGGGGAGAAAGAGAAGGGAGTTTTGGTGAAATCATCTTGTCTTACTGCAACGCCACAATTTAGCCAGAGTTGCCGCAGATGTGGCGGCAGACTCCAGTCTGCCGCTATCCCAACCCAGTCCGCTTTTAGCGGATGCAAGAAAAAGGTTGCGGGGCAACCGGGTTTGCTATTACCTTGCTGGCTCAGAAGGGGCATTATCCACCTGGAAAATCACGGGCACTCCCCTCTGTCCGCCACCGACGATTAAAACTTTGGCATTGGGCGACTGGGCCAGTTTTTCTGTCGCTTCGATAGCCTTCAATTGCAGCACTTGGGCGTTAAGACCCTGGGAAACCATTTTTTGGTAATCGGAAATCCCTTTGGCTTCGATGCGCTTGCGCTCCGCTTCTTGGCGCTCTTTTTTGATGGTAAAAGCCATCTGCTGGCTTTCTTGCTCTGCCTTGAGCTTCTCCTGAATTGCGGCTTGGATTCTTTCAGGGATTTGCAGCTCTCTCAACAGGGTTTCCTCAACGGTGAAACCGAGGGGGGCTAGCTGTTCGCTCAGCTGCCGGCGGAGGCGGCTGGCTATCTCCTGCCGTTTGGTAGAGTAAATGGCTTCAGCGGGGTAGTTAGCAGTGACCTCGCGGACAATTGAGCGAAATCGGGGGAGGACAATTTCTGTCTCGTCAGTGCCAAGATTTTCATAGACGGACACGGCTTTCTGGGGCTGGAGCCTGTACTGCAGGCTGACATTGATATTGAACGCCAGCCCCTCTTTGGATGTGGCTTCTATGGTTTCCTGCACATTTTTTAGGCGGGTGGAAAAATTAACAATTCTAGCCGCAGGATTGACCAGGTGGACGCCTGGATTGAGAGGGGGCTCGGAAACCTTTCCCAGGGAGTCCACGACTCCAACATTGCCGGCGGGGATAACAATGAGTGTCCTAAAAAGGGAGGAGAGCACAGCGACCGCCCCAATGAGTGCGGCGATGGCCCGCACTGCTAAGCGAGACCGGTCATCCTCAACTCTCTCAGCGTTGAGAAAGATGAAGATGGATATCAAGGCGGTGAGGAGTGAAAGTAAAAAACTCATCTCTTGGCCTCAAGGATTGAAGAGATTCAACTAACTACCACTTTATACTAGCTGGGGATTTGTCCCGGGCAATCCCTGTCGTGTGGGGGGCGGGTTTATCAAGATTTTTCCGGCGCTGCGGCGATATCGATAAACCAAATGCGGGCGTGGCGCATGGCGCATGGTGGGTGGCGCATGGCCAAACAGGATATGATATTCCGCAGCCCACCGCTCACCGGGGACGCCACTCCCTCAAATTTTAGCTTATCCGAAAGAATGGTTTTTACAAATCCCGCCTTTGAGACGGGATTTGTAATATGCTTTCTTCCGGTAACAAAAATTGGTGTCAGTGGGGGCCAAAATAGCTCCGACAGCTGGGTGCCCAATACCTAATCTTATGTCCAATACTTCATGCTATCGTACTATCCCCATGCCCCAATGTGCCATTCCGAGAGCAGCCCCCTGCGGGCCTAATGCTCAGGTCGGGTTCGGGGCTCTGTACAGGGCTGTTGGCACGATGGGGATGCTCCTCGGGCTTTTGAGCTAGACTCTCGACATAAAATACGGTTTGCGGTTATAATAAAAGGTTATGCTTATTTAACTCAAGGGGCTACTTACAAGTCGTGAGCTTTTCCATCCCCCCAGACGGGACGTGGCGGGACGCGCCCCTATAAAAGGGGGCGGTCGTGTTCCCCTTCCAGACTCTGCCTGGGAACGACGCTTTGGAGGCTATGCCTTGAAAAGGTTTGTAGTTGGGCTTTAGCCCTACCGGCTCCTTTGCGGTGGGACAAAAAAAATATTAAAATTACCAGAGCCTACTTCACAGCTGCCGGTTAAAAATTTATAGTAGTCTCACAAGAGCTTTAGGAGGGAAGCCCTCGCTCACCCGATTCCCAATGCCCAATGCCCAATGCCCCATAGGGGTTAGGGGTTAGGTTATAGGAGAGAAGCCCTCGCTAGCTCAATGCCCCATGCCCCATGCCCCATGCCCCATGCCCCATGCCCCATGCCCCAGTGTAAACCTCTTGAGTAAAATATAGATTTATGGGGGTTTAGAATGGGGCAATACAGGCGGACAGGCAACTCATAAAAAGGCCCAACAATCTGATGATGATTGAAAAAGTAAATCTTTATTTATTGCCACCCCAATATCTGCTTACCTGCTACAAATTGAGCCAGCCTGTCGCCGCCTCGGTGCGTCTAGCACTAGAACAGTTTCAGCAGGCTTTGACTGTTAACTCGCTGCCGCAGGCGATTTCCCTTACTAATGCTGCCTTGCCGCAACTAAAACCAGTCGAAACCATTCCTCTGCCCGAAAAATTTGCCACCGGCACCCCACTGAACTGTGAGGAAGTCAAAGAATTAAATCAGTACATGGAGGTAGAACATGTAAAAGCCAAGGAACCTGCTAAGTTAATCATTGCTAGCGTCCTGAAAGCGTATTTGGGCTTCTTGGAAATGACCGAAAGCTTGACTTTTGACCCCGCTGATGTAAAACTTGTGGCTGCAGGCTTCCAAAGTTATGCCAGCCTCTTGGCAAGGGTTTTCAATGTGGGGAGTGCTGGTTCGAGGAACGATATAACACCTGAATTCCTGGCACCTCTTACCCAATTGTTCCCCGAATCAGCGACCTCTCAACTTGTTCGGGAAGAAAGTCTCAGGACAAACACGCTGACGAATACTGAGAATGTTCTGCTGCGTGTCTGGAAAAGAGGTCACTGGGTGTTTTTTGTTCTCACCCAAGGTCTAACCCTCTGCTTTCGTCGCCTCGCAGCCGCAGTGCGATCTGGCGACCTGGACATTGCAAAGATTGAGCTGGAAACTGCTTCTGAACTGATGTGGGCATCGGGAGCTTCGATGAAGCTGACTGGGAACTTTAGCAAACAGGAGTATCTAAGTCAAGTTCGCCCCACGATGACTCGCGGTCACGTCCAGTCGCTAGTTCAGTCAGTCAGTTTAAGTGGGGTAATGACCTGGGATCACGATTATCTGGTGAATGTCGTCTGGAAGAAGGAACTCTTGTCTGTATTCCAGAAGCTGCCTAATTCCCTCCAGGCTGAACATGAAAAATTTGTCCGGGCTTATAAGGAAGGTCTCTCCGCCGGCCACAAAAGTGTTTGTGTTAAATTTGGGGGAGATACAATGGGAAGCTTGCGAGATCCGCACAATATAGCAGCCGACACTCTAGAAAAATTTGAACAGAGTCGCTTGCGGCTGATCGCTCCGTTGTGAAACTGCCGGATCGGAAACCGGGTTTATTTCAGAAACCCGGTTTCTACGCTTTCTGGAAAGAGGCTCTGATTTTTTTTAGGTACTGAGCGAGATAGCAGCGGAAAACAAGGAGAGTTACATGAGCGACTCGCACGGCGACGTTAATAGTGAACACCGGCACAGCTTTCGCCCTTCCTCCCTAGACCTCACAGACGACGCCATGCAATCCCTGGCGGCGCAATCCGTTGCGCTGGTGATGGAATACTTGGCGCAGGTTTCGGAAATGCCGGTTTTCCAACACACGCCTTCCGCTCAGCTTGCGGAGCGTTTTAGTTCGGAGTTACCCGCTGAAGGTGAGCCGGTTGAGCAGTTGATAGAAGACTGCCGGTGCATCATTGCCGGCAGCCGGCACAGTGGCCATCCGCGCTTTTTCGGTTACATTGGTTCGCCCTCAAATCCTGTGGGAGTGTTCGCAGACCTCATCGCGTCCGCGCTCAACCAAAACGTGACCTCTTGGCGTGCCGCACCGGCAGCGACGGAAATTGAAAAAATTGTCGTGCGCTGGCTAAGCTCACTCATCGGTTATGGCGATTCCGCGCACGGTTTACTAACCAGCGGAAGTTCAATGGGGAATTTGAATGCGCTCCTGATCGCGCACCGAGTCAAATCCCAAGATACAGTTTCGCGCAACGGTTTGTGGGACGCCGGCACTCCCATGACTGTCTACACTTCCGACCAAGTGCACTTGTCCATTCCCAAGGCGGCGGATGTACTCGGACTGGGGCGCGATCGCGTCCGCATCGTGAAATCGGATGCGAAATTCCGCCTGGATATATCGCACTTGCGCGAATGTCTGGAAACCGACTTAAGCAATGGATTGCGACCTTTTTGTATTGTAGCGAGCGCCGGCACAGTTGGAACAGGAGCAGTCGATCGGCTCGCAGAAATCGCCCGCGTTGCAAACGAATACGGACTGTGGTTTCACATTGACGGAGCTTATGGTGTGCCAGCAGCGCTCGACGAGCGCAAGCGCCATCTCTTTGAGGGAATTGAGCGTGCTGATTCGGTTGCGCTCGACCCGCACAAGTGGCTTTTCACGCCAGTGGATTGCGGCTGCCTCCTGTTTCGGGACGCTCCTGCTGTTCGCACTGCTCTGTCATTCACTCCGGGGGACTATCTGATTGTACCACAGGAAACCGAGGCGGAATCTTTTGCGTTTTGGGATTACGGCATAGAACTTTCCCGGCGATTTCGCGCCTTGAAAATTTGGATGATGCTGCGCTACTATGGAGTGCGGCGCATCGGCGCTGCCATTGCCGAAAATAACGATTTGGCAGAATATTTTGCCGAATGCGTCAGCGCCGCAGAAGATTTTGAACTGCTCGCGCCGGTAGAGTTAAGCATCTGCTGCTTTCGCTACGTTCCGCCAGACAAACGCGCCAAGCTGCTGTCAGCAGACGGGGCTGAGCGAGAGCAAATCAATGCGGAACTCAACCGGCTGAACGCACAAATTTTGCGTGCGGTGCAGCGCAGCGGACGCGCCTTCCTCTCAAATGTAAACTTGTGCGGGAGGTATGCCTTGCGAGCCTGCGCTGTAAATTTTCGCACGGCACGCGCGGACATAGAGGCAACGCTAGACATTGTGCGCGACACAGCGCGAACGCTGGAAGGAGGGCAACAATAAAAATTGTTTCCTGGGGTTATATTATATCCGGTGGCACCGCTGTTGTACTGAGGGGGTGGGGGCGGGTTTATTCATATTCTGCTCTGTGCTAGAAATATCTTGGCTGAACCCGCCCCTACCATGACCCTTCCCGATACCGATGACAGCGCCGGGAAATCAAGTCTTTATCGGCGGTAAACCCGGTCTCTTTGCAGTAGCGTATTACCCTGATAAATGCTCAGAGTGGAACGGTTAACGATGTAAGTATATTCGCCATTTTCCGCCACATATCCCGAGCCTTCTTCATAGTAAGCGGGGAGGGTGATGCCGTTCCGATCGCCTCCTCGCTCAATCCCGTGATAGTAAAGTTGTCCCCGTTTCCGGCAAATCAGCACTTGAAAGTTATCAGTCTCGAAAAATTCTACCAGCTCCGAGCCTCCCGGCATACAAGTAAATTGGGCGAGGAGTACGGGCGTCTGGTTTGATTGCTCGGCGGGATGCTTCGGAGTTTTGCTCGTCTCTAGGACATTTGCCGCGAGAGGTCCCTGGATTCCCAGCACCACAACCGTAGCGACAATTCCCCCCATTGCTAGTTTCATCGCGATTCCTCCTGCTAGAGGTTAGTGCAGATAAGGTCCTTGGCTTCACCGAAAGCGCTGCCAGCACCTCTACTATATAGATATTGGGAGCGAGTCGGACAAATTATGCGTTTTTTGTCCCCCGATGGCAAAATCTCCTTTGGCAATTGGAACGGACCAGCCACTACCCTGCGGACATGATATTAGGGGTTAGGGGTTAGGTAAGCTGTTACGCTTTTCATCTGCTTTTCCTTTGAAAGGAGGCAGCAGCCGACAGAGGGCTTTCCCAGCCTGAGGCTGGGAACGAGGGTATAGAAATGGATAGTGCAAATTCAATGCGCCATAGCTTCTGAGGTTTTAGGTCGCACTCCAACCAATGCCCCATGCCCCATGCGAGCGTGCCCCATGCCCCATGCCCCATGCCCCATGCCCCATACCCCATGCCCCATGCCCAATCCCCAATGCCCAACCTGATATTACTTGGTCGTCATTGTGTGAGCCCCATCCCAAGACTCGGGAGGGGGATTTTTAAGATAATTTTGGCACCGCTCGATGTGGATTGCCACCGGGCGATCCGTTTTTCTAATCTGCAGGGCCTTTTGAAAGCGAGCGATGGCCACAGTAAACTCCCGAGCCAGATAGGCGTCACGGGCTTTTTTGTAGAGTTCTAAAAACTCGTCCGTCTTGGCGTCGAGGGGTTTGTGCTTAACGCCAATCAACTCGTAGATGCTCACCGCTTCGTTTTTACCTTTAACGCGAATTTTATCTAACTCGCGCACCCAGATGCGGTCGCCGCACAGGTCATAGGTAAACTGGCTCAAAATAATATCGCAGCCATATTCTTTCGTGATACTTTCCAGGCGGGAGCTCAGGTTCACCCCGTCGCCAATCACAGTGTAGTCCATGCGCTTTTGCGACCCAATGTTGCCCGACACCACCTCCCCGGAACTGATGCCAATGCCAATGTGGATTTGGGGCTGGGCTTCAATGACGCGCTTGCTGTTAAACTTGTCCAGCCGGCGGCGCATGTCCAAAGCTGACTTGACAGCCATCCAGGCGTGGTCTTGAACCGGCAGCGGCGCACCAAACACCGCCATCAGGGCGTCCCCAATGAATTTATCCAGCGTCCCGTCGTAGTTAAACACCGCCTCAACCATCGTCTCAAAATACTGATTGAGCAGCGAAACCACTTCCGAGGCTCCCAGATTTTCGGTGAGGGTGGTGTAGCCTCGAATGTCAGAAAACAGAATTGTCACTTCCTTGCGCTCGCCCACCATCAGGGCGTCTTCACCCAGGGCGATGACTCGCTCAGCCACTCCCGGGGTCAGATAGCGATACATGGCGTTCTTCATGCGCTTTTCCCGGCTGATGTCTTCGAGCACGACCAGCCCTCCCCGCACGCCTCCCTCCGGGTTCGTCAGGGGGTTGATGGTGAGATTGACACTGCGTTCGATTTCCTTGACTTGATCGGCTCGCAACTGGATAGGGATGTGTGCCTCACCGGCATCGATCTCCAGCCGGTTCCAGGGAATGTAAATCTCTGCGTTAGTCCGGTCGGGAATCGCCAGGATGTAGGTGCAGCTCCCCTCCCCAGACCCTATTGACAGCTCTGCCGGATGCGTGTATAGCCCAACATTGATACTCTGCTCCGGCACATAATACCTAGCAGCTGTGGAGAGGCTATCTTGCAGACGCCAGCGCAGATTTTCCACCGGCACCACCTCCCAGACGTAGCGGTCGATAAACTGCTTCTCCCACAGGTGCCGGTGAAGGCCGTTTTCCGCTTTCACCGGGCAGCCGAGCAACTCCAGAGCCGCTTCATTAATCGTGACAATCCGCCCTTGCATGTCGGTGGAGATGACGGCATCCGACAGACTTTGCAGGATGTCTTTCTGATACTGCCTCTCTATCAGAACACTCTCGAACAGTCGGGCATTTTCCAGGGCGATGCCGGCTTGCGTGTTGAACGCCCGCATAAAGGCTTCATCGGAACTGGTGAAGCTGCCCTGGATTTTGTTAATCAGCTGGGTGACGCCTATCAATTCCCCTGCGGAGTTGTACACCGCCATGCACAAGATGTTGCGGGTGCGGTAGCCGGTGCGGCTGTCTGTCGTCGGGTCAAACCGGGGATCTTGATAGGCGTCGGGAATGTTGAGGGTCTGGCCGGTGGAAGCCACATAGCCGGCAATGCCTTTATTGGCGGGAATGCGAATTTCCATCAGGGTTTTGCCATCCGCCTTCGCCACCTTAGTCCACAGTTCATTGCTGTCTTTCTTGAGCAAAAACAGGGTGCTGCGATCTGCCTGCATCAGCTCCCGCGCTTGCTCCATCACCGAGCGCAGCGTCGCTTCCAGATCCAGACTTTGGCCGAGAGAAGAGGTCGCCTTCAGCAGGGCGGAAACTCCCCGCTGGTTGCGAGCTGCCACATAGAACGACTGGCAGCTTTCCAGGAGAATGCCAATCGCGTTGGCAAACTCGCGGAATTGCTCCTCATCCGAGCTGCTGAACGGCGCGTCACCGGCCTTATTTAACAGCTGCACCACCGCCACCACCTGGGTGGGGTTTTTGTTGCTGAAAATGGGGATGCACAGCAGGTTGCGGGTTTGGTAGCCCGGATGAGAGTCCACTTCTTTGTTAAACAGCGGGTCTGCCGTCGCGTCGCAAATATTCAAACTCTCGCCGGTGGTGGCCACCTGACCGAGGATGCCAATGTGCAGGGGGATGCGGATTTCGATGGGGTTGCCGGTCTGGCTTTGGGTGAGTTTCGACCACAGCTGGCGTTTTTCCGCGTCCACCAGAAAGATGGCCGTGCGCTCCGCCTGGAGGATTTGGCCAATTTTCAGGGTGAAAGCGTCTAGCAGCTGCTCCAGCATGGTTTCTAGGGCTTCGTTGTTGATCAGGTCAATCGCCCGGAGAAACTGCTGGAATTCAGCTGTGATAAAGTCGAGCAGGCAGACAAATTCTGTCACTGGCAGATCCTTGACGCGATGGGCCAGGGCACCCATGCGATTGGCTTGTGTCAGTGTGGCCAGAACGCTACCAGCATCTGAAAATGTCATAGGATTAACCCCTCACAGGGTGTGTGATGGCCCACGGTTCGGCAGAGGTCTGCAGGCTCCACCGCACCCCTAAACTGTCGGCGAAAGCCAAAAGGCGATACTTTGCACACTGTAGCTGAGTGTCAGCGCATTTAGCCACGGGAAAACTAGCGCGTCAGCTTCGAGCGTGCCAGGGGCGGTGCGGGCCTTGTCTGAGCGAGGCGACCCTTTATTAAGATCATCTGCAGGCCAATTTAGGGGGTTCTCGGACTGACACCTAAATTAACACTATCTATAATTATCAGTGCCGGCAAAGCTGCTAGAGAGAGAGCCCGCTGTAAAAATTGGACGCTCCGCACAACTGCCTAGCGATCTGGCGGCAAATTG
Organism: Oscillatoria princeps RMCB-10; assembly: GCA_019359235.1. GTDB lineage: Bacteria > Cyanobacteriota > Cyanobacteriia > Cyanobacteriales > Oscillatoriaceae > Oscillatoria > Oscillatoria princeps. The sequence continues at coordinate 53,031 of JAHHHT010000003.1, forward strand.
ATTTTCAATGGCCAGAAAACTCCCGCTCTGCCGGCAGCACAGGGGCGCTTTGCAAAACCCTTGCATATTTTTTCCTTTTGTGCTAACATATGAAATTTCTAAAAAAGTAAGCCCGATCTGGAATTCCTGGCGGCTGCCAGAAATCAGTATTTTTAAGAATACTGGTTTCTAGATGTTCGCCCCATCTGGAATTGCTGCGGTGGCTCATCTCATTGAACCTAATATAGCGGTTATAATTCATTGGTGAAATTTTTTTTTAATAAACCGCGCCTGAGCCAAGAGCGCCAAGGAAAGAAAAGAGAGCGCATTTCACAAATGATTTAGAAGTGCTATATATGGGGACGAACGCGTTCCTCACGGCCACAGGCTTTCGCCTGCGCGGGCTTTTGCAGAACGCTCAGCGGCGCGTTCAACTTCGCTCCCCGATTCCAAAGTGGGACGCTCCCTCCCTTGGCAGCCGGTGGGGAGTTTTTGGTTAACCTTTTGAGATTCAGGCAGTTGGGCGGCTTTATGTTTGAGAATCCCGCAGTTAATAATGAACCCCTGCCGTGAAGGAACGCCAAGTTGTACGAACGCTGCGGCGTTTGTACTTGGCGTCCTTGGCGTACTTGGCGGTTGATTGTATAGCAATGGACACCAGTATGGACAGGCGAGACGCCTGTCCTACGTCCTAACCTAAGTTGCTACTGCTATAACCCTCTTCTGTCAGTTTGGAGCAATTTGACTTTCTTTGCGCCATTTCAGGCAACAACAGATCGGGCTTTCACCCTGGGCAAGACAAAAGAGGGATAAGATTAATCCGGCTTTCTAGGCAGCCCTTTGCACAGACACAGAAGCGATCACCTCTTGATAGTACCGGCGCAACTGGCGAGTCGCCGCCGCCCACCCCCAGCGCTCGGCTTCCTGGCGGGCATTTTGCCGCAGGGTTTCCCGCTCTTGCCGGTGCTCCAAAAGACGCAGCGTCGCCTTTCTCGCACCGGCATCATCAGCTGGGTCAAAGAGGTATCCATTCACCCCATCGGTAACAATGTCGGGAATGCCCCCAGAGCGAGCCGCCACCACCGGACAGCCCGCCGCCATTGCTTCCAGCAGCACCAGCCCCAGGGTTTCTGTGCGCGAAGGAAAAATAAAAGCGTCAGCAGAAGCATACGCCGACGCCAGTTCCAACCCTTGCATGTAGCCGGCAAAATTTACCGGCGCACCGGCAAAAAGCTCTTCAAGCGCCTGCCGGTGTGGCCCATCTCCCACCAGCGCCAGACGGGCGTCCGGGATAGCTTCCAGCACCGGCAATATCCGGTCAATTTCCTTTTCCGCCCCCAAACGCCCCACATACAGCAGCAAAGGACTTTCCGGGTGCCCGCCGCTCAGGCGCGAGCGCATCTGCCGGCTGGCCAAATGCGGCTGGAACATCTCCGTATCCACCCCCCGCTGCCACAAATCCACCCGCTCAATCCCGTGCGAGCGCAATTCTCTCACCATCGCCGTAGACGTGCAAAGATTGAGATCCGCTTGATTGTGCGCCCCTTTGAGCAACTCCCACAGCAGCGGTTCCAGCACCGCCAACCCGTAGTGCTGCAAATACTGCGGCAAATGTGTGTGATACGAAGCCACCAAAGGAATCTTCAACTTCTTCGCGTAATAAATCCCCCCCAAACCCAAAATAGCTGGATTCACAACATGAATTAAATCCGGCTGAAACTCCTCAAGCTTGCTCCCGAGCGACGGTCGCGGAAAAGCCATCTTCAGTTCCGGATACCAGGGCAGCGGGGAACCGGGCACCCCATAAATTTCGGCTCCTTTGTACTCCCGCAATCCGTAATCGGGGGCGAAGACCAGCACTCGGTCGCCGGCACGCTGCAAGTGATCAACCGTGTGGCGCAGGCGCGTCACAATCCCATCAACTTTGGGCAAAAAAGTTTCGGTAAAAAGGGCGATTCGCATAAAAGTGCTTTTCAGATAACCGATAATCCTAGCTTCTTGGCAATGTCGTGATTGTCAACAGGATAAACGGACTCAAAAGGGGTTAGCAAATTTGTCCATTCCCCCGCTTTAACGTATTGGTGTTGCTGCCGCACGAAATCAGAGATATCCTCGATATTTACAATCCAATCTCGCGCGTACCGGTATAAAACATCGCCGCGCAATCCTAGCTGAATCGCACGCCGGTCCACTTTCGCGCCAGATGGGTCACGATCCGGGTCCCACTGCAGCCGCACAGACGACCGCTCAACAGCTTGTTTCCACTCTGTTTCGCTCCCATACACTTCTGGCGCAAAACTTGAATGCACTGCTGCGGCCAAAATTTCATCGAAAGCTGAACGCTTGACCCGCACGGCTAGTATCACTTCTTGGTCTGCTTTCGCACCCCATGCCGAACGGTACATCACCCACAAGAAGTTAGGCTTAATCCAGCTCATGCGGCCTCGTCTGAATTCGCCGCCGAAATAACCGTGTGAGGCGGCAAAGTGACCAAGGGCTGGGCGAAACGCCTGATAGACGACAGCCGAATTTTCGTCAAACTGCGCTAAAATGTGCCGCCCCGCTTTTGGCCACCGGCTGACTTGGGCTAAATACGGTTCAGTGACCAGCCTCACACCAACTAACTCCTCTGACTTACCGACGCCAAGAAACTTTGGGCAGAATTTGATTTTTATCGACGCGCTGCTGGTATTTGATGGCAAAGTTCAGCAGGGAATCTAGCAGGGAATCCGAGAGATAGTGAGGCTGCAAACCGAGGTCAAGCAGATTGGTGTTTTTGGCGTTTAAGTAATGTTCTTCTTTCTCGACTCTGGGATTGTCGATGTTATTGATTTCCACATCGAGGCCGATCGCAATGCCGGCCTTCTTGACCATCACTGCCAAGTCACCGACGCTGAACTGTTCTGTGAACTGGTTGAAAACGCGGAACTGTCCCGGTTCGGCTGGGTTGGCCACGGCCAGTTCGATGCAGCGCACCGTATCGCGAATATCCAAGAAACCGCGAGTCTGCCCGCCTTTGCCGTACACGGTCAGGGGGTGGCCAATGGCGGCCTGGATGCAAAACCGGTTCAGGGCTGTGCCAAACACGCCGTCGTAGTCCAGCCGGTTGATTAACAGCTCGTCCATGCCGGTTTCTTCCGTGAGGACGCCATACACGACGCCCTGATTGAGGTCTGTAGCCCGCAGGCCCCAAATGCGGCAAGCGAAGTGGATATTGGTGCTGTCGTGGACTTTACTGGCGTGATAGAAACTGCCGGGTTGCTTGGGATAGGGCAGGGTGTCCTTGCGCCCGTTGTGCTCGATGGTGATGTAGCCCTCTTCAATATCAATGTTGGGGGTGCCGTACTCTCCCATCGTCCCCAGCTTGACCAAGTGGCAATCTGGGAAATCTTCCCGCATGGCGTAGAGCAGATTCAGGGTCCCCACGACGTTATTCACCTGGGTGAGCACGGCGTGTTCGCGGTCAATCATGGAGAACGGAGCGGAACGCTGTTCGCCGAAGTGGACAATCGCCTGTGGCTCAAACCGGCGCAGCGCTTTGCTCAGGAAGTCGTAGTTGGTGATGTCCCCAATGAACAGTTCTATGGATTTGCCGGTCAAATCGTGCCAGCGCTGGAGGCGTTGCTGGATTGGCGCAATTGGGGTCAGCGTTTCCACGCAAAGTTCCAAATCCCAGTGACGACGCACCAAGCTATCTAAGATGCCGACTTCGTAACCTCGGTTAGAAAGATAGAGTGCGGTTGCCCAACCGCAGTAGCCATCACCGCCAATAACCAGGACTTTCATAAATTAATGAACTTGCTTGCCAACACTCGGTTAATGTATCAGGTTTGTGTACCTTGTGACATATTTAGCCCGCCGGGGGAATGGGATATGGAGCGTGGGAAGGCGAAAGGCGAACCAATGCCCAGTGCCCTGTGCCCGATGCCCTGCGCCCTGCGCCCAGTCCCCCCACTAGCCGCTCACCGGCACCTCGCCGGCAAAACTGGCCACTCGGACAAATTCAAACGGGCCCGCCAGTGCGCCCCAGACATGCTCGTCGGTTTCTGGGTCGCGCCCCCGGTCGTGGCTGGTAAACTTGTGCTCGTCTATCTCAAAAAAGCTGTCGAGATAGGTGGCTTTGCCTTTGCGCACCACCATGCAGCCCTTACCGGGCTCCACCTCGCCTTTGAAACTGCGCCCAGTCCACTGGGTCATAAAGGTGCAGCCCGGTAATTTTTCCAGGTGGTCTGCGCTTATCCCTTGCAGGCGCACGGGATCGCGAGAAGCGCCGTAGAACTTTTGTTCGTCCTTAAGGGCGTAATTTTCAATCTCAATGCGATCGCCGGCTGGCACCAACTTCAAGACTCGCACCCGGTACGGCTGATCTAGCATGTAGTCATACGCCTGCTCTAGGTACAAACTCACCCCACCCAGGATCTCTAGGGGCAAAGGGCGCATGCAAACCCGAATGTGGGCAAAAAATGGCGGATTTTCAAACGCTTGCGCTTGGTTGCTGAAGTCAGATGCCATCCAGCGAGCCAGGGTGGCGATATCAGTGGAATGGGTCATTGGTTCAATCTGCTGCCGGTGAGTGGGAACGATCCCCATTATTTTAAGGGGCAGCGGCTTCAACAGCGCCGTCAAACAAAAAAGCAGTCTGTCCCGACACGGGCCCCTGCTCTCAATTTCGGTTAAATACTTATAATTTGTGCCGGCTTTTGATTAACTTTGGGAATAAACCGCGCCTGAGCCAAGAGCGCCAAGAAGGAAGAGGAAAGAGGAAAAGGGATACAAGCGGCTGAGCATCATATATTTCCCCCTCTCCCCTTGTGGGAGAGGGGGTTAGGGGGTGAGGGGGTCAGGGGTTGGGGGGGTTAGGGATTGGGTGTTGGGGGTTGCCTGAAATTTGCCTGGTGATCCGATTTTACAGAAAATGCAGCTGCCGGCATCACCGCCCTTTCTTCAGGCGAAACAGCAGAAACTGCGTCGCTTGCGCCTCCTCGAAATTGTTGTCGCTCACCAGGAGCAAGCTCTGGGTGCCATCGGGCAAGCGAGGGCCAAGTGTCATGCCCTCCAGGTTGTCTAAGGTTACGCCCAGCGAAGCCAAGTTGAGCACCAACTTTTTGCGCACCGGCTCAATTCCCTTGACCTCGCCCTTCAGGCTGGCAATGGCCGAGGTGTCTGTGGCCCCGCCGGTGGCCACTTGAAAAATCCGAGCACCGTATCCCAAGAATCCCAGCGAGCGCTCCAAACTCAGGAAATGGCCCCCGCCATCCAGTACCATTAAGTCGGTCAAGCCATTGGCAATCGACCACTTCGGCGGTGTGTCCATCGGGTAGAGATGTTCTGCAATCAGCACCGGCGGATCGCCGGCAGGACTGGTCAAATAGTGCAGCAGCCGGTTTTTCGGCTGCTGTTCTGAGTCGGGCTGGTCCGTGTCCTGCAGCAGGGGCGACTCTGTGGCGGTAAACACGCGCAAAGGCTCGCCAGCACCCCCCGGATTCAGGGTCAGGGATTCAAACCCGAGATTGTTTTGCACCCCCCGCTGCTGCTCAGATCCAGCGGCGTCGGGCAAATAGCGCTGCGGGAGTGGCAAACTCTTGCGCCACTGACCGGTACTCAAGTCAAACTCATTCACAAACGGAGGGATGCCGGCGCTGGAGACTCCTTCGCTGGCGACAAATACAGTGTTCGGCGGCGCGAAGGCCAAACCTTCGGGATTGATGGTGTTTCTGGCATAGGGCTGGCCATCCTCGGCAGTTAGGGGGGTGACGCCTTCTATAGAGACGTTCTTGATGCCAATCCTGCCGGTGTCCTCGGAATCGAGGCTCAGGCGCAGGGTGTAGAACCGCGCCGGGGCGAAGGCGCTGGGGTCGTCGGAAAGGGCGTAGAAGCGATCGCGCTGCCGGTCGTATGCGATCGCTGACAGCCCGCCTACGGGCGTTTCTTCAAAGGTCATTTTCGGCAGCAGGTACTCGTCGAGAAATTCTAGGGAAACGTCGAGAAAGATCCGCTTGTCTGCTGCCAGCGGACCTGAGTCCGCTGCCGGCGGTTCTGAGGGTGCCGGCTCACCGACTCCCGCCGCCCGCTCAATCCCTCGCTCGACTGCCGGCGCAATCCCCCGCTCCAGTGCCACTTGCGGCGCGCCGCAGCCGGTGAGCAAACTCAACAGGGCGAAGGCGCACGCTGCCAGTATTGGAACGAACCGGCGAGACATTGAGGGCGTCTTTTTTTGAAAAAGCGTCGCTAGCACGCCACCTGTGCCAGCATAGCGATTACTACCGTTTGTCACTTGAAAACCCACAAGACTACCTGGTTTTTAATGTAGCAGCCACTTTGGCTGCAAACATGAAAGTAACAGCTGGAGAAAAGAAAGTTCAGATGCATAAGAAAATCCCTTTGTCAAGTATTTGCCTGGGTGTTGCGCTCACCGGCACCCTGCTGTTGCTGTGTGCCGGTGCGATCGCAGAGGATCGCAACTCCTCCCAGCCGCCGCAGGAGTTTCTCGAACCGCTGGAGTTTACAAAGCCCGATCCGCTTTTGCCGAAAATGCGGGACGAGCGGGAACTCACCCCTGCGGAGCTTGAGGCGCTCGCTCCCGCTCTCGACCAGCTGAACGCGGAGGCGGCGGCGCTCCTGCAAGCGGGAAAGACGCTGCAGGCGTTCAATACTTGGAATCGGGAGTTGCGATTGCGCCGGTTTTTTGGCCCTTTGGCGGAGGTGGGAGCGCTGACAAGGGTGGCGAAGATTGCCAGGGAGCAAAGTCAAACGACGGAGATGCAGCTGATTGCGCAGCGGTTGCAAGCGATTCAGCTGGAGGTGGAGGCGGAGGGAAAAGCGCCGGCAGATCCGAAGTTGCTGTCAGCGCTGGGGGCGGCTTTTGTGGAGGTGGCGGCGCGAGAGCAGGCTGTGGGTGTTTACGAGCAAATTTTAGCGGCGGCGCGAGCTTCTGGAGATATGCCGGCGCTAGAGGCGACGCTGACTGCGCTTGCGCAACTGCATTTCGGCGGGTTATCTTACTCGGAGGCTGCTGCGACTTATGAGGAATTGCTGGCTCTCAATCAGCAGAAAAGCAATCGCACGGAGCAGGACAGTCTGAATGAGGGGGCTTATCTGGAAAAGCTGGCTTTTATTTATGATAAGACTAAGGAGTACCAGAAGTCTTTAGAGGTGCGCGAAAAGCTTCTGAACCGCTATCGCGCTGCGCAAGATCCGGTGCCGGTGCCGGCGCTCAAGATAGCGATGGGGGAAAGTTGTGAGGGGATTGGCCGGCTTGTTATGGCGGCTCAATACTATCAGGAAGCTTATGCGCTGGGGTGGGCGCTGCAGCAGTTCGCGCGTGCCGGTGAGGCGCTGCAAAAGTTGGGCGCACTTTACCAGGAGCAGGACAAGAAGCCGGAAGCTTTGCAGGTTTATCAAGCGCTGCTGGTGGTGCAGCAGCGGGGTTCGGACTTTTACGGGTTGATGAATACTTACGACCTAATTGGCGCGCTCAATGTGGAGCGCAAGGCTTACCCTCAAGCGCTGGCTGCTTTTCAGAAGGGGCTGGAAATTGCCAGACAGCTCAAGTATCAGGAAGACTATTTTGAAAGGAAGATTGAGGGAGTTAGCCAGCAGCGCAACCGGTAGCGCATGGTTAATAAACCGGGTTTATTTTTAAGAATATAACGGGCGGTGCAATTCCATAGATAAACCCGGTTTCTAGGATTAGTTTACCGGGGTTGCCGGCTTTCTGCAGTTAGAAAGTGCCGGCTGGCTCCCTACCGGCTGCCGTTAAAAATCTTCAACAGCTGCCGGCTCCTCTTCGTCTTCTTCCTCGGCTAATAGCTGATCTAGAAAAATAAGATTGGGCGGCAGGTGACGCGCCAGCGCCACTCCGGTTGCCTGACAGTATTTTATGGCGAACTTCTTGGCCTGATTTTTATTGGGCAGGCAGGGATTTAATACTTCAACTTCCAGCCAGCCCAGCAGGTCGGTATAGGGGGTGCGCTCTCGCTCAAATACGGAAACCCGCCAATACTCTAAGGAAGGATCGTCGGGGAAGAGGATTTTTTGCTCTTCTGCGCAAGGTTCGCCCTCCTCAAGTATAGTTTCGTAAACTGTGCTATTGGGCATGAAGTGAACGCACTGGTCGCCTATTTTAATGTCCCGCAGCAATCCCGTTTGGGGGTTGGCGTATTTCCAGGCTTTCTTGCGTTTGAAGACTAGGGGGATGAGTTCTTCTGCCGGTTTTCCGTGCTTTTCGATATATTGCAGCGCTCGCTCAAATGTGTGGAAAACTTGGCTGGCGGTGTCTCCGTAGGGATCGACAACCTGCAGCCGGCCTTCCCCAAGCTCGCGGATAGTGTGGCCTTTGTGTTTGTGTTCGAGTTTCAGCATAGATCAACAGTTAGCAACTCTGTGGGGTGCGTTCTCCAGGGGGGACGCGCCTCACTTCTCAATTTTAGGGCAAGGGGTGCCGGTGGCAAGATAAGATTTTTCCCCTCACCCCCGCAGCCAACGCCTGCAAGGGAGAGAAATTTTCACCCTCACCCCCCTAACCCCCCTCTCCCCTCATGGGAGAGGGGGGAACAAGAAAAGGGAACGCACCCCCAATTCTCATAAAAATTTAACAAAAAAACACACAAAATGCGCCGCACTTGTGTTAGGGTGTAGGTGGTGGAAAATGTGCCGGCATATAAGGGTGGGATTTGTGGCCGGTGTTTATTAATGAACCGCCATAGACGCGCCAGCGGCTTCCCGTAGGGTAGACGCCAAGGACGCCAAGAGAGGTGAGGAAGTGGGTGGGAATGGCTGAGGAGACAGAAACCGGGTTTCTTCAAGAAACCCGGTTTCTTAATTTCCCACGATTTCTGGAAAAATTCGCACAACCGGCAGCACTTGTGTTAGGGTGTATGTGGTGGAAAAGGTGCCGGCATATAAGGTGTCCCAATGGGAGTTGGAGCGTGGCGATTCCCAACTGCTGGCTTGCAAGCCCCACCGGCACATCTGTTATATAAGTGGTGGAAAGGACTGATCTCCGTAATAGAGAGTCTGGCTCATAGAATTCGCAGCTCATCAAACAAAGCCCACCGGCACCGGCTTGATTGGGGGGAGATGCCGGCATCCCCTCGCCCGCCGTCTTGCCGGTGGGCGCAGAGGGCAATTTTAACCAACCCTCTACCGCAACCGGCACATCTATTGTATAATCAGTGCAAACCTCTACCGCCGGAAACCATGCGCTGTCTGAACTGCCATCAAGACGGACTCCCGCCTGACACCCAATTCTGCCCTAACTGTAACACATACTTGCCGGAGCTGATGCGGGACATCCTGCCCTGTGGCACTCGGCTGCGCGGGAAGGACTTCGAGATAGAATACGCTTTGGGGCGGGGCGGGTTTGGCATTACTTACCGCGCCCACCAGACTCGTTTAGAGCGGGCGGTTGCTATCAAAGAATTCTACCACCGAGACTCTTGCCAGCGCCTCCCTGAAACCCTCACAATTTCTGTGGCGCAGAACCATAAAGACATGTTTGAAAAATGGTTGGAGCGCTTCGTGCGGGAAGGGCGCATTTTGGCAAGACTCAACCACCCCAACATCGTGCGGGTGCATGACTTATTTGAGGAAAGAGGCACCGCCTATCTGGTGATGGAACTGCTGGAAGGTGGCACCCTGCGGCAAGAGTTAAACGCCCAACCGGCCAAAAAATTGCCCCCCCAGCGCGTGCGAGAAATAATGGAAGCGCTCGTGGGTGCCTTAGAGGCGGTTCACGAAGAGGAAGTGTACCATTTGGACATCAAACCGGAGAATATCCTGGTAACGCCAAAAGGGCAAGTGGTGTTAATCGATTTTGGGGCGGCGAAGCGGGGAACCAGCGCGACTTGGAGCACCCGCGCTCTATCACCTCGCTATGCGCCGCCAGAACTGATTGACTCCCAGCGTATAGGGGCGGAAAGCGATATTTTTGAGCTGGGGATGGTGCTGCACGAAATGCTGGCGGGTGCGCTTCCAGAATCCGCCCAGCACAGGCAGTTGGGAGACACCTGTCAACCGGCAGATTTAGAAGAACCCTGGCGGAGTTTAGTAGCAGCAGCTTTGCCGCTAGATAAAGACAAGCGCCCCAAAAGTGTGCGGGAATGGTGGAATTCGGCGGGGTTTGCACCGGCAGTTCCATCCCCCGCGCCGGAAGTGCTTGCGCCAACAGTTACCATTACACCGCCGGCAGTACTTGCGCCAACAGTTACCATTGCACCACCGGCAGTGCTTGCGCCAACAGTTACCATTACACCACCGGCATTTCAGCTACCTCCTGTAGCTGGATTGCGGGGCTATTTTATTTTGCCACAACTGGCGCAGCAGGAGATGGTGCGGCAACTGGGGCGCGGAGTTATCAGAGACGTGATTCCCCTGAATCAGGAGTTGGTGCTGGTGTGTGCGACTGGCGGCGCGGCACTGTTTAATATGAGCAGTGGCGAGGCGCTGTGGGAAATAGACTGTCCGGCAAGATGCGGCGCTTTGAGTCCTGATGGCACTCTGCTAGCATTAGTCTGGGCGCGAGATATCTATTTGTGGGATTTGCGCACCGGGAAATTCCTGCGACAGCTTTCTGGACATGGGCATCGGGTGACAAGCGTCGCCTTCACCCCAGATGGCAAAATTCTGGCGTCGGGGAGTGATGATGATACCGTGCGACTGTGGGATGTGGCTTCAGGGAGAGAACTGCGACAGCTTTCTGGACATCGGGAATGGGTGACAAGCGTCGCCTTCTCCCCAGATGGCAAAATTCTGGCGTTGGGGAACCGTAATAATACCGTGCGACTGTGGGATGTCGCTTCAGGGAGAGAACTGCGACAGCTTTCTGGACATTGGCATTGGGTGTTCTGCGTCGCCTTCTCCCCAGATGGCAAAATTCTGGCGTCGGGGAGTCAGGATCAAACCGTGCGACTGTGGGATGTGGCTTCAGGGAGTCAACTGCGAGAGCTTTTTGGACATAGTAATTTTGTGAGTAGCGTCGCCTTCTCCCCAGATGGCAAAATTCTGGCGTCGGGGAGTTTAGCTAACGTGCGACTGTGGGATGTGGCAACAGGGAGTGAACTGCGACAGCTTTCTGTACATAGGAGTGTGGTGTTTAGCGTCGCCTTCTCCCCAGATGGCAAAATTCTGGCGTCGGGGAGCTCGGATAATGCCGTGCGACTGTGGGATGTGGCTTCAGGGAGTGAACTGCGACAGCTTTCTGGACATTGGCATTCGGTGAGAAGCGTCGCCTTCTCCCCAGATGGCAAAATTCTGGCGTCGGGGAGCTCGGATAATGCCGTGCGACTGTGGGATGTGGCTTCAGGGAGAGAACTGCGACAGCTTTCTGGACATTGGCATTCGGTGAGAAGCGTCGCCTTCTCCCCAGATGGCAAAATTCTGGCGTTGGGGAACCGTAATAAAACCATGCGACTGTGGGATGTGGCTTCAGGGAGTGAACTGCGACAGCTTTCTGGACATTGGAATGACGTGAACAGCGTCGCCTTCTCCCCAGATGGCAAAATTCTGGCGTCGGGGAGCTCGGATAATGCCGTGCGACTGTGGGATGTGGCTTCAGGGAGAGAACTGCGACAGCTTTCTGGACATTGGCATTCGGTGAGAAGCGTCGCCTTCTCCCCAGATGGCAAAATTCTGGCGTCGGGGAGCTCGGATAATACCGTGCGACTGTGGGATGTGGCTTCAGGGAGTCAACTGCGACTGCTTTCTGGACATGGGGATTGGGTGAGCAGCGTCGCTTTCTCCCCAGATGGCAAAATTCTGGCGTCGGGGACTTGGATTATCGTGACACTGTGGGATGTGGCAACAGGGAGTCAACTGCGACAGCTTTCTGGACATGGACATGGGTATTCGATGTACAGCGTCGCCTTCTCCCCAAATGGCAAAATTCTGGCGTCGGGGAGCTGGGATAAAACCGTGCGACTGTGGGATGTGGCAACAGGGAGAGAACTGCGACAGCTTTCTGGACATGGGGATGAGGTGTGGAGCGTCGCCTTCTCCCCAGATGGCAAAATTCTGGCGTCGGGGAGCAAGGATGGTACGGTGCGGTTGTGGGCGGTTGACGAATTTTTGAACCGCACGCATGGATGAGGCGGCGTTTTTTGGCGGCGGATTTTTGGGGCGGGTTGATTGATAGGTTTCGCTGTGTCTCTTTGATTGCGGTTGCACCGGCACATCCAAGAAACGGGGGCGTGCCAGCGCCGGCGGTGTGGCGGCGGGTTGATGAATATGTGTCGCTGTGTCTCAGAGATGCCGGGGGTTGCCGGCACCTACCACCCCCTCGGATACCGCGCTTTTGCAAGGAAAGCCTTTTTAGCCGGTGGGGGGCAGGCAAGATGCCGGTCCTACGTCCTAAAATAAGTGGCTACTGCTATATTATTGCCCGCCCAATTCCTGAGTTAACTTTCACGCGCCTTCAACCAAGAGACTAAATCCGCCACACTAGAGAAATCCAGCAAGTCTTCCGCCAAATCCCTTAACTGAGGAATGGATAGCCGGGCGATACGCTCCTCGAATTCAGGTTCCAGCCCACCTAGCCGGTGCGTCAGCAGGCGTCGGAGCAATCTTGGCAACTCGGCTTGCGCTTCGAGCAGTCCTTGTTGGAATCCTTGTGGAAATCCTATTTCAAACCCTTCCCGCAGAATACTTTGGTAAATCACTGATTCTCGCATGAAAGCCTCCCTGAAGATTGACTGAATGAAAGTTACCTCAAATTCCCGCCAAGCTAGGAGTGTGGCTGGCGCTATAAGCTTTTTGCGCACCGCCGCATCTTCCACAGGACTTGCGCAGCGATACTGAATGTGGTGTGGTGCCGGTTACGCTATCGCTAACCCACCCTACATATAGAGGCTTTGCGTAAGTCCTGTTCCATTATAGCAAGCTGCCGGTGCCTTGCCACAAACAGGGCGTCGTAAAGTAAAAGGGCGATCGCAAACTTTTCCCCTCATCAAAAACCCCTCTTACTCCCCCTCCCCGCGTGCGGGGAGGGGGTTGGGTGCCGGGTTCATCTCGCAATTGTGAACGCCCCGCACCGGCAATAATTGCCGGTGCAATTCCTTAGTTAACTTTCACGCGCCTCCAACCAAGAGACTAAATCCGCCACACTAGAGAAATCCAGCAGCACTTCTCCCAACTCCTCCAACTGAGTCATGGATAGGCGGGCGATACGCTCTTCGAGTTGCGGTTCCAGTACCCCCAGCCGGCGCGTCAGCTGGTGTTGGAGCAGTGTTAGCAACTTGGCACGTCCTTGTTCAATCCCTTGTTCAATCCCTTCTCGCAGAATACTTTGGTAAATGACAGACTCTTTCATAAGATCCTCCCTCAATACTGACCGAATGAACGTTTCCTCAAATCGCAGCCCCGCGAGGATGGAGGCGGACGCTATAATATTCTGGCGCAGCCCCACATCTTCCATCATAGCAACCCGCTGAGAGACTTGCCGCAATAGGGTGTTGGGGTCATCACTTTTGGCTAGCGCCGCCAGCGGTAAGAGTTCGGAAGCCTCTAGCAGTGGGGCTGGATCTTCTTCCCACAAGCGGATGACTCGATAGCGGTGGACAGTGCTGCTATCGCGATACTCATTTTCGTACACTAACTCAGAGTTAGTGGACTTCAGGAAAATCACGAACTGCACCAGGGGATATCCAGGATATTCCTTGAGCAGTCTGCTTTTGTACTCCAGCATTCGCACCGGCACCGGCGGGTTGGAGTAAGGCAGAGTCTGAAATTCCAGATGGAGAATTTGTGCCGAGACTTGCAGGAGGACTAGGGAATCCGCCCGCAGGGGTTCGCTACTGAGTTCAGTCTTCAGTACCTCCACCCTTTCTGGCTCCATGTTGAGAAGCCAGCGGACAAATGACGCCGGCGAGCTTTCCGCCAGGTATTTACAGGTATTATCGTAGCTCAACTTCTTCCCCTGATTTCAATGCTTTAATTAACTAATATGGTAACATTAGTGATCCCTGAATGTCAATTGTATGGAGCGAGAAAATTGATATAAATATTCCCCCACTCCAACCCCTCTCCGTAGCTCCTGCGGAGCCGCTGCGCTAACACGGGGAGGGGAGCTTTCGAGGCACCCTTTTCCCCTCTGTCCTTGTCTTTCATGGGAAAAACAGGCAGATTTTGAGCGTCTCGCTCCACTCTTAGCCCGCGCAGGCGGGCTTCGTCTGTATAGCCGCGATTTCCAATCGCCAGGAACCTAGCTAATCGCCGGGAACCTAGCTAATTGCCGAGTAAATAGCAAGCATATCTATAGCCTTTATCATATTACTGAGGTACTGAGAAACCCGGTTTCTTTAAGAAACCGGGTTTCTGGGCCATAGTTCAACTGAGAACCGCTATAACCCCTCATTCGCCAACAGGATCATAATATTTACCGAAATCACCGCTAATTATGACCGGCACTTCTCAGAATGTCTCAAAGCTTTCTGCCGAAACCGCCCCTACAATAAACAGGGGCGGGGTTAGCCGCCGGCACCCCCCGCCCCCACTTCCCCAAACATAAAGAAACCCGGTTCCTTCAAGAAACCGGGTTTCTAACTACTCCCGACGCAACCGCCGGTGCGCACTGACTAGAAAGGGAGTTTCCCCTGCAGCTGATTGCCGGCTTGCGTGCAAGCGGCGCATTTGCATCCCAATTGTTCCAAAATCGGATTGCTTTCTCGCGCCGCCAAATGCAGCACTGGATTTTCCCGGACTTGTGCAGCCGGTGCTGACAGCACAGGGACAAAAGCAGGAGATACAATCTCTGCAGCGCTAGCGGGATGAGACACCAGTACCGCAGCCCCAAAAATGCTGCAAGAGGCGAGCAAAATCAGTGTAGCTTTGAGCATAAGATATTTTTGCAAGTCAGCCGGTAAATTATTTCCATTCTACTGAATTCCCCCGCACCTTGGCGAGAGAAACCAGAAGCCTGTAACACAATCAGGACTTGCGCATATCACCCATACGGGGATCAGGAAGAGGGGGAACTGTACAAACGCTCCGGCGTTCGACACCGAAAGCGCCCGCAGTTGGCTGCGCAAGTCCTGACAATAACACGCAAAATCTCCGACTCCTCCCCCCACCCCCCATTCCGCGAGACGGGGAGGACATTGACATGTTCCCTGCCGGCACACCTCCTTTATACATATCCCGGTCAAACTGTCAAGAGGCTGCCTGCTCTCCGTTTGTAGTTGGGCTTTAGCCCTAAAGTTTGTAGTTGGGCTTTAGCCCCACCGGCTCTCCCTCACCGGCCCTCTGGCCAGATTGCAGTCCTGGCCCGACGGCACCACTCCCATCTAACCCACCGCCAGCCGGTCTCTGACGCCAAGCTGCCGGTCACGCAATTATACGTTTGAATCACTATCTTATAGTTTCCCCTTGTTCCGGGGCGGAAGGGCCCGCCCCTAATGCCTGGTAAAGCCGCTTTGGAGGCTCCGCCTCCTTAAGTAGCAACTTGAGTTATATAAAATCAATTATCCGGAATACTTCCGTCTGGCAGGGGTGGCGCTCGCCCAGTCAGCCTGGGTGGCCGCTGGCAGAATAAGAATCATTATTAAATTTGGTAAAATTTCCCCGAGAGTGAAAGCCAGACCAAATAAAATTAGAATCAGCATCATTCTCAAAAAAGCTTCCCGCCAGCATCACCCAGTCCTACAGAAGGAGAAAAACTGTGATACGCTATACCCCGCACATGACGCTGCTGCTGCTGCTGCTGTCTGCAGCCGGCTGCAGCCAACCCACCCTCACGCCCACGTCTGAGGGGCAAAACCCCCCTCCCCAGACCAAACAGCTGAAAGTGGTGGCCACATTCCTGCCGGTGTATTGGTTCACCAAGGCGGTGACTGGGGATAGGGCACAGGTGGAAATCTTAGTTCCCCCAGGAGCGGAGGTGCACGAGTACCAAGCCACACCGGCAGCCGTGGGCGCAATCGCCACCGCCGGCGTGCTAGTCAAAAATGGCATGGGATTGGAGGAATTCCTGGAAGCAACCGTCAAAAACGCCGGTAATTTCAAACTCAAGGAAATTGATGCAAGCATTGGCATTCAAACAATAGAGGAGATTTCGCCAGTGGAAACGCCGGTGGGAAATGCCGGTGAAAAAAAAGGCAAAGACGAACACGAAGGAGAAGCCCACGATCGCCAGCATCACGAACACGAGGCGGGAAATCCCCACGTCTGGCTAGATCCAGTTTTAGCAAAACAGGAGGTAGAAAACATTCGGGACGGCTTAATTGCAGCCGACCCCAAAAATCAAGCCACCTATAAGGCAAATGCCGCCGCCTACATTCAGCAACTAGAGCAGCTAGACAGCCAGTTCAAACAGCGCCTGCAGAAATATCCCAACTGCACGTTTATTACCTTCCACGATGCCTTTCCTTATCTCGCCAAACGCTACAACCTAAAACAAGTAGCCGTTGTCAAGATTCCAGAGACGAGCCTGTCACCTCAGGATGTGAAAAAGACTGTAGATACGGTTAAGCAATATCAAGTCAAAGCCCTCTTGGGAGAGCCGGTTACAGACAATAAATTGCTGCAAACTCTCTCGCAAGACTTGAAGCTCACCCTGTACCCGCTGAATTCCCTGGAATCTGGCCCTCTAGACCCGCAACATTATTTTACAGCAATGCAAGCCAATCTGCAAACCCTTGAATCTGCTTGCCGGTAACTTTTATGAACTCCGACTCACCCAATGGCTGGCATGCCCACGCCAAATCCAAAATCCCCAACCCCCAAATCCCCACTCTCAAAGTCGAGAACTTGACCGTATATCAGGGCAATTATCTCGCCCTTCGGGATGTGTCGTTTGAACTGCCGGCGGGAACCGACACCGCAGTAGTTGGCCCAAATGGTGCCGGGAAAAGCACCCTCGCGCAAGCAATTCTAGGGTTAATTCCCCGCAAATCTGGGCGGATTGAAATGTTTGGCCGGCCCTTGGAACGGCTGGGACGCCTGTGCCACCAAATAGGCTACGTCCCCCAGAATTTTATCTTCGACCGGTCATTCCCCATTTCTGTTTGGGAATTAGTCGGATTGGGATGGGTGAAAGAGAGAAATCCCCAATCCAAAATCGAAAATCCAAAATTCAAATGGCCTTGGCAGCCAGAACCGGAAAAATCGGCAGCGATTGCCGGCGCTTTGCAGCGAGTCGGCGCTGACCAGTTGCGCCACCAAGCTATCGGCACGCTGAGTGGTGGCCAGCTGAAGCGGGTGTTGCTGGCCTACTGCTTGGTAATGCCGCGCCGGCTGCTGGTGCTGGACGAAGCGTTTGCCGGTGTGGACGCCCAGGGAGAAGCGGATTTCTACGCTTTGCTCAACGAATTGAAGCGGGAGCACAATTGGACAGTGCTGCAAGTTTCCCACGATTTAGATATGGTGAGCCGGCACTGCGATCGCGTCATTTGCCTCAACCAAACCGTAGTTTGCACCGGCAAACCCGAAATTGCCCTGGCACCGCAAAACTTGCTGGCCACCTACGGCCCCACCTTGAGCCGGTACCGGCACCACCACTAAAGTTAGGGGTTAGGGTTGAGGGGAAAGAAGGACACCCCACGCCTGAGCTGTTGCGCATTTAATTTGCGCTATTCATCCCTATCCCTTAGTTTCCAGGCTTTTACTGGAAACGAGCTTCTGGAGGATCTGCCTCCTTTCAATGCAAAGCAGATTAAAAGCCTAATAGCTTAGTTCTGGCATCAGGAAGTTTCTTCTTGGACATCAAGAAACTAGAGAAACTTGGTTTCTAAAACGAATTAGAAATTCTGGAGATGGATGTAGTGATTTACTTGCCGGCAGTTGCCGGTGGCGCAGATTTCTTCACCTTGCTGCAGTTTCCGTTCATGCAGCGAGCCATCTTGGGCGGCGTACTCATGGGGCTGCTGGGGGGATTGCTGGGCACCTTTGTCACCTTGCGGCAGCTGTCTTTTTTCAGCCATACTGTCGGTCACGCCGCCTTAGCCGGTGTGGCTTTGGGCGTTCTCCTGGGCGTAAATCCCACTTGGACGCTGCTGCCCTTCACGCTTGTTTTCGGGCTCACCGCACTGTACCTGCTCGACCGAAGCGATTTAGCCAGCGACAGCATCTTCAGTATTGCCGTGTCGGCTGCCCTGGCCATCGGAGTCATCCTCACCAGCTTTATTCCAGGCTACCAGGGCAACCTGATGGGGGTGCTGTTCGGGGATATTCTGGCCATCAACTGGAGCGATTTGATCTTAATCCTGCTGCTGCTCGCCGTGAGCGCTGTATTTCTGCTGTCAACCCTGCGCCAGCAAATCCTGTTAACCCTGAATCCGGCTGTGGCCAAAGTTCAGGGCATCCCTGTGCGGCTGCACCGGTACGTGTTTGTGGTGCTGCTTTCCCTGGCGGTTGCTGCAGCCATCAAAGCGGTGGGCATCCTTCTGGTGAATGCCTTTCTGGTGATTCCCGCCGCCAGTGCCAAATTGCTCTGCCACCGGTTTGCCGGCTTTCTGGCCATTTCTGTGATGCTCGGCGCTCTGAGCAGTATTGCCGGCATGCTGGTGTCTGGCCTTTTCAACTTGGCCTCTGGCCCCAGCATCGTTGTTGTCCAGTTCTTGCTATTTCTGGCCATTTTGGGCGGGACGAAGCTGAAAGTGTGAGGTCTTTATCCCTCACCCCTCACGCTTCATCCTTCACCCAAACCCTAGTGGCACTCACACCCGTGATGGCCGCAGCTTTCCCCCTGAGGGTGGCCATTGGCGCAGGCTTCGCCGCAGTAGTATTTGCCCTCTTTTTGCACGGCATCTTCGAGTGAGACGACGCACAGGCAAGACTCACAGGCACATTTCATTTGGGTTACGGTGCTCATGGCTGTCTCCGATTCCTTTATTGTTGGTTAGCCAGATATCTGAACAGATATTCATGTTTTTTCACTTTAACACCTGAACCGGCATTCAGGCGTGCTTTAATCTTTTTTTAACGAGCCGGCAGTCGCCATCGCCGCCCGACCTCAATCCGATTGATTAGTGTTGCTTTTAAACTGAGTGGCCTTTAGCTGAAGCTCAATAATATTAAGGATTAGAATGGTTTCGCCCTTTTCTGCAACCGACAGTCTAGCAAAAGCCCGCCGCACCGGCTGTGTGGGTTGTAAATTTGTTATTTGTAATAAGCTGTCAGGCGTTTGGTCTGCTTGCTGGGGAAAGGAGGCGGAGCCTCCAGAGGAGCGTTCCCAGGCAGTAGGGGCGGTGCCCCCGTGCCCGCCCCGGAACGAGGGGAAAGTTGACACCAATGGCCACCCATGCAGGCTGCCCCCGGAACGAAGGGAAACTCGCTCTTACTCCCCCTCCCCGCGTGCGGGGAGGGGGTTGGGGGGTGGGGTTGTTCATCCCACAAATGTGCGACGGTCGTGATGGTGTTGACCAAAACTGCAGATTGAGAACATGATTGAAGGGCGGGAAAGATTTGCCTGTCCCGAAGCTGCAAGCATCCTGAGTTGACAGAAGCCTGCTGTGCGATTAAAATACGCCCTCGTCCATGAATGGTTGACGCCCGAGGCCACCGGCGGCTCGGAACTGGTTGTTCAGGAAATACTCAAACACATCGACGCTGATGTCTATGCGCTGATTGACTTTGAATCCACAAATCCCGACAGCTACCTGTTCAAGCGGCGGATTGGGACAACGTTTCTGCAACACTTTCCCTTTGCCCGAAAAGGGGTGCAAAAATATCTGCCCCTGCTGCCGCTCGCGATTGAACAGCTGGATTTGCGGGAGTATGACGTCATACTCTCATCATCCCACGCCGTCGCCAAGGGAGTGCTGGCGTCCCCGCAGCAGGTGCACATCTGTTACTGCCACACTCCCATGCGCTATGCTTGGGAGATGACATTTGATTACCTCGACAGCTCACCGGCGGGGCGAGGAGTTCAGGGTGTGCTGACGCGGTATCTGCTGCACCGGCTGCGGCAGTGGGACGCGGTTTCGGCGAATCGAGCCGACTATTTTATTGCCAACTCCCAGCACACGGCACGCCGCATCTGGCGCTGCTACCGGCGGCACTCAGAGGTGATCTACCCGCCGGTGAATGTAGAGCGATTCCAGTTTCAGGAACAGAAAGAAGATTTCTACTTAACAGTGAGCCGGCTGGTGAGCTATAAAAAAGTATCCTTAATTGTGCGAGCCTTCAACCAGCTGGGACTGAAGCTAGTGGTGATTGGCAGCGGGCCAGAGCTGGCGCTGCTTCGCCAAATGGCCTTACCGAACGTGCGGGTGCTGGGGTGGCAGCCAGATGAAGTCGTGCGGGAGTGTATGGCCAAAGCGAAAGCGTTTGTCTACGCAGCTTGCGAGGATTTTGGCATAGCGCTGGTAGAAGCGCAAGCTTGCGGGACACCGGTGATTGCCTGCGGTGCCGGTGGAGCGCTGGAAACAGTGCGGGACATCCGGCAGCATCCCGATTCGGGGACGGGGTTATTTTTTCCCCCCCAAACCGCAGAAGCCTTAGTGGAAGCGGTGCGGGCTTTCGAGGCTCTGCAGGTCGCTTTCAATCCTGAAAGCGCGCGAACGCACGCCGCGCAGTTTGCGCCGGAAATCTTTGCCGAGCGCTACCTGGCCAAAGTGGGGCGCTGCTACCAGGAATTTCACTCCCTAAATTCCGGCTAGAAAGGTGTCTCTTATCTCCGAAGCCTCTGCAAGGCCCCGCACCTAACAGGGCGTCTGGAGGCTTTACAATCAGGACTGTGTGTGGTGTGAATTGAAGGAGTAAGATGACTGCCGAAAGCCAACTCATCTCCGGCAAGGTCATTCGGGCGATTGTCAAACGGCCCTTTCAGGGTCTCGCATTGAGTGGTCTAAACGGAGAGTTTTCTAAGCGGCTGTTCGATATTGTGTTTTCGCTAGCCGTTCTGATCCTGTTTTCCCCAGTTTACCTGCTCTTGGCTCTGCTGATCGCTCTGGCCTCACCGGGGCAAATTTTTTATGTCCAGGAACGGGTGGGGAAAAACCGCAGGCCCTTTGGCTGCATCAAATTCAGAACGATGGTCGAAAACGCCGACGAAATGTTGCAGGACATGATCGCCAGATACCCGCACCTGCGTCAAGAATTTGAGGATAACTTCAAGCTGAAGCACGACCCTAGAATAACCTGGATAGGTCGATTTTTAAGGCTGACCAGCTTGGATGAATTTCCGCAATTCTGGAACGTGTTGAAGGGGGACATGAGCGTTGTGGGGCCGCGACCTTTAGTGGTAGAGGAACTGCCAAAATACGGGCGTCACATCGATAAGGTGCTGACCATTAAGCCCGGGATTACAGGCTTGTGGCAAGTATCTGGGCGGAACGACATCCCCTATCCCCGCCGAGTCCAGATAGACGTTTACTATGTAAACTTCAGAAATTTTTGGATGGATCTGTGGCTGATTGTGAAAACAATTCGCGTTGTGATTTTTCCCAAAAATAATGGAGCCTACTAAAAAACAGCCATCACAGTCAACAGGTGAGCGGCGGCAGTCAGTGCGGCCTAAGAAGCGCGGTAAAATATGGAAAGACTGAAATACTTCAGAACAAGGAGTGGCTGGAAATGGAAATTTTTTTGAATTCTTTACAAACATTTCAGGGTTGGTGAGTGCCCGATTGAGGATTTGAAGTTAAGGTAAGGATTGAGGCTGCACACCGGCTGCCACCGGCAGGGACGCTCGGGTATGGGCAACCACTCTGGCACTCGCAGTCGGAAGCCTGCGCCGGTGTCGCTGCGCTCCAACCCTCGGGACTGCTATCATCTGCGAGCAGTCTAAAGTCCCAGAGGGCAGATATCTTGCAGTCCGCACGCTCGCGTGCGGCAGCCGGCTTGACCCAACTGGGGATGGGGGCTTCCAACCCCCCCCTCCGGGAAGCAGGTGAAAAGCAGCCAGACTGTCCATCGGGGAAAAGAATCTATTTTGAGGATTTTTCTTTGCAGTGATTGATAAGGAATATTCACGATGACGGAACGCAAGCGAGCCCTAATCACAGGCATTACAGGTCAAGACGGCTCCTACTTGAGCGAGCTGTTGCTCGAAAAGGGGTATGAGGTTCACGGGATTATCCGGCGGACTTCGACGTTTAACACTGACCGGATTGACCATATCTATGTAGACCCTCACAATGAGGGTGCCCGGCTGTTCCTGCACTACGGTGACTTGACCGATGGCGTCACCCTGCGCCGGATTCTGGAGGAAGTCAAGCCGGTAGAAATTTACAACTTGGGCGCTCAATCCCATGTGCGGGTGAGTTTTGACGCACCGGAATATACGGTTGATACGGTGGGGATGGGCACCCTGCGCCTGCTGGAAGCGATTCGGGACTACCAGCACCGCACCGGCATTCAGGTGCGCTTCTACCAAGCCGGCTCGTCTGAGATGTTTGGCTTGGTGCAGGAGATACCGCAGAAAGAGACGACGCCGTTTTATCCGCGCAGCCCCTACGCCTGCGCCAAGATGTACGCCCACTGGCAAACGGTGAACTATCGGGAATCCTACGGACTGTTTGCCTGTAATGGCATACTGTTCAACCACGAGTCGATCGTTGGTCACAGCCCTGTGATCGTTCGCAAGAATGGCCTGATTGACATTTTGCCTATCGAGGATGTTGTTCCCCACACGAAAGCTCCCAGTCACGGCAACCGTTATACCACTAACCTAGCTGTTGAAAACCAATTTGAAACCTGGGATGCCAACGGATGGGTCAAGGTAACTTGCATGACGGCTTATTGGAATGGATTCAAGCGAAAGCCAAATAAAACAGTGCATCAGATTGCCGCTAGGGGAGCGGTTTTCCATGCCACCAGCGAGCATGTGGTTTTTGTAGACTCCGGTGAAGGTGCGACTGAAAAGCCAGCCGGTGAGGTGAAAGTTGGGGAATCCCTGGCACTGATTGACCTGCCTCAGCCGACTGAGCAGATTGACATGACCGAAACGGAGGCTTGGCTGCTGGGCATAATCGCTGCAGAGGGCTATGTCAGCGAAGAAGGGAAGGTGCAGGTGACCAACCAAGACTCCGCCTTGCTTGACCGGGTGGCGGCGTCGTGGCGGAAGGTTGCCGGTGGGACATCTTCACGCTATGTTGCTCCCAGCGGTTTTGAGAATGGTGGGGATGCGATTCAACTGGGGCTGAATGGCAATCGCGCCTACGGTCGCTATTTGCGAGATTCTCTGTACACCCGATCGGGTGACAAACGCATTCCCAAACGGGTGCTGAACGCTTGCGAGCGGGAGCGTTTGGCGTTTTTAGAGGGATTTCATGCCGGTGACGGTTTGAAGAGCACCCCTTGCACCTACGAGTTTCAGGGATTCAGGACAGCTTCTGCGGTAATAGCGGCGGGTCTGTACTGGATGGCGCTGACGACACTCAATCAGCGGGCAATTATTTGCACGGAAGACCGCGAGGGACGGCTTTACTACCAAATTAATCTCAATTCACCGGCACCCGGGAATAAAGGACAGCACCTGGTCAGACCACTGGCAGAGGTGGTCAAGGCAGAAACGGTGAATTACGACGGTTGGCTCTTTGACCTAGCAACCACAACCGGCACGTTTCATGCAGGTGTTGGGCAGGGTTGGATACACAACAGCCCGCGTCGCGGTGAGACGTTCGTCACCCGCAAGATTACCCGGGCGCTCGCCCGCATAGTCGCCGGCAAACAGAAAAAACTCTACCTGGGCAACCTGGATTCCAAGCGCGACTGGGGCTACGCCAAGGACTACGTGCGGGCGATGTGGCTGATGCTGCAGCAAGAGCAGCCCGACGATTACGTGATCTCCACCGGCGAAACTTATTCCGTGCGAGAGTTTCTCGATGTGGCGTTCAAGTATGTCAATTTAGACTGGCAGGATTATGTGGAGTTTGACCCGCGCTACCTGCGCCCTGCTGAGGTTGACCTGCTAATCGGCGACTCCACAAAGGCGCGGGAGAAATTAGGCTGGCAACCCTCCGTCACTTTTGAGGAGTTGGTTGCTTTGATGGTAAAAGCTGACTTAGAAGCCCTAGGACTAGAATCACCCAGCGGGGATTCGATTCCGTCGCTGAAGGATGTGGCTTTTATCCGTCAAGATGCGGGCAGCCGGTTTGACTGAAGTGATACCAATTTGATTTTTGGATGAAACACTTGAGAAATCCTCGTAGGGGCGGTGCCCCTGTGCCCGCCCCTACTGTGTGTTTCGCGATTAAATAAAATTGGTATGAGGGACTAATTTAGGCGGAAATGTAGCAAAATATGACAGCGCTAGATTTAAAAGACAAGCGGATTCTGGTAACAGGTGGGGCTGGTTTCTTGGGCCGGCAGGTGATAGCTCAGCTGTGCCAAGCGGGGGCTGACCGCGAGAAAATTGTGGTGACGCGCTCGCGAGACTGCGATCTGCGGGTAATGGAGAACTGCCAGCGTGCAGTACAACAGCAAGACGTTGTGATTCACCTCGCCGCCCGCGTCGGGGGCATTGGGCTGAATCGGGAAAAGCCGGCTGAGCTATTTTACGACAATTTGATGATGGGGGCGCAGCTGATTCACGCCGCCTATGAAGCTGGGGTGGAAAAGTTCGTCTGTGTCGGGACAATCTGCGCCTATCCCAAGTTTACGCCGGTGCCTTTTAAGGAGGAGGATCTGTGGAATGGCTATCCGGAGGAGACAAACGCTCCTTACGGGGTTGCCAAGAAAGCTCTGCTGGTGCAAATCCAGTCTTACCGGCAGCAGTACGGGTTTAATGGCATCTATTTGCTGCCGGTGAATTTGTATGGACCGGAGGATAATTTTGACCCCCGCAGTTCCCACGTCATCCCTGCCTTAATCCGCAAGGTGTACGAGGCGCAGGTCAGGGGTGAAAAGCAGCTGCTGGTGTGGGGCGATGGCAGTCCTTCGCGGGAGTTTCTCTATGTGGATGATGCGGCGCGGGGGATTGTTATGGCTACTCTATCCTACAGTGACTCGGAGCCGGTGAATTTGGGAACCCATTTTGAAATTACCATCCGGGATTTGGTGGAACTGATCTGCGAACTGATGGAATTTGATGGTGAACTTGTCTGGGAAACGGACAAGCCGAACGGTCAGCCGCGCCGGTGTTTGGATACCGAACGGGCGAAGAAGGCGTTTGGCTTTACGGCGCAGATGGAGTTCAAGCAGGGGCTGAAGAATACCATTGACTGGTATCGCCAGCACGCTGAGTAATCGAGAGCCGGTCTGAAAAACCCGGCTTCTAAAAGAAGCCGGGTTTTTTGTTATATAGCACTAGCCACATTGCTTAGGACATTACCCATTGAGATTGAGGGCAGGCGAGACGCCTGCCCTACGGGTTGTCTGTCCTGCGGGTATAATAAAGACACCGATTTCTGGTATTATTTGAGCGCCACTATAGCCGCCGGCGTCTCGCCCCCATCACGTCACAAGGAGATGTAACCTAGCGATCACCTAATTCACCCGCAACATGCAAAAAGCACAACTGCGCCGGCATCTCCTCAAATCCCGCCAGTCGATACCGGCACCCGAAAGGAAGGAAAAAAGCGCTCAACTGTGCGCCCACCTGCAATCCTCACCCCTCTTCACCCGAGCGCAAACCATACTCGCCTATTTCAGCTTCCGCCAAGAACCCGACCTCAGCCCCCTATTTGCCGGCAATCGCAAATGGGGATTCCCTCGATGTGTTGAAAAATCTCTTTTATGGCACGGCTGGCAGCCCGGAGAACCCCTGCAAACCGGCCCTTACGGCATTTTTGAACCCCCGCCTGACTCCCCCGCCATACAGCCAAATCAGGTAGATTTAATCCTCGTGCCGGCTGTTGCTTGCGACTTTCGGGGATATCGCTTGGGTTACGGCGGCGGCTTCTACGACCGGCTCCTCAGCTCACCTGAATGGGCGTCAAAACCAAGCATCGGCATTGTGTTTGAATTTGCCCGCTTCCCCGAACTGCCGGTTGATTCCTGGGATAAACCCTTGCGCGGGGTTTGCACAGAAGCCGGTTTACAGATGGCGCAACAATGACATCCCAAATTCCCCATCTCACCCCTCTGAAGCCCGCGCAGCGGACGATTGTCCGCCGCGCTCCAACCACCCTCCTGTCTCTGGAATGTGGTCAGACAAATACAATTACTATATTATGACGGCGCAGAACTTAAATCAAGCATTTTTACAAAAATTTACATTCCCCGTGCAGGCCTTACTTAGCCCACAGAGGATAGATGGATTCCCGATTGAGCAGCCCCACCGGCAGGACAGTTTAAACTTAAAGCATTGAGACATGAGACTTCAATGGCCCAGTCCCCCGTCCAAACCAGATGACCCAATCCAAAACCCAAAACCCAAAGCCCAAAACTCAACTTCAGTCCAAGTGGAGAGCCCTCTGGATGTACGTTCCGCTCACCGGCATCGCCCTGCTGACCCTCCTCCCCCTCCTCTGGCTGATCAGCACCTCCCTGAAATCCCCAACAGAAAACATCTTCCAGTTCCCGCCCCAATTGTGGCCAAGCCAGCCAACATTCCAGAACTATATCAAAGTTTGGCAGACCAATCCTTTCGGGCAGTATCTCTTCAACAGCACCGTGGTTGCCGCCCTCACAGTCAGCATAAACCTGCTGTTTTGCTCCCTAGCCGCATACCCCCTAGCGCGGCTTGACTTTCGGGGGCGAGACTTGATATTTGCCGGCGTCATCTCCACGATCATGATTCCCTTCCAAATCGTGATGATTCCCCTGTACATCTTAACAGTTCAGCTAGGTCTGAAAAACACCTATCTGGGCATCATTTTCCCGTCCCTCGCATCCGCCTTTGGCATTTTCCTGCTGCGGCAAGCTTTCCAGGGCGTTCCCAAAGAACTGGAAGAAGCCGCCCGCATCGACGGCTGCACAGAACTGGGGATTTGGTGGCACGTCATGCTGCCGGCAATCCGACCGGCACTGGTGACACTGGCCATTTTCGTCTTCATCGGCTCCTGGAGCGACTTCCTCTGGCCATTAATCGTTCTCGACCGGCCCGAATACTACACCCTGCCCTTAGGCGTAGCCACACTTGCCGGCACCTTTTCTCTGGATTGGCGTCTGATTGCAGCCGGTTCGGTGATTTCTATCGCGCCGGTGCTGGTGTTTTTCTTGCTCGTGCAGCGGTACATAGTCCCCACAGATGCCGGCAGCGGGGTGAAGGGATGATTTTGGATTTTGGATGCAAGGATTTTGGATTTTGAATTTTGGATGCAAGGATTTTGGATTCAATCTTAAATCTAAGATTTAAACTTTGGCCGGTTGAGGGCTGAGGGCTGCTTTGGGATAGGCAATGCGCTTGTGATTGAACTGCTGCCAAACCTGCACGAAAATTTCAGCAATTTTCGACATTTCCTCCCGCGTCAGCCCGGACTCGGCCAGCTGGTTGTCCTGCCAGCGAGATCTGAGAATTTTATTCACCATATTCAGCGCTTCTTCTGGCGTCGCATCCTTGAGCGAGCGCAGCGCCGCCTCGCAGGAATCCGCCAGCATCACAATCCCGGTTTCCCGCGACTGGGGAATTGGGCCGTCGTAGCGGAAATCCTCCTCCCGCACCGTCAGGCTGGGGTTTTCCTTTGCCAGCTGCAGGGCTTGGTGATAGAAATAGGCGATTTGCATCGTGCCTTGGTGTTCCGGGATAAAAGCTTGAATCGCCGCCGGCAGCCGGTACTTGCGAGCCATCACCAGCCCTTCACTGACGTGCTTTTTGATAATCGCGGCACTCTTCCAGGGGTCATTGATCTCGTCGTGCTTATTGGGCCCGCCCATCTGATTTTCAATAAATCCCAGCGGGTCGTGCATTTTCCCAATATCGTGGTATAATGTTCCCGTCCGCACGAGCTCGACATTACACCCCAGCTCTCGGGCGGCGGCTTCTGCCAGAGTGGCAACAAACAGGGTGTGCTGAAACGTGCCGGGGGCTTCAGCGGCGAGCCGCTTCAAAAGTGGCCGGTTGGGGTTAGCCAGTTCAGCCAGACGAATGGGGGTAACCAGGTCAAACAAGTTTTCCAGGTAAGGGCTGAGTCCGAGGGCGACAACACTCCACGCCAAGCCGGCGAGAGATTGCAAAGCCGCTGTGCTGAGCAGGGCATACCAGACCAAGCCAGCACTGGGACTGACAATCAGAGTTGCGATCAGATATACGCCTCCCTGAGTTAATCCCACCGCCACGCCCAAGAGAGCCAGTTCCTCGCGGGAGCGCAATCTTCCTGATATCAAGCCGCCGACTGCAGCGCTGGCGGCGCTAGCGAGCAGACAGATCCCGTCGATTTCCAGGCCAACCGGCAGCACCCAAGCCAGCAGGCCCGCCACCGTCGCTCCCACGGCGGAGCCGTAGAAACTGCCGGCTAGCAAGCCAATGGCAGGCAAGCTGGTGGAGGGCACTCGCAAGGCCACTAGCAGCGGGGCGCTCAGGGTGAGCAGCAACAGCAGGATGTGATCGCGCCGGCGCAGTCCGGGGTGAAATCGCCGCTCCACCAGCCAAAGCCCACCGACTGCCAAGCTGACGACGGCGCTAAAGCCCGCCAGACCCAGCCAGTTGGGCTCTCGCTGGCTCTTGCCGAAGTAATCGAGCAGCACAAAATCCGCCTGGGCGATCTCCTGCCCTGCTGGGACAATCACCTCGCCCTTCTCAACGGTGACGAAAACCGGCGGCACGGCTTGCGCCACTTGTTCTGCCTTTCGTCGCGTTTGTTGTGGGTCTTCCCGCAAGTTCGGCTGCAGCACGGAAAGCAGCAGCTTGCGAGCGAGGGGATCTGCCTCAGAGCTAGCTCCCGCCTTCACCTGCACGCTCACCGCATCTTTTAATATGCCTTCCGGCAGCCCGGGAGGGATGCCTTGAACGAGAATGCGATCCGCCGCCTGATAGATGTTCTGCTGCATCTCCTGCCATGCGGCTTCTGACAGGTCGAACAGGGAGGCGTCGTAAGCTTTGAGCGGGCCCAGTGCCGGGGTCTCCGAAAGGGCCGCTACAGCCTGGAAGTAACGCTGCCGCGCTCGGTTCACCGTCTGCAGGAGGGCGGAAAAATTTTCGGGGGAAGCCGCTTGCCGGTGGGCCTGAAGTTCCGCAACGGCTTGCAACCCAGCGGCATTTAAGGGGGGACGGATATGTTTGATCGCGCCAGAGCCCCCGTCAGTGGGGGCGAGCAGCCGCAGCGCCTCCAGCGATGCCTTCCACGGCGCTTTAGCTGCAGGCGGTTTGGAGTCCGCTCGTCGGGTCTGTTTGCTTTCTGGCAGATCCTTGACTGCGGCTAGCACAGCTAGCCAGTCCGCCTCCCTGGCTTTGCGCAAGTACAGCTGCACCGGCAGCGACAAAATCGAATCTGAGGTGAAGGGCACCAGTCCCGCTATCTGCCGGAGTTCGCTGCCCGCCGCCAGAGCCCGCCGCAGGTTTTTGTAGATTTGCTGGTTGACTGCCGGATCGATCGCCAATACGGGCACCGAACCGGTACGGGCTGCTTTTCGGTTTTCTGCGGTGGTTTTGGTATCCTCCACCATCACCGACTCAGGAGCCACGATCGTGTAGGGAGCCACAGTGCCCACATCCAGTTTCGGCTTGTTGTAGAAGCGGTGGCCGATAGCGCCGGTGAGACAGACTACTGCCAGTACCAGCGCTCCTGGTGTGTGCGCTCTGTAAGTTTGGCGTGATGGGAGTGTTTGGCCTAATCCGGAGCCGGCACCCGATCGCTCGCTCGCCCCTGAAGGCAAAAGGCTTTTTAACGATAGCATTAGCGCTGGCACCGCGTCCCCTGAGATGCTAGCCTGACCCAAAATTTTTCGCCAGCGCTTAGGCTTAAGCCTTCTTCGCCACTGCTTGCTATAGCGGAGGCGAAGCTGTTCAATTTGTCGCGTGAATGACTCAAGCGCGTTCATTTGAAGTCCCTGCTAGATACCCTGTTGCTGCTCAGGGCTTGTTTATCCCACAACCCTACTTTAACTGAGGAGGAAAGCAGGGGAAAATTACCGCGCTCCTTTGACAGGGGAGATGTCTGTTTGTCCATGCCTTTAAACACACCAGCCAAAGCACCTTTCATCCATGTTCCCGACATACCGCTTGTGGCGGGCTGCTGTATATCTAACTGGCATGGCTTGCCGCCGGCATTCCCCCAAAAGCAGATTTTCCCAAAACCTCCCTCGAACTGGCGTTTGGCGAAACACCCAGCCCCCCCGCCTGTTGAGATCCCCACTCTCTCTGAATAAACAATCTAACAGTATAGCAAATTTTTGCGAGTTTGTCAATATCCCCTCAGACAGAGAAGCGATTAGCGAGGGCGAATGATCTGAGGGGCTGCCACTGCTCCCCACCGGCACGATTCAATGCCCGCCTCTGCGGGCTGGTAAACGCCAGACCAAGCCGCAAGCAGGCGCGCTGCTAGCTGGAGAATCTCCGCCGCCCCCGCCACCCCCCACAGCTCGTTCAGGGGGGAGGTGCCTGCCGGCTGGCTCAGAGCGGCGCGCCACCCCACCGGCATGCCGGCAGTGCTGTTATAAGCTCCTGAGAGCGCCCCGGTTAGCATGCCGGTCAAAATCGGGTCGAAGCCGGCACGAACAGCCCGCATAACAGACAGACGCATGTCTTCTGGGCTGCTAAGAAAACAGTAAAACGCTAGGGCAATCAGCGCACTGTCTGGCGAGCTCTCACCGGCACTCCCATTAGCGGCGGCGCGAGCGGCAGGTTCCCTCCTGCCCAGCTGCTCCGCAGCCATTTCCAAACAGGCACCTCGCTCCAACAAACTCTCAACCCGCGCAAGCAGCTCCGCTGTGGCGGGATTCACCGCACCTGCATCTTCAAGACAGGCAATCGTCTGCCGAATCAGAGTTTGAGGGTCGAGTTTCTCTTTCAGAGCCATTCCCAGAGCACACCCAACCGCCAGAACTCCCGAACTAGCCGCTCTTGGACTTTGCAAACTGAGGACAGCCCCGTGCAGCTGCGAGAGCAGTTTTTCCTCATTTTCGTGGTAAAACAGAGCCATTGGCAGGCAAATCGCTGCTGCCGCCCCCGCTCCCGTTCGGCTGGTGCGGGACAGCTCCTCGCTGCCACCCCAGTGACTCACATTCAAAACGCCGCACTGAATCAAGCTTTCTGCGCCAGCTACCGCCAGACGCCCCAAGCCGGCGGCCTGACTGCCTCGCCCGGGAGAATCCAGCCTCAATCCCCGACCTCCCACACCAGGGCGAAGCTGCTGCAGCTGGGCTCTCGACCGGCCCTGACAGCCGGCACCCAAAACTTCGCCGGCTGCAGCCCCCAGCAAGGCCCCTTGAAACCGGCTCAGGAGTGAGTAGCGCATCTTTGGCCTTCTTGAATTCTGACTAATGCCTGCAGCCCAGCAAATCTTTGACTTTTCAATTGACTCAACAGTGCTTACCTTTGCCTGATGTGGTTAAGCAGAGCAATTAGTCCCAGGCGATAGCTCTCAGGGCCAAAGCCACTGATTTGCCCGACAGCCACCGGCGCAATGTAAGAGTGGTGTCGGAAAGCTTCCCGGCGGTAGATGTTACTCAGGTGAACCTCTACAGTTGGAATCGCCACCGCCGCAATCGCATCTCTGATAGCCACACTGGTATGGGTGTAGGCACCCGGATTAATTAAAATGCCGTGATGCTGCCCCGAGGCAGCCTGTATAGCATCCACCAGCGCTCCTTCATGATTCGACTGCAGGGTTGAAACTTTGGCCTCTAGGGACTCGGCCTCCTGTTCTAACAATCGGTTGATTTCATCTAAAGTCACCGTCCCATAGACTCCGGGCTCTCGCTGGCCTAGCAGGTTGAGATTTGGCCCGTGCAGCGCCAGGATACTTAAGTTTCGCAACAGTCGCGCCTCACAAAGAAACAGACTACCGGCGGTGCTTGGGATCGTTAACTGGTATCGGAATGGGTTCCGGTTCTGGCCCGACGTCCGGGCCTAGCAGCGCCTCAATTAGCTTGCGAGCCCATTCCTTAAGTTTTTCCAGCACCTTCTCAATGTAGTCCATTGAACAGACAGCTCCTTAAATCGTACCTGAATTCCCGCTCGTAAAGGTGGTAAACTGTCAAGCCACTCAAGCGGTGAATTTAGTTCTTTACTACATGATAACCAATCATCCAAAATCATCAACCCGAGGGCTGAGCTGGCTGGCACACTCCCGCCAGTAATTTTCGCCGCAGGAGATCGAGGGCGGTGCGGGCGCTGAGGTGGCGTACCTGCTCGCGAGAGCGCACCGCACCAAAGCGGTACTGAAAAGTTTCCACCTCACCAGATGGCCCTGCCAGTCCAATATAAACCAGACCCACGGGCTTGGCCTCTGTACCGCCTCCGGGTCCGGCGATGCCGGTGACGCTCAGCCCCCAGGTGGCACCCAGCCGCGTGCGGACACCGGCAGCCATTTGCCCGGCAACCGCCTCACTCACCGCACCGTGCTGCGCCAAATCTTCCGGACTAACCCCCAGCAGGGAAATTTTCACCTGATTGTCATAGGAAATAACGCCGCCGAGAAAATAATTAGAACTGCCGGCGACATCCGTCAGCATCTGGCCTGTGCCGCCGCCGGTGCAAGACTCGGCCACGGCCAGGGTAAGACCGGCATCAAGCAGCAAGCGACCGCACACCGACGCCAGGGTGTCCTCATCCGCCCCGAAACAGTCACTGCCGGCGAGAAGGCGCAGCTGTCCCTCCACCGGCGCAATCAGCTGCAGCGCCTCTGCTTGAGAACTCGCTTTAGCTGATATGCGCAACTTCACCTCACCATAACTGGCGTACGGAGCCACTGTGGGGTTCGGCAGGTGCAGAAAGCTCTCCACTTTCTCCGCCAAAGCTGACTCAGCGATGCCCCAGAACTTTAAGGTCCGGCTGTAAATAATTTCCTTTCCCCAGCCCTGACTTTTCAGATAGGGAACAGCGGTTTCCTGCCACATCCGCTGCATTTCTGACGGTACGCCTGGGAAAGTCAGAATGGTCAAGCCGGTGCTCTGCTGCCAGATGATGCCCGGTGCCGTGCCGGTGGGATTGGGCAAAATCTGGGCACCTTCTGGAATCAGGGCTTGTTTGCGGTTGCTCGGGCTCATCTGGCGTCCGCGGGCGGCGTGCTTGGCGGCGATGTCTTCGAGGACTGCCGGCTGCTCAACCAGAGGAGCGCCAAAAAAGTCGGCTATCGTCTCGTGGGTGAGGTCGTCGGGCGTAGGGCCCAAACCGCCGGTGAAAATCAGCACTTGAGAGCGCTCGCCGGCAATGGCCAGGACGCGCTTGATGCGGTCTGGATTGTCCCCCACTGCGGTTTGGTAGTAGTGAGGGATTCCCAGCGCCGCCAGCTGCAGCGCCAGAAACTGGGCGTTGGTATTGGTGATGTCCCCTAACAGGAGTTCTGTGCCGACACAGATAATTTCAGCACTCATGGGATTGCAGATTTTAGATTTTAGATTTTAGATTTTAGATTTTAGATTGTGCCGGCCCTGAAAATTTTAGATTTTAGATTTTAGATTTTGGATTTTAGAGCGTGCCGGCCCTGAAAAATGCAAAATCCTCGTTTCCGGTAGAGGCGGGCGTGCGATGCCAGCCATTGGAACGAGGCTTGGGAGCAAAAACCGAGAGGGGTGCTGCTGGCGCTAAGATTGTCGAGCGTACTTCCAGACGCGCCAGCTGGTATAACTCAGGAGGGCAGTGGCAGCGAGGGCATAAGCGAGCCCGCTGGGGAAGCCAGAAAAAGCCAGCGCCAAACTGCCCACCCAGAGTGTGAGAGAGTAAATGAACAGGACGGCCCACCGGTGAGAAAGACCCGCCTGCAGCAGGCGGTGGTGCAGGTGGCGTTTGTCGGCAACAAAAGGAGATTTGCCCTCGCGCAGCCTGGAGAGGATGACAGCGGACATGTCCAAAATCGGAACGGCCAGGATCAGGTAGGGCAGCAAGACTGCTGTGACGGCAGTGGTTTTAACCAAGCCAATCACTCCCACACCGGCGAGGGTGAAGCCCATGAAATAGGCTCCCCCATCTCCCATAAAAATCTCGGCGGGGTTAAAGTTGTATTTCAGGAAGCCCAGAGCCCCACCTGCTAGGGCTGCCGCAATCAGGGCGGCTGCCGGCTGGTGCATGAACAGGCTGACGAACATCATCACGAGGGCGGCTATCCCAGACACGCCGGCAGCTAATCCGTCGAGCCCGTCAATCCAGTTTATGGCATTGGCCATGCCCACGAGCCAAATCACCGTAATCGGCAAGCTCAGGATGTCCATATGGGTCAGCCCGAGAAAGGGAATCGTCAGAAAATCAATGCTGACGCCGGCTTTCCAGGCCATACCGGCAACCAAGACTTGCATCAGCAGCCGCACAAAAGGCGAGAGGCTAAAAAGGTCATCTGCCAAGCCTATAAGGAAGAAAGCCAGACCGCCAATCGTGACGCCCCAGATTTCATATTCTTTGTCTGGAGGCAGAACCGTGCCACGGTAGTCTACAAAGCCCCCCAATTTCCAGACAGCCAGGAGTGCAATTATGGTGCCGACAAAAATAGACACGCCTCCCAATCGCACCATCGGGCGCTGGTGGACTTTGCGCCCACCAGGCTGGTCTACGCGGCCTATTTTGAGGCCAATGTTTTTGACAACTGGTGTGCTCCAGAGCACAACGAGGTTAGAAACCAGAAAGGCGACCAGGTGGTACAGCATGGAGAGGCATCTGAAATAACGAGGGTGCGAGACGAGTCGTGTGTCAGCCAGAGTGTACTATATTTCAGACATTCACAGCTCCCAGGGAGCCACCGGAAAATGTCGGGGGTTGTGGGTGATAGGGTCTGTTGGTATTGGGAGAAAGGGATGGCGCTACCTTGCGTCACGAGTCAGAAGTCATATCAAGTTCGGTTGAGTGCCCATAATATCTGTGAGTGGGGGTATCGGGCATTGGGCATCACCGCTTCCCTTGCCCAGGCTCCTGATTGCGGTTAATCAACCGGACATGATATCAGCCGTGGCTGCTGCCCCTCACCCAAAACCCAAAACCTTTCTCCCAAAAGGCTTGCACCCTTGATCTCAAACCAGAGCCGGTACTGGCACCGTTAAATGGGGGTACAGGGGGAAGCTGGCGCACAAGGCAGCCACCCGCCGGCGGCAATCTCGGGTAACTGCCTCATCTTCCGGATTCAGCAGCCGGTCGGCAATAATATCGGCAATTTCGGTAAATTCCGCCGCTCCCATGCCGCGCGTGGTCATTGCCGGCGAACCCAGCCGCAGCCCGCTGGTGACGAAGGGCGACTCTGGATCGAAGGGAACGGTGTTTTTGTTGGCCGTAATGTTGACGCCGCCGAGGAGACTGTCGGCAATTTTGCCGGTCATGCCAATCGAGCGCAGGTCAACGAGCATCAGGTGGTTGTCTGTGCCGCCCGATACAATCTTGAATCCCCGCTGGCTGAGGTGCGCCGCCATAGCGCTGGCGTTTTCAATGACAGAGGCAGAATAGGCTTTGAATTCTGGCTTGAGGGCTTCTCCAAAAGCAACGGCTTTACCGGCGATCACGTGTTCTAGGGGCCCGCCCTGGGTGCCGGGGAAAACGGCTTTATCGAGTTTTTTGCCCAGTTCGGGGTCGCCGGTCAGTATTATACCACCCCTCGGGCCGCGCAGGGTCTTGTGGGTGGTGGTTGTGACGACATGGCAGTGGGGGATGGGGTTGGGGTGATGGCCGGTGGCCACCAACCCGGCGATGTGGGCGATATCTGCCAGCAGGTAGGCTCCCACTTGATCGGCTATGGAGCGGAACTTCTGAAAATCGATCGTGCGGGGGTAAGCCGAGTACCCGCAGATGATCAATTTAGGCCGGTGCTGCTTTGCCAGTTCCAGGATTTGGTCGTAGTCGAGCTGTTCTGTTTCCCGGCTGACGCCGTAGTGACGCACTTGGAACCACTTGCCGGAGACGTTCACCGGCGAGCCGTGGGTCAAGTGGCCGCCGTGGGACAAATCCATTCCCATGATGGTGTCTCCGGGCTCCAGCAGCGCCAGGAACACGGCAAAGTTCGCTTGTGCGCCGGAGTGGGGCTGGACGTTGGCGTGCGCGGCACCAAACAGCTGCTTGGCCCGGTCGATGGCCAGCTGTTCGATGCCGTCGATGTGCTCGCAGCCGCCGTAGTAGCGTTTGCGGGGCAGCCCCTCGGCATACTTGTTGGTCAGTACCGAGCCTTGGGCGGCTAGAACTGCCGGTGAGGTAAAGTTTTCACTGGCAATCAGTTCCAAGTGATCCCGCTGGCGCATCAGTTCGCGCCCAATCAACTCGGCTACAGCTGGATCGGTGGCAGCCAGGAAGTCTGAGTTACTCTGAGTCACAGGGTTTTCCCCTCACGAGAAATGTTAAGAATTGTTTGAATTTCCGGCAGCCGGCGCTTTCAGTCACCGAGAAGGCCGGGACTGTTTTGGCCAGCCAGTGTTTCCCAAAAAAATTTATTATACCTTATTTGCGCCGGCTGCGCGCGTTGAATCAGTCGGGGAGCACCCCGTTAAGGGTTTGAGCCGTCGTCAGCACCGGCACGCTTTGCCATTTTCTATTTTCTAGTTATAACTGACACAACCGATACTTCACATCTCTGGCTGCGAGCGTTAAGCTGTGCGTTATTTTGCCCGCTCTCCCTGAAAGCCTGACTTACAATGAAGTCAAGGGATTTTGGGAAGTACCGGAGGTGTGGAATGTTGGTGATTCTAATGGACGATCGAATTATTTCCCCTCAGCAAGTCTGCCAAACCTGCTTAATGGCCGATGGCAGCGGTCAGCCCCGCTGGCGGCACGGTCAGCTCGGCTGCGGACACCCGATTAGCAAGCCTGCGTCGCACCAGGCAGAGCAGTACGAGTGCCAGATGGGCTTCCGGATCGCCAATATCCAGTGAGGGGCGCTCTCGCGGGCGCAGTGTGGCGGGGCGGATTGAACGACTCTGGGCGGAGACTTGGCCCTCCGGTCAAGCTAGCCCACGCTTCTGCGCTATCCTGAGTTCAGGAGAAACTGACGATTAACACTCTGGCTCAGGAGGATACCTCATGTCTTGGCGCGGGTCTACGACCGTTTCCGACCGGATTTTTGCTTGCCTGCCTTATCTGCTTCCCCTGATTGATGGCCTGGACTTTGGGCGGTTTTTGTTTGACCAGTTTCCGGCCTTGCAACTGGTTTTTATGCCGCTGCTGCCCTTGATACAGATTTACAGCGGTATCCCCTTTGCAGGATTTATTATTTTCTTGGCCTTGTATCTGGGAGTGGTGAGAAACGAAAAAATCAGTCACTTCATTCGTTTCAACACGATGCAGGCGATTCTTTTGGACATTATTTTGATGCTGTGCGGTCTGGTTGTGCCAATTTTAGCAAGCGGCCTCCCCGTCAGATTTGTCCTGGAAACTCTCTACAACATGATATTTCTGGGCATCCTGGCAGCTTTTATCTATTCAGTTGCCCAGTCGCTGATGGGGCGTTACGCAGAAATTCCCACCCTTTCCGATGCGGTTCACATGCAAGTGCGCCCTTAGGCTCTGAGGCGGGATGACACCCTGATGGCACCCGAGTCGCGCTATTGCGTTTTGGGAGAGCGCCGCGCCACAACGGTATTTTCCAGGCTGCCAATGCCTTCTATTTCGACGCGAACGCGGTCGCCTGCTTGCAGGGGCCCTATTCCGAGCGGCGTTCCCGTCAGCACCACATCTCCGGGGAGGAGTGTCATCACCTGCGAGATATACGACACCAGCACGTCCGGCGGAAACACCATTTGGTCGGTGCCGGTGGACTGCACGGGTTGGTCGCTGTCATTGAGAAATGTCTGCAGGCGTGCGCCGGGACTCAACTCTCGGACGATCCAGGGCCCGAGGGGGCAGAATGTATCAAACCCTTTGGCCCGCGTCCACTGGTCGTCCCGCTTCTGTAAATCCCTTGCGGTCACGTCATTGGCGATCGTGTAACCCCAAATTTTCGCTTGCGCTTGCTCCGGGGTGCAGTCGGTACAGGGCTCTCCGATGACGAGAGCCAATTCTCCTTCGTAGTCCACTCGCTGTGACTGGGGGGGGTAAGCAATCTCCCCTCCCGTCGGGATGACAGCAGTTGGCGGTTTGAGAAAGAGCAGCGGTTCGCTGGGAACTGCGGTTCCCATCTCGGCGGCATGGTCGGCATAATTCTTGCCGACGGCCACAATTTTGGACGGTGCGCAGGGAGCCAGCAGCTGGTAAGTGTCGGGCTCTAACTGCAAGTTCGTGGGCTGTCCTTTTAACCAGGGAGGCGCATCGAGCACCTGAACGCTTTGGCTCAGTTGCAATAAACCGTAGTAAATCCGTCCCTCTGGTGTTAGGACGCGGACGTAGCGCTGTGCCATGACGTTGAGTTATGTCTTAGTGTGGGTCTTTGAGCTTTTGACGGCTCATCTGAGGATTTTAGCGGCTCTGGGCTGTGGGGCACCTGTCCTTAAAAAAATGTCAGCGGGTGGGTCTTTGAAATTCACAATATTGTAATGCTTTGCTTCTTCTGTGGGGAGCGGCAGTGCCGGCATGAAGTCTGGAAGTCTTGACCGGCACTGCCAGCAAGCCCCTGTCTCCCTGAGGCCGGTGAGGTCGCGCAACGGTCGCCCTTTTCTGAAAAACACTTGTCTTTGCCGGCTAAGGCATGCTACCATACAGGTTTTGCAAGTAAAAAGTGGCGGCAGCCGGCTCGCCGGTCTGGCGGCCAGTGCCTTTCAGCGCCCGCTGGCACCGGCATGGGGCCTGGGCCCAGACCCGCCCGCTTGGGGCTGGCCTTTGCTTGCAGCACATCCCCCCGCCAGCCTGACGGCCATAGCGTCGAAAACACTTCCAAACCACAGGACTCTCATGAACTACATTTACGAAACCATGTACATCTTGCGTCCGGATCTGGGCGAAGAACTCACTGAACAGGCCATCGCTAAGTATCAAAAGCTGCTGCGGGATCAGGGAGCCGATCCCATCGACACTCAGCATCGCGGCAAGCGCCGCTTAGCCTACGAAATCGGCAAGTACCGGGAAGGCATCTATATCCAGATGAATTATAAGGCCCCGGGAAGCGCCATAGCGGTACTCGAACGAGCCATGCGCCTGAGTGATGACGTGATTCGCTATCTCACGGTTAAGCAGGAAGTCCCCGAACCCAAACCAGAACCTGCCGCAGTCTGAGCCTCTTCTGGGTCAAACTGCGGCTTGGGCACGATTACCTCCGATCACGGGTTATATATAAAAACTCCCCTGTCCCAGAGACAGAGGAGAAAATTCTTTTAGGCTCACCGCGACGCCGTCTTACCTCAGTTTTTGACCTGGATATTCCAGGTGGGCACTATTTGTCTAGCTTAAAGTTTCCGGCTACATGGCCGGTCTACTGCTGCTAGAACGCTTAGCTCCCTTTTTTTAGAAGACATAGATCATAAAACATTATTGGCAGTCACCAACGCCGCAGTGCAACCTTCTCTATTGTAGTCTATCTGCCAGCTTTGACAAGGGGGTGTCAGCGATTTCCCCCCACGCAGAAAAATTATTCACTTGTCTTGATAATTTCTGTAATCTGTGTTAAAATTTACTTCCCCAATGTCTCTGCACTCTTTCCGCCCCCCACGGCAGGCATCACAATACAGCGCCGGCGACAGCGGTTGGGGCGAATCCTTGGAACGAATCAAAGAAGCACCTGCGTCAGCTGGGGAGGGGTTTTTCACTCCCTTGGCACCGGCACGCAAGTGGGGGTCGTCGGGCAATTGGCACAAGAATGCCCGCCCCGTTAAGCTGCAGAAAAAGCCGCCGCTGTCAATAGGTAATTGTTCACCTGGCAAGGCTTTTTCACCGGCTCCTTTGTTTTGGGCATTGGGCACGCCGCTCCTGCGGAGCCGCTGCGCTAACGCACGCTCGCACGCTCGCATTGCTGTCCCCGACGCCCGACGCCCTTCCTGAAAGATCTTGCGGGAATTCAACTGAACTTGAGTTCCCCGGACATTTTCAGCTGTTGGCCTTACCTTGAGAATGCCTTATAAAAGCAGACTCCTGCTATTAAAAGAAACGGAGTTCCAGGAATCAAGGGGAGAAGGATACCTACCAGCCCCAAAACCGAGAAGCCGGTTCCCGCAGCTACAAGCGCTGCTTTTTTAAGGAGATTTAACATATCTCTCGCCAAATGAATTGTCCTCTGTAATATTATCACACAATTCTTAATTTTGCAAGAGGGGCGAGACACCCCCAACAAAAAGCCAGCGCTCGAAATCTCCTGAGGCTCTCAACCGTACCAAATGGATTCAATGGTGCCGGCAGTCGCCAAAGCTTCTTGCCGCAACCGGCTTTCTGGAGCGTCGAGCAAAACCGTAACGTGCCCCAGTTTGCGCCCGATACGGGATTCACTCTTGCCGTACCAGTGCACGCGAGCACCGGCAACCTCAGCCAGCTGCTGCCGTTTGGCAATATAATCATCCCGCGAATTCTCAAAACCGAGCAGGTTCACCATCACCGCACCGGCACAGGTGAGGGCTGGGCTGCCCAAGGGTAAATCGCAAACGGCTCGCAAGTGCTGTTCAAATTGTGAGGTAAAGCAGGCGTCCAGGGTGAAATGCCCAGAATTGTGCGTGCGGGGGGCAATTTCATTGACCAGCACTTTGCCGGTGCCGGTGAGAAAGAGTTCGATGCCAAACACCCCCACGGCTTGCGAACTTTCTAGCAGAGTCCGGGCGATTTCCTCAATTTCTGCCACCACCGGCGCTTCCAGAACAGCTGGGGCGATGACGCGCCGGCAGACTTGATTTTCTTGCTGGGTTTCCACTATCGGGTAAAGAGATATTTCACCGCCCGCTGAGCGGGCGGCGATTGCAGCCAATTCCCGCTCAAAGGGGACAAATTCTTCCAGCAGCACGGGAGGGCACCCCCACTTTTGCCAGGTGGATTCCAGCTGAGCGGCGTCTTTGACAATTACTGTACCCTGTCCGTCGTAGCCGTGCCGGCGGGCTTTGATCACTGCGGGGAAACCCAGGGGTTGAGATGCCGGGATTTGGGGATTGGGGGATTTTGATGGTTCCGTTTCCTGTTGCCAAGCTAGAAACTGGGGCACCGGCAGCCCCAAATCGCGCAGGTAGCAGCGCTGGTGATATTTGTCAAGCAGGGGGGCTAGTACCTGCAGTCGCGGGCGGAAGCAGACGCCTTGTTGGGCGAGGGGCATTAAGGCGTCCAGGTTGACAAATTCATTCTCGAAGGTGATGGCGTCGCAGCGGCTGGCTAGCTGAGCGGTGGCTGCGGCGTCGTCGATGGGTGCGAGGACGGTTTCAGCGGCAATTGCGGCGGCGGGATCGGTGGTGCCGGGGGTTTGGATAACCAGTTCAATTCCCAGGGATTCAGCTGCGCCGGCCATCATCCAAGCCAGCTGTCCCCCGCCTATGACGCCAACCCGCTTGATTTTTCTCGGTTGATTCTCAGCCAATTCGGTGAGTGGCATTAATTCGTGATTCATCAGTTCTGCGCTCTAAGTTGTGAGTTTTTTTTCCCGTGAGGAAATACGTCCTCATCTTTCCTTTGCCTTTGACATCGATGTCGCCTCGATCCTTAAAGAGATATTGATGTCGCAATAGCTGGTAGGTGGCTGCTGTGACTTGAATGCAGCCGGCTTTTCCGTGGGATTCCATGCGGCTGGCTGTATTCACGGTGTCGCCCCAAATATCGTAGCTGAATTTTCTCAGGCCAATCACTCCCGCGACTGCGGGCCCAGTAGCGAGCCCGATGCGGAGGCTCAGCGGTTCGCCTTCTTTTGTGCGGAAGCGGGAAATTTCTTGCTGCATGTCAAGCGACATTTCCGCAATTGCTTCAGCGTGATTCGCTTTGGGCACCGGCAGACCTCCGACGACCATATAGGCGTCACCAATTGTTTTGATTTTCTCTAACCCGTGCCATTCTGCCAGCCGGTCGAAGGCTGAGAATATCTCGTTGAGCAGAGTCACCAACTCTCTGGGGGTTGTGCGGCTGGCAATTTCTGTAAAGTTTACTATATCGGCAAACAGGACTGTGACTTCTGGAAAGTAGTCAGCCAGTGTGCTGCTATTCTGTTTCAGCCGCTCGGCTATTGCTGCCGGCAAGATATTGAGCAGCAGGCGCTCGGACTTTTCCCGCTCGGCTTCCAAGAGTTTGGTCTGGAAATAGTTTCTCCGGATATAAAGCTCTATCAGGTAGCAGGAAGACATCCCGATGAGGTTGGCGCAAATCAGATACAAGTTGGCGCTCGCTAGCTTGGGTGAGGAAAGATGCCTGACCCATATCGCTACGATATCGTAAGCCGCTATCAGCGCACACCCCGTAAGGCTCGCGCAGATAAATCTGAGCTTTGTCAAGGTATAAGCGGCCATCAGCAGGAGAATCAAAGACACATGAATATCGTCAAAATACCTGTCTCTGATCGCGGCTGACAGGGCTATGAGGCTGAATCCGGCTATCAGGATAGCGAGGCTGATAGATGCTTGCATGAATTTTCTGAAATGCCGGTAAAATGTGAGGCCGA
Organism: Oscillatoria princeps RMCB-10; assembly: GCA_019359235.1. Lineage (GTDB taxonomy): Bacteria > Cyanobacteriota > Cyanobacteriia > Cyanobacteriales > Oscillatoriaceae > Oscillatoria > Oscillatoria princeps. The sequence goes on from JAHHHT010000003.1 coordinate 95,369, forward strand.
AAATAGCCAATACCAGGGGGCAAGCGATTGCGTAGCGAATCGCCCATATTGTTTCTTTTTCGGCAGGGAGCAGTGAGGCATCTAAAATCCCGAATGCCGAATATAAAACAATCCCCGCGAGCAAGGCGAATCGGACTTGATTCAGATATTTATCAAAGTAATCCCTGATGAAAGCACGTTCTAGTGTTTCATCAAATCGCAATGTCAGGAAATTCATCTTCACGTCGGCAGCCATTTTTTTCGCCTCTTCCGTGCGGAATACATCAAAGGGAATAAGGCTAACTACACGCACGATATCGCTCTGGTTTTTGAATTCCCCACAAGAAGTCTTTGCTGGAGCGACCTGTCCAGTCGGAGACAGACCAGTAGTAGCCCTGATTAACCGACAAAACGGCTTAAACCCCAACTCCCTTAGGCATTGGAGCCTATTCATTATTAAAGGATTAAATTTTGAGGGGGTGGGGATTTACAGGTTTTCTTAACAAGACATCCCCGCTGAACTTGTCAGTCCCTGGGGTGGCGGCGTCACCGGCATCCCAGGGAGTCGCGGGTGGCGACGCCGGTTTTGGGATTGACGCCGGAAGCTAAGGCGCAGAGTTCTTTGATTTGCGCCCCGTCCAGCATGGCATCGGTGAAGTCGGCACCGGCAATCTTTACATTATCAAATTTGGAGCGCAGCAAAATGCTTTCGGCGAAGATGGCATCGCTCAAGTCAGCGCCGGCGAAGTTGACCCCATCTACCAGCGCGTTGGTTAGGTCTGCGCCGTGCAGGCTGGCTTTGGTGAGCACGGAGGTGCTGAGAACCGCTCCCTGCAAGTCAGCGCCTTGAAGATTGGCGGCGTGCAGGTTGGCGTTGGAAAACTCAGCTACCCGCAGGTTTTGGCCAGAAAAATCCCTGCCGCTGAGATTGGCATTGCTAAACGACAGGGGTGGGGGATAGTCCAGTGCCTGTGCCGGTGCCGGTGAGCTCAACAGCAGCAGCGCCAGCAGGAAAGCAGCCAGTTGTCGGAAGAACATAAAAACTCGGTAAATTAGGAACGGGGGCGGATGGGGAAGCCTGGGGTGCCGGTGCGCCGTTTGCAATAGGGGCTTTAGCCCCACAGTTTGTTTGTAGTAGGGCTAAAGCCCCACCGGCGGCTGTAAAGGCTCTTTTCCAGGTTACTGCATCCCGCGTCGGAGCCAGACGCCGGCGCTCCCTAAAATCCTAATAGCGATCATCCAAACAACTTATGCTAAATTTCTTTTTGACGTGGCTGCTTGCTGCCCTTTCCCTAGTAATTACGGCCTATCTCGTACCGGGCATTCATATTGCCAGTTTTACAGCCGCTGCAGTTGCAGTGATTGTCATGGGGTTGGTCAATGCCATTGTTAAACCCATTTTGACCATTCTCACTTTGCCCCTGACTATTCTCTCTTTGGGTCTGTTTCTGCTGGTGATCAATGCCATCTCGCTGTCGCTGGTGGGCTATTTCACTCCGGGTGTTACGGTTGCCGGTTTTTGGCCGGCTCTAATTGGTTCCATCGTCCTGTCCCTAGTGTCCGGTCTGATTAACCGATTTGTCAACCTCGACCAGAGGGTGGCTGAATAAGCGATGGGGTGGGCGAGAGAGCGCTCTCTCCCCGCAGGGATTGCCCACCCCGCCACCTGCGGAATTAAGCTGTTATAGCAGTTGGCACTTAGGTTAGTGTGATTCGTAGGGTGCGTTCCCTTCGAGGGAACGCACCCTACCCCCTATACCTTCGCGTAAATTTCAGAACCCCGGTTTCTTAAAGAAACCGGGGTTCTGGGCAACCTGGGGGTGCGCAAATCATTTAGAACTGCTATGTTCCCCACTAAAACCCAAGTAACCCCGTGGGGTAATCATCCAACCGGCATGAGTGCGGGTGCTTTGATTTCCAATCAGCACCGTGGTGAGCATATCAATGGGTATTTCGATAAATTTGTCAAGCGTCGTCAGACTAATTTGTTCCTCTTCTCGATAGGCGGAGCGGACAATAGCCACCGGCGTGTTGGGATCGCGGTGCTGCAAAAAAATCTCCCTGGCTCGCACAATCTGCTCAGTTCTAGTTTGCGAGCGCGGATTGTAAAGCGCAGTAACAAAGTCCGCCATCGCAGCGGCGAGCAGTCTTTTCTCAATTACCTCCCACGGCGTCAGCAAATCGCTCAAGCTAATCGCGCAAAAGTCGTGCATCAAAGGTGCCCCCACGCGGGAGGCGGCGGCTTGCAGGGCGGTAATTCCGGGAAAAACTCGCACTGCGGGGGTTTTGCCGTCCCAGTTTTGGGCGCGGAGTTCTTCGAGCACTAATCCCGCCATGCCATAAATGCCGCAGTCGCCAGAAGAGACAACCGCTACGGTTAACCCCCAGTTTGCCAGTTCAATCGCTCTGTTAGCTCGCTGGCGCTCCTGGGTGATCGGGAGGGATTCGACAATTTGTCCGGGATGAAGCAGGGGGGCGATTAAGTCGATGTAGAGGGAGTAACCGATAACGGCGTCGGCTCGGGCGACGGCTGTTTGGGCGGCGGGGGTCATTTGCTCCAGTGTGCCGGGGCCGGTGCCAATTAGCAAGAGGGTGCCGGTGCGACCTGTATATTCTTGCTGGGATTGGGCAATGGCGACGGTAACTGCTCCTGGCTGTCCTTCGGCGCGGTAAATTTGTTTGGGCGCGAGCAGGGGTTGGGGAGGGGATGCCGGGATTTGGGGATTTGGGGATTGGCTGTCTGGGTTTGCGGCTAGGAGGGCGGCTGCTTCGGCTACGCTGGGGGTTCGGACTTCTTTTTCGACTGCGGCTGAGGGGTTGGGCACCGGCACGTTTCGCAGCAATTCCGCTGGGAAGGTTCGCAATGGCCAGTTTCGCTCTTGGCAGAGTTCTACTAACCCAATTTCATCGGCTTTCAGGTCGATTGTGGCAATGCCGGCAATGGCGCTTTCTGCTAGCTGGTGAGTTTGGCAAGTCTGCTGAATGGCTGTCTCAATCAGCTGTTTCGATGTGCCTCGCTCGCAACCGGCTCCCACCCATAAAACTCTTGGATGCCAGTGGATTTCTGGGATTTGTTGGGAGTGGGATGGGTGTGGCTGTTTGTGACCGATCCAGATTCTCGCCGCCGGCTGTCTGGGATTTTCGCCAGCACTGTCAATGTTGGCACCGGCATGATTGATGTTGGCACCTGCATGATTGATGCTGGCACCTGCATGATTGATGCTGGCACCGGCATGATTGATGCTGGCACCTGCATGATTGATGCTGGCACCTGCATGATTGATGTTGGCACCGGCATTGTTTATGCTGTCGCCGGCATGATTAATGCTGGCACCGGCATGATTAATGCCATCCGGGTTTTTGTCAATTGCTGCCGGCTCAAAATAGAAAGGATGTTTCTGGGGGAGATGGATTTGCCAAAGGGTGGAGCCGGCTTCTTGAATGACTTGTACTGCTTCGCCTCGCGCCACAGCGGCGCTGACACCTGTCCAATCGCCGGCTCCGCGCTCCCAGCCAAAGGGGACGCCGAGCAGGTCTGCAGCCGGCAGTCCCAATCCAGCTGATGCGCCGGTTAAGACGGGTGTGGCTCCCAGTTGCAGGGCGATCAGTCTTGTCAGTTGGTCTGCGCCGGCTTGGTGTCCGCCGCACAAACTGATGGCGAACTTGCCGGTGTCATCCAAGACGACCACGGCGGGGTCGCTGGATTTGTGCTGCAATAGGGGTGCGATGAGGCGAACTGTCGCGCCGGTGGCTAAACAGAAGATAAATGCGCGGTGGTGTGGCCAGAGTGTGGCCAAGTGGGCTTTGAGGGAGCCGGTGTAAGTTTGGCTGCCTTTGATGCCGGTAATCGATTCTGGCACCCAAAGGGTAGCGCCGGCATTCTCGCACAGGGGTTGGAGGCGCTGAGCGCCGGTGGGGGTAGTGGCGAGCGCCGCTATTGGCTGAAATTCGCCCCATATTGAGGGCATTGGGCATGGGGCATCGGGCGTTCGGACGTTCGGGCGTTCGGGCATTGCTAAGTTCAGTTAATCTACAAGATATGATAATAGAAGTTAGATTTTCTATTTGATATTGTGTGCGGTTTAGTGCTATAATTAATTAGTTTATACCCGAATTAAGACGCGACAAATGGCGTCTCTACAACAGGCGTAGGACAGGCGTCTCGCCTGTCCCCGTCTCGCCTGTCCCCGTTTCGCCTGTCCTTAACGCTGGACTTCAGCCGGCTCATTGGAGGGAACCAGCAGGGGGGCGATGAAGGCGATTAAAATTCCTCCCATGACTAAGATTTCGGCAACCCGCAGTACGGTATTTTTTTTCACAGTTAATTGCCTCCTTTAGAAGTGAGCCGGTGCAGCCAGGAGCGGATTTTATTAGGCCACTCAGCCGGGCTATCTTCCGGGCGGTAGTGAATGGCAAACATGGACAGGATAAGGTTAGCGCCGCCCACTTTAGCGTTCATCAGCAGGTGCGCCGCCAGACAAAACACCAAAACCGCCCATGCGGTCAGGTGCAGGATATACCAGATATGGTTAAATTCCTCCTTGGGGAGCCATTCTTCTTGCATCATCCGGCCTGATATTAAAGCCAATGTTGCTGCCAGTAACATGGCTGTATTGACAATTCGGTGGAGGCTGTACCACCAGATGGGTTTGCCAACCTGTGCGAGTTTTTTAAAGGAGTCGGGCTGGACGAGGCGTTTTTCACCGGCATGGAAGCTGTATAATGCAAAAGCCGGCATCACAAACAGTAAAATCAGACCAAAGGTGCCGTGGATGCCAATAATATTGGGAATCCGAGGCAGGGGCAGTTTGAGCAACCGTCCGTCAAAGGTATTGTACACTAAAAATGAGGTGACAATTGCCAGCAGGGCGATGAGAGCATTGAGATTGTGGAACAGTCTCAGGAGCAGGGGCTGGTAGGGTTTAGATGGGGGCATGAGTGTATCCTCGCAGTTGTTATCGGTGCAGGGGGTGGGGTGGGTAACGGGGGGGCATCCCGATTGTGCAAAGAAGCCCATATCAATGCTACAATGATTTCAGCAGCGGGTAGGAGGAGAAGATTTTTAGCCAGCTGAATCCCGGAAACGGGATTGAAACAGGGTTTTGCATCTTTTCTCTTCTTTCCCCCTTCCCCGTGAACGGGTGGCGGGTTTCGGGGGTGGGGTTCTCTGAGATGCGCCCCACTCCCCAACTCCCCGCTGATAAGTATGCCGATACAATTAAGCCTAACAGCTGTAGGGTGCGTTCCGCCTGACCTCACTCTTTATTTGTGTGATAAAATCGATAAGGCGGAACGCACCTCACCCTGTAGCGGTGCGTTCCGGGTGCGAGAATGGATGAGGCGGAACGCACTCTACTTTCTCTAGGAGCGGGAGCGCTCCACATATTCAAATGCCTTTTCCAGATTGCCGGTTTTGATGCAAGCTTGCACCATGTTTTGATAGATGTCAATAGATTCGCTGACGATTTCCTGTCGGCGCTCGTCTGACATCGCCTGGGAGCGAATTTCTTCCACCGCATCGATTGCCGGTGCGTACCCCTGCATCGCTTCTCGCCACCGCCCCGCTGTGAATGCCATATCGCCCAAATTGCGCCCGGTTTGCAAGCATTCTAGCGGGAAGGTGGCAGGAGTGCGGATTTCTAGGGCGGATTGGTAACACTGAATCGCTTCTTCAATTTGTCTTTGTTTCTCGTAAGCAGTCCCCAGATTGTGTTGAGTCGCCGCCCAATCTTGGGGGAATGCGTTGCGGGTGCGTACCTGCAAGGCTTGCCGGTAACACTCGATTGCCTGTTCCAGATTCTCGGCTATATCTCCCTTGATGCGCTTCCAGTAAGCATTCCCCAGATTGTGTTGAGTCGCCGCCCAATCTTGGGGGAATGCGTTGCGGGTGCGTACCTGCAAGGCTTGCCGGTAACACTCGATTGCCTGTTCCAGATTCTCGGCTTTATCTCCCTTGATGCGGTCCCTGTAAGCATTCCCCAGATTGTTTTGAGTCATCGCCCAATCTTGGGGGAATGCGTCGCGGGTGCGTACCTGCAAGGCTTGTCGGTAACACTCGATTGCCAGTTCCAGATTCTCGGCTTTATCTCCCTTAATGCGGTTCCTGTAAGCAATCCCCAGACTGTTTTGAGTCATCGCCCAATTTTGGGGGAAGGCGTCGCGGGTGCGTACCTGCAAGGCTTGTCGGCAACACTCGATTGCCAGTTCCAGATTCTCGGCTTTATCTCCCTTGATGCGGTCCCTGTAAGCATTCCCCAGATTGTTTTGAGTCATCGCCCAATCTTGGGGGAATGCGTCGCGGGTGCGTACCTGCAAGGCTTGTCGGTAACACTTGATTGCCTGTTCCAGATTCTCGGCTTTATCTCCCTTGATGCGGTTACAGTAAGCAATCCCCAGACTGTTTTGAATCGCCGCCCAATCTTGGGGGAATGCGTCGCGGGTATATACCTGCAAGGCTTGCCGGTAACACTCGATTGCCAGTTCCAGATTCTCGGCTATATCTCCCTTGATGCGATCACTGTAAGCAATCCCCAGATTGTGTTGAGTCGCCGCCCAATTTTGGGGGAATGCGTCGCGGGTATATACCTGCAAAGCTTGCCGGTAACACTCGATTGCCAGTTCCAGATTCTCGGCTTTATCTCCCTTGATGCGGTTCCAGTAAGCAAGACCCAGATTGTGTTGAGTCGCCGCCCAATCTTGGGGGAATGCGTTGCGGGTGCGTACCTGCAAGGCTTGCCGGTAACACTTGATTGCCTGTTCCAGATTCTCGGCTTTATCTCCCTTGATGCGGTTACAGTAAGCAATCCCCAGACTGTTTTGAATCGCCGCCCAATCTTGGGGGAATGCCTTGCGGGTGCGTACCTGCAAGGCTTGTCGGTAACACTTGATTGCCTGTTCCAGATTCTCGGCTTTATCTCCCTTGATGCGGTTCCAGTAAGCAAGACCCAGATTGTATTGATTAATCGCCCTATTTCGAGGAAATTCGTCGCGGGTGTATTCCAGCAAGGCTTGCCGGTAACACTTGATTGCCATTTCCAGATTCTCGGCTTTATCTCCCTTGATGCGATCACTGTAAGCAATCCCCAGACTGTTTTGAGTCATCGCCCATTCTTCGGGGCAGATGTCGCGGGTGAATTCCAGCAAGGCTTGCCGGTAACACTCGATTGCCATTTCCAGATTTTCGGCTTTATCTCCCTTGATGCGATCCTGGTAAGCATTCCCCAGATTGTTTTGAGTCATCGCCCAATCTTCGAGTAAGGTGTCGCAGCTGTATTCCAGCAAGGCTTGCCGGTAACACTCGATTGCCATTTCCAGATTTTCGGCTTTATCTCCCTTGATGCGTTTGCGGTAAGCAAGCCCCAGATTGTTTTGAATACCCGCCCAATCTGTGCGGTCTGCGTCGCGGGTGAATACTCGCAGAGCGAGATGGTAGCCGGCAATCGCTATTTCCAGATTGCTGGCTCTGTTGCCCAAGGGGAACTGCGCAATTACTTCGCTGAAAGAGCAAAAATCTGCTGCGAAGGTTAGTGCTTGTTCTGGATCAGCTTCCGAGAGCTTGGCTGTTGCCCAACTTGCGTAAAGTTCAGCCAAGGTGTCATTCAGTTTGTCCTGGTTGGCAGAGAGCAGCGGGTGTACCACTTCCGGGTTGTCATTGCTGTCGCTGGTGGCTTGGAGTACCTCAAATAAGAACGCGAGATATTCTTCTCGGAGTGCTACAGTTGCGGAATTGCTGATATCTGCTGCTAGCCGACGAGCAATATCAGTTAAATATTCAGCCCTGCTCCCATCGCCCTGTTGTGCCAGCTGAGCTGCCACCTGTTCCATCACCCGCACCAAGCCCTCATCAATCAAGTTTTGGTGCGCATTGAGGATGTTAGCTTCTTCCCCGCTGGGACAGTCGAGTAAGGCTTGGATAAGATTGAGATAGTCTTGTTGGCGCTGTTCGTCCATTTGTGTCCTCTCGGTGAATCGTGCTGCTTATGTCCACCCCCTACGCCTCCCCGCTCTCGCACAGAGGGCTGGGGGGTTAGCTTAATATTATAGCAGATTGCAACTGAGTGAAGTACAGATATTAGATCCCCCCTTGCCCCCCCTTAAAAAGGGGGGCTTTGAGAATGTCCCCCCCTTTTTTAGGGGGGCTAGGGGGGCTCAAACTGTACTCCACGCAAGTGAAAACTGCCATAGTATCGGGTGCCGGCAACTTTTTATGCCGGCACTTTGCAAAATTTTATCTTTCTCATCTCCGGCGCAGTGGCGCTCCAGAATCCGCCCTCCCTGAACAACCCACAGCTTCCCCTCAATTTCTGCCCCATCCAACCGGCGAATTAACCTCTCTACAGCTTCCCGCCGGTCTGCCAAACTGCGGCGAAATGGCCAACCTACCGGGAGCATCCCGTTTTTGAAACTACCCTGGTGAGGGCGAAGCATTCGGATTATCAATTGCTGGTTTTGACCGAGAGATTATTCGCCCGAATGCTTCGCCCCTACATAATCGGGATGCTCACAACCTCCCAGCTCCATCCCCGGATAATCAGAAGGGTTCAATCGGAAGCCGTTGGCAAAACCGCTTTCCGGGCCAACATCTGCAGTGCCGGTGGCAAATATCAATCAATTCCACATCAGGCGCTGAACTCAAGCCAAGTCGCAGTTACCACATCATATCCCGCTTGGCGCAACAAAGCAGCAATGCCGGCATGAACATTGTTCCTCGTTCCTTTGAAAGTAGGGTGCCTTCCGCATCATCCATTCTCGCACACATAATGGGGTAGACTCGCACGCGGAACGCACCGCTACAGGGGGAGGTGCGTTCCGCCTTATTGATTTCCCCACACAAATAAGGGATGCGCTCAGGCGGAACGCACCCTACAACTACGCACCCTACTGGAAAAAAACGCCCCGCCGCAAGCATCAATCCAAAAAGTCCGCGTTGGGCGAAGCCCTTCCCGCAGGGTAGGCGGACTTTGTTTGTATAGCCGCGATTTCAAGATGCCGGTGGCGAATTGATGTAGGGTCTTACCCCGCTCTATACCCCCTTTTGGAGTTAGCTTTTTAGAGGTTGTCTGTGGGTAGCGTTAGCGTCAGGGCGAAGCATGAGCGTTAGCGCAGCGGCTGCGTCAGCAGCTATGTAATCTTTTCCCTGAGTCCCATAAATAGTCGCGCTCATGCTTCGCCCCTACACAAGATCCGATGTAGGGGCTTTCGCATTGGCGTTAGGAGCTTTACGACTGCGCCCGAAATTTCGCTTCGCCAATGCTTCGCCCTCTCGTCTAGTTGTCGCTACATTTCCCCCCAATACACCTTGCACCGGCACCCCGCATTCCAAAAAGCCCGCGCAGGCGGGCTTCGTTTGTATAGCCGCGATTTCAATCGCCCGGATCTTAGCAACAAAGCGTTCTAGTAAGGAACACACCCCACCAACAAAAACGCCCGACTGCAGGAGTCGGGCGTCTGGCAAAATTTCAGTAACTCGCGAACATTAATCCCGCTTAATTAGCGGAGAGATGTTCAGCAACCGGCACAGAAGCCACCGGCTTGGCGTGCGAGACGCTCGCTTGCAGCATCGGGGTGCGGCTAACGGAATCATTCGCCAGAGTGAACAGCGGGTTGGAGAGAATTCCAGCCAGAGAAGTCGCCACCAGCGCCAGCACCAAACTCACTTGCAAAGGACGCATGCCGGTAAAATCCCAGCGGATTGGCGGATAATTCTTCACCGCATCAGACATTTCCTGGGGTTCTTTGACCACCATCATCTTGACGACGCGGATGTAGTAGTAAATCGAGACGACACTGGTAATTAACCCCAAGATGACTAAGCTGTACAGTCCAGCTTGCCAGCCGGCCCAGAACAGGTAAATCTTGCCAAAGAAACCGGCGAGGGGAGGAATCCCACCCAAGGAGAGCAGGCAGATGCTCAGTGTTAAGGTGAGCAGTGGGTCTTTTTGATACAAGCCGGAATATTCGCTAATTTGGTCGGTGCCGGTGCGCAGGGAGAAGAGAATCACGCAAGCGAAGCCGCCCAGGTTCATAAACAGGTACACCAGCATGTAGAATATCATGCTGGAGTAACCGGCTTCGGTGCCGGCAATCAAACCAATCATCACGAAACCGGCTTGAGCGATGGAGGAGTAAGCCAGCATCCGCTTCATGCTGGTTTGGGCGAGGGCGACGACATTGCCCAACACCATGCTGAGAATCGCCAAAGCGGTGAAGACAAAGTGCCACTGAGCTTGCACCTGCGGGAAAGCGGTGGTCAGGAGGCGGATGGCGAGGGCGAACCCAGCAGTTTTGGAACCGACGGAGAGGAAAGCAACCACAGGGGTGGGAGAACCTTCGTAAACGTCAGGCGTCCACTGGTGGAAGGGAACGGCGGAAATTTTGAAGGAAATGCCGGCGATGGCAAAGACGAGGGCAATGACTGCAGCCAGGGATTGACCGGCATTTGCCTTCTCGATGCCGGCGGCGATCGCGCTCAGGGTTGTTTCTCCCCCGGATATGCCGTACAGCAGGGAAATGCCGTAGAGGAAGACTGCCGAACTGGAAGCCCCAATCAGCAAGTATTTCAGCGCCGCTTCATTGGAGCGAGGATCGCGCTTCATGTAGCCGGTGAGCAGGTAGGAGGCAATACTGAGGGTTTCCAGGGAGACAAAAATCGTCACCAGTTCGTCCGCACCGCAGAGGAACATGCCCCCGAGGGCGGCGGTGAGCAAAATCGAGAGGAATTCCGCCAAAGAGGTGCCGCTTTGCTCGACGTAGGTGACAGACATCAAAATCGTCACAGCTGCAGACAGGGCGACGATCCCGCGAAACACGACGCTGAGGGCGTCGCCGTTAAAGCCGCCCAGAAAAGAGATGGGGTTGGAGGTATGCCACTGATAGTACAGGGCGACGACGGAACCGAGGAGACCGGCAATCGCCACATAGGGAGTCCAGCGGTTGGAGGTGCGCCCGACAATCAGGTCGCCGACTATTAGCACAAGAAGGGTGAGAATGACAATCCCCTCTGGCAAAATCGTGCCGGCGTTCAGCTGGGCTGCAAGATTGGCAAAGTTCATAAGGTTCAGGCAGGTTGGACAGTATCGCTTGGCAAGACCTGGGTGAGGTTGGCTAGCTTAAGAATCCTTTACAAGATTGGATTTTACCGCGTTCTGCCCCTATCCGAACTCGTGCCGGCTTTTCTGTCTCGCCCCTGCAGGCGACCTCTACCCCTGGATATAAGAGACTATTTCTAAATAATTGTTAAGGCCGCAAGGGGTTGAGAAACCGGGTTTCTTTTGCTGGGTCAAGTGATATGGAATGGCCCACAGCCACAAGAAACCCGGTTTCTGGCTCCTTCACTTTTCTTTATAAACAGTCTCTAAATTCTGCCCGCACTCCCACAGCCGCTCGCGGGATTCAGCTCTAACTGTGACAAAATTTTAAGTTTTAAGGTCTTTAATTTTTTATTTTCTAGGTTCGCCAGTTATCCAGTTTCAGACTGTAACCCAGTCCTTGAATGCGCTGGTAGTGGGATATGTTGCCGGTGACTAAAGTTAAGTTGTGCTGTAATGCGGTTGCGGCAATCATCGCATCAGCCAGACCAATGGGCTGTCCTGTGCGTTCCAAATCCCCACAGATGCGCCCTGCTATTTCAGCAGTAGCCCGATCTAGTGCCAGCACCTCCGCATCAGAAATATCTACTAAAAACCGCTGAATGCGGTCTTCCCGATGCAGCTTCTGCCAGCCTTTGACAACTTCTAGGACTGTGATGACAGAGAGAGTATAGCCACCAAAGGCATGACGATAAGCCGTAGCCCTAGCGGCAACGCGCCGGTCGATACGCTTGAAGATTTCAGAAAAAATATCCGTGTCAAGTAGTGCTTTGTCCAAATCTTTGATTTAACGGGTGTGCTGCCCGATCCTTCATAATTTCTGCTAGCATCTCGTCCACCGATTCCGGGTCATCGGCGAACATTCCTAGTATACGGTCTTGTGGGGGTTCTGCCACTGCCAGCTTGTTGATGGCTTCGGCAATCAGTTCTGGCAACGCACAATTGCGCTGATTGGCCATCGCCCGGGCCCGTGCCAGGGTGGGTCCGTCCAGTTCAAGTTCAATCTTTTCCATACTACCTCATCTTTCCCGGCCCAACTACCTGTCATTCTAGCATTGTGTTTGTCCAAATCTTTGATTTAACGGGTGTGCTGCCCGCTCCTTCATAACTTCTGCTAGCATCTCGTCCACCGATTCCGGGTCATCGGCGAACATTCCTAGTATACGGTCTTGTGGGGGTTCTGCCACTGCCAGCTTGTTGATCGCTTCGTCAATCAGTTGTGGCAGCGCACAATTGCGCTGATTAGCCATCGCCCAAGCCAGCGCCAGAGTGGCTCCGTCCAGTTCGAGTTCTATTTTTTTCCATGCTGCCTTCCCTTTGCTATCCCCACTGCCGGCCAGTCTAGCATTTTCCACCGGCACCCCTGTGAGCAGCCGCACTTTTAGGCATTATAATTATAATAAATTATCGGCCTTCTTTGCTTATTGTGGCGCGGGCAGGTCTGACCGCTTTTAAAACTGTTTGCCAGTCTGCCGGCACAGTTAAGAGTGGGAGGGGTTTCGACTTTTACCTGCTAGCAGTAAGTCGCGCTTTTCGCTGGACAGAAAGCCTTGCAACTGCAATTTACCTCGTTCCCAGGCAGAGTCTGGGAACGCCGTTAAGGAGGCTTTGCCTCCAAAAGTTGCAACTTGGGTTAAATACTTTGACCCGCCTGAAGCTCCCCGATTCAAGCCGGCACCCCGAAAAACACCGGCCCGCTCGAGAACCAGCCATATTGAGAGTGCAGTTCAGCCCCCGACTGGTGCGGCAGAGCCGGTTGCTTCCCCTTTTGCTAGAATCTGGAGAGTGGGGGCGGGAGAACCCCAGCCCAGCTTTTCTGGTTTGATTTGCAGCGCCGGCAGGTCACACACATCCCCCTATCCAAATCCCGCTATCCAAGAAGTTGCGCGGGTTTTTCTCCCCATCTGCAGCGAGCGGATAAAACCTGACATCCAGGCGGTTGCTTTCCTGTTATCTCCCCAGGCTTTTGTAGAAAATTATATTTGACCCCCTGTAGAGATGCGACATGTCGCCTCTCCATACCAGAGCGGCTTTTTGTCAGGGGGTGAGCCGGCGCAGCCCGTTGCGCCGCCTGATTCAGGGTTTAAATCGCAACCGATTGCCGGCACCCATCCTTCCCCAGATAGAGGAGCCGGGACTCCCGGAGCGCCGCCAAGGGTGGCCTTGCCCGCCGCCAAGGCCGGCAACAGACTTATCAATTTGGCGCGGTGCAAAAAAATCGCCGGCAGCCGCTCAGCAGACAGAGCAGTGGCCTTAAAACTTTTATGACCATTAATATTCGATATAAAGAGAGTGGGGTACTTTTACCATTAAAGGCTGGCGAGCGTCCCACCCCTGAATCCCCCTGTGGAACCGTCCCCCTTGACATATCGCTCAAATTATCTAATTTGGACTCTCTAGCCTAGCTGCTATTTTTCCCTGAAGGTGCCATGTCAACCCTTGTCATCGTCGAATCTCCCACAAAAGCACGCACCATCCGTAACTACCTGCCTTCTAACTATCGGGTGGAAGCGTCGATGGGCCATGTGCGTGACCTGCCCCAGTCGGCTAGCGAAATTCCCGAAGCGGTCAAGGGAGAAAAATGGGCGCAGCTGGGGGTCAACGTGGAGGCTGACTTTGAACCCCTATATGTCATCCCCAAAGACAAGAAAAAAGTTGTCTCAACACTCAAAGAAGCCCTAAAAGGCGCAGATGAACTGATTCTAGCCACAGACGAAGACCGGGAAGGCGAGAGCATCAGCTGGCATCTGCTGCAAGTGCTGCAGCCCAAGGTGCCGGTGAAGCGGATGGTGTTTCACGAAATCACCCGAGAAGCCATCCAGGAAGCCCTAACAAACTGCCGCCACATCGACGAGCAGCTGGTGCGCGCCCAAGAAACGCGGCGGATTCTCGACCGGCTGGTGGGCTACACCCTCTCCCCCCTGCTGTGGAAGAAAATCGCTACCGGACTGTCCGCAGGGCGAGTGCAGTCCGTAGCGGTGCGGGTGCTGGTGCAGCGGGAGCGCCAGCGCCGAGCGTTCCGCCAGGGCAGCTACTGGGATCTCAAGGCAACCTTAGCCCACGAAAACACCCTCTTTGACGCCAAACTCGTCACCCTAGCCGGCACCCGGCTAGCCCAAGGCAGCGATTTCGACGAAACCACCGGCCTTCTTGCTGCCGGTCGCCATGTGATTTTGCTCAGCGAAGCGGAAGCTAGAGCCCTCGAAGAGCGACTGACCGGCATTCCCTGGACAGTCAGCGGCACAGAAGAGCGACCGGTCACCCGCAAACCCGCCCCCCCGTTTACCACCTCGACGCTGCAGCAGGAAGCCAACCGCAAACTGGGACTCTCCGCCCGGGAGACAATGCGCATTGCCCAAAGTCTGTACGAGCAGGGGTACATCACCTACATGCGGACAGACTCCGTGCACCTGTCAGAGCAAGCGATCGCGGCGGCTCGCGCCTGCGTCGAGCAGCTGTACGGCCCACAGTACCTCAGCCCCCAACCGAGGCAGTACACCACCAAGAGCAAAGGCGCTCAAGAAGCCCACGAAGCCATCCGCCCTGCCGGCAGCAGCTTTCGCACCCCGCAGCAAACTGGCTTGAGCGAAGACAGTCGGGAATTCAGACTCTACGACCTGATCTGGAAGCGCACCATCGCCACCCAAATGGCGGACGCCCGCCAGACTTTCGTCACAGTTGAGCTGCTTGTGGAAGATGCCGGTTTCCGCACCACCGGCAAGCGCATCGACTTCCCCGGTTTCTTGCGAGCCTACGTCGAAGGCTCCGACGATCCAGAAGCCGCCCTGGAAGACAAAGAGGTGATTCTCCCCCCCCTGAACCTTGGCGATTGCCCCAGCTGCCGCGAACTGCAAGCCCTCGGCCACCAAACCCAGCCGCCGGCTCGCTACAGCGAAGCGTCCTTGGTGAAAACCCTGGAAAGCGAAGGCATCGGGCGTCCCAGCACCTACGCCAGCATCATCGGCACCATTATTGACCGGGGCTACGTGCAAGTTGCGGGCAACGCCCTGGTTCCCACCTTCACCGCCTTTGCCGTCACCAACCTGCTGGAAAAACACTTTCCCGATTTGGTGGATACCCGCTTCACATCCCGCATGGAGCAGACTCTAGATGACATTTCCACAGGCGAAGCTAGCTGGCTTCCCTACCTGCAGGAATTTTATTTGGGCCAAACCGGTCTGGAAACCCAAGTAAAAGAGCGGGAAAGCCAGATCCATACCAGCGAAGCCCGCACCGTGGAACTGGAGAACCTGGAGGCAAAAGTTCGCATCGGTCGCTACGGCGCTTACATAGAGGCCCAAAATGGCAATGGGCCGGTGACGGCTTCTCTCCCCAGAGACTTAACGCCGGCAGACCTGCACCCGGAGCTAGTTGAGGAGCTGGTGCGGCAGAAAACAGAAGGCCCCCGCAAGTTAGGCATTCATCCGGAAACCGGCGAGCCTATCTACCTGCTGAACGGCACTTACGGTCCTTACCTCCAGCTGGGTGAAGTGTCGGAAAATCACAAAAAACCCAAACGAGCTTCTTTGCCCAAAGGGGTGAGCGCCGACGACGTAACCGAGGACATGGCGGTGGGCTTGCTGTCCCTGCCCCGCACCTTGGGAGTCCATCCCGATACCGGCGGCAAAATCCTGGCAGGACTGGGGAAGTTTGGCCCTTATGTGGTGCACGACATGGGGGCGGAGGGGAAAGACTACCGCTCCCTGAAAGCCGGCGATCATATATTGACAGTTTCCCTGGAACGCGCTACGGAACTGCTGGCGGAGCCCAAGAAGGGACGGGGCGGCAATCGCAGCAAGCCCAAGACACCGCTGCGGGAAATGGGCCCCCACCCGGCGGATGGGGAGCCGGTGAATGTCTACAAAGGGCAGTACGGGCCATATCTCAAGCACGGCAAGATCAATGTCTCTCTGCCCAAAGACTTGCCGGTGGAGGATCTGACGCTGGAAAAAGCTGTGGGACTGTTAGCCGCGAAGGCGGCATCAAAGAAATCCAGCCGCAAGTCGAGCAAGTCAGGCTCGGAAGCCGGCCAGCCGGCAGCCGCCCTGCCGGCAGCCGCTGCTGTGGAAACCGCCCCAGCCAACCACGCTAGGAGCAGCGATTAGATGCCGTCAGCGACAGAGCTCCAACCCCCCTCTCGTTCTCGGGCTATCGCCTGGGAACGCTTTTTTTGAGAGTCCGGACTGCAGGTCTTGAAATCTGATAGCGGTTTTCAGTTGGATGAAGCAGGCATAAGAAACCCGGTTTCTCCAAGAAACCGGGTTTCTCAGTCCCTCACAAAGGATGAAAAACGCTATGAGAAACCGGGTTTCTTTTGGCAATCCCGAGGAAAAATCCGTCAAGACCGGCAGAGAAACCCGGTTTCTTCCCCTGGATTTTTAATACCAGACCGGCGTTCTAGACTGCCAAATCTGGGAACACCTCCCGCACCGCCGGGTGCCCCAGCCGGTGATTGGCCACATTCAATCCCCCCGCCAAAGCCGAATCCATTTCCAGGGCTCCCACGCCAAAATTGGCCAGTTTGAGAACGTAAGGCAGCGTGCTGTTGTTGAGCGCCTGCGTCGCTGTCCAGGGAACCGCTCCCGGCATATTCGGCACGCCATAGTGGACGACATCCTCTTCGATATAAATGGGATTGGTGTGGGAAGTGGGTCGCAATGTCTCCACGCAACCTCCCTGATCCACCGCCACATCGACAATCACAGAACCGGGGTGCATCCGTTTCACCAAACTGCGGGGGACAAGCACCGGCGCTCGCCGCCCGGGCACCAGCACCGCACCGATCAGCAAGTCCGCCTCACGAACAGCAGCTTCAATATTCAAAGACTCGCTATAAATCAGCTGCACTCTGGAGCCAAACAGGGTTTCCAGATAGGCGAGCCGGTCTACGCTAATATCCAAAATCTCAACTCGGGCACCCATCCCGACAGCAATTTTGGCGGCTTCTGTGCCAACTACGCCGCCACCCAAAATCACGACTTTTCCTGGCATCACCCCGGGAACGCCGCCCAAAAGTACGCCCCGCCCCCCTTGCTGGCGCTCCAAGAAGCGGGCACCGAACTGCACCGCTAGGCGACCTGCTATAATGCTCATGGGGGTGAGCAGGGGCAGTCGCTTGTCTGGCAGTTCTACGGTTTCGTAAGCGATCGCAGTGACGCCACAATCTATGAGATGCTCAGTTAATGCCCGGTCAGCTGCCAAGTGCAAGTAGGTGAACAGCATCTGCCCTTTTTGGAGAAACTTGTACTCCGGCAAAAGCGGTTCTTTCACCTTAACGACAAGCTCTCGGTTCCAGGCATCCTCTGCTGTCGGGACGATTTTAGCCCCTGCCTGAATGTACTCCTCATCCGCGAACCGGGAACCATTCCCCGCGCCGGTTTCCACAAACACCGCATGGCCGCTCTCACACAGCACCCGGACGCTGCCGGGACTCAGCCCAACCCGAAACTCCCGATCCTTCGTTTCTTTGGGGACACCAATTTCCATTTGCTACCTCTTATGACCCTTGTTTCTAGCTTAAGCCGGTCAGCCGATACCAGTTTTTTCTGCGACTGATTGCCATCCCGGACAGCCTGCAGCCCCCCGCACGCCCAGCCAAGGGAGCCGGTGGGGCCATCAAAGCGATGGAGTGAAATCCACCCCCAGATTTTTTGGCTGACGCCGCGCCACGCCTCTCCAAAATGGAGGACAATGGATAGTTAAGAATTGTAACGAAGAGGCAGAACCGTGACCCAACCGCAACCAACCGTCACCCCCAGACTGGAAGAGCCGAAGTTCGGCTTTAATGAATATGCAGAGCGCTTGAATGGCCGAGCGGCTATGATAGGCTTCGCGCTGACCTTGCTCGTTGAATACCTCACCGGCCAAGGGCTGCTGACATGGCTCGGCCTCAACTAGGCTGACGCCCCAGCCCAACCCGATCGAGAAACAAGTACCGGCGGCTGTCAGTCTCTGTACCCAAGACCGGGCAGGGGTTGGGCTTTTCACCCCCAAGATGGATGCGGAGGCTGTCAGCAGGCTGCCAATTTGCCCAAATACAGGCGCTCTTTCAGGATTGCCCAGACCTGAACGGGTAACTTTGAGCTAGAGTAGCGGTAGACCTAGAACCGTTAAAGCGTAACACTTAAATCTAAACTCGAAAATAAATCGGAACAGAGCAAACAGTGATGAACGTTGCGTGGCCTAGAATTTTAAAGTCAGCCTATCGTAGAGAACCCATTACCAGCTTTATCATTACGGTTGGGGCCGTGGATGCGGTAATTGGGGGAATCGGGGCTCGCGGGTCTTTGCTCAGTTTCGGACTCACTGTGGCAGGCATCGCCCTGGCGCTGCGCTGGTGGCAAATGCAGCGCAGTCAGCCCGAACAGCCAGAACGAGTCCCCGAACTCTATCTGCCTCCCTCGTCCTCTCGACCGCAGCTGCCGGTGCTGATGCCGGCAAAAAAACGCCCTCCCCATTAAGTTGAGTTTTGTAAACAGAGTGTTGCAAACAGGTGAGCGTTTGAATAAAATCAGGGCAGCCGGCACTGCCCCTACCTCATGGAACATAGTTTGAGGCACCGGCAGGCGGGCTTTCGACCTGAACTCACCGGCTCACCCGCCACTTCTAAATTGCTCAAGATTGGCTCGGTAGCCGCCCGCACCGGCTTGCCGGTGAAAACTATTCGCTACTACGAAGAGATCGGTCTGCTGACGCCAGCGGTGGAGCGCTCTGAGTCAGGCTACCGGCTCTTTGATGGCCAGGTACTGAACCGGCTGGCGTTCATCAAGCGGGCTCAATCCCTGGGGCTGAGCCTGAGTGAAATTAAAGAAATTCTCAACGTTCACGACAAGGGCGATCTCCCCTGCGGTGAGGTCAAACAGCGGCTGCAGGCAAAGCTAGAGGCGATTGCCGAACAGATTGAAGCGCTGCAAACCCTGAAGGCTGAGTTGCAAGGAGTTCTGTCTGGCTGGCAAGAGCAACCGCCTGCAGAGCGCATCGCCCGCACGATTTGCCCAAACATTCAGTGTGGGAACGATCAAGGATGAAAGATTCTCAACCGGCAGAACAAACAGCGTCCCAAACTAAAAGGATCGTTGAAACTTTTTCCACTCATCGAAAATCCCCTCAAGCTCCCCCTCCCCGTGCACGGGGAGGGGGTTGGGGGGTGGGGTTCTTCATCCCACGAATCTGCAACTCTTTGCGCAACCGGCTCGCACTGTGGGGGGCAGTTGCAGCGGCGGCTGCCGGTACAGTTACCATTGCTAACATCAGTCCGCCCTTACTGGCAACTGCAGCGCCGGCAACTAAGGTAGCAATGTCCGCAACTCGCGCCCTGAATGCTGCAGCTGGGGTGAACCCCCAACTGGTTCGCACCTTGGAAGGACATAAAGGAACAGTGGAAGTTCTTGCCTTCAGCCCAGATGGAAAAATCCTTGCCAGTGGGGGAGGCAGCCTCGATCCGAAAATTAGATTGTGGGATATGCAAACTGGGGACAATATCCGCACTCTCAAAGGACACAACACGAGAGTGCTGGCGCTGGCAATCGCTGCAGACGGTCAAACTCTTGCTAGTGGGAGCGACGACTCTACGCTCAATTTCTGGAATCTCAAAACCGGCAAGCTGAACTACAAATTCATGGAGCCGGCCAGCAATATTATGTCACTGGCGATTAGCCCTAACGGTCAATCTCTCGTCAGTGGCGGTTTGGACGGACTGAAAGTGTGGGATGTCATTCAGCAGCGCCCCCTGACAACCCTCCTGCGTTACGAGAGTGTCTATTCCGTTGCCATCAGTCCCAACAATCGCCTGCTGGCGAGTGGCAGTAAAGACGCTACGGTGAAAGTTTGGAATCTGGCAACCGGCGAATTACTCGCCACTCTCAAAGGGCACACACAGCCGGTGAGCGCTCTCGCTTTCACTCCCGACAGCCAAACCCTAATAACAGCCAGTTATGACGCCAGCATCAAACTGTGGGACACACAGACTGGACAGCTCGCCGGCTCACTCCTCGGACACCACAGTCAGGTGAATTCCCTGGCGATGCGTTCGGATGGGAAAATCTTGGCGAGTGCCGGTCAGGATGGCATTTGGATTTGGGATTTGAAAAGCCAGAAGCTGATTAACAAATTTCCCGGACATTCAAACTGGGTTCAATCCCTTGCTTTCAGTCCTGACGGACAGATACTTGCCAGTGGGGGGTATGACAGCACGGTTAAGATTTGGCAAATTGGCGCTTCACCTGAAAAGCCGGCGTTGACCAACAACCCTCGTTAACCCTCGTTCCCAGGCGGAGCCTGGGAACGCTCTGCAGTCGGCAGAGCCGACTTTCTTAAAGAAACCAGGTTTCTGGGGCTTTCTGGCAGGGGGTTTCTGGGAGAAGCCATGTTATGCTTAATGATGTCGGCATACAGAACACTATGGAATCTCTTGCCAATCCACTGAAAGTCATCCTTTCTATCCAAGAGCAGCTGGAAAAACTAGATGAAGAGCAGCGCCCGATTGCCAGTCAAATTCCCAGCGCTCCTCAGCGCATTCGCGGACTTGCCGGCACGGGCAAAACTATCTTACTGGCAAAACGGCTCGCCAAAATCCACGCCAGCCATCCAGAATGGAAAGTCGCTTTCGTTTTCTTCACCCAGTCACTCTATGACCAGATTTTAGATCGTATTTATAAAGAATACCTTAAGAAAACGGATGAGGAGCCAAACTGGGATATAATTCATGTTTTACACGCTTGGGGGTCAGTGGCTCGAAATGGCTTCTACAGAACTCTAGCGCTTGCGTGTGGGAAAAAGCCACTGAGTGTCGGGGATGTGGAAAGAGAGCTGCAGCACCAAAAACGGAACATTTCCCCTGGGGAGGCATTTGAATATGTCTGCAACCGGCTGGAAGAAGAAGTCCCCAATATACCCGTCCTCTACGATGCTATTTTAATTGATGAGGGGCAAGACTTGCCGGCCTCGTTTTACCGATTAGCGTGGAAAACCCTATCTGAAGCGAAGCGGCTTTACTGGGCTTACGATGAGGCGCAAGGGATTGGCTCCTTAATGGTGCCGACAGCTACAGAGATATTTGGGCTGAAACCTGATGGAACACTGGCGGTAGATTTAAGAGGTTCTGCCAAGAATCTCAACGTTTGCTACCGAACTCCGAAACTGCTGCTGATGGCTGCACATGCGGTGAATATGGGACTGTTCCGCAAACAAGGGCCATTGCAGGGAGTGACTGAGAAAAAAGATTGGGCGAATTTGGGTTATGAAGTTGTGGAAGGCGACTTTACCGATGCTAGCGTTAAAGCGGGAAAGCCGGTAAAAATCACGCGCCCCGATAAATTTAGCCCTCACCCCGCAGACCTAAAAGCTGATCTGCGCGAAGCTGCCGGTGAGTTGCTGATTCTTCAAACCTTCAGCGATGAGTCTGAGGAAATAGAGTGGGTTGCCGAGGAAGTTGCTAGCGATATAAAGCGCGGTTTACAACCAGATCACATCTTGATTACGACGATAAAGGGCAAGGGAAAGCCCAATTATTTTGAACGACTTAAAGCAGCGCTCAGCAGTCGCGGAGTCAGCAGCTACATTGCCGGTGTGGATGGCAACCCTGATATTTTTCGGATTGAGGGGTGCGTGACAATATGCGGCATTCACAGTGCTAAAGGCAATGAAGCTTATAAAGTCTATGCTTGCAGATTCCACAACGTTACTCGCCCCCTTGTGAATCCAGAGAGCGATTCTCGTGAGCGCGATGAGGCAGAACTGCGCAAGCGAAATGAGGCATTTGTTGCCCTGACTCGCAGCCGGATTTGGTGTGCGGTAACAGGACTGGAAGACCCTATTTTTGATGAGCTGCGAACAGCTAACGCGCAGTACCCTAATTTGATTTTCCCTGCTTTTAATCAGAAATCACTTAAAAGAGTTACCAGTGAAGGACAGGGTTAAATTGAGCGGAGAAACCGGGTAACTTCGGCGAAACCCGGTTTCTGACAGTCAGAAAAACGAGAGAAAAACTAACCCAAGTTGCTACTTAACTCAAGTTGCTACCTACAAGTTTAAGCATCCAGATCCCCCCAAACGGGGCGGGCACGGGGGCACCGCCCCTACAAAGGGGGGCTTTGAGGATGTCCCCCCCCTTTTTAAGGGGGGGCTAGGGGGGGATCTCGCCCGACTCACTTCTAAGTAGCAACTTGAGTTACTTAGCAGTGAGTCAGGATCGATCCGCCCCGTTTGGGGGGATCTGAATGCTTGGACTTGTAGGTCCCAACTTGAATAAAACTAAATCCCTTCTCCCTCACCGATATCTCGCTTCGGCGGGCGCTTGTAGGTAAAGGTGAACGTGTCCCCACTCCCTATAACTTTCCGCATTTCCTCATACATGGGATAGCTGCCAATGCCACTGAGCGTCGCCCATCCACGCGCTCTCGTTAAAGCCACAAACAGCTGGTTGCGGAGATTCACATTATCCTCATTTCGAGCGACATGATCGAACCCAACCACATAAACCATATCAGCCTCATGCCCTTTTGCCCGGTGGATGCGAGATACTGTCACGCCGCCATCGTGCCAGAATTTATCCGGGTCATTGTTTGGCCATTCAGGCAGCGGGTCGTTCAACTGCAAAGCCGTCGGAATATAAACATCAATGCCCTGTTCTATCAAGAACCCAGCCACCTGAGTTTCTAATTCGATAGCATCGGAAATAGAGCCTAAAACGACGACCAAAATATCGCGGCTGGGCTTGAACCCGTCATCCTGGAGGTTGTGGGTGATGTTCTCAGCCAGAGCTGTCATTTCTTCCTGACGGGAATTGTAGGTTTTGAACTGCAATACCTCTTTGCCCCAAAGCTGGGGAATCGGATTCGGTGAGTTTTCTGCCGGACGCTGCAGGGTAATTTGCCGGCCAGAAATAAACTTGCCATTTCCCACGACTTCGTAGCCGATTTCTTTCCAAGCTTTTTGATTGGTGATGCCGGCGAGCATACCGTCTGGGCGCAGCAATCCCATGCCGATTGCGTGAGCGGCGGTGAGAATCGGACCCGGAGTGCGGTAGCACCGGCGCATCACTTCCGACCTTTTTATCCCGCCAGGGTACTGCGGTTGCTTGCTCAAGAGATTGCTCAACTTCTCGCCGAATACCTCCTTCGCCTTTGGCACTGCCAGGCTATCTAAACTTTGCGCTTCGTCGTAAGCCCAAATCAAGCGCCGCTCCTCTGGATTTTGCGGTTCAACCGGTCGCAAAGCCTGATAAGCCAGCCAGTAAATCGCTTGCTTGTCTTGATATTTTAGGTTATCTTCCGCTACTAAATCTTGCCCTTCATCAATTAAAATGGCATCAAAGAGAGGTTCAATTTTTATTTCTTCCAAAAGGCGCTTGCAGAGGTCTGCCAGTCCCCGGTTAGGCAGTCTTTCCGATGTGTCTCGAACCGTTCGCCGGCGGATGCCGTGAAATTCGCAAATCGTCCCGTAGAAACCGGGTTGCTCATTAGCGCCCCAAGCGTGAAGAACTCGCAACTTCTGGTTAGTTTTTGGATCGTACTGAACGTCACCGCCGCTAAACCGGCGCACCCACCTGTCCACCAATCCGGTTATCAAATCGTAGAGAGTGCGAGTGAAAAAAACTAGAGCAATATCCCAGTCGGGGTGTTTCAGGTGCATGTGAGCGGCTTTCTGGCACAGCAGCACAGTTTTTCCCGAACCGGCAATGCCGCGAATCCGCTGAGGTCCCGGAGGGATTTCTTTCCCGATATGCTCTTGGTGAAAATCTAACTCAGACAGCTGTTTCTCCAAACTCGCCATGACGCCAGAGCGGCTTTTGCTGTTGGTAGAATCAGCGTTTCTCGGGGGTTTCTTCAGCACCGGCGCTCCCCCTATCACAGAACCCAGCACCCCCCACTGCTCGTCATTCAGGGTTTCTCCCGCAACGGCGGGAGCGGCTTTTTGAATGCGCTCCAGCAAGCCGGCTTTTCCCAGTTGCTCTTGGAAAATAACCGGCGGACAGTTGGGCAATTTATCAAAGCCTTTTTGCTTCCACTGTTCCTCTGTAATTAGAGGTAGCGCCACCAGCGAGCGCCCGGTAACTTTGCGCCAGATTGCCGGTTCGCGGTCGCAGTAGGCCAGCAAAGCCAAAAGCTGGTTTTTCCCGTGTTGGGCGGGGTTTTCCGCGTGTTTTTCAGCGTTCTTAAATTTCCACTGTTCGCCGTTTAATTCCGCAATTTGGTCAATCGTGACACCGCTGACCTCAATGACAATCGCGCCCAGCTCTTTATCGGCAATGAGGATGTCAGGTTCCTTGCTAATCTCTCCCGCCTTCGCAAAAATGGGATAGCGCCAGTACCCGACACAGTTCCTGTCCGCAAAGGCGCTGCGGACAGCATCCCAAACTTTCTGAGCCGCACCGTTCGCAGTTGACCCCACCGGCTCCGTGGTGATAAATTTGCGACCCTGATCTTCAATTCCTAAAGCCATTTTTCTGAATTGAATAATTTTTCACCACTATAGTCTCTGGTGGCGTTGGTTGGGGGGGATTTTAACAATGTTTAAATAATCTGCGCGGTTTGACTGCCGGTGCCGGCACCCCTGGGGGGTTTCACCTTCCGGGGCTTCTGTTGCAACGCCGGTTGGCGGGCAGCGCATCAAAAGGATCGAGGCGTCGCACTGAGGCGTCGGATGAACCCCACCCCCCAACCCCCTCCCCGCTTGCGGGGAGGGGGACTAAGAGGGGGTTTCGATCAAGGAAAAAAATTTCAATCATCCTTCTACTGTGCAACGCCAGGATCGAAGTGCAGGGGCAATCCCCCCGCAGTTGCCTCGTTGCAGCCACCGCCGGTGGCCCGGAAAGCAGTTGGGCTAAATGGGACAGGCGAGACGCCTGTCCTACGAGGTATATCCGTAGGGACTGCGTAGCGCCGGCGCTCATTTTTGTGCTTCTTCCGGCTATTTTATCTCATATATAGCAGTAGACAGTCAGTTTAGGACACAGGGACACTCGCGCCTGTCCCAATGTCCTTGAGGGCAGGGGTTCCGGCCTTGTAGAACGCACCCGTCGCGTCTCTACTGTCCATTGCTATATCGAGCCGGTGGGGCGGGCCGCAACCATAAGAGTGAGAGGCGCTCCGCCCCCGCCCTCCGGCACTCTCGCACAGTCCTGTGAGAAACACAGAAAAATTTTTCCGCACACCCCTTGACAGCGCCGCTCAGCTTCGATAAGATAGCACCATCGCCTACTTCACGCAAGTGAGATACGGGCGACCCCACCCCCCAACCCCCTCCCCGCATGCGGGGAAGGTGGGGGAAAGAGAGGATGTCAAACCGGCATTGCCAGCACCGGCGCTGCTAGCAGATTTCAGCCGAGTGAGGTACAGATATTAGATCCCCCCCTAGCCGGGGCGGAAGGGCCCGCCCCTACAAAAGGGGGGGGACATTCTCAAAGCCCCCCTTTTTAAGGGGGGTTTGGGGGGATCTAACTGTACTCCACTCAAGTGAAAAGTGCTAAAGATTCGCCCCTGCGGAACTGAGAGCCGGTGGATCTGGAACCAGCGCTCGCCGGTGAGCCCTACCGCCGCGCCACCGCACTGTACAAATCACCCACACTAATCTTATGCCAGCCAGTAACTTACCCCCCAACACAGACCCGATTCTTTACAGCAACAAGAACTTGAGCCTGGATGAAGGCAATACTGCCACAATTGCTAACAGCGTGCTAAAAACAGAAGATGCTGATGGCGATGCGATTACCTATACGCTGACGACTTTGCCGGCGCACGGCACCCTCAAGCTCAACGGTACTGCCCTCAAATTGACCGGCAACAAGACTTTCACTCAAGCTGACATTGACAGTAACCGGCTCATCTACACCCACGATGGCACCAAAACCAGCGGCGACAGCTTTAGCTTCACCGCCACTGATGGCAAGGGGGGCAACATTAGCCCCACCACCTTTAAGATTACCGTCAATCCATACAACCACGCACCCAGCGATATTAAGCTCAGCAAAACCAGCATCGCCGAAAACAGCCCCACCGGCACGGTTATTGCCGACCTGTCCGCTCTTGACCTCAACAAAGCAGACACCCACACGTACAAACTCTACGATCCTGTTGGCGGGCGCTTCACGATTGACGGCAACAAGCTAAAAGTTGCCAATGGCAGCCTGTTCGACTTTGAGACAAAAAGCACTTACGAGATATTCCTGCAAGCCACGGATAGCGGGAGTCCCAAAAAAAGCAGTTCCTGGAAACCCTTTACAATTAACCTCACCAATGTTAATGAAGCGCCAATAGTAGCCAATGCCATCTCTAACCAAACCACAACTGCCGGCTCTGCCTTTAGCTACCAGGTGGCATCCAGCACTTTTACTGATGTGGATGCCGGTGACAGCCTCACCTATTCGGCAACTCTGGCGAACGGTTCTCCTCTCCCCAGCTGGTTGAGCTTTAACCCCGCAACCCGCACCTTCACCGGCACACCCACCAAGAGCAACGCCGGCAATCTCAGCCTCCAAGTCCGCGCCACCGACAAAGCCGGTGCTAGCGCCAGCACTCCGCTTAACCTGACCGTCAACCCCGGAGTAAATAACGCGCCCACTGACATTACTCTCAGCAAGAACAGCATCGCCGAAAACAGCCCCACCGGCACGGTTATTGGCAACCTGTCCGCTCTTGACCCCGACTCAAACGACAGCCACACTTACACTCTGCTCAATAACGCCGGCGGGCGCTTCAGTATTGACGGGAACAAGCTAAAAGTTGCCAATGGCAGCTTGTTTAACTTTGAAAGTGCCACCAGCCATACTATTCGGGTGAGAACCACCGATATTGGCGGCAAGACTTTTGAAAAAGACTTGACACTTGGCGTCACGAATGTTAATGAAGCGCCAACTGTTACCAGCGCCATTCCGACGCAAACCACGGGTTTTGGTCAAGCCTTCAGCTACCAGTTGCCTGCCAACACTTTCACTGATGTGGATGCCGGTGACAAGCTCACCTATTCGGCAACTCTGGCGAATGGTTCTCCTCTGCCCAGCTGGTTGAGCTTTAACCCCGCAACCCGCACCTTCTCCGGCACACCGGCAATTGCCAATGCCGGCAATCTCAGCCTGAAAGTTTCCGCCACCGACAAAGCCGGTGCTAGCGCCAGCACTCCCTTTAACCTGGGAGTCATAAATCAGGCACCGGTGCTGAATATTCCCCTCTTTTTGCAGGGCGTTCAGTGGACAAATAATCCTCAGTTAAAGCAGAGCGGTAACAAGTTTACTTTTGCTCCCAACACCTTCACTGACTCCGATCCAGGTGACAGCCTGACATACACGGCTAATTGGGTTCATGGGTTCAATTGGAATTGGCAAAATGTTAGTGGGTGGACAAACTCACCTGTTTTGCTCTCTGCGGCTCAAAAAACCCCCCTGCCCAACACAATCCAGTTCGACTCCGCAACCCGCAGTTTCACTATCTCTCCGGCGCTGCAAGGTGATATCTGGATTGAGGTAAAAGCAATAGACAAAGCTGGTGCCACTGCAAGCGACTTATTTCATATCTGGAACTGGGGCAGTGGCGTAGGGATTGACAACTACATCTCTGGGGGCACCGCCTTCTTCGACGCCAACAAGAATGGGGTGCAGGATGCCGGTGAACCTTTCGCCACTACCACTGAAAACGGCGAATTTGATATCGATATCAACCTCGATACCTTCGACACCAATCAGAATGGCTCCCTCGACCCAGAAGAAGGCCGGATTGTAGTCACCGGCGGCACAGATGTAGCCACCGGCTTGCCCCTAGCAACCCCTATCACAGCCCTGCCCGATTCCTTTGTCGTCACCATGTTAACCAGCGTGGTGGCAGAATTAGTTGACCGGGGCTTAACCCCAGATGAAGCGCAGACAAAGCTAAAATCCGCACTCTCACTGCCGGCTGATATTGACCTCCCTACCCTAGATCCCGTCGCCGCCACGAATAGCAATGAAGCGGGTGGCGCTCAAGTCTTCTCGGCAATGATTAAAGCCCAAAACACCGTCACCCAGATTGTCAGTTTACTAGACGGCGCATCCTCAGCTTCTGTGAGTCAGCTGACTAAAGCCGCAGTCGGAGCAATTGCCACTCAAATTCAGACAGATCAGCCCCTGGATTTAACCGGCGCAGCCACCTTAGACAAACTGATTCGGGAGGCGGCAACTAAAGCGCAACAGATTGACCCCAATCTCAACCTGCAGGCGGTGCTGAGCGCTGCCACCCAAGCCGCCCAAATCATGGCGGAAAGCAATCAAAGCATCGACAAAGCCGCAGCCAACAATACTGGCAGCAATATTACCAAAGAAGTTGCCCGCGCACAAGTCATCACCCTCGGTGAAATCACCAAAGACCTGCAAGAAGTCACAGCGGGAACGAAGACAATTGAGCAAGCGGTTGCGGAAAATACCGGCGCAGCTTTAGACAGCCAAATTCTCGCCGCAAAACCGGCTGCCGGACAAACCTTGACCGGCACTGCAGACAGTGATACACTCTATGGCAGCGCCCGCAACGACAGCATCGATGGCGGTGCCGGCAGCGACACCATCATCGGCCTTTTTGACAGCGACACAATCACCGGCGGGCGCGGAAACGACGTATTTGTCATCCGGCGGGGAGACGGCGCTGACATTATTACAGATTTCGCCGGTGTGGGAAGGGGCGGGAATCCCAGTCAAGCCACCATCGCCGCTGCCGATATCTTGCAATTTGAGGGTGCCGGTTTAACCGCCAGCAACATGCTCCTGACTCAAAAGGGTGCCGATTTGAATATCACATTCGAGGGAGTTACCGACACCTCTGTCACCCTGAAAAACTTTGCCCTAGACAACCTGGATAACCTCCTCAAAGCCACTAGCGCCACCGCAGACCTTGCCAATATCTCATTTGACGGAGAGGCCGATATTAAAGATAGCTTCGATGTCATCAATTCTGAACTGCAATTCAACCGCGCCGTTTACCAGGAAAACACCACCACTTTCCTCAACGACCTGAATAATTTCACTCTCGGATTCGACAACTCCAGCGATACTATCAACGGTCAGGGCGGGAATGACACCCTTTCCGGACTCAGTGGAGATGACCTCTTGCGCGGAGGTGCCGGTGATGACTTGCTCAATAGCGGATTGGGCAACGATACCCTCACCGGCGGCAGCGGGCGCGACCTTTTTTCATTAGGAAAAAATAACGGCAGTGAAACCATCACCGACTTTGAAGATGGCACGGATTTGATGGCATTGCGCAAAGGTTTCAAATTCTCTGAACTGTCGATTACCTCTGGGAGCACCGGCACGAATATCTGTCTGGCGAGTACCGGCGAAGTGTTAATGTCCCTCCAGGGTGTGGAATCCAACCTGATCACCGCTCAGGATTTCACGCCGGTGTGGTGAGACACTCTTGTGAGAGGTGCTTTCCTAGCCGGCCCCCACGCCCGCCTCACAAGAGGTGCCGGCTGCCGGCAAACAAAAAGGGAAGAGAACCGGTGTCCTCTTCCCTCCTTGATTGTTGCTTTGGGTTTCCCCTTTCAGCTTGTTCCGCATCATCTGCTGCTGCTTCTTGAGCTGTCGCGCTCGTGCGGAGCCACCTTTACCCTTGGAGTTCCGCCCCTCGCGGCGAGGCGACTCCCAGCTTTTCAGTCGTTGAGCCATTGTCCTTAACCTCATCAAATCAAACTGCACAGGCGAGACGCCTGTGCTACGCCAAGACGCCTATGGAACCTCAAAAGGCTGGCAACCCCTCCCTGTCTTACTCCCCCTCCCCGCTAGCGGGTTGGGGGTTGGGGGGTGGGGTTTCCCAGGCCCCTTTTCAGCTATAACTCGTAGGGTGCGTTCCCTCTTAGGGAACGCACCCTACCCCTCATCAAATCAAACTGCACAGGCGAGACGCCTGTGCTACGCCTCCCTCTCTTCCTCCCCCTCTCCCCTTGTGGGGAGGGGGTTGGGGGGTGGGGTTCCCCCCTTTTCACGAGTGGGCAGGAAGAGAATCGAACTCTTATGCCTTTCGGCGTTAGATTTTGAGTCTAATGCGTCTACCAGTTTCGCCACCCGCCCTTGGGTTCGCTCTTCTCATTATACACAACTTTCCGATTTTGCAACAGGGATTCATAATCTTTGCTGCTCGCCCAGCGGTCAATTTCTCGGGCCCGCAGCACCGGCAGCGGGTGAGTCAGCCCAGCCGTCTGGGCCTGCTTGAGCAGTTGGCCCAGCTGGGTGCTGCCGGTTTGATCGTAAGCGCGAGCTTGAGCCAGAAAAGCGTCAGCATTCAGCTGCGGTGCCAGAGTTGGGGAACCGCCGGCAAGCTTCATCAGCAGCGAGATCGTCACCTTCGGGTCTTGGGTGGCCAGCAGGGCCGCCCGGTCGCAAGTAAATTCCGCACAGCGCAACCATTCCATCAGTTGAGCTTGCAGGCTTTGGGCGATAAAACCGCCCCAGGACGGCAGCTGGCCGGCTGCCAGCACCATCAAATTCGCCAGCGTCAGGTAAACCCCGTGGTCGCACTTCAGGTGGCCGAGTTCGTGGGCGATCACCGCCTGAATCTCTGCCGGTGTCAGCAGCTCGATCAGGGAAGTGTGCACGACAATAAAAGCTTGCCGCCCCCGCATCGCAAACGTATAGGCATTGGGAACCGGATGCTGGCGCACATAAAGCTGGGGCGGCTCAATATCCAGAATTTTGCAGGCTTCCAACAGCAGCTGGTGCAGGTGGGGCAGCTGCTGTTCGCTGACGAGAACACTAGAGGCAATATTCTCCAGGTAAAAAAACTGCTCACCTAATGGCCCCAGCAAGTTCCGCACCAAAAGGTCTAAACCGGGCAGCTGCTTGAGAGCGTTAGTCGCTTCCAAGTCAAGCGGATGGCGGAAATGGTCTGCTTTCAGACCGATCAGCGGTGTCTTGAAAAAGTCCATGCCGGTGCGTTCAACTAGGTAAACAGTTCCTATCCTCTAGTTTAATGCCGATTGGGCCGGCTCGCTTGCCGCTGGGGCGCTCGGCGGCTCCTCAGCCTCAGCCTCAGCCGGCACCCGCTGCAAGCGGGCTCCCAGTTGCTGCAGCTTAACCTCCAGCTTCTCGTACCCCCGATCCAAGTGCTGCAATCCCTGAATAGTCGTTTTCCCTTCTGCCCCCAGTCCAGCGATAACCAAAGCCGCAGAAGCCCGCAGATCCGTACCCACCACCGGCGCGCCCGACAGCAGCGGCACCCCGCGCACAATCGCCAGATTGCCATTGACGCGAATGTCCGCCCCCATGCGATTCAATTCAGCCACATGGCGCAGGCGATTTTCAAACACCGTCTCTGAAATCGCGCTGTCCCCCTCACACAGCGTCAGCAGGGCCATGAATTGCGCCTGCATGTCCGTAGGGAAACCCGGATAGGGCAGCGTCTTGATATCAGTTGCTTTCTGGTGCCGCTCTGGAATAATCCGCAGCACCCCTGGCTCGTCCGAGACAATTTTTGCCCCGATAGCCTGCAACTTAGAGATTACAGGCGTCAGGTGTTCCGGCACCACCGGCGACATACTGATTTCCGAACGGGTAATCGCCCCCGCCACCAAAAATGTCCCCGCTTCTATCCGGTCAGGAATAATACTGTAATCAGTCGAGTGCAAGCTCCGCACCCCAGAAATCACAATCGTCCCAGTTCCCGCACCCTGAATGTCCGCCCCCATCGACCGGCAGAAATTTGCCAGATCGGCCACTTCAGGCTCTTGAGCGGCATTTTCCAGGATCGTTTCTCCCTCCGCCAGAGTCGCCGCCATCATCAAAGTTTCAGTCGCCCCGACGCTGGGGTAGTCCAGGTAAATTTTGGCTCCCCGCAACCGCCGGGAAGGCCCGCTGACGCAGGCATTCACCATCCCGTGATCTATCTGGACATCGGCTCCCATCGCCTGCAAGCCCCGGACGTGCAGGTCAACCGGTCTTGCGCCGATAGCGCACCCTCCCGGCAGCGGTATGCTGGCCACCCCCAGCCGCGCCAGGATCGGCCCGATGGCGAAGAAACTCGCCCGCAGCTGGCTCACCAAATCGTAGGGGGCTTGCGACTGGCCGATGTCAGCCGCATTGATGTCCATAATGTCCCCATGCCGCTCCAACTTCACGCCCAGGGCGGAGAGAATTTCAGCCATGCGAGCCACGTCTGCCAGATCGGGAATGTTGCGCAGGCGGCAGTCCTCGGGGCACAGCAAAGCGCCTGCCATCACCACCAAGGCAGTGTTCTTAGCCCCGCTAATCCTGACGTGGCCTTGCAGGGGAGACCGGCCCCAGATTTGCAGCACTGACTTGTCTGCGGGAGAAGCGTGATTATCTGTCAAACTGAGAGAGGAAGAAATGGCCGTAACCTCCGGAATCGATTGATAACTTGTGATTTCACAGTTGGTTCCGATCATACCGGAAAGATGCCATATGTCCAGAGGTCAGCCCGAAAAAGTTGCCAGTCCCTGACATTCCCCCCCTGAAAAAAAATTTTTGCGCAGGGGGTTGACAAATACAATTTCCTGCTGCATCATAAGAAATTGTCAGGTGGTTAACACCACAGACGCGGAACTGGCGGAATTGGCAGACGCGCTAGATTCAGGTTCTAGTGTTCGCAAGGACTTCCGGGTTCAAGTCCCGGGTTCCGCATCACAAGGCCAGTAGGGGCGAACCGATGTTCGCCCCTATCCATTTCTGACCCGGGCGGTAGAATTTCCTTCAGGGGTCTGAATGTCCCAAAAGGACTTGTAGGGGCGGCCCCCCGTGGCCGCCCCCAGTGCTATAAAATTATTACCCCAACCCATGCTGACCAGCCTTCAAAATCCTCTGGTAAAGCAAATCCGCAAGTTGCACGCCTCCAAAGGCCGGCGGGAGCTGCAGCTGTTTGTCTTGGAAGGGACGCACCTGCTCGAAGAAGCTTGCGCGGTGAGCTATCCGCTGGAAACGGTTTGCTGCACGCCCAAGTGGGCGGAGTCCCACCGGCAGCTGTGGGAGCTGGCGCAACAGCAGGCTCGCCGGTGGGAGCTGGTAAGCCCTGAGGTATTAGAAGCAATGGCCACCACGGTTCACCCAGACGGGGTGGTAGCAGCGGCGTCACGGCGGGAAGCTGAGTTTCAGGTGCCGCAAAGGGGTCTGGGACTGGCCTTAGAAACGGTGCAAGACCCGGGCAACCTGGGCACCATCATCCGCACAGCTGCAGCCGCCGGCGCGAGCGGTTTGTGCCTGAGCCCTGACAGCGCCGATCCAGAGCAGCCCAAAGTGCTGCGAGCGTCAGCAGGAGCCTGGTTTCGCCTGCCGGTGGCGGTGAGTCCGGATTTGAACGCTGAGGTGCGCCGCTGCCAGCAGCTGGGCGTCCAGGTGGTGGCCACCAGTGGCAGCGCCGCGCCCACCTACTGGGAAGTGGACTACCGGCAGCCGACCCTGATTTTGCTGGGCAACGAAGGTGCCGGTCTGTCCGCTGATTTGCTAGCGCTAGCCGACCGGCAGGTGCGAATTCCCCTGAGTGCCGGTGTGGAATCTTTGAATGTGGCGATAGCGGCGGCGGCAATCCTCTACGAAGCTCAGCGCCAAGCGCGTTTCAGTCCCCAGGTCCTGTCGAGCTCCGATTCCGCTGCTGGAAAAATTGCTCAATGTCAGCCGCCGCTTGTTCTAAGTCCGCAAGTGAGAACCGCGCCGGTCTCCCTCTCTGAGGCTTGCTTTGACTGCCCATCCCAGACGGCTCCTGAGATTTAGCCGGCTGCCGGTCGCCCAATTGCAAATTGTCCTGCAACTTGTCTAGCGACTCGAAAAAAGACCGTGCGGCGTCGCGACGCAACTCTTGCTGATCGTGATCCATAATAGTTGACTCCTGAATTGAGGACGAAAAACCCAGACTGTCCGCCCTGACAATTGATTGAGAGACTGACCGCCAGTTTTTTGAAATAATAATAGATGTCGCCAGTCAAGGTGCGATTTGATAAAAATCATAATCCTGCGCTGAGCCGGTTTTCTTGCGTGGATCTACTGGAATTCAGGTCTGCCTCACCTGCGCGTTTGTAACGAACCGCCACAGGACGCGCGGCAAGAAAGCGCGAATCCCTCCGGCATACGGCTTCCTTGCTTTCTTAGAGGGCCAAGAGAAGAGAGGAGGGGGAAGTCCTTTCAGAGGTAAGTTTTTTAGAGGTTGTCTGTCGGGGAGCTCCATCAGTATATAGAGACACGACTCGGTGTTCTCCGAGCTCCATCGTTCGAGCTCCAAGCTCCATCGTTCGAGCTCGGAACTCCATCGGTCGAGCTCGGAACTCCATCGGTCGAGCTCCAAGCTCCATCGTTCGAGCTCCAAGCTCCATCAGTCGAGCTCGGAACTCCATCGTTCGAGCTCGGAACTCCATCGTTCGAGCTCCGAGCTCCATCGTTCGAGCTCGGAGCTCCATCGTTCGAGCTCCAAGCTCCATCGTTCGAGCTCGGAGCTCCATCGTTCGAGCTCGGAGCTCCATCGTTCGAGCTCGGAGCTCCATCAGTCGAACCCCCATCTCTTTGTCCCCCTCCCCGCAAGCGGGGAGGGGGGTAGGGGGGTGGGGTCAAGGCAGGTTATTCGCTCCTTCCCGAAGGGTGTTGTCTAATCGCCCCAGTCCAGTTCAAAATAAGTAGGGCGACGCGCACCAGGAGAGGAATGTGAGCCAAGGATTTGATTATGATTTGCTGATTGTGGGAGCCGGTGTGGGCGGACATGGGGCGGCCTTGCACGCGGTCAGCTGCGGATTGAAAGTGGCCATTGTGGAAGCGGCTGAGATGGGCGGCACCTGTATCAATCGGGGCTGCATTCCCTCAAAAGCCCTGCTGTCCGCCGCCGGTCGCGTTCGGGAATTGCGCGACGCCCACCACCTCAAGACGCTGGGCATTCAGTTGCAGGGTGTCGGGTTCGACCGGCAAGCGATAGCCAATCACGCCGCAAGCATCGTCAGCAAGATTCGCGGCGACATGACCAACAGCCTGAAACGCCTGGGAATTGATACGATCGTCGGCTGGGGCAAGCTGGCAGGCCCGCAAAAAGTGACGGTCAGTACGGACAAAGGCGAGAAAACGGTAACAGCTAAAGATATAATACTCGCCCCCGGTTCGGTGCCGTGGGTGCCCGCCGGCATTGAAATTGACGGCAAAACCGTATTTACCAGCGACGACGCCCTGAAGCTGGAATCGCTTCCGTCTTGGATCGCTATTATTGGCAGCGGCTATATCGGGCTGGAGTTTGCCGACATCTACACGGCACTCGGCTGCGAAATCACGATGATTGAAGCCCTCGACCAGCTGATGCCGACGTTTGACCCGGACATCGCCAAGCAGGCGCAGCGGGTGCTGATTGCGCCCCGGGACATCGAAACTCGCGCCGGCTTGCTGGCGGCGAAAGTGACCCCCGGATCGCCGGTGGTTATCGAACTCGCCGACACTAAAACTAAGGAAGTTGTGGAAGTCCTGGAAGTGGACGCCTGCTTGGTGGCCACGGGCCGGATTCCAGCCACCAAAGACTTGGGTCTGGAGAGTGCCGGTGCGGCTATTGACCGGCGCGGCTTTATTCCGGTGGACGACCGGATGGCGGTGCTGGCGGGCGGGGAGCCGGTGCCCAACTTGTGGGCCATTGGCGACGCCACCGGCAAGATGATGCTGGCGCACGCGGCGTCCGCCCAAGGCATCACCGCTGTGGAGAATATCTGCGGGCGTCACCGCACGGTGGACTATCGCAGCATCCCAGCGGCGGCTTTCACCCACCCGGAAATTAGCTTTGTGGGCTTGACGGAGCCGGCAGCCCAGGAACAGGGCAAAGCCGAGGGCTTTGAAGTGGCGGCGGTGCGGACGTATTTTAAGGGCAACTCCAAAGCGATCGCGGAGGGAGAAACGGAAGGTCTGGCTAAGGTGATTTACCGGCAGGATTCGGGCGAAGTCCTCGGCGTCCACATCCTGGGTCTGCACGCGGCTGATTTGATTCAGGAAGCGGCGAATGCTATCGCTTACCGGCAGTCTGTCCGCGACTTGGCGTTTTTGGTGCACACCCACCCGACACTTTCGGAAGTTCTCGACGAAGCTTACAAACGCGCGGTCGCAACCCATTAAAATAAAAACCGCAGCGTTGCACTGTATGTGGGATTCTGAACCCGGCACCCCAACCCCCTCCCCGCACGCGGGGAGGGGGAGTCAGAGGGAATTTTTGCGATCCTGGAAAAAGGCAAGCGGACTTGGCAGCGGCTTGCGTTTCGTCCTTCTACCGTGCAACGCCAAAACCGCAAAGTAAGCCGGTGTGTGGGGGGACTTCAGCTGTGGAGAAACACCCTCTGCCTCCCATGCCCTTCTTCTCTTTCCCCCCCCTCCCCGTGAACGGGGAGGGGGGTTGGGGGGGTGGGGTTCCCCGCAGGAAAGAGTTTAAATTATCCGGGCGCAACGCCCATGCCCCACGCCCTACGCCCCATTCCCCATTCCCCACTATGCAAATCCGTCGCCGTCCGCCTTCCCCAGCTGTTGCCGTCGAATATCTGCGCTATCAGGTGAAGCTGCCTGATTCGGAACCCCAGAATATCCTGGAGGAAATTGTCTGGCACAAGGAGACTGAAGTGGCCAAGATGCGGGAGCGTCTGCCTTTGCCAGAGTTGCAGCGTCAGGTAGCCGGCGCACCAGCTCCCCGCGACTTTTTGGCCGCTCTGCGGCTGGCGCTGACCTCACCGGCTATTATTGCTGAAGTTAAGAAGGCGTCTCCGAGTAAGGGCGTCATCCGTCCGGATTTTGACCCGGTGGCGATTGCCAAGGCGTACCAGCTGGGCGGCGCTAGCTGCATATCTGTGCTGACGGATGAAAAGTTCTTTCAAGGCAGCTTTGAGAATTTGGCTTCTGTCCGCGCTGCTGTGGAGCTGCCGGTGCTGTGCAAGGATTTCTTGATCTATCCTTACCAGATTTATCTCGCCCGCGCCCGGGGCGCTGATGCGGTGCTGCTGATTGCGGCGATTCTGCCGGACAAAGACATACAGTATTTTGTGAAAATTGTCAAGGGGTTGGGGATGGTTCCTCTGGTAGAGGTGCACACGCGGTCGGAACTGGAGCGGGTGTTGGGGATCGAGGGCGTCACCTTGGTGGGGATTAACAATCGCAATCTGGAAGATTTTTCAGTTGACCTGCAAACGACGGTGGGCTTGCTGGCGGAGTTCGGCGACCGCGTGCGGGAGCGGGGTATCCTGGTAGTGAGCGAGTCAGGGCTGCACAGCAGGGATGACCTGAGTTTGGTGGCGGGTGCGGGTGCCGGTGCGGTGCTCGTCGGCGAGTCTCTGGTGAAACAGCCAGATATTGCCGGTGCGGTGGCTCAGCTTTGTGCCGGTGAGGCCAAACCCTAATTGGGTTGGGTAAGGGCAAGGGAGAAATTTGGGAATAGCGGCGGTGATAAAATAGCGTTAGCCAGTGACGCCTTTTGGAAAGCCCTTGAAAGTAGAGACGCGACATGTCGCGTCCCCACGCATCCAGATTTTTACGCGCGGCTGCTAATCTGTTCAGTTAGGAAGCGGTTCACCCCGCCCCGCTTTCTCCTCGCCGCCAAAAGAAACCAGAAGAATTATTAATGCTGAATGAGGAATTAAAACATCATTCATCTTTATTCGGAAAGGCGGGAGTACCAAGCGCGGGAGTATGTAAATGGAGTTTGTTCCTCTTCCTTCTCATGTGCACTACGAGCTGTTACTCCAGCTGTTAGAGCGCCAGACGATGTTGGCTGTGGGGCAAAAATCGCCTCAGCGGGAGCAGGTACGCCAGCTGATTATTACCCTCCGCAAAGCTATCGCTCAGCAGAAACAGCTGGAAGAAAGCTGCGAGCGAGCGAATTTGGCCATCGAATACCGGTGGTCTGTGAATGATTACAGGGTTGAGCCGGCTGCGGCTTCGGATTTTCCGATCGTGCGCCCGCAACCTCCCGTCTAGGGCTGGGGAAAAAGGAAGAAGGGAAAAATACGGACTTTTGAAGGGGTGCCGCTACTGCGGCGTCAACGCCTCTAAAAACAGACTTTTCAGACAGTAGGACGAATTCATGGACGACAAGCTGATGCTGATGATTCCTGGCCCGACGCCGGTGCCAGAGCAGGCATTACTCGCGCTGGCCAAACATCCGATGGGCCACCGCAGCGGCGAGTTTAGCAAAATTATGGCAGAGGTGACTCAAAACCTCAAGTGGCTGCACCAAACCCAAAACGACGTGCTGATTTTGACCGCCAGCGGCACTGGCGCGATGGAAGCGGGAATTATCAATTTTCTCAGTCCGGGCGATCGGGTTTTGGTGGCGAGCAACGGCAAGTTTGGCGAGCGGTGGGCGGAAGTTTGCTTGGCTTACGGCCTCAATGTGGGGGAAGTGAAAGCTGATTGGGGGAAACCTCTCGATCCAGAGCAGATCGGCGAAAAACTGCAAGCTGACACGGAAAAACAGATTAAAGCTGTAATCGTCACCCACTCGGAAACTTCCACCGGCGTTCTCAATGACTTGGAAGCGATTAACCGGCACGTCAAAGAACACGGCGAAGCGCTGATAATGGTTGACACGGTGACCAGTTTGGGGGCGGTGAGCGTGCCGGTGGATGAGTGGGGTCTGGATGTGGTGGCGTCTGGCTCGCAGAAAGGCTATATGATCCCTCCCGGACTGGGTTTTGTGGCCGTCAGCCCCAAAGCTTGGGAGGCTTACAAAACGGCGAAACTGCCCCGCTATTACTTGGATTTGGGCAAGTACCGCAAAGATGCGGCGAAAAACACGACTCCGTTTACGCCGCCGGTGAATATGTTCTTTGCCCTGCAAGCCACCCTGGGGATGATGCAGAAAGAGGGGCTGGAAAATATTTTTGCGCGTCACCGGCGCTTGATGCTGGCCACTCGCGCGGCTATTAAGGCTCTCGGTCTGCCCCTGTTCGCACCGGATGAAGCTGCCAGTCCGGCGATCACTGCCGTGGCACCGGCACAGGTGGATGCGGAACAAGTGCGCAAGATTTTGAAAAAGCGGTTTGATATCGCTATGGCGGGCGGGCAAGATCACCTGAAAGGCAAAATCTTCCGCATTGGCCACCTGGGCTTCGTCAGCGACCGGGATATCCTGGCGGCGATTTCCGCTTTGGAAGTGGCCCTGCGCGAACTGGGCTGCGACAGCTTCACCCCGGGTGCCGGTGTGGCTGCAGCCGCCAGTGTTTTTGTCGGGTCCTGGGGGATTTGAGATCGGGGCTGCCGGGGGCGAGTGCCTCCCGGCAGTCCGCCCTTCCTATCGCATCCGGTTGATGAATCTCAATGGTGAACCGCCGCCCGTCAGGCGAGCGAGAAAAAGGGGTTGCTTTACTTATAAGTAAGTAACCGGATAGCTGTAAAATTAATCTATCTAAATCCAAAATCTAAAATGACCAACAGCGGGCTGATTTCCAGACCCGCTTTTTTTTGGCCTATTTTTGAAGGAAATGCCGCTTGGGAATTTTGACCGGCTAGCAGCAAGGTGCGGAACGCTTTTCGCCCCCACCCCTGGAATGTTTCAGAGTGCGGAACGCACCCGTGACTCGCGGTGCGGGAGATATAAATTAATTATAAGCAATTAAGCGGGCTTAATACAAGCATATATTTAGCAGGCTCTGCCGGCATGCAGGCGGTCAGCTGAAAGCGGGACATCCCATGTTTCATCCTCGCTCCTTCTTCCTGCGGGTGAGGGGGGAGAAGTCCTTGATTTTCCAAGCTGTTGGGGCTGAAGTGAGCAGCCGGCGAACCTTAAAGCTTTTCCTATGACGTTTGGCTCGCCCTGCGCACCCCTGCGGAGTTTCCTTTGGCGTCAGCCTTCCCGCAGGGTGGGGTCAGACTTCCGGCACAAGGTTGAGATTGTATCGGAAAATCTATTTTTTTTGCTGGAGTAACTGTCGATTAAATCCGCCACTCATCCCAATCTCAAAGCGCGGGATGAGTGTTGCGGGGCGGAGTTTTGCACGCCTGGAATCCTAGGCTGTTTCGAGCCAGTCATAGATTCGCTCCAACTGTTCAATCGTTATCAAGCCGTACTGCCAGAGAATCATCTGCAGCGGTCCAGGATCTTGCTCACGACGCCGCAGAGCGATTTGGATAGAAGACGCAGAAATGGCCAAATCTTCTTGTAGAAAGCGAATGAATTGAGAATAAGTTGCGGGTGCCATTGAGACTTTCACCTCCTCTATTAAACCTGATTTTCTTACATAAACAGAACCTTCTAAAGCCGCAGGTAGCCAGTATGTTATCTGTCTATACACAAGGGCTGGTGGCAATCAGCACACTTGTGGGACAGACAGGTTTCTATCTCCAACACCTGCCGCTAGGCGACAAAGGCTGGGAGTGCGCCCGCTCTTCGAGTGGCACTGCGACTCAAAACCCTGGCAGCGTGCAGCCGCCGGCAAATCTGAGCGCCTATTTTCAGCGCATCAGGGTCTGCTATTTCCCGCACCAGTAGATTTACAGTTAGTTAGAGCGGAACCCAACTAGCGCCTCAGCTTTTCCACTGAAACTTTAATCAGCCAGATTCGGCCAACTTGACCGAACCGATTTTGCGTGACTCCGTATCCACCCTAAGAGGTAGTTGGGTGGGATTTCACTCGTTTCTCCTACACCACAAAAAAATTCACCTTGAGTGTCCCTTCCCTCCGAGTCACGCTTTTCACTTCAATAGCGGCGCAAGGGCGTTGAGGGGAACCCCCAACTCAAGCGCCGACTGTAGCTCCAACTCCCCACCGCCTTGGGCGCAAGCGCACTCTAACCGTACCTTGTTTTCACCACCAGAGGGCCAAGATTGTCGGGAAATTTTGTGAATTTTTGAAGAAGCCTTGTATAAAATTTACTTCTTCTAAGATAACCAGATTAGCAAATCCTGACAGCCGTGTGCGGAGTCAACCGGTATAAATTTTAAATCATTTTTATAAAGATTACCCTGGAGATTGAGGGGGCAGAGCGGTGCAGTCTG
The DNA here is from genome assembly GCA_019359235.1 of Oscillatoria princeps RMCB-10. Taxonomy (GTDB): domain Bacteria; phylum Cyanobacteriota; class Cyanobacteriia; order Cyanobacteriales; family Oscillatoriaceae; genus Oscillatoria; species Oscillatoria princeps. The sequence goes on from JAHHHT010000003.1 coordinate 136,326, forward strand.
GGGGAGAGCGGCAGATCCCTATCTCCCGTCTTCCGCACCTTTGCTGTCAGCGTCTAAAAACTCGACGGCAATCCGGTCGCCGACCTTGAGGCCCAGTTCAGCGGCTCGCCCGCCCCGCAGTTCAATCACGCTGTCAACAGCCGTTCGGGCCGGCCCGTAGGTAGAACACGGCGTTGCCGTGCACGGAGGAACATTGGCGGCGATCTCTTTGACTTCCCGATTCCGGAGAAAGATCATATCCAAATTAATTGGAACGTTCTTCATCCAGAAGCCGACCTGGCGCGGCGGGTCAAAGGGAAACAGCATGCCCCGGTCATCCGCCAAGGACGTCCGGTACATTAAGCCTGTGGCCTGCTGTTCGGGCGTCCTGGCCACTTCCAGCTGAATCACCTGGCCAGCTATGGTGGCTTTCGCTGAAATGGGCAGCTGCTGTCCCGCAGACGGGAACATCTGCGCCGCCGGTGCCGGTGCCGGCGAGTTCGGCACGCCGGCACCTCCTGGCCCAGAGTGAGCCGGTGCCGGTGGCGAACAGCCGGTCAACCACATACTGAGCAATATTGCCAGCCAACTGTCACAATCGTTCATATCGATATTAGACTTTAGATTTTAGATTTTGGATTGACTCGCTGCCGAAACGATCCCCGGCAACGAGAAAACCAGGAAAATTCCGCGCACACCCCGCTAGGATTCCCGTAAAACGTAGCCGACGCCCCGGACTGTCTGAATCAGGCGCTTTTGGCCGTCATCTTCAAGTTTGAGACGCAAATACCGGATATAGACTTCTATGACGTTCGACTCTCCCATGAAGTCGTAACCCCAAACATTTTCCAGAATCTGTTCGCGGGTCAGCACTTCCCGGGGATGCTCCATTAAGAAACGTAACAGCTCAAATTCCTTCATCGTCAGCTCAATCACCCGTCCGTTGCGCAGCGCTCTGCGTGCCGACAAATCGAGTGCCAGGTCGCCAAAGCGCAACTGCTCCGCGCCACCGGCATCCGGCTGCAGGTAGAGGCGCACCAGTTTCAAAAACTCTTCGCTGCGATAGGGCTTGAGAAAGTAGTCATCCGCCCCCGCCTCCAAGCAAGCCACTCGATCTTCCACCGTATCGCGGGCCATTAAGATCACCACCGGCACCCGATTGCCGGCGCTCCTCAGCTGGCTGCACAGAGACAGCCCCGACTCTCCCGCCAGCATCCGGTCTACGACTATCAGAGCCGGCTGCAGTTCGCGGGCTTTGTGGATACCTGTGGTGGCGTCATAAGCCACAACGGGGTCATAGCCCGCTTCTTTCAAATCCAGACTGACGTGCTGCGCCAGCACTTCGTCCGTTTCAATCACCAGCAGGCAAGGACTGCGCTCAACGATGACATGACTCATAGAGATTGGCCAAGTTGAGTAGAAATACTGGGACGGTTTTGTCTTTTATATGTTGTAGCACCTTCTCGACCACTTCTGCACAACTGCCTGCTCCTGTCGCCAAGACCATCCGGTTGAATGATGAAGAATTGTTAACAGCACCCAGCCAGAGACTTGCCGGCCTGTGTCTTTTTCACATACATTTGACACCTCTCCTGGCGTTCTGGATTCCTTTTGTGCAAAACTTGCAGGTTGAATTTAGTCCGCCCAACTACTCCTCAATCAAATTTACCTGTTATAGACTTGAACACCGGACTTAAAAATAGGTGTTCTGGGTGTGGGGTGTGGGGTGTGGGGTGTGGGGTGTGGGGTGTGGGGTGGAGTATAAATTTTCATCCGGTGCCGCCGGCAATCCCTGATGATCACTGCTTACAATCTCTTTCTATAGCGCCGGTCTTGGATTCTTCTGAAGCGGTAAGAACCCGGAGGCAGCCCGCAGGGCTGCGGCTATAAGGGCAGAATTTCTCTTCTGCCATCCAAAGAAACCCGGTATCTGGTATTACTTGACCTGCGCTCTAGGGGGCGGGCAGAGAACTGCGGTTTCACCGGCTTTCTTGGTGCGCCAGGAGGGTGAGAGAGTCACCAATGGAAATAGAAGAGCCCGCCAGCCCGTATCTTTCGGGAACCGAGAGCGAGTTCCGCTCAGATGTTTGATATGAAATCCGGTTAAAGCGGATGATAAAAACCAAAGGACTTTAGAGCTGATTTATAAAGTAATTGTTCAGCCATTGGCCATAAACCGGCCATCTTGCTGTAGGAGTTAGCTCGTTTTTCCGGCTGCTCCAGAACAAGAAACCCGGTTTATTGCGGCTTTAATTTTTCTTTATAAATGAACTCTTAAAGCTGAGATTCTCCCCTGAAACCCTCAACCCCCTCTGCCGCTCCTTTCTTACAATTCAGATGCAACCGGAAACGAGCTAATATTATCGCGCCGAGAGGGGGCTGAGGGTTTTCTCGCCTTTTGGGGCAGTTGGGAAGCTGCCCCGCTGCAGCAAAGCTGAAAGCGGGAAACGGTGTTAGGGCAGCTCTACAGAGGTGGGTTTGGCAATGTGGGGCAGACCCCAGCCCAATTTTTCGCGCAACAGGTGGAAAAACTCAGGGGGTTGCAGGCGAATGAAGCGGGCGGGGTAGGGCGAGCGCTGCACGCGCACCCGATCGTCAGGCAGGACGTAGCAGCCGGCGTTGCCATCGACGACCATTACCAGCCGGTCGGGATTGGCTGGAAAAATGGTCACAGGCTCGGTGTTGGCAAACACTAAGGCGCGGGAAGCCAGGGAGTGGGGGCAAATGGGCAGCAGCTGCAGCACCGGCACACCGGGGGTGATCACCGGCCCGCCAGCAGACAAGCCGTAGGCTGTCGAGCCGGTGGGCGTCGATACTATGATGCCATCGGCTGCAATATCCACCGGCGCGTGCCTGCCCACTTCGATTTCAAAGTGGCACATACAAGTGAGCGGTTCCCGGTGCAGCACCATTTCATTCAGGCACAGCGCTTCCCAGAGCGCCGTACTTTCGCGAACCAGCTGCACTGAGAGCATCGTCCGCTCTTCAATCTGGTACTCGCCGGCGAGCACTTTTTCCATCGCTTGCGGCAGATTGTTCAGATAGACTTCCGTCAGGAAACCCATGTGGCCGGTATTCACCGCTAGCAGCGGAACGCCACAGGGGGCTACTTGGCGAAATGCCGACAGCACTGTGCCATCTCCCCCCAACACCAGGGCAAAAGCCATCTCGCTGTCGAAACCGGGAGGGACCAGCTGGTCGATGGGTGTGTGGCAGACTGGCTTATCCGGGCTGGAATAGCCCAGAATCCCTCCGGCACCGGTGGTCACACAGACTTCCCAACCGCAGGAAGTCAGCTTGTCCTGCCATTCTTCGGCGATTCGACAAGCTACGGGTTTAACGTCGTTGTAGATAATGCCAGCTTTGGGCACGAGTCTGGGTTAGAGTTGAGATGTTGCTTGAATTCGGAATTGGACGCCACCCACGGCTGCCGGTGCGCCGGGGGCTGAGGAACTGATCGCCGCTACCGCTGGCTGCGCCCGCTCTCATTCAGAGAGCGAAAGCCCCTCCTCCAGGTTTTTTTTGTCAGTTGGTTAGGTTTATCCTGCCACATTTTGACTGCGCTTGCTAGGTACAGCCAAAACCCACAAACCTGTCCTTCCAGGAAATACAGCCACTTCTACCGAGGGGCCTTGTGGCTGTCCCGCAGGCGGCTATATGCCAATCAACCTCTCGGAAGCGATCCTGCGATTAAAAGGGAATTTTTCTTTTTGACTCCTTTTTGAGCTTGGCTTGCTCGTAATTCAGTTCCTTCAACTTTTTCAAAATCCGGCTGTAGTATTCTTGAAAATACTCTTCTAGGGTTGTGGTTTCTCTGGGGTCTAGCTGGAAGACGCTGTAGACCTCATCCATCACAGCCGTTAAGGGTTTGCCGGTGGCCAGCACTTCGGCAAAGGCCAAGCGGTCAGCCACATTCCAGCCCCACTGAAAAAACATCGCGGCTTTGCGGACGGTACGCAGTAGGTTGAGGGGCAGGCGCGTCACTTTTGGCTGTTGTTGCCCAGACAGTCGCTCGCACAGACCGATAATTTCATCGGCACTCCAAGCGCGAGTCCCGACAACGGGAAAAGCTTTCTTTTCGGTTTCGGGAACGGAGAGGGCGCGGATGGCAAATTTGGCAATGTCCTGGGTGTCCATGTAGGCTACCGGCGCAGATTCGCCTGTAACCCAAACCGCCTGATTCTCCAATATGGGAATGGCGTACTGGCCAATTAACCCCTGCATGAAGCCGCAAAGCCGCAGGGTGGTGTAATTCAAGCCGGATTCCGCCAGGAAAAGCTCGTTGCACCGCTTAATCTCCATCAGCGGGACGTGAGGGTATTTCTCGGCGTCGAGAATCGAAAAGAATATGTAGCGCTCGACTCCGGCGGCTTTGGCTGCTTGAATCAGTGCCACTTTTCCGTCCCAGTCCACTTTTTTGATGCTCAGGGAGTCCGTAGGGCGGGCGGTTGCCGCATCGATGACCGCTGTGGCACCGGCAAGGGCCGGTGGCAGACTCTCGGGGTCGCACAGGTCTCCCCGTACCAGTTCAGCGCCCCATTCTTTGAGAAAGGCTGCTTTCTTAGGACTGCGGACTAAACAGCGTACTTGGTGCCCTTCATCCAAGGCACGACGGGCGACCTGTCTGCCTAATGTGCCGGTGGCACCGACAACCAATAAACTCATGCCGGATTATTACAAATCTTAAAAGTTTCTCTTAAATGGTATCAGACCTTTCTCATTTTTACACAAAACTTAACAAATAGCTGAGAGGGGCATGGGGCATCGGGCATGGGGCATCGGGCATGGGGCATCGGGGATTGGGCATACCTAACCCCTGTCCCCTAACCCCTCTCCCCTGACACCTGAGACATGTTAAAGCTAAGGTTGAGTTAGGAGTCGGCTGCAATATACCCAAGCTTGTTATGTCCAACCCGCTTTACGCTGAAACTGAAAGTGCTTCAAGCCCGGTGGCAGACGACCTCGGCTGCGCGGTGGCGCATCCCGTGGATCTGAGCAGCGTGCGTCTTTTGCACCGGGACATTCTTAGCTCTGAAAAAGCGCAGCGGATGGCAGAATTCTTCAGTTTGCTCGGCGATGCCAACCGTTTGCGCATCCTGTCTGCCTTGGCTGTGCGAGAGCTGTGCGTCTGCGACTTGGCGGCGGCGGTGAAAATGAGTGAGTCTGCGGTTTCCCACCAGCTGCGCATGCTGCGGGCGATGCGCCTGGTGAGCTATCGCAAGCAGGGGCGGAATGTTTTCTACTGCTTGAAAGATGGCCATGTGCTCAACCTTTACCGGGAGGTGGCTGAGCACTTGGATGAGCCGGCGGAGTGAGCGAGCCCCGTTTGCAGTTGGAGGGAACGGACGTAGGACAGGCGTCTCGCCTGTCCCAGAAACCTTGAGGGCAGGCGAGACGCCTGCCCTACGCCTTGGATGAGCCGGCGGAGTGAGCGAGCCCCGTTCGCAGTTGGGCTAAAGCCCCAAGGTTCGCAGTTGGGCTTTAGCCCCAAAGTTTGTAGTGGGGCTAAAGCCCCACCGGCAGCGGGCTGGCTATTCTTCGCCGCCCTGAAGTTTCAGCAATCCGTAACCGAGGACTATCCCGACCAGGATTAGGCTAAAAGACAGAAATGCTGTGTTGAAAATCTCGCCGCTCATTTTCTTAACGCTCCTTTACAATCAATTTAAGGTCAGTTGGGATCTTGCAGTCCCCTTTCCGCGATTTATTCTAACCCTGTTGTGGCACTGGAATCTCGCAGGCGTTGATTTAGGGGGATTTTGGCGCGGGAAGCAGGCCCCCCGGATTCGATAGTTTAAGTTTGAGATGGCGGTTCAGGTGAAACCTGGTATAATCCAGAATTGGATTGGGTTTCAGTTAAAGGCAACTCAATTAATTAATTACACTAATCAACCGGATAATAAAGAATATGCGTCCGAAGCTGGCTGTAACTCTGGGCGATCCGGCGGGGATTGGGCCAGAGGTGGTTCTGAAGGCTTTGGCCGGTACAGCTGTCACCGGCACCTGTGAGGTGACGGTGGTGGGGAGTCGGGCTGTGCTGCAGCAGACCTATGCCCAGCTGCACCGGCAGCTTTTGGATCGGGGTGTGGGGGCGACCGTGCTGGCCAACCCGGAGGGGCTGGACATTTTGGACGTGGGTGCCGGTGAGGCGGGGATTGCCACCGGCACCGGCAGTGCAGCCAGTGGGGCGGCGAGCTTTGCTTATATGGAGGCGGCGATTGTCGGCACGCTTGCAGGTTCGTTCCAGGGGATTGTCACCGGCCCAATTTCCAAGGCGTGCTGGAAGGCAGCGGGCCACGAGTACCCTGGCCAGACGGAACTCCTGGCTGAGCGTGCCGGTGTGCGGCGATTTGGGATGCTGTTTGTGGCGCGTTCGCCCCACACCGGCTGGACTCTCCGCACTTTACTTGCTACCACACATATTCCACTCTGTCAAGTACCTGCAGCTCTGACGCCGGAATTGCTGAGCAGAAAGCTGGACTTGCTGGTGGAGTGCTTGCGGCAGGATTTTGGCATAGAAAAACCCCGGATTGCGATTGCGGGGTTGAATCCGCACAGCGGGGAAAATGGGCAGCTGGGATTGGAGGAGAAAGATTGGCTGATTCCCTGGCTGCAAGAGGAACGCGAGCGATGGCCTTCTTTGCAGTTAGATGGGCCGGTGCCTCCGGATACGATGTGGGTTAAACCGGCACAAGCGTGGTACAAATCGGGTGCCGGTAGTTGTGCTCACGACGCTTATTTGGCGATGTATCACGATCAGGGTTTGATACCTGTAAAGCTAATGGCTTTTGACCGCGCTGTGAATACGACTATTGGGTTGCCGTTTATTCGGACTTCTCCGGATCACGGGACGGCTTTTGATATTGCCGGCAGGGGGGTAGCGGATGATTCTAGCATGAAAGCTGCGATTCAGCTCGCAGCGGAGTTGGCTCAGCAGAGAGCGGCGCTCAAGGGGGCAGTTTCGCCACCGGCAGGGTAAGAAATTGAGAATTTTTTGTGTTAAGCTTGCCTTTGTGTGAGCTTAATACAAAATTTTTCTTATGGTGCTCCAATCTCTCAAATACTCCCTGGATCTTATCCGAGAGGAGGCTCGCCGGCTGGTGCGCAGTCAAGCAGTCAGTCGCAAGCAACCGATTTACAATCTGTGCCGATATATTCCCGCCCGTGAGTGGGCTGCGGTGGAGTGGGAGCTGGAACAAAACAATTTCTTGCTCAGGGATTGCATTGGCGATCTGATGGGCAGAGAGGATTGGGACGATGATTGATATCTGTGGGGGGCGGGTTGACTAATACTCTTTTTTGTGGTATAAAGAGTAGGGGTTAATCCGCCCCTACTTTAGGGGGTTCGTGTACGTTACTATCAGGCTTTGTTGCTTAGATCCTGGCGATTGAAATCGCAGCTGATCACACGAAGCCCGCCTGCGCGGACTTCTGCAATTATTAAAACCCGCGTTGGGCGAAGCCCTTCCCGAAGGGTAGGCGGGTTTTGTCTGTATAGCTGCGGTTTCTAACCGCCAAGCCCCCCAGGCAGTAGGGTGCGTTCCGCTTTGCGGAACGCACCCTACAATGGAATCGAAACTTATTGTTTGAGCTTTTCGGTGGGGTTTTGGGGGAGTATCTCCTGGGTGGGAATTGGGGTGCCGGCGAGCAGGGCTAGGTAGAGGGCGAGCGCCGGCACGCCAGTCTTTTTCATCTCACCGGCTCGGCGTTTATCGGCGATGTCTTCTATTATCCACGACAGCAGCAGCCAGATGAGGCTCAACCAGAAACTCTGGACAGGGTTCGCCCAAAATCCAACGATGTTAAAGGCAAGACACTCGCCAAGCTCCCTGATTCTCTTCGGTTTGGTGGGCGGTTGGCTTTGGCTTTTCGGCTCCCTTTGGGCTGATTGGGGATTCGGCAACTCTTTTTTGTGGGTTTGGCGCAAAACAGTCATCGGTTTTACCTCGCTTCTTCTTATACCCCCCATTCCAGCTCTTGAAAAATTTGCTGAGAAGGGATTCGAGATTTTATGGGTTCGGGTGCCTAGTGGAAAGCGGGAGCGCTCCCAGAATGCAAAAGTTGATAAACTTCCATCGGGTGGGAAATGCCCTTAAGGCTGCGCAGCCCCAAATATTCGCATGGGAATGCGCTCTGAAGCTGCTGATAGCTCGCTGCGCTGAGCGCTACTGAATTCTCGGCTGCGAGATTTTGCAGTCTGGCTGCGATGTTGGGCGTCGCACCTATGGCTAGGGGCTGGCGCTTTTTGCCGGTTCCTACTTGTTTCACGACTACTTCGCCGGTGTGAATTCCCACCCGCACAGCCAGTTTCATCCCTGTGTTTGCCATCAGGCGATTATTGAGTTTGGCTATCGCTTGCAAAATACCGAGGGCGGCTCGCACCGAGCGCTCTACATCATCTTGGTGGGCGGCGGGATAGCCAAAGTAGGCTAGTATTCCGTCTCCGAGATACTGGGCGATGTATCCTTTGAGCGGCTCTATCACCCCTGCGCAGGCTTCTTGGTAGGCAGACAGTATGCGCCACAGCTGTTCGGGCGGGAGCAGCTCGGAGAGCGCTGTGGAGCCAACCAGATCGCAGAACATCACCGTTAACTGGTATGGCGGCTCGGCTTGCGTGCTGGCGTGCGCCTGTGGCTTTTGGAAGGCTTGCAGCCACTCTGGTAAAGCTCGCATCGGGTTTGGGGGTGATAAAGTCATGGACTGTAACCTCTCAAAGCTCTCTTATCCCTATTGATAGCGAGTTTAAAAATTGCTGTCTATACCTTTTGCAGAGCGATATTTAAAGCAGGAATTGTCTGGGAGAGCAAAAAATAGGACTTGTTAGCTGGAGCGAGGCAAAAATAGCTGAAGCGAGCGGGATATAGGGTTTAATTGCTGGAAATAACGGGAAATAGCGCTAAATAACAAATGCTACTTTTTCCCCCACGCTCCCCAAAAACCTGCTATTGTTGAAACAGGTGAGGCGGTGAGCCAATTATACCTTTGTCTTTTTCCCAGCTAGGGGTGACTCTTCCCCTTGTGGGGGGCAATGCCATCCGCGCATCTGCGTTGCCTGAGGCGGTGTCCCGCCCGGTCTATTTATAAAGTAAGATACAGTGTTAGGAGGAATGGCTTTCTATGCCAGCAACAGAAATGATGGAAAATGTCAATACGCTGCAACAAAAGTTCATCGAGCAGATCGCCGGCGAGCTTTTTCCCGGACGCCGGCACTCGGAGGCACAAAAGTTGTGCTTCCAGCTGCGCTTTCACCCCTTGCATCGGCAGGAGAACCATGATAAGATAGCAAAGAGGATAAGCGAGAAATTCCATGACGGGTTTTCTGAAAGCTCGATTGCTCCCACGGTGTCTGATGTGGTTCAAAAGCTGCGGGACACATTTGCGGACGCCATGCGAGCGGATGGGGTGCCGGTGGACCGGCTAAATGCCGGTAAGGGCAGACCCCAAGATATTTCCCCCTGGGAAATCGTGTATAATTGGCTGTGGGAGACGGAATTCCCCCGCCGGGGGTGGGCGCTTTCTAAGCAAATCGCCACTTGTGCGCTGGAGGAGTTGCAGATGCAGCCGGTGGATACTGATAGGAGGGGTCTGGATTTAGAGGCAATCGAACTTTGTGAGGACACTACTATAAAGAAAGAGCAACGATATCAGCTGCAAGTGGGTTTGCCGGTGGATGGATATCTGCTGCTAGTCAATCAGGGGACGAGCGGTCAGAAATACTGTATTTGCCCGTCTAGAGCCTTTCACTTAGAACCGCACCTTTTGCCGGAAACATCTCTATGCATTCCTCGACTGAATGCGCCGGCTAAATGCTTGAAGTACAATGAGGTTGGGGAGGAGTATTTTCTGGCGATTGTCACGGAACAGCCCTTAAAACTGTCTTGGGTGCGCCCGGATTCCGACGCGCGAGATGTTGTGGTTAGCGAAGAGCGCCTGCGCGAGATATTTCAGAAAGTGGCGCAGCAGCCAAGCTGTCAGGTGTTTTACAAGACTTACAAGGTGATAGAATAACCAAAGTTGCTACTTGCCAGTCAGTCAGGTGAGATCCCCCCCTAGCCCCCCCTTAAAAAGGGGGGGAATACTCAAAGCCCCCCTTTTTAAGGGGGGTTTGGGGGGATCTAGATGCTTAGACTTGTAGGTAGCAACTTAAGTTAGAATAGGGGGGTGCGGAGCAGTGGGGTGAACCCCACCCCCAACCCCCTCCCCGTTAACGGGGAGGGGGCTAAGAGGTGGTAGGCTTGTGAGGGGAAGAAGTTTGGGCGTTGCACAGTAGAAGGATGATTGAACTTTTTGCACTCATCCAAAACCCTCTCTTACTCCCCCTCCCCGCTTGCGGGGAGGGGGTTGGGGGGTGGGGTTCATCCCGCAATTGTGCAAGGCCAAATTTTCAATCATCTTGGAACAGCGCCGGCACAGGTGAGGGGGTGGGGTTAGGGGCGATCTGGGAAACGGGTTGGCTGAATTTTGGTAAAATCGCATCAGGTGGCTTGAGAGGAGCCGGTGTTCATCATGTTCGAGCAAATATTGCAGCAAATTCGGTCGCTGGATCGACAGGTAGTGACAGCCTACGAGCGGGGGGAGTACGAGCGAGGAATCCCTTTGGCGCAACAATCCTGTAACTTGGCAAAAACCTACTTTGGCGAGAACCATCCCCACTATGCCGGTAGCCTGAATAATTTGGCGGGGCTGTACGAGTCAATGGGGCGGTTTGCGGAAGCGGAACCCCTGTATCTGCGAGCAAAGGAGATTAGAAGAGTCGCCCTGGGCGAGAACCATCCCGACTATGCCACAAGCCTGAATAATTTGGCGCAGCTGTACAAGGCAATGGGGCGGTTTGCGGATGCGGAACCCCTGTATCTGCAAGCAAAGGAGATTAGAAGAGTCGCGCTGGGCGAGAACCATCCCTCCTATGCCACAAGCCTGAATAATTTGGCGGGGCTGTACTACGCAATGGGGCGGTTTGCGGAAGCGGAACCCCTGTACCTGCAAGCAAAGGAGATTATAAGAGTCGCGCTGGGCGAGAACCATCCCCACTATGCCACAAGCCTGAATAATTTGGCGGAACTGTACCGTGCAATGGGGCGGTTTGCGGAAGCGGAACCCCTGTATCTGCAAGCAAAGGAGATTTGGAGAGTCCAGCTGGGCGAGAACCATCCCCACTATGCCACAAGCCTGAATGATTTGGCGGGGCTGTACGAGTCAATGGGGCGGTTTGCGGATGCGGAACCCCTGTACCTGCAAGCAAAGGAGATTAGAAGAGTCGCGCTGGGCGAGAACCATCCCGACTATGCCACAAGCCTGAATAATTTGGCGGGGCTGTACGAGTCAATGGGGCGGTTTGCGGAAGCGGAACCCCTGTATCTGCAAGCAAAGGAGATTCAAAGAGTCGCGCTGGGCGAGAACCATCCCGACTATGCCACAAGCCTGAATAATTTGGCGGGGCTGTACAAGGCAATGGGGCGGTTTGCGGAAGCGGAACCCCTGTATCTGCAAGCAAAGGAGATTAGAAGAGTCGCGCTGGGCGAGAACCATCCCGACTATGCCACAAGCCTGAATAATTTGGCGGGGCTGTACGAGTCAATGGGGCGGTTTGCGGATGCGGAACCCCTGTATCTGCAAGCAAAGGAGATTACAAGAGTCGCGCTGGGCGCAAACCATCCCGACTATGCCAGAAGCCTGAATAATTTGGCGGCGCTGTACTACGCAATGGGGCGGTTTGCGGATGCGGAACCCCTGTATCTGCAAGCAATGGAGATTAGAAGAGTCGCGCTGGGCGAGAACCATCCCGACTATGCCACAAGCCTGAATAATTTGGCGGGACTCCTCGCCGCAACGGATCGCCCACAGGAGGCGCTGCGCCTGATGCGGGAGGCGGCAAAGATTCAAACCCAAATCCTCGGTCAAATCTTCTCTATCAGCAGCGATACCCAGCGGCTGAACTACATGCAACAAAACTACTGGCAATTAGAGGCTTTTCTATCTCTCGTAGCCCAATACTTGCCAGACGATTCGGAAGCGGTGCGAGCGGCTTTCCAGCTAATCATGCAGCGGAAAGCCCTGGCGACAGAAGCCGCCACCCTGCAGCGACTGCTAATCTTATTTGAACGCTACCGGCACCTCGCCCCCCAACTCGAACAGCTGCGCCAACTCGAACATCAAATTGCCTACCAAACTCTGAATGTTCCTCCCCCGGAACAATTGCCCGCCTACCGCAACCGGCTCGACGCACTGCAAGAGCAACGAGATGAACTCGACAGACAAATCAGCCGGCAGATTCCCGAAATGAACCTGCAAAAGCAATTAGATAATGCCAGCCGGGATGCGATCGCCAAAGCGCTCCCGAAAGGCGCGGCGCTGGTGGAGTTCGTGCGTTTCGATGTCGTCAATTTCAAAGCCGTCGAGGCGAATGGCGATTCCCGATGGCAACCGGCACGTTACCTGGCATTCATCCTCTCGGCTAGCCAGCCCGATGAGGTGCGCATGATAGACTTAGGGGAAGCCGAACCCACCGACGAATTGATTCGGAAATTTCGCAAATCCGTTTCTGGCGAGCGAGATTTGGACACAGGCTTGGACACACCGGCAAGCGAACCGGCACCCACTCCTTCTGTTAAGACGCCACCTATCGCCTCTCTACAACTGTACCAAAAACTCATCGCTCCCCTCAAGCCCCACCTGCAACCCCAGCAGCAAGTTTTTCTCGCACCGGATGGGGAGCTCACCTGCTTGCCGTTTGGCGTTTTGTCCGCCAATGGTTTACAATATTTGATGGAGGAATATGCGCTCAGCTACCTGAGCGTGGGGCGAGACGTGCTGCGCTTCAACTTCCCCATTCCCGCGCAACCGACTGCGCCGCTGGTTATCGCCAATCCCGATTTCAATTTAGCCTCCCCGGAAATCCCCCAAACCCCCCAACCTCAATCTCCCGGAAAGCAGCCCCAGCCCATCGATAAAAACTTGTTTATTGCTGTGCTAACAGCCTTTACGGCGATTGCCAGCATTGTGATTCTCGTTGCTGTGCCGGCATTCGGGGTTTGCTTGCTAGCCGCTGGCTTAATTTGGCTGGCATTCTATATGCAAAAAGCCTCCTACCCGCAGCGCCTGCACGAGTTCGAGGACAAAGCGCGAACGGCAGATCGCATTATAACACAATCGCAGCAAAATTCCACCCCCTCAAATTCCCCTCAACAACCTGAAACCCGCGCAGGCGGGTTTCGTCTGTATAGCCGCGAATTCCATTCGCCGGGCTCCATCTCTTCGCCAAATTCCGATTCCCCAGGCTCCCCCCCTCCCTCACATCCCGATTCCCCAGATATCAAAGAACTCCGCCGCGAATTAACGCGAGGGAAACGCAAAGAATTCGACCCGCTTCCGGGCACCGGCATTGAGGGCGCTCGAATTGCCCAACTCCTAAACGTGCCGGCTCACACCGACGCGAATGCGCTAAAATCATTAGTGAGCCGGTGCGTGTCGCCCACAATTCTCCATATCGCCACCCACGGCTTTTTTCAGGAATCTCTCCCACAAAAGCCGGCGGATGCCTTTGAGATTGGGAAGATTGGGCGATTGCAACACGCCGCGCAACACAACCCGATGACGCGCTCAGGTTTGGCATTTGCCGGTGCCAATACTGTGTTAAAAGGCGGTATAATTCCCCCAGAAGCAGAAGACGCCCTGCTCACGGCTCAAGGGGCTGCCGGTTTGCAGTTGCCGGCAACTGAGCTGGTGGTGATGTCTGCTTGTCTGACGGGGCTGGGTGACAGGCGCGTAGGAGAAGGTGTGTTGGGATTGCGGCGGGCGTTTGTGCTTGCCGGTGCCCAAACTTTGGTAATGAGCCTGTGGAAAGTTGAAGATATTCCCACGGCGATTTTGATGGAGCGATTTTATCACAATCTCTTCCATTCTAACATGGGTCGTGCGAAAGCGCTAGAGGAATCTCAGTATTATCTGCGCGATTTAACGGTTGGGCAAATGCGCGACAAGTGGCTCACCCCAGAGGCGATTGCCTGGGTAAGCCAGCGCAGTTCTTTTATTGCCAATCGCCTTGAGGAGTTGAGCAAAGAATCTGATGAATATCGCCCGTACACTGAGCCTGAATACTGGGCGGCTTTTATTTGTCAGGGGAATCCCGATCCGCTGCCGGTTGTTGGGGGGTTGGGGTAGCGGGTGCTACGGCATGGTGGGGGTGGGGCTAAAGCCAATCCTGGCGTAGCACAGGCGTCTCGCCTGTGCCCAGTGTTGGTGGGACTAAAGCCCTACTACAAACCTTTGACGTAGCACCGGCATCTCGCCTGTACCCAGTGCCGGTGGGCATTAGCCCAACTACAAACGAGCACCGGCATCTCGCTGGAAGGCGGGCTGACAGCGCCGCCCTTATCTGTCGCTTTTGCCTTATAGCAGTATGCACTTAGGTTAGGACATTAGATCAAGAGGGCAGGCGAGACGCCTGCCCTACGCCTTTTTCCCTAGGTCACTGATGTCCTAACCAATATGACTGCTGCTATATCATCCAGTAAGAAAGTGAGGTCTACGCCCTTCCAATCTTTGAGAAGTTCGCAAATCATTTCAGGGGTTTTAAAGTTACCCGTAAAAAACTTAAAATCCTGAGTGTGAGGGTTGAGGAAAAAGGCCAAAATGCTGCAGTGGTCTTTGATCCCAAAACCGAGTTCGCAATCAACTCGCCAATTGTCGGCACTGGTTCCGTATTCATAAACTGCCTGAAAGGCTTCTTGGCTTTCGACCGCATGCGTCTGGAGCAAAAGCAGTAAATCTGCTGGAACCTCAGCGACTTGACAAAACAGCTCGATTGCCTGAAAGGTAAGATGGGTGGGTTTAGATTTGATGCCGGTGAGCGATTTGCAAATCTCTACCCCTTGCAGGAATTTAGTTTCGGATGATTGATTCATGGATTCTCCCGCATGATAAGGACAGACCAAGGGTATCTTTCTTGTGCCAATTGATGTGCGTCAGGTTGGTTCATTCCCTGATTAACTACAAGGTCAGACTCAAAAACCTCATGCCTTAACAAAACTTCGTCAATCTCAGTACCCTGCCCTGATGCCATTCTAGTCCATGCTTCTGCCATGCGGAGGTCGGGAGAGAACTCGTAGCGAGAGACTCCGCTCCCGAAAGCATAGTCTTTGGCACGCTGAACGTCATCAGCACTTAATTGATAGGGACGGGCGATTGCGGGCACATCATCTGTGAGCTCCACAATTTGGTCGTAGGCTCTCATTGCCTCTTTGAGATACTTGCGTTCGTACTGATTGAGATGTGACCATCTTGTGCCGGTGGGAGGTGGCCCGCTTGGCTGGGTTGGGTTGGGTTCTGGGGTGTTAGACACACTGCTTGGCTCAAAGGTAGGATCGTGAAGTTTTCGCAGCTCGCGCCCTATCAATGATATTGTTTGCTGTAAATTGATACTTGCCGGTTTAAAAGTCGGCAGAGCCGACCGAGATCGTTCCCAGGCAGTAGGGGCGGTGCCCCCGTGCCCGCCCCGGAACGAGGAGAACGAGCACCGGTGGGGCATTAGCCCAACTACAAACGAATTTCTCAGCCCCCTCTCCGCGTGCGGGGAGGGGGTTGGGGGTGGGGTTCATCAGCACCGGCATCTCCAGAGCACCCCAATGCGAAGTGTGACCGGCGTCTCGCCTGTGCCATCTCGCCTGTGCCATCTCGCCTGTGCTCTTATCAACCCACCGGCACCGGCTCGGGTTTGAGGACTTCCGTGAGAATAGATGCCGGTGGCTGCCCGTGCGGCCAAGCGAAGGCGTGGCGGAAAGCCGCCTCCTGACAGGCTTGCAGCTGCCGGAAGTCTATAATGTCGTAAGTCAGCAAGTTCTCGTATTCAAACGGCAGCCGCACATTGTGCAGACCGGCATTATCCGTGCAGATTGCAATATCCACCCCCGCCTCAAAACAGCGGTCAAACACTACCTGCAACTGCGTGATATCCTTGAGGGTGCCGGTTTTCAGGTAAGTCGTCGGGCAGACTTCCAGGCACTGACGCCGCATGGCCAAATCGGGCAGCAGCTCCGGGTGCAGCAGGGGAATCTGAATCCCGTGCCCAATCCGCATCAGGTACGGCAGCAATTCCGGATAGCAGCCCGCCGGCGTCTCGTAGAGGTGGCCAGTTGTTTTCAGCCCCCGCGACAGGGCGTAGGCGTACAGCTGGACAAACTCATCCAGCCGCTCCGCATACTGGGCGTCGCCACCGGCCACATCCACCCCGCAGACATACTCAGGCATCTGGGCGGCTAAATCCACAATCGCCCGGTTGACTTCATAAGGCAGCCGCGAGTGCACGCACAGGATTTGGCTCGTGACAATGGGAGAGTCGCTCAACCGGCTCGCCTTGCCGACAATCTCCACAATATCAGCCATCAGGTCAATCCGCTCAGACTGGCTGAGGTGGTGCGGCGTCCGCAGGTAGGGCGTGTAGCGCAGCTCCAAATACGCCAGATTTTCAAACGTGTACGCGCCCCGAATCAGCCGGTAGATGAAATAAGGCAGCGTTTCGGCAGTTTGAACCCCTTCCACCAAGGTGTGCAGTTGTAAATACTCATCCAGGGTGTTGCGGGGCTGGGTGTAAAACTGCTCGAAGGCAGGGTACTCAGGAAACCGATTAGCCAGCTCAGCATCGTGCCGGTGAAAATAGCGCCACAGGATGCGAGGCACGACCGAACCGCCCAGATGGCGGTGCAACTCAGCGTGTAAAGCCACAGTAACCCTCTTTGATTGGCGAACGACAGCAGTCAGCGGTCAGCGGTCAGCGGTCGGCAGAATCCAGAAAGCCGAGAAACCGGGTTTCTCAACCAGCAGTCTTGACAAGCAGCCCTCGCTCCCGGACGAGAAACCCGGTTTCTTTCACGGTTGTAAGTCCCGTGTCTGTGAACCTTCCGATTTCTGAATTCTAACTCCTAACTGTTCATAAATCTTAACAAAAATTAATTTGACAGCCGTCACCCCAAGTGGGGATAATAATCGTTTGTGTAAACTCTAGCGTAAAAAACCCTTGGCTAACGTAATTGTGATAGGTGCCCAGTGGGGCGATGAAGGAAAAGGTAAAATCACCGATCTGCTCAGCAAGTCAGCGGATGTCGTTGTACGCTACCAAGGGGGTGTCAACGCCGGCCACACGGTCGTCGTGAGCGGCCAGACCTTCAAGCTGCACCTGATCCCCTCTGGAATCCTGTATCCCGACACCGAGTGCATCATCGGTTCGGGAACAGTCATCGATCCCAAAATCTTAATCCAAGAACTAGACCAGCTGGAGGCGCTCAAAATCTCGACGCGCAACCTGCTGATCTCCCAAACCGCCCATGTGACGATGCCCTACCACCGGCTGATTGACCAGGCATCGGAAGAGCGGCGGGGAACCCACAAACTGGGCACGACGGGGCGCGGGATTGGCCCGACCTACGCAGACAAATCGGAGCGCACCGGCATCCGCATCCTGGACTTGATGGACCCGGAAGGGCTGCGCAAACAGCTGCGCTGGACGGTTAACTACAAAAACGTTATTCTAGAAAAGCTCTACAACCTGCCGCCCCTCGACCCAGAAGAGGTGATCGGGCAGTACCTGGAGTACGCCGAACGCCTGCGCCCCCATGTGGTGGATGCGTCGCTGAAAATCTACGATGCCGTGCAGCGCCGGCGCAACATCCTGTTTGAAGGCGCTCAAGGCACCCTGCTAGACCTGGATCACGGCACCTATCCCTACGTCACCTCCTCCAACCCCGTCGCCGGTGGGGCTTGCGTGGGAGCAGGTGTTGGCCCTACAATGATAGACCGCGTGATTGGCGTGGCAAAAGCCTACACCACCCGCGTCGGCGAAGGGCCATTCCCCACCGAACTGCACGGCGAGCTGGGGGAACTGCTGTGCGCCAGGGGGGCAGAATTTGGCACCACCACCGGTCGCAAGCGCCGGTGCGGCTGGTTCGACGCCGTGATAGGCCGGTATGCAGTCCGCATCAACGGGCTGGACTGTCTGGCAATCACCAAACTGGACGTATTGGACGAGCTAGACGAAATTAAAGTCTGCGTTGCTTACGAAATAGACGGACAGCGCTGCGATCACTTCCCCGCCAACGCCCGCCAATTCGCCCGCTGCGAGCCGGTGTACGAAACAGTCCCCGGCTGGAAGCAATCCACAGAAGAGTGCCGGTCTTTGGAGGACTTGCCAAAGCAAGCCCTGGACTATCTGAAATTCTTGGCAGAGCTGACGGAAGTTCCGATTGCGATCGTCTCCCTGGGAGCCAGCCGCGACCAGACCATTATCGTGGAAGACCCGATCCACGGGCCGAAGCGAGCGCTGCTGTACGCCAACGGCATGCCGGTGGCTGCGGAAGCCTAGAGCCGGTGGCTGCCTTGAAGAGGAAATAAGGCGGTGTCGAATGTTTGGAAAATCTCGCGGGCAGGCTAAAAAGCGACTGGAGAGAGCCTGCTAGCTGGGGCTGTTGAATATTCTTGAGAGCGAGTCGCTCTCGGCTGAATCTTAGCAGATTCCCCTGACAAACAAGAGCGTCAAAAGGCAACTTACCGGACGATCGTGTTGCGGCTCGATTGGCTCAAGTGTGTTGAAAACGAAAATTCTCAGCACCTGAGCGCCAGAGGAATTCTGGTGCCGGTCGGCAGCGAGATTTTTGATAAAATGTAACTGCTATAACGGAAAATTGACAATATGGAACTCACAGTTGAAGGTCAAAAACGGCCCGAGGGGAGCAAGCCGAACGCTCTCCGCCAGCAAGGGCAGATTCCTGCGGTTGTGTACGGTCACAGCGGGGCAGAATCAATCAATCTGACAATTGCGGCCAAAACCGTCGAGCGCCTGCTCAAGGAAGGCAGCGTCAACAACACGCTCATCCAGCTCAACATCCCTGACATTAGCTGGAGCGGCAAAACTCTGCTGCGGGAAGTCCAAACCCACCCCTGGAAAGGGTTTCCTTACCACCTCAGCTTTTTCGCCATCTCGGCTCAAGAAAGCGTAGAAGTTCAGGTGGCGCTGAATTTTGTGGGCGAGGCGGTTGGCGTCAAGCTAGAGGGCTGTATCTTAGACCCCGTGATGACGGAAGTGACGGTCAGATGCAAGCCCGACAGCATCCCCGAAAAAATTGACGTGAATGTTTCTGAGCTGCACCGGGGCGGTGCCGTGCACATCAGTGAGCTCGTTTTGCCGGAAGGAGTAGCAGCTCTCGCAGATCCGGGACAGGTGGTTGTCAATGTCGTCCTTCCTGCCGGTGAGGCTGGAGAGGGAGCCGCAACAGCCTGAGATTGAGGGATTTGAGAGCCTGAGAGACTGTTTATAAAGAAAAGTAAAGGAGCCAGAAACCGGGTTTCTTATGGCTGTGGGCCATTACATATCTCTTGCCCCAGCAAAAGAAACCCGGTTTCTCACACCCTGGCGGTCTTAACAATTGTTTAGAAACAGTCTCTAAGTGAAAATAGCCAGGGGATAGCCCCTGGCTGTTTGATTTTTAAATGAGGCACAGAAGAGGGCGAAGCATGAGCGGTTTGAAATTTCGGTTAGGCTACCTAGATCCTGACGCTCATGCTTCGCCCCTACAAGCGATCTTATGTAGGGGCGAAGCATGAACGCGACTATTTTTGCTACGGCGTCAAGGTTTATCTTCGCTCATGCAACGCCGAGTCCCTGATGCCACCCACACATACAGATCGCAGAACCCACCCTACTGTTTACAAAAGTGCGATGCTTCGATTTGATTTTTTAATAGCTGGCAATCACTTCCTCAAGCCGGTGGGCGTAAGATTCCTCCAGACGCGGACCGTGAACCCCCACCACGCGAGAAGCCAGGAAATTGCCCCAGCGGGCGGCTTGTTTGGCGCTCAAACCGTGGGTGAGTCCGTAAAGCACCCCACCGGCAAAGGCATCTCCCGCGCCAACCGTATCGAGAGGCTGCACGGGAAATCCAGGCACTTCGGCGATTTGTTTGTTTTCCACCACCAGACAGCCTTTCGCGCCGGCGGTGATAAAAGCCAGATTCACTAGATCGCCCAATTTGCGAGCGCATTCTTGCAGGGATTCTTCCTCGCAAAACCGGCGCACCTCATCGGCATTGCAGAAAACCACATCGCAATATTCCGAAACAGCACTGTGGAAATCGCCGGCAAACCGATCCACCAGGAAGTTGTCAGAAAAGGTCAAGCAAACATTCACTCCGTTGCGCTTCGACAGCTCCATCGTTTCGATGCAAGCCTTTCGGGGTTCGGGCGCGTCCCAGAGGTAGCCCTCCACATAGCTGTATTTGCACCGGCTGAGCCGGTCGGTATCAATATCCGTGGCTGCTAGGGTTGTGGAAACTCCCAGATGGGTGCACATGGTTCGCTCCGCATCCGGAGTGGTCAGCACCAAACAGGTGCCGGTGGGCCCGCCGGTTTCCGGTGCGGGGTGCACGTCAAAGTGAATGCCGGCTTGCAGCATGTCTTGCCGGTAAAATTCACCGTTCGTATCCCTGGCAACTTTACCAGAATAAAAGCCGTTCCCGCCACTCTGCGCTAGGGCTATCATGGTATTAGCTGCTGAACCCCCCGAACGCAGTTGCACCGGCGTGTGCTCCAGAGTGACCAAAAGTCCGCCCTGCTTCTCTGCGTCCATCAGGGTCATGGAACCCCGATTCAGGGCGTGCTCGCGCACAAAATCGTCTTCGACAAATGCTAGTATGTCTACTAGGGCGTTGCCGACTCCAAATACATCGACGGGTCTGGGATGTTTGAGCTTGTCTGTCATAAGGGTTTTGGTTTTAGGATAATTATATAATGAACCGCCAAGACGCCATAGACGCAACCGCGGCTTCCCGCAGGGTAGAGCGCCAAGAAGAGAGCGCTAAGAAGAGAGTCTGGCGAGGGCGGGCCGGTCTGGAGGTGAGTGAGAGTTTAAGTTTTGTAAGTTTTAGGGGTCATGGGGGTTTAGGTTTGAGTCTAATTATATAGTGAACCGCCCCCGTGAAGGAGCGCCAAGAAGAGATCGGGGTGAGGGCGGGCCCGTCTGGAGGTGAGTGAGAGTTTAAGTTTTGTAAGGTTGAGGGTTTTTTATGGCGGAAACTTGTCTGCCTCGTTTAATTGAGCGGATGTTGCAGCCGGGGTTCTATCCGCATCAGGTGCGGGTGCCGGTTGAGCTGATTCAGACTCACATTTCTTTTGTGCTGCTGACGGGGGATTATGTTTATAAGGTGAAGAAGCCGGTGAATTTGGGGTTTCTGGATTACTCGACGCTGGGGAAGCGGCAGTATTTTTGCGAGCGAGAGTTGCAGATGAATCGGCTTGGCGCACCGGGGTTATACTTGGAGGTTGTGCCGCTGACGCGGGCGGGGGACGGATTCGGGCTGGGAGGGGAGGGGGAGCCGGTGGAATATGCGGTGAAAATGCGCCAGTTTCCCCAGGATTCTCTGTTTGTTAATATGTTGGAGGGGGGAGGGTTAACGGAGAAGCATCTGGAGGAACTGGGGCGGGTTGTGGCGAAATTCCACACGGACGCGCCGGTGAGTGAGTGGATTCTCTCGTTTGGCGAAGTCTCCCAGATTCGGAAAACTGTGGAGCAAAACTACGAGCTGAGCAAGAAATATATCGGCGGTCCGCAGACGGGGGAGCAGTTCGAGGAGACAAAGCGATACACGGATAAGTTATTTGCGGAGCGGCGCGAGGTGTTATTAAGCAGAATAGAAAATCAGAGAATTCGGGAGTGCCACGGAGATTTGCACCTGAGTAATATAGCTTTGTGGGAAGACGAAATCCTGCTGTTTGACTGCATTGAATTCAATGAATATTTTCGCTTTGTTGATGTCATGTACGATGTCGGCTTTACGGTGATGGATTTGCAGGGGCGGGGGCGCGGAGATTTGGCAAATGCTTTTTTGAACACCTATATTGAGTGCACCGGCGACTGGGAGGGGTTGCAAGTGCTGCCTCTGTATTTAACTAGGCAAGCTTATGTGAGGGCGAAGGTGAGTTCTTTGCTGCTGGACGATGCGGGTGTCTCTGCGGAAGATAAGGAGAAGGCGCACCAAACAGCGGCTCACTATTACCGGCTGGCTTGGCAGTACACTCAGCCGCGCACTGGAGAGCTGATTTTGATGTCGGGTTTGTCGGGTTCGGGCAAAAGTACGGTGGCGAGAAAGTTGGCGAGACGGCTGGGGGCGATTCACATTCGCTCGGATGCGGTGCGCAAGCATTTGGCTGGGATTCCCCTGAATCAGCGGGGTGGGGAGGATATCTATACGTCTGAGATGACTCAGAAGACTTATCACCGGCTGCTACAATTGGGAGTTATGCTAGCAGCTGAAGGCTGGCCGGTGATTCTGGATGCGAAATACGACCGGCAGGCGTTGCGGCGGGATGCGATTGCGATCGCTGAGGGGAGGCATCTGCCTTTACAAATTCTCCACTGCACTGCGCCGGTGGAAGTGTTGCGCGACCGGCTGCACCGGCGCACGGGGGACATTGCTGACGCCACCGCTGACTTGCTCGCAGCGCAGCAAGCCGGTGCTGAACCTTTCACAGAGGCTGAACAAGTTTATGTGAGAACTCTAGACACTGCGCAAGACATTGAAGCACAATTAGACCTGTAGGTTGCGTTCCGCCGCACCCCCGCACTCCCCGCCAGCAGGCTGCGCCCCCAGGGGGAGCGCACCGCCATCCCACAAGTAGGGTAGGTTCCGCCGCACCCCCGCACTCCCTGCCAGCAGGCTGCGCCCCAGGCGGAACGCACCGCCATCCTGTGCGAAACATTAAAGGACAGGCAAGATGCCTCTCCTACATATAGCGAGTCTAAATCATTCGTGTAAATTTCAGAACCCCGGTTTCTTTAAGAAACCGGGGTTCTGGGCCCCCAGCGGTTGCGCAAATCATTTAGAACTGCTATATAAAGTATATTCGTAGGGCAGGCGTCGCGCCTGCCAATTTGGCTATTGCGATAACAATTATTCCAGGGAAAGTTTATGGAAAATAAGGATAGCGCGGAGCAAAAATCCTCCGGATTCTCCAGGGGGTTTTCGGCTGGGATGAAAATTGGGCCAGGTTTTACACTCTGCTTTTTGCTCCTCGGCTATCCCATCGAGTGGAGTGCCTGCTATGGGCTGCTCGGAGGCTTAGCCGGCGGTTTGGTGATGGCGTGGTGGCAATCTGGATCTTTGGACGAGCCTGTGGATGAAATAGTCCCGATGACTCTCACGAATCGGCCTAAGGTGCGTTTCCAAACTCGTTTAAAGCAGCGGCTGGAGCGTGCGGAAGAGCGGCAGCGTCGCTGGAGTTTCGGCAGAGGGACTGTGGGGCGATTGTTGAGCAAAAACCGCAGTTAACTGTAGTGAATTTATTCCAATTTGTGATTGGGCGACCAAATATTTTGTATCCAATGGCACGCTTTCCCGACCCTACGCTCACCGGCTTTCTCAGTACCTCACAAAGGATGAGAAATGGTATAATGGAACCTTTTTTATAGCAAAGCGCTGTCTGGCTCCAAAAAACAGGTACGGTATGGCTCTGGTTTCGCTGAAAATTTTTCATCTGGAGCTCGCCGGCAACGCCGTATATGAAAACAAAGAGATTGTAGCAGCTTTTGCAGCCAGTTTTAGATGGGCTTAACAAAACAATACATTTTCTCGGCCCTTGCCGACATCACTCCCTGCTGGAAGATTAACCAAATGTCCCCCCCGCCCCCCGCCCCGATCCAGAGGGGTGAAGCCCCAGAGGGGGTTGACTTTTCCCTCTCCCCTTTTCCCTTATGGGCGATCTTGGGGTGGAAAGGGAGTCAAGGCTTTAATGTGGCCATTCTGGCAGTAGCGTTCCGGAGGAACGCACCCCATTGACCTGCCGGTCAGTTTGTGATACAATTTTCGATAACAAACAGGCTCTTGGCTGCCTGCTGTTTAATACCTGTTATCCGCACAAGCGCACTCAGGTAGTGATTGACAGCTGCAAGCTGTCTTAATTGCTGCCCCACACGCCCGCGAGCGGTGGCACATCGTCAAGTCCCGGAGTATATTCCCCTCGCTCACTCGCTCCAGCCCGGGAGCGAGAATTGCACGCTCGCTGTCAGAATAATTTACGCAAAACGAGAGTGTATTGAAAGGGACTTGCCACTGAACTGCTAGCGCCGAGAAGTGGCCAATGGGAAAACGTTCCAAGTTAGAAGAAAATGACGGTTGATCAACTCATAGAACTCCTTAACGCCAGCCTGCCAAAACCCTTGACTCCTGTGCAAGAATGGCTGCTGCGCTCGGCTTGGGAAAACAAAACCTACAGCAGCATGGCGGCTGAAAAGCACTATGCAGAAGACTATTTGCGGAAAATTAGCGGTGAGTTGTGGTCTAAACTGAGCGACTTTTGGGGAGAACCGATCGCCAAACTCAATTTGCGCTCCACCCTGGAGTCTCGCCAACTGACCAAATCCCAGCAGCAATTAATCCAGCAAGACCGCAGCCAAAAAAGGGGTTCAACTCTAGCGCCCCCAACCCTGGAATTTCCCAGCGGGCCGGTGGCGCTGGACTCCAAATTTTACATCGAGCGCCCCCCTACAGAAGAACTGGCCTACTCGGCAATTACTCAGCCGGGGTGCGTCCTCAGAATCAAAGCTCCCAGAAAAATGGGGAAAAGCTCGCTGAAGCTGCGCATTCTCCAACGCGCCGCCTCTCTGGGCTACCGCACCGCCAGCGTGGACTTCCAGCAAGCCGACGCCGGAGTTTTTTCCAGCCTCAACGCATTTTTGCGCTGGTTTTGCGCTAATGTCAGCGAGGAGTTGGGGTTGGAAGAGAAACTCGACGATTATTGGAAGCAAGAGATTGGCAGCAAAGTCAGCTGCACCATCTATTTTCAAAAATATTTGCTGGCCTCAAGTAAAGGGCCGGTCGTTTTGACATTGAATGAGGTCAATCGAGTTTTTGAATATCCTGAAATTGCCAAAGACTTTTTGCCAATGCTGCGGTACTGGCACGAACAGGCCAAACGGGTTCAGGTCTGGCAAAACCTCCGGCAAGTCGTCGTTTACTCGACAGAAATTTATATCCCCCTAAACCTCAACCAATCTCCGTTTAACGTCGGGGTGGTGCTGAAATTACCGGTGTTTACTGTGGGGCAAGTGCAAAATTTAGCTGAGCGGCACGGACTCGACTGGACAGACTCAAAAGCCGCCAAGCAGCTCAGGGAAATGGTCGGGGGCAATCCCTACCTGGTGCGCGTCGCGCTCTACTCCATCTGTCGGGGAGATGTGGGGTACAGTCAGCTCTTGCAAAAGCCGGCTGCGGCGGGGGGAATTTACAGCGACCACTTGCGGAGCCTGTTAGTAGCTCTGCAACAAGAACCGGAACTGACTGCCGGTCTTAAAGAAGTCATTTCTGCGGACAGGGGGGTGAAGTTAGCGCCCCTCCTGGCCCACAAATTAGACAGCATGGGGCTGGTCAATTTGGAGGACGGACTCTGCACGCCGGCGTGCAAGCTGTACCGCCTGTATTTTGCCGAGCAATTCCTAGATGGCTCTAAGTTGCGAGAATTCCCATGTTGACGGGATGCCCGCTTCTGTGGTAACAGTTAGTTTAGGAGTGGCTTGCACGATTCCTAGCGCTGAAAGCTCTGCTGCTACTTTGGTGCGGGCGGCTGAGGAGGCGCTTTCTGAAGCAAAAAGAAAAGGGCGCGATCGCGTGGCTGTAAGCTCAGTTTTAGATTACGGATTAATGGATTGACAGCCGATGACAGCAGCTACATATCAAATCGGGGGCAGCTTGACCAATGACGACCCTTACTATGTTGTCCGCCAAGCTGACTCGGAACTCTACGAAGGCTTAATTGCGGGTGAATTTTGCTATGTTTTCAACTGCCGGCAAATGGGAAAGTCTTCCCTCCTGGTCAGAACGATGCACCGCTTGGAGCGAGAAGGCTACCGCTGCGCGGCTATCGACATGACGAATATTGGCACTGAGAACATTACCCCCTCTCAGTGGTATAAAGGCATCCTCTATGACCTGTGGCTGGGGTTTAACTTGCTGTCAGACCTTAATTTTGGAGCGGGGGAGGGGCAAGAAGCGGACATTTCTGACATTCAGATGATGAGCCGGTTTATTGCTGACTTGCTAGGGGGACATTTCCCTGATGACCGGCTGGTGATTTTTATCGATGAAATTGACAGCCTTTTCAACTTGGACTTTGCCACGGACGATTTTTTTGCCTTGATTCGCTACTGCTACAATCAGAGAGCGATTAACCCCAACTACAGGCGCATTACCTTCGCCCTGTTCGGCGTGGCCACTCCCAGCGATTTAATTGCCGATAAAACCCGCACGCCGTTTAATATTGGCAGAGCCATAGAACTGCACGGATTTCAGGAGCGGGAAGCCTCGGCGCTCGCGAAAGGGTTAGAAGGAAAAGTAGGCCAGCCGGCGGTCGCTATCAAAGAGATATTGAAGTGGACGGACGGGCAGCCATTTTTAACGCAAAAATTGTGCGATTTGCTGGTGAAGCTAGCCGATAAGAAAGTAGCCGGTGGGGAAGATTTTTTTAAAATCTCTCTGGGGGCAGAGGCATTTTGGGTGGACTTAATTGTGCGAAACCGCGTGGCGCACAAGTGGGAGTCTCAGGATGACCCGGAGCATTTAAGGACGATCCGCGATCGGATCACCAGAAACCAGCAACGCGCCGGTCGCTTGCTAGGCATTTACCAGCAAATTCTAGAAGAGGTGCCGGTGCCCGCCGATGACAGCCGAGAGCAGATAGAACTGTTGCTGTCAGGTTTAGTGGTCAAACAGGAAGGCGTATTGAATGTCAAAAACCTGATTTATCGAGAAGTATTTAACCGCGACTGGGTGGAAAAACAGCTCAATAGCCTGCGCCCTTACTCTCAGGCGTTTGATGCTTGGGTTGCTTCCAAACAGCAGGATACTTCGCGACTGTTGCGGGGACAGGCACTGATGGACGCCCAAATGTGGGCGCAGGGCAAAAGTTTGAGTGACTGGGATTACCAGTTTTTAGGTGCTAGCCAAGACCTCGACAGGCGAGAAGTCGAGATCCGATTAGAGGCGGCGCGGACTAAAGAAGTTGAAGCCCGACTGTTACTCAAGAAAAAGAGTGCGAAGCGTCAAAATATATTGATTGCGGGGCTCTCGCTGGCGCTGGCGTTTGCTGTGGGTGCGGGGACAGTAGCTTTCTCCGAGTACCGCAAAGCAATTATTAGCCAGCGCAACGAAAAAATAGGTAAAATTCAAGGGATGGCTAGATATTCAGAAGCCCTATTTGCCTTAGATAAAAGGTTAGATGCCTTAATTGAAGCGCTCAGGGGGAGACAAGAACTGCAAGACCTGCACTTTAAAGAACCGCAGACCGAAAAAATGGTGGAGTTAGCTTTGCGGCGCTCCATAAATGGAGCTGTTGAATCTAACCGCTTTTCTGGCGAGGCAACTGTAAATAACACATTAGACGTGAGTTCTGATGGCTCGATTATTGCTGTGGCAACAATCGAGCATGGCGTCCAAATTTGGCAGCGTGATGGCAGATTGCTTCGCACCATTAAAGGACATAAAGGCCCAGTTCTAGGAGTTGCCATCAGCCCCAACGGTCAGCTCATTGCTTCAGCAAGCGGAGACACAACCGTCAAACTCTGGCAGCGTGACGGCACTCTGCTGAAAACGCTGGAAGGGCATAAGGCTCCAGCCAGCAAAGTAAAGTTTAGCCCTGACGGTGAACTGATTGTTTCGGCAAGTGCGGACGGGACGCTAAAACTGTGGCGGCAAGATGGCACGTTGCTGAAGACTTTGACAGGGCATGGCGCGATCGTTACGGAAGTAATTTTTAGCCCGGACGGCGAGCTGATTGCCTCAGCTTCTGACAGCGGAACTGTCAAACTCTGGCAGCGAGATGGCACATTGCTGAAAAAGTTTTCAGATATTCAATCTCCTGTTTTAGCAATTGCCTTTAGTCCTGACGGCAAAACCCTGGCAACAGGGAGTGGAGACGGCAGGTTGAAACTGTGGGACAGGGACGGCACTTTGTTAAGGACTTTCACAGCACATGATGCTGCAATTGGCGCACTGGCTTTCAGCCCAAATGGGCAGATAATAGTCTCTGGTTCTGACGACAAGACCCTCAAATTTTGGAGTCTTGACGGGAGTTTGCTGAGTGCCATTAAAGGCCATGACAGTACCGTTAAAGATATTGCATTTACTCGCAACGGCGAGACACTCGTCTCTGCATCTTGGGATGGCACTGTTAAACTCTGGAAGTTTCGCAATCCGTTGCTGACAATTCAGCGGGGACATACTGCTGGAATTTGGGGAGTTGCTTTTAGCTCCGACGGACAGCTAGTGGCTTCATCCAGTCCGAACGAAGTTTTCCTCTGGCGCAAGGTCGGTAACTGCCGGGGTGAGGCATTCGGGCAGGAAATCTCTGCTTGCCTTCAAAGTTTTTGCTCCCCATGCTTCGCCCTTACGCGCTTGCAAGGGCCTTACGCTCAGTTTGGCTCAGTTGCTATCAGCCCCGATGGCAAAAATATTGCTTTGGTTGGTGCGGATATGTCGGTCAAACTTTGGAGTCCCGAGGGCACATTGCTCAAAAGTATCAGAGGCCATCAGGGCGATATTAGGAGAGTCGCTTTTAGTCCTGACGGCAAGATTATTGCTTCTTCCAGTAGCGATAAGACAGTCAGACTGTGGCGGCTAGACGGAACGGAAATCGCTACTTTAAGAGGACACAAGGCTGGGGTTTGGGGGGTCGCTTTTAGTCCGGACGGTTCGACAATTCTCTCGACCAGCGGAGACAAGACCGTAAAGCTTTGGCCTTTGGCCTCTGTTTTGAATGAGCCAGCGAAGCTACATTCAAAATCCCAGGTCAAAAGTGACGGCACCTGTACGGGCGAAGTATCTGGGGCAACAATTTCTGGTGCGGACACCAATCTATTGCCCAAATGCTTCGTTCCCACAACTCTTGAAGGTCATAGCAGTGCGGTCATTAACGGAGCTTTCAGTCCTGACGGCGAGGTAATTGCTTCGGTTAGTGAAGACAAAACGGCTAAACTTTGGAGCCGGGACGGCACGTTATTGAATACTATTAAGGGACATACCGCTGGAATTTGGAGCGTAGCTTTTAGCCCTGACAGCCAGACAATCGCTACAGGGAGTAATGACGGGACAATTAAACTCTGGAAGCGTGACGGCACTGAGATTGCCAACCTAATTGGACATAGCGCTGGAGTTAAGGCATTGGCTTTCAGTCCTGACGGCAAAACCCTGGCTTCGGCTTCTGAGGACAAAACAGTAATTTTCTGGGATTTAGAGCGGGCTGTAGCGCTCGATAAGGTACTGGCGTCTGGTTGCGATTGGGTGCGAGATTATCTGCGGACGAACGCTCAGCTGGAGGAGAGCGACCGCAAGTTGTGCGATGGCACCGGCAACCGCTAAAATTCCTTATCCCAGACGCGATTACAGGCCGGTAATTGCCCGCTCGTTGGAGAGAACTCTCAAAGCCCCCCTTTTTAAGGGGGGTTTGGGGGGATCTAGATGCAAAGACCTTGTAGGTAGCAACTTGCGTTATATAAACTCGCCCCAGCTGGTTCACTAGAGAGCCGGTGCTAATCCAAAATCCGGGCCTGCAAAATCCAAAATTGGCTCCCCTTATTTTTTTATATCTGAAGGTAGCATATCCCACCGAAATTCAGCCAGCACGAGTAGAGAAATCACCATCACAGTTCCAGTGAATAGAAACTGCCAGCCGGCGACGCAGGGCAAAACCAAGATGGCGAGCAAGTGAGCGAAACCAGTGGCAAGAATGGCACGGGAATGCACGCCTAGCCCTGCCAACAAATAGCCAAGGGCGACCAACCCCAACCACAAGGAGCAAAGGTTAACTAACACCCAGCTCCAAGCCAGAAAAATGCCCAAATCGGTGAGGATAAGTCCAGCAAGCATGAGAATTCCCCACAAATAGAGCACCCAACTGACGCGCTCCACTCTCACCCAATACTGCGACAAGCCTACCATCGCCGCCAGCCCGACTAAGCTGAGCGCTGACCATAAACCGGCTTGCACCTTCCAACTGACGCAAAAAAACTGAGGCGTGACAAACATCGGTATGAGTAGCAAAGCCCAAACAATGCAAGCCAGGTCAATTCTGCTGTAAAATGTTGAATACAGCCGATGTTTTCCAATCTGGAAGTGGACGTGCCAAGGTTCTTGGTGATCGCCAAGAACGAGAGGCAGCGACTTGCGACGGAGAGGCGCTACGGAGCAATCAAAAAAGCTCATATTAGTTAAATTTATAGAACTCAGGACGTCAGATGCCTTATAATTTGATCGTGCCAGTTTACGAGGTAGTTGTATGACCGCACCACTAGCAAAAAATAGCCAGCATTTCCAAGGCATTTTGCTGATGATTATGTCCAGCCTAATCTGGCCATCGATGCCGGTGGCGATCCATGAGGTAATCAGCACCGTTTCGCCATTTGTGCAAATCGCCACTCGCTTCACCATTGGGGCAGTCGTCTTTGCGCCGTTCGCTCGCAACCTGAACAGAAACTTGATACGCGACGGGGCAATCCTCGGAGTGTTAATGTTTGCTGCCTTTGTTACCCAGACAGTGGCACTTGAGAGCATCCCTGCCAACCAAGCGTCATTCACCGTCGGTCTGGTAGTAATATTAATAACACTGTTCGAGGTGGTGTTCTACCGTCGCCTATCGCTTGTCGCTATCCTAGCTGCGGCGCTCGCCTTCACTGGAATCGGGATAATGAGCTGGCAGGCCGGTCCCCCTCCCATAGGCGCAGTTTGGATGCTTATTTGTGCCTTACTTATCGCGGCTACTGTCATCCTGCTTGAGAGAATCGCACCGCGCCATCCAGTTCTGCCACTCATTGTCGTTCAGATTTGGGTCATCGCAATTCTAAGTTGCCTGTTAGCCGCCCCCCAAATGGCCGGACAGATTGAAGTCATTACCGCTAATTTAACGCACCCAAAGAATATCGTCGCTCTCCTCTACCTTGGCATAGTTGGGACTGGCACCGTTACCTGGTTGCAGGCAAAGGCACTGAGCCGGATCACAGCTTTTGAAGGTGGGCTAATCCAAACACTGGAGCCGGTTATCGGCTCGATTTACGCCTTCTTTCTACTGGGCGAAACTTTCAGGATGAGCGGTTACGCCGGCGCAGTTCTGGTCATAGCGGGGATGATAATGGCTCTCAGCGAAAGAAAGGCCGATACTCTCAGCGCTCCCCCGCAAGAGCAGGAGAAAGGAGCGTAAGCGAGCAAAATCCAAAGAATTGTTAGCTTAGGGCCATTTGGGTATGTCCAGTGCGTGTTCCCACAGCCAGAAGTTGGCGGCATTCATCAGCGCATCGCTTTGCAGCCGCCCTGGATCTCTGAAAAAAGCTGAAGCAATTTTCCGATCTAGGATGTGGGTTGCCAGCAATCGCAGTGCTTTTGGCTCGTCGTCAAAAATCGACTCCCCAAAGACGATCCGATCTTCTCGCTCCCCTGCATCGCCCTGAAATTCGTTGAACACGCGCTCGAAATATTGAGTGACCACCTCACCGTGCCGCGCTTGATGAACGCTACAAATCACCACATAGGGCGATTGCCATTTCTCCTTCGCTAGCAAATTTTTGACCTTCTCATTGATAAGTTCTAGTTCGGCAGCCGCCGCCTCATTCACACCTCGGACAATCTTGGGATTAACCAGGCGCACATAGCTGTTTAGTTTTTCGCTATTGATGCGCCCTTCTTCTAAAACATCACTTATGTATTCTATCGAGTCCGCCAGAAGTGCTTTCTGGTTTTCGACGACATTTGGAGACCAATTTTGTTCATTCAGACTCCTTAAGGTTTCTTGCAAGAGGTTGGAGCGCTCTCCCAAAAAATCCCTAAGATAATCTGTGAGCCTCTGACCTTCAAAGGATTGTAAAGTCGCGTAAAGGGTTAGGGGGTGATGCTCAATAGCCTTGAGCTGGTGATAGAGAGGAGGGATAAATTGTTGCTCTTCCCTAATCCCGTTGTGGTACAGGATTAGCTTTTTCATGGTAAAGAGAAGTACCGTTGGCCCTCCGGGTTGTCCAAAGGTAGAAGTTATTTCAGCAATTAATTTGTCATAGTCTTCGTGGAATGTTTGGTTGACCTCTGCCAATATCCCGCTTTTCGGCTCAAAGGTAAATTGGTTCTCTTCACCGGCATCGCCACGCTCTGCGTCCAATTTTTGGCTGACCTCTCCCGCTAGAGTGCTTTGCGGAGAAAGTTCCTGGGCATTTGCACAACTTGGACTGCTGGCAAAGATGGCCAGAACAGAGAAAAACACCAGGCAGAAGGTTGCAAAGAGCTTAAAGATTTGGAAACGCCAACACGGATTAGTTAACATCAACAATTTCAGGATTTTACACCTTTCTAGGGTAACACATTTTTCCCGCCCAGCAACCCGCCAGCTTTGGGAGCAGACTTTTGGCAAAAGTCCCCCAACCGAAACTAAGGAAGTTTCTCGCTGCTGGCGGCTGGCTTAAAGACCGCAAAAGAATAATCATAAGGGTTGAGGGCATCTTTTTGATGAGTGATGCGGCTCACTTCTTGCCAGTGAGACTTATCGATGTCAGGGAAAAACGTATCCCCCTCAAATTCAGCGTCAATTTCAGTGATGATTAATTGGTCGGCTAGAGCGATTGTTTGCTTATAAATTTCACCCCCACCGAGAATGTAGACCTTTGGCACTCCGCTTTTTTCTGCCAGATAGAAAGATTCCTCAATAGATTGAGCGACTTGAATATGGGGAGCTTGATAATCTTTTTGCCGGCTCATAACGATCCCTTCTACGCCTTCGTGAAATACCTCCCTGCCCTGGACTGATTCAAAGAATTTACGGCCCGCTATGAGAAACTGACCTTCGACAGTTCCCAGAAAGAATTCCAAATCCGCCGGCAAATGCCACGGCAGAGAATTATCTTTCCCAATTACATTATTAGCAGCTTTGGCAGCCATCAGAACTTTTTTCATGACGATTCCCTCTCTTGCAAAGTTTAAAAAGTGACACAAATCACCCACCGGGCGTATCTCAAGTCAATTTATGGTATAGTCAAAGATTGACGCCTGTTTAACGCTGTCCTATCTGAGAATTGACCTATGACCGCAGATCCAGTCCTGCCAGAAGTGCTAGAAAACGTGTTTTTAGCCTCCAGCAACCCAGAAGATGTGTTGGCTGCCTTACTGCCAGCCGTATGCGACGTGTTGCGAACCGACCGCTGTTTCCTTCACCTGCGAAACCCACACACCAGGATGTATCAAAATCTCTGTTGGCGGCGCAGCCCTGAGATTCCCGATACGAGTACGAATGGCTGGGAGCCAGAAATCGAGTGGGAGCGCGAAGATCCCATGTTTGCGGCAGCCCTCCGCACAGATCCCTCTATCTTTGTGGAAGATGTTGAGCTGGCCAGTCCCGATGTTTTGAACATTGATTTTGAGCGGAAATACTTCGGACATCGAGCACTGATTCACGCTCACCTCTGCCACGATGGGTTACTGTGGGCAATTCTGCAACCGTGTATTTTCGGGCATCCCCGAGTCTGGGACTCATTCGACCGAGCTGTAATTCATCAGGTTCTAGAAAAGCTGAAACCATTTGTGCTTTCTTATGTAAAAGATGCTGGAGTTTAGATCAACATAGGAGCGCTCGGGTAATACTCGGCACTCGCCGACTGTCAGGCGTTCCCAGGCGGTAGACGCGCAAGCGGCTTCCCGTAGAATACCTGGAAGGACACAGTTTTGGCGCAGGCTTACTAACTAGGTTCCTAGAAGGACGGTTTGTGGCGAATCAGATTGAAAAATTCTTCACGAGTTTTTTGGTCATCCTGGAAAATGCCAACCATCGCGCTGGTTACCGTCCAAGCACCGGGCTTTTGCACGCCGCGCATCACCATGCACATGTGAGTGGCTTCCATAACAACGGCGACTCCTTTGGGTTCCAAAATCGTCTGAATCGCCTCGGCGACTTGGCGCGTCAGCCGTTCCTGCACCTGCAAGCGGCGGGCGTACATTTCCACAATCCGGGCTAGCTTGCTCAGTCCCACCACTTTCTGATTCGGGATGTAGGCGACGTGAGCCTTTCCCATAAACGGCAGCATGTGGTGTTCGCAGAGGCTGAAGAAATCGATGTCCCGGACTAGAACCATTTCATTGTGCCCTTCATCAAAAATGGCACCGTTGACGAGTTTTTCCAGAGACTGAGAGTAGCCGCTGGTGAGAAAGCGCATCGCCTCCGCCACCCGCTTGGGCGTCTTCAGCAATCCCTCGCGCTCTGGATCTTCTCCGACGCCTAGCAGCATCTGGTGAACTGCTCCCACCATCTGCTCAAAGTCTTCTTGAACGGGAGGGTGCAAATGGGGTTGGCCGCCGTTTATTGTATTGCGGTCGGGGCGCAGAACGAGGCATTGGGTGTCGTCTGAACTGTCAGACAGATTGACGCCGTTAATCACCGGCAATTTCGAGGCGTTGGCACTATTCACAGATGCAATACTCACAGGAAAAAACCCAGATGATGGTTTGCGGTGGCTGGCACACTTATATCACGTCAGCTTGAATACCCATAATATTTCTGAGAGCGGGCATTGGGAATTGGGCATTGGGCATTGGCCACTGAATTGCGGGAGTTTCCACTACTAGCTTCAGTCGCAGGCGAGCCGGAGGAATCCGGCGCTCCAGCGTGGAAATCCGCAACTTGCCTCTACGATAGCCCCCGTCAAACAGGCGTGTAAAGAGAAAAATGTGACCTCTTTCATCCTCAAGAGGTCACAAAACTTCACTAAAGAGGTCACATATTGACAGCCGGCACTTCCTGTGCACCGGCAAAAAACTGTACTACAGCGAACAGTTTTTCGGAACTTCCCTGAGGAAGACCGGGCACAAAAACGCCTGAAACCCTATCCGCTGCGTTAATTCATACTTTAAGCGTTTTGTCAAGTGAGAATTGTGACT
The DNA here is from genome assembly GCA_019359235.1 of Oscillatoria princeps RMCB-10. Lineage (GTDB taxonomy): Bacteria > Cyanobacteriota > Cyanobacteriia > Cyanobacteriales > Oscillatoriaceae > Oscillatoria > Oscillatoria princeps. The sequence continues at coordinate 171,230 of JAHHHT010000003.1, forward strand.
TCTTTTGTGACCGATGTGGGTTGAAGCTGAAAAAAGTCACCTTTTGCGACTGGATCGCCGGCTTCCAGTCCGCTGACAGGGAACTGGGCATTTGCCCAATCCCCAACCTCCCCCAATGCCCAATGCCCAATGCCCAATGCCCAATGCCCTATTCCTTAAATATCGGCGGTTCGCTGTAATGCTGGCGCACCGGCAGCTCGATGACAAACTCCGTACCCTTACCGGTTTCGGAAAAGCATTTCAGCTGACCGCCGTGTTTTTCCACGACAATCTGGTAGCTAATCGACAGCCCCAAGCCGGTGCCGGCACCGACCGGTTTGGTGGTAAAGAAGGGGTCAAAAACTCGCGAGCGAACCTCGAGTTTCATCCCCGGTCCGCTGTCGGCAATCCGGATTTCCACTCGCTTGGGTTCGGGGGTGCCGGTGCGAATCCGGATAACAGGTTCTTTGCCACCGGCAGCCCCAGCCGGCGCTGTCCGGGGCTCTTCCAGCGCATCAATTGCATTCGCGAGAATATTCATAAACACCTGGTTCAGCTGCCCAGCAAAACAGTCCACCGGCGGCAGCTGGCCGTATTCTTTAATCACCTTAATTTCAGCACTCGCCCCCTTGGCTTTCAAGCGATTCTGCAAAATCAGCAGAGTGCTGTCTATCCCTTCGTGAAGGTCTACCGCTTTCATCTGGGCTTCATCCAGCCTTGAGAAATTGCGCAGCGACAAGACAATCTGGCGAATGCGCTCAGCCCCCACCTTCATGGAGTACAGGAGTTTGGGCAAGTCTTCTTTTATAAACTCCAGGTCGATCGCGTCAATTTCTTCGTCAATCTCTGGAGAAGAGGGAGAGCGATCCTGGTAGAGGTCAATCAGCCCCAGCAAATCTTGAATGTATTGCATCGCCGGGTCAACATTGCCGTAGATAAAGCTGACGGGGTTGTTAATTTCGTGGGCGACACCGGCAACCATCTGTCCCAGGCTGGACATCTTTTCCGTCTGGATCAGCTGGGCTTGGGTTTGTTGCAGGGCGCTCATCGCTTGCTGCAACTGCTGGGCTTGTTCCTTGGCGGCGCGGGCGGCTTCGGTTGCGCCGGCGTAGAGTTCAGCTTGGCTGATGGCAATCGCCAGCTGGTCGGCGATGGCGGCGAGCAGCCCCACTTCACTGTCGCGCCAGGGGCGGGAACCGCAGCAGTGTCCGCAGGCGAGCAAGCCAATCTCGCCGGCGGGCGTGTGAATCGGCAAGATCGCTATCGAAGTGAAGCCGCTCACCCACTTCAGCTGCTGCAGTTCTGGCGAGGCGAGCGTCCTGACATCATCGAGCCGAATCATTTCCCGATTTAAAAGCTTGGCAATCACCGGACAGTCCCGCTCATCCGGGTAAGCTCCCAAGAGGCTGGGCGCGGCGGGCTTCTTGGCTTCCTTGACCACTTCCCAGTAAGAGTTGCAAGGTTTAGAGGAAGGCGGGTTGGAAGGTCTGTCCGAACTTTCCAGCCCTTTCCAAGTTTCCGGCGAACCGGCTTTCCAACTTTCCAAACCGTTAGGGCGATACCAAACGAACAGGCAGCGGTCAATCTGCAGCAGCGTGTGAATTTCCTGTACGGCGGTTTCCAGGATCGTGTCGAGGTTGAGAGAGTTGCGGATCTGGCTAGCCAGCCGGTTGAGCACGGCTTCTCGTTTGGCCTGTTTTCTAAATTGCGCTTCCGACTGGCGCAAAGCCGCTTCAGCCTGCTTGCGGTCGGTGATGTCCGTCTCGATGCCGTCGATGCGGACGGGGCTGCCGGTGGCGTCGCAAACCAGCCGGCTGCGCGACCGCAGCCAGTGCACCTCCCCGGAAGGGCGCACGATGCGGTATTCCATATCCGTCGTGCCGGCTCTCATGCGTTTTTGAAGCATGCCCTCAACCCGCTGGCGGTCTTGCGGGTGAATCATCTCCATCCAGAGGTTGGGATTGTTGAAAAACTCGGACTGGGGGCGTCCGTAAACCGCTTCAGCGGCGGGGCTGATGTAAAGCATCTCGAAAGTGGTGGCGTGAACTGACCACACCACGTCATCGAGTGAGTTGAGAATGCTGTTGAGCCGGTCTTGGCTTTGGCTGAGCGCTTCCGCCACCAGCTGGCGCTCGAAAGACTCCCGCTGCAGCTGCTCGAGCAGCTGGGTTAATTCAGTGGTGCGCTCTTGAACGCGAATTTCCAAGTCCTGTTTGGCTTGCAGCAGCGCTTCCTCCGCCTGCTTGCCTTCGGTGATGTCGCTGTCGGTTCCCATCATGCGATACGCTTTTCCTCCCCCGTCGCGAATGGCGGTGCCCCGCCCCAGAATCCAGCGGATACTGCCATCTTTGTTTATCATGCGGTGCTCTATTTCGTAGTCAGGTGTGTGCCCTTCCAGATGCGCTTTCGCAGCGGCCATCACCGCTGGCAAGTCTTCGGGATGCACGCGCTTGAGCCACTCTTGTATGCGGTTGGGGATTTCTTCAAGCTCAAAGCCCAGCATGGCTTTTAAGTTGGAGTCGAGATAGATTTCGCCGGTTTCGATGTTCCAGTCCCAGACGCCCACTTTGCCGGCACGCACGGCGAGCTGGTATCGCTTTTCCGATTCCCGCAGCGCCTCTTCCATCCGCTTGCGCTCCGTGATGTCAGTGGCGATTATGGTAACAGCCACCACTTCCCCGTTCTTTTGAATCGGACTGATGCGACTGGAATACCAGGCCGTGCTGCCGTAGGGACCAAAACCGGCCATATCCCACTGCTGCGCGATGCCGGTGGTGAAAACGCTTTCTACGATCTCCCTCAACTGTTCGCGGGATTCTGGCACCACACAGTCATAAATACTGCTCCCGATTACCTGCTGTGCGCTCAAACCGGGCGTCACGCGATTGACAAACGTTATCGTACCGGCAGCATCTGCGGTTAGAATGATATCGGGAGCGTTCTCCACCAAGGAGCGCCACTTGGCTTCTGATTCCTGTCGCGCCGCCTCAGCCGCTTTCCGCTCGCTGATGTCCTGGGCTAAACAGACGAACCCCTGAATCTGGCCACGCTCGTCCCGCATCACTGAAACTGAAAAATACACCGGGACTATCTGGCCATCTTTTGCCCGCAATGTCGTCTCTTTTCTGCCGAGAAAACTGTTTTGATTTGCCCCCTCAAATTCTAATTCTCTGAGAATTTTATCATCCCCAAATAATATTTGTACCGGCTTTCCTAACAGCTCGCTCTCGCCCCCGTATCTCAACATTAAAAAAGCCGCCAAATTGAAGGTTTTGATGGTTCCGTCTGGATTCAGAACGAACAGCGCGTCGAGCATCGATTTGATGATATTATCGACGTACCCTTTCGAGACTGTTGTTTTGTTGAGGTTCTCCGCCATCTGATTAAAAGCTTCCGCTAAAACCCCAATTTCGCTGCGAGTTTCTACATCCACCCTCGCCGCTAAGTCTCCTCGCCCAATTTTAACCGCCGCCTCCTTAATTTTAATGATTGGCTTGGCAATCTTTTCTGCTAAAATTAAACCGAGCGTTACGGAAATAAGGGTTACCGCTGCCACCGACAGGCCGTTAATTGCAATGGCCATCTCCGCCCTGTGGGCAACGACTTCATTCTCCCGATCCAGCTGTTCTAGCTCAGCTGCTATTGCCCGGTCGATTACCTCGGTAAAGTAGTTTTCTGCTTTTTCCAAACTTCTTTTATTGACAACCAGTTTTTGCCCCCTAACCCGCTCACCCTTCAATTCTATAAGAATTTGGCCGGCTTGATAAAAGTCTCTTTTGGCAACTTCAATTTCTTGAACCAACTGCAGCTCATCAGAATATTTAGCTAGGCTTTGAAAGTTGTCCAGCTCTTCTTCTAAATCTTTTCGGGCTGCTTCAAAGCTTTCTAGCTCTTCTTCTTTGTCTTCTTCAACTTTAACGTCTCCCGATATATTTTCCGCGCCCTCTTCAATCAGGGCGTAGCTATTGGCCTCCACCATCATCTTAAAGGAGGCCAATTTTATGTGTTGTAGCGCCAGCAATTTAGGAGTGATTTTCCCCGATACCGCACTAAAACTTTTTTTGACATTTTTCCCCGCTTCCATGTTGAGAATGCCCAAAATGGCTGCCAGGGAGGCGACAGCCAAAAAACTTGACACCAACTTCGCTCTCAGTTTCATAGCCTGTCTCTTTTTTCTGGGGAGAGCCAGTTCAGCACCGGCTGATTTACGCGCGGAGTGTGGGTGGTGAACCCTGGGGTTAACCACCCTACTTATTGGGGAACATTTTAAATCAATTTCAACTCAAACATCCGTTCTAGCAGTAAATTTAATAATTTATTCACAAAACTTTTACCAGAGGTTAGCCGAATGTTGGTGTGAGCGAACTGGACGTTCAAGGGGCGGCTGCGGGAAGCCGGACGGATATGACTCTGCTATTCTATTCCAAGAATTACCTAATTAGCTAGTGGGTAGTAGATGTTTTTATTTTTGTCGAAGCTGCTGCCGGTGTTCCTCTACCCCTTGGGGCTGAGCTGCCTGCTGATGCTGGGAGCGCTGGTGGTGCTGTGGAGGCGTCCGAGATGGGCAGCCGGTGCGGTGGCGCTGGCCCTGACGGTCTTGCTGCTGGGGAGTAACGGCTGGGTTTCCCTGGCTTTGGTGCGCTCGCTGGAGTGGCAGAATCTGCCTAAGGGTGAACTGCCCCAGGCTGAGGCGATTGTTGTCCTCGGTGGCGGCATCAAGTCACAGCTGCCTCCCAGACCTTGGGTCGATGTCAGTGAAGCCGGCGACCGGGTTCTCTACGGTGCTCAGCTGCACCGGCTTTCTAAAGCTCCCTTTTTGATTCTCAGCGGCGGTCGCATTGAGTGGAAAGACGGAGGGCCACCCGAATCGGAGGACATGGCGGCGCTGGCTCGGGCAATGGGGGTGCCGGCATCCGCCATCCTGCAAGACCCAACCTCGCTCAACACCTATGAAAATGCCGTCAATGTGGGCAAACTCCTCGACTCTGCCGGCATCCGCCGGCGGGTGCTGCTGGTGACCTCAGCCCTGCACATGCCGCGCTCGCTCCTGATTTTCAAGCGCCAGAAAATTGAGGCGATTCCCGCTCCCACAGACTTTTTGGTGAGCGAGCAAGATGTGCGAGAACTCTCAAGTAGCTGGCAAGCGGTTGTGCTCAATCTGCTGCCCGATGCCACCCGGCTGGAGCAAGCAACCAAAGCTTTGAAGGAATATATCGGTATAGCCGTGTATCGCCTCAAGGGCTGGCTTTAACGCTTTTCGCACATTCGCTTGTACAGTTTTGGATTGAAGTTTTTAACCGCACGATTCGCCAAATAGCGCTGAGATTAAATAAACAATTTAGCCGCAAGCGCCAGGGTGTAACGCCTACGATTCCAAGGGCTTGGCTCTTTTATTTCGGGTGTGGAATTGGGAGGGGCGGGTTTATAAGTAGGCGGACATAATTAAGCCTAACATGGCGGCAGCCAGAAACCTGGTTTCTTTAAGAAACCGGGTTTCTTGATGTTCCGTTTATTGCTGTCCGCCCAGTTCAATATCTTCTGCCGGCCCACAGATATTTTGGGTAAACCCGCCCCGGCGCTGCCAGCTGTTTGACGCTCCAATGCGCTCTATCCCATCCGACTGCCAGCGTTTATATAGCGGTTCTAAATGATTTGTCAAACCTCTGGGGGCCAGAAACCCGGTTTCTTTGAGAAACCGGGTTTCTGCGCTCTCACAACTCACATTGAAACGCTATATCATAATTGCTGTACAATGTCAAGCCATTTGCTGAAAGACTCAGCAGGCTCTGCATTTGATGGCACCGGCGGAGACGCGGATGCCAGCGCCGCTGGGGATTCTGTGCTATCGTGGGCGTAAGCAATCCTGGCTCCAGACCAGCAGGTCGGAGGTCGGTGGTTTCGACCGGCCAGAATTGAGGGATACCGAGTCGCTTCAGCTGATTGTTGCCCGCTTATCCGCTACCCTGTCAATCCTGGCATCGCTGCCAGTTAAAAGTTATGAGCTTCAACGACTTGCGATGGATCGCTCCCGCGCCCCAACCGGAAATTGAAATTCTAGAAGCGCACCAAACCGCCCGCGAATTTTACCGGGAAGTTCAGCAACGGCAAGAATTGGACAGTTACTGCCAGTGGTACTACTCAACAGCTGAGCGCCACCGGCAAGAGTTGCAGAAAATGCGCGGAGATCTCAATATCTTTGGCTGGTTTCTCCGGGGACGCCGGTGAAACTTTTCGCCGCTGCCTATTCGATCAGTTCTAGCTCCCCTTTTTGAAAGTGGGCTTTGAATTTTTTGTCAAACTTGACTTCAAACGGCAGGTTGGCGCTAACGGGTCTCCCTTGCCAGCTCTGAATGATGGCTGCAATTTCTCCTTCTATACCCTTGACATCAAAGGGCTGATTGCGGTGGTCAGGATGATGGTAAACAACGACAGACTCTTTGACGCGAACGCGATCGCCAACTTTCATAATAAAACCCTGTGCCTCTCTCCAAAAAGTAGAAAAACTGTCAGTGCGACGGCCCCAAGGCGAGCCTTGACAGTTTTTCTATCTTCTCACGGAGAGGCGGAGATGGGGAGATGGAGAGATGAGGAAATAGGGAGATAGGGAGAAATGCTCATCTTCGATTCTTGATTCTTCATCCTCGCACAGAGGGGGCAGCGGCTGTCGCCTATTTGCCGGGGAAAACTTTCTCGCGCACCTGTCCGAACCCCTGCGGGTTGAGCTGCGACCAAGTAAACAGCGCCACAGCAGAGCTGATCAGCAACAGGGCTAACAGCCCCAGCACAGAGGCTGAGTCGCGGGATGGCTTCAGAGGGGTTTTTGCCACCGGTGCCGGCCCAGAGGCTGCCTGCTCCTCAAAAAGCAGCGCTTTAGACGCCTCGGAAAATTCAGACATCGGAGGGTTTGTCGCTATAGGGGCTTGCTTTGGCGCTGGCTCCTGGAAAAGCGGCTCCCCAGACGCTGGGGTTACTTCAGGCGTCGGAAGCTTTGTCGCTGTCGGGGCTGGCTTTGGCTTTGGCTCCTGGAAAACCGGCTCCCCAGACGCTAGGGTTACTTCAGGCGTCGGAAGCTTTGTCGCTTTGGGGGCGGGCTTTAGCTTGAACAGCACCACCGGCTCTGGGGACAGCCGGCACTGGGAGAGCAGCACCGTCACGTTGTCGCAGCCATTTTTTTCGTTGGCCACATTAATAAACGCCCCGACTGCCGCATCCAGCTGCATTTCATTCTTGAGGACTGCCGGTGCGTAATTCGCCCAAGACAGCTCCACCCAGTCGTTATCGCTCAAACCGTCGGAACACAGCAGCAGCAAGCCGTCTTCTTCGACAATAAACCGCTGAATGTTGGGGCGCAGGAATTCAGCATCTCTTGTCCCCAGCGCTTGGGTGAGAGCACCGGCATCCGCTCGCTGCAGCGCCTGCCGGTACAGACTGCGCCCCAAGCGGACTTCGCGGCTGGCCACATCGTCGTCTACCGTCAGCCGGTGGCAGTAATCGCTGGTAATCCAGTAGGCGCGGCTGTCCCCCACATGAGCCAAATAAAGCTCGTGGGCCTTCCCCAACACCTCGCCATCAGAATCCCTCACAGTTTGCGCCAGCTGGAGAGCCATCACCAGCGTCGTCCCCATGCGCTGCCGGTCCTCCCGCCCCTGGGTGTCATTCTGGGCGGCTATCATGTTATTAATCACCCGGATACTTTTCTCAATTTGCTCCATCACCATCTCTGGCGGGGTGATTTCCTCCGATTCAGCGGTTTCTGCCAGCAGGATTTGCGTCAGTTGCTTGAGGGCGCTGACCGCCGACTGGCTGGCCACCTCGCCCCCCTCATGGCCGCCCACGCCGTCACAGACAATGGCCAGATAGGGGATCAGCTGGTCGTGGGGCGGTGCCGAACGGGCTTTGATATCTGCAGGTGCCGGATAGTAAGAATCTTCATTGCGATCGCGCATCGGGCCGGTATCCGTGCCACCGGCAACCCGAAACCGCACCGGCAGCTTCGCCGCCAGTTCCAGCAGCAGCTGATTGAGCTGCTCGGCAATCCCCTCCACAGTTGCCGTGCTGCGGCGCATTTGCTGGCAAATCGCTGCCAGTTGCTTGGCCACCGCCGGTTGCGCCCCAGACACCCACGCCAGCCAGCACTGCGCCAAATCTGGCAGCCGCGTCTGGGAGAGCGTCAGCGATTTCCCGCGCCCTGAGTCCTCAACATAAAGTTCCTGCAGCCACACCCGCCACCCTTCCACCCGAATATTGTCCGGTATCAGCAGACTCGCCCCCACGCCCTGTTCCAGCAGCGGCGTCCACAGTTGCAGCATTTGCCACAGCCAGTAAACCTGGCGCACCGCCGGCGCAGTTGGCCACGCTTCCGCCAGGGAGGGGTGGAGGTTGCCCACCGGATCGACCGGCACGTTTTCCAGCAACAGGATCTCTGTCTCCGGGTGCCCCCCCAACCGCGCAAAACCGTACACCTCCGGAACGTGCAGCCGGTGGGGGTACAGGCGCAGGTAAGGCTCAATCGCCTCAGGCAGCTCTTCCGGGGCGTAGGGTGGCTCGGCTGGTTTGGTGTCCAGCCAAATTTGCCGCGCCACCACAGAGTAGCGCTCGTTAATCAGTTCGCCGGTGGCAATCTCCGCCGCCTCTGGGCCAACCGCCCAAAGATAGCGATACACTAGCGGGGTAGAGCAGCTGGCACAGACTTGCCCCCCTGTGGCATTCCCCGGATTGGCACAGGATGGATTTATGCAATAAAGAAGCGGCTCTGAACTGCTCATGCCTTCTATAACTTTCTTTAAGAAAGAATTTTAGTAAATCTGGGCTCTTATTTCCCTATTCTTTGTTCGCACATTAGCGGGCAGTCTGAAATCCTGACCGCACGCCCCCCACCCGGTACGGGGGACGGAGTGGGGGGTGGGCCTGACCGGATGCCGCCCAAAGGCTGTCGGGACTGCTGTGCCACCCTTGCTCGATTGCCGGGGTGGAATCGCCCTCACTCGTCCCTGGATAGAGGCTGCTATTCCTTTAGGGGCCACTACTTCCTGCTGAGACGTTACATGTCACGTCCCCGTCAGCGGTTCTGGAGTTAGAATGTTGCTATTATACCTTATTTAGGTCAAATTGAGTGAAGATTTACAAGATTTCTTTAAGTTGATTGGGATGCCGGTTAAAAGAAAGCTAGCATAGGGGAACTGCAGGTCAGGGTTTAAAGGCGAGCGCTCGTCGGTCAAAAGCACGCTTGACGGACTTGGGATAAAGGACTGTCGCGCAGCTAACAAAAAGCTGCCCTCGATTGATGGGGGAAGCGCCCGCAGAAGTGGGAATCCTTATAGCAATGCCTGGAATCTAGCCTTGTAGATGCGCTTAACAGGAGGTCAATATGCCACAAACACCGGCGACGCTCTGGTTTTTGGGCGGGGGGATGCTGTCCGCTGTCCCGCTTGCCGGCACCGTGCAATTAAGCCCAGCACTGTTCTGGTTGGTCACAGGGGCGGTGCTTTGCTTGGTAGAAGTGCCGGTGCCAACGGCTTTTACAGCATTCACAATGGGACTGAGCGCCATTGCGGTTTCGCTGATTTGTTGGATATTCCCCATTCAGTTTGGCTTGCAAGTTTTCTTGTGGATGGGGCTTTCCACCGGAGGCGTTTTCCTAACGCGCCGCCTGCTGCCGAAACGCAAGGTATACACCCTTGAGGACTCCAAAGAAGCCGAAACCCTGACCGAAATTCTGCCCGGTGAGGCCGGTCGGGTGCTTTACGAAGGAAATTCCTGGCGCGCCCGGTGCGAGGATGACAAACTCGCCATTCCCCCCAACCAAAAAGTCTGCGTCGTCAGGCGGGAGGGCACTACCCTGATTGTAGTGCCAGAACACCTGTTGCATTCCTAAGATAAACCTGTTTAAAAACTCAAAGGCAGGAGGTTACAAGTGGAGCAATTATTTTTTCTCTTCTTCTTGGTTTTCGGCGGTTCTGCCCTTGCCGGCTCTGTCAAGATTATCAATCAAGGAAACGAAGCCTTGGTGGAAACTTTGGGCAAATATAGCGGCAAAAAACTGGAGCCAGGACTGAATTTTGTCACCCCTTTCCTCGACCGTATTGTTTACATGCAAACCATCCGCGAAAAAGTCTTAGACATTCCCCCCCAACAGTGTATCACCCGCGACAATGTGTCGATCACCGCTGACGCCGTGGTCTACTGGCGGATCGTAGACCTGGAAAAAGCCTACTACAAGGTGGAAAATCTCCAGTCAGCAATGGTGAATTTGGTGCTCACCCAGATTCGTGCCGAAATGGGAAAACTGGAGCTGGATGAAACCTTTACCGCCCGCGATCAAATCAATGAAATATTGCTGCGGGATCTCGACATCGCCACCGATCCTTGGGGCGTGAAGGTGACGCGGGTGGAACTGCGAGATATTATCCCCTCCAAAGCGGTGCTGGAGTCGATGGAATTGCAAATGTCTGCGGAACGGCGCAAGCGGGCTGCTATTCTGACTTCGGAAGGGGATCGCGAATCGGCGATTAACAGCGCCAAAGGTAAAGCTGAGGCGCAAGTTCTCGACGCGGAAGCCCGACAGAAGGCTGTTATTCTGGATGCGGAGGCGCAGCAAAAGACGATCGTCCTCAAAGCCCAAGCGGAACGCCAGCAGCAAGTCCTGAAAGCCCAAGCGACTTCTGAGGCGCTGCAAATTATTGGCAAAACGCTCCAGTCAGATCCGAACGCCCGCCAAGCGCTCCAGTTTTTACTGGCGCAGAACTATCTGGAAATGGGAATGAAGATTGGCACCAGCGACAGCAGCAAGGTTATGTTTATGGACCCGCGCAGCATACCGGCAACGTTTGAGGGCATCCGCTCGATTGTCTCAGAGGAAATTAAACCTGACTAAAAGAACCTGTTTTCCGACGCCCAGCAATGCCGAGAAACCGGGTTTATTCTCAACCTTTTGAGCGATGTTTGGGGAGAAATGTCAAGAAAGCCGGTTTCTCCTATGTTTAGGACTTGCGCCGCCGGCTCAACAGAATTCCACCGGCGACCGAGCTCCCCATCTCCCCCGCTTTAAGAGCCGCGCAGCAGACGCCCCTAAGTTTTACCGGCAGCTTGGGCCAGCTGGCAGCGGTCGCACAGCCCAAAAAACTCCAAAGTGTGATAGAACACTTTGAACTGGTAGGACTGTTGCAGCTGGCTCTCTAGCTGGTGGACGGGGCACTCGTCAATCGGAGTCGATATCCCGCACTGCAGGCAAGTGAGGTGGTGCTGGTCTTCCTGGGCGCTGCTGTAAAGGGACTCGCCGTTGGCCAAGGTTCGCACCTGAACGACCCCTTCCAGTTTCAAGCCTTCCAAGGCGCGGTAAACGGTGGCCAGACCCACCCCTTGGTTGCGGTTGCGCAGCTCCACATAGATATCTTGAGCTGAAACGGCTTGCTTGAGGGTCTTGAGCAGGTTCAGAATCCGTTCCTGACTGCGGGTGCGTTTGACTTTCATGGCCAGTGTTATCTATCTTTAATTCAGGTTCCAACCATAATCCATGCTGCTTGACGCCACTTTCTTCAGCTGAGCTGACAAATCTTATCAGCTCTAGCTTTAAAATCAGAGAGTCTGCGGCGTCTAAAGCATTATCTAAAGAATTTAGGGCTCTGCTGTGATTGACAAAAAATATCAGGCTCAAATCTATGTTACTCTGCGCCCCTCGGTCTTAGACCCAGCCGGCACTGCTGTCGGGTCCGGGCTCAAGCATATGGGCTATGAGAATGTGGAGCGGGTGCGCATCGGTAAATATGTTGAGCTGACGCTCTCTGCAGCCGGTGAGGGAGAGGCGAGCGAGCAGCTGCACAGGATCTGCGACCAGCTACTGGCCAATCCTGTGATCGAAAATTACCGCTTCGAGCTGACTGAGATCGCCGCGCCGGTGGGGGCGGGAGTCTAATCACCACTGTCCCGTTCCCACGCGGAGTCTGGGAACGCCCAAACGTCGTAGGGGCAGGCCCCTGTGCCTGCCCTCGCGCGGCGCAATTGCGCGTACAGTTTCATCCTTTTGATGTGCAACGCCATTACGAGCAAAGGTTATGAAATTTGGGGTTGTTGTTTTTCCGGGTTCCAATTGCGACCGCGACGTGGCCTGGGTCACGCAAGGACTGCTGGGCCTGCCGACGCGCATGGTCTGGCATGAGGAAACGGATATTTCGGATCTGGATGTGGTGGTGCTTCCGGGTGGCTTCAGCTATGGCGACTATCTCCGCTGTGGCGCGATTGCTCGCTTTTCCCCAGTCATGCAGGAGGTGGTGAAACACGCCAAGCAGGGGAAGAAAGTCCTCGGCATCTGCAATGGCTTTCAGGTGCTGACCGAGGTGGGACTTTTGCCTGGGGCGCTGATCCGCAATCGGGATTTGCACTTTATCTGCGATCGGGTTCCCCTCAAGGTGGAGCGCACCGGCTTGCCTTGGACTTCCGCCTATGCCGCCGGTCAGGTGATTTCGCTCCCGATAGCCCACGGCGAGGGTCGCTACTACGCCGATGCCGATACCCTGGCTCGCCTCGAAGATAATGGCCAAGTCCTGTTCCGCTACTGCACCGCCACGGGTGAAGTCAGCTCGGACGGCAATCCTAACGGTTCGTTAAATAATATTGCGGGTATTTGCAATTTGCAGGGAAATGTGCTAGGAATGATGCCCCATCCCGAACGGGCAGCTGACCCAGTTCTGGGGGGTACGGATGGGATGGCGCTGTTTAAGGGGTTGCTGGCCTCCGAGGTGCCTTTGCTTGTTCCCGCCGCGCCGGTTGCCGGCTAATTCGCAAATAACCGGTCAAAAACCCGGTTTCTTCAAGAAACCGGGTTTTTTACACTGTGTCTCTGCAATATCAGATATCACTGGACAGGCGGGACGCCTGTCCTACGCCTTATCCCCTTCCAGGCTCTGACTTGAAAATGTTTGTAGTTGGGCTTTAGCCCAACCTGCTCGCCCCGCCTCCAAAGACAATTTTCATTATGTTTGTAGTTGGGCTTCAGCCCAAAGAAAGTAGTTGGGCTTTAACCAATAAACTCATTACCACAGAGGCGGTTGCACCGGCTCAACTTCTGGTGACTGACACTCTGCTGGTTCGCTCCCACATAACCCTGGCACAATCCAATCCTGCGGTTCTGCTGTGCGTGACTGACCTGCAGGCGGGTTGGAAAAACCCAACTCCTGCAGGAGATTCCCTCGCAGCTGAAGAACATTGTCTCCCACCTTCTGCAATCGCTCGCGTAAATTTGGCTCGGTTTCGGTTTGCAGCTGCCTTTCAATAATTTCCAGCGCTTTTTCATAGGCGTCAATCGCCTCTTGGTACTTTTTCCAGTAGGTCAGCATCAAACCTTTGCCATACCAAGCTTGATAAAAGTTGGGATTGATTTGCAGCGCTCTGTCGTAGGCCGAGCTGGCCATTGCTAACTGTCCCAACCTCAACATTTTATTGCCTTGGTCAGCCCAGTAGACAGCATCTCTATTCCTCACATCTGGCATTTCAAAAGAGGTAAAGTACAGCTCTCCGATTTCTGACAGCGCTATGGGTTCAGGCGGAGACTTTTCCACTCTAAATTTTGCGATAATCCCCGCCTTGCTAGCGGCGAGCAAAAAAGTGCCGGTGCTCATCCCCAAACTAAAGCCAATCTTGAGCGGAGGGGAGCCGGTATTGAGATCGTCATAGATAACTTCTCCTTCCGCTCGCCCGTGAATGCCAATCACTCGACCGCTGGTATCTAACACCGGCCCCCCACTCATACCATTCTGAGTTATGCTGGTGTAGAGCAGCTCATATCCCTCAGAACCTTCCCCAAAAGGCGCTGCACTTAACAGGTGCCGCATCTCCGGCGGAATCAGTTTGCCAAAACTCAAGAGCCGGGCGGGATTTTGAATAGCGCGACTGGGTGCCGGCCAGCCAGAAACGAACACAAACTGCTCTCCCGCTAAGTTATAATCAGCCAAGGTGGCAATTTGGTAATCTTTTTTGCTGGTGAATTGAAACACCGCCAAGTCGGCGTCTGGCAGTTTTTGGACAGTGCTGGAGCTGATTGGATATCGCCTGCCATCAGGAGTGACTGCCTTATACCCACCGGCACGCTCAGCAACATGCTTGGTTGTGAGGACGTAGTAAGTGTTACCATCCCGGGCAACAATCACCCCCGATCCGGGGACTTCCCCATCAATTAACACCGTAATTTTTTCAGCCACATCACTGACTTCCCGCACAGTCAGCGCCACTGCTGCTTGAGGTTGCGCAACCGCAATTGCAGCAGCCGCACCCAGCAAAGCTGCCGGGAGTCCAAAAGAGTTGGCAATCTGCCGGCACATCATTTTTGATACCCCTTAGTGGAAGCTTGTTGCAGCCGGTGCACTCCCACCGCTCTGCCAGTCTTATAATAGACCATAAAACCGGCAGTCTGCCACTATTGTCCGGGGGCTCGGCAGGGGTTTTGCCACCGGCACCCCTGGAGCGGCTGAGAAGTAGGCTCCCTCCCCTCCCGTGGGGGAACGCAGCCAAAGAGCCACACTCACCGAAACAGCAAAATCCAACCCCCTCACAGGCAGACCGGCTTCCAAATCTTGTAAAGTAGTTAAGGTGGGCGCAGCCTGCGATTCAGGCTGCTTGCCGGCACAACAAACCTAACCCCCTTCCCACTCCCCTCTATCCCTCCGGCGATACAGGCAACATGCCGGTGCCACAGCGGTAATATAAGGAAGAATCGCTGTGTTCGCAAAGGGGTGGGGCGAGAGGATATCTCAGCCCCACCCTCCCCAAGCAAATCTTGAATCTCGTCTGGGGCGCTTGCGAGAGGTAAAATTGTGGAATTCGTGCGGAAACCCTTGGAAAAACTTCTCACTCTCCCCCTCCAACTTCTCAAGTGGCTGCTAGCCGGCTTCTGGGAAATCTTCAAAATTTCCTTGTGGCTCCTCATCGGGCTGATTGAACTGTCAGCGTGGCTCGTCTCTGCCCTCAGCAAAAGAATCAAGCGAACCCAGCGCCTGCTGAGAGTCTCTCTGAAACGAAACAAAATGGCCTTTTTTCTGTGGCCATTCAAGCAGATATTGCGCGGCTTGTGGGCCGGCACTGTCACAGTATTCTGGCTGTTAATCCAAATTATTGAGCTGTTCGCGTGGGTTTTGTCGAGCTTGGGATCGTTGCTGATGCAAAACTCTCCCCCCTCACAAAATCAGCCGGACGAAACCCCACTTCCGCGCTCGGTTGAGATGCGCCGCAAAGCGATGTCTCAGCTGCGCCGCAACAGTCAAATCGCGGAAAATAGAAAGCCGGTTTCTCAAAAAACTAGAAACCGGGTTTCTCAAAGAAACCCGGTTTCTGGAGCTGAGCGCCACCGGCAGCAAGCGCCGGTCTTTGTTGCCCTGATTTTCCTGAGCTTCTCTCTTTTCACCCTTGTGGCAGCTTTTGTGCCAGCCACTCATGTATTTGAGGGCGATCTGACTGTCCGAGAAATCAGCTTCACCCACACCGGCACCTACCCCCAGAAGCTCTTTCTCAACGGCATCCACAAGCTGAAGCGAGTCGAAATTGCCGGCTCCCAACAGCTGACGCTAACCGGCAAGTTTCAAAGCCAGTCGAATCCCAGCTTGAACAGCTTGACCAAGCTGGAAATTATGCTCCCCAACGAAACCAGCCAGTGGAGTGTTGAGCCGGCAAAACCGGAACAAAGCCAACTTGAACTCGCTGAACTGCGGCTGCAACCGGCTGTCAAAGTTGCCAAACTCAGCTACAGTATCTCTAGCAATCAGCTGGCTCTCTCTGTGCGAGCCGGTGAGTCGCGAGCCGGTGAGTCCCAGCAGCCCAACTTCTTGAAACTGTCTCTCGGAAAACAGCCGCTCAAAGTCACCCTAGAAGACTATCGCTTGCCAGGACGGGCCTTGAAAGATAGCAAAATTCCGAATCAGCTGGAATTTATTTTAACACCAACTGAGACAGAAGTCAAGGTGCCGGTGCGAGAATCTGCCCGTCTCTCTCTCAGCTTGCCCGACCCCAAAGCGGTGAGTTCAGAGGAATGGTTGCGGGGCGACTTAGCTGTAAAAGACGTGCGGTTTTACCGTATAGACCGGACGGTTGACGTTAAAGATGGCTTGCCAGATTCTAGCATAATTAAAGGGAAAATCCGGATGGCCGGGCAAGAATTGCCGGTTGAAGCCAGTCAGTTTCTCATGGCGGGGAAACCGGGGATTCAGAGGCTGGGCAATCTCCAGATTCACACCCAAAAGCCCCAAGGCTTGTCAGTCCGCATTTCTGGGGAAAGTGACCGCATTCAAGTCGGGACAGACCCCAACTTTCCAGAGAGCGGCATTCAGGGTAAATTGTTAAATAGATATCTCTCCCGTCAGGCTGTGACAGTCCTGCTGGCTTTCTGCGCCGGCTTTGCGGTGGTGCTGTCTTGGCTGTTTGTGCGGGGCGGCGCAGCTTGAATGCTGGCTTTCTCGGCGCGTTAAGAGCGGGCGGCGGCGAGGGCAAAGGTGCCGGTCGGCTTTCGCTTTCGAGGTGCAGACGAATCAGGGTGATTCTGATAATGGTAGAGATAATGCCGAGAAAAAGGCTTTGGAGCAACCCCCCATGAAAGCAAACAACCTGGATTGGCTGCAGATGGCCGAATATTTATCGCTCGCCGGTGCGGTGATTGGCTCAGTCGCGGCTGTGTCTTTGCAGCAGGTCATTTATGCGGCGGTTCCCCTGTCGCTGTCGCTGCTGCTCAACCTGTTCAACCGGCACCGCTGGGAGCAACTGACCAGGGAAAGGCTCGCCGTCTCCATGACCCAACTGGACGTGAAAATTTCCGGCATCAAGGCGCTTTTCGACCGGCGAATTGAGGATTTGAGAGGGGACATTGCCGGTCTGAATCCCGGAGGTGATCGCACTCCACCGAGTCTGCAGCTGGAGACTCTCGCTGCAGCTACTGTGCAGATGCAACAGCAGATGGGCGACTTGCAGCAATCCGTTGCGGCGGTGCGCTACCAGTTAGAAGTCCTCACGCAGTCGGGCAACATCCCTCCCGATCTGGGTGCGAGCCAACCCTATGCCGGCACTGCCGGTGACGCCGAAGCTGGCACAAGTGCCATCGTACCGCGCTCGGAAGGAGCTATAGATCCCCAACAAGTTTTGCGGCGATATCACTGGTAATCCCATTATTGGTAGAAACCCGGTTTTTCACCTGAGTTTATAGGAGCCAGAAACCGGGTTTCTTGGCAGAAACCCGGTTTCTCCCCTTAGTACAAACACGCGCTCACCGGTGGTGCGGCGTGATTTCTCCATCTTCGAGATACAGCACCCGATCAGCGACATCTACAATCCGGGGATCGTGAGTCACCATCAGCACCGTGGAGCCGCCTTCTTTGGCGAGCCGGCGCAGCAGTTCAATCACCGCGTGCCCGCTGTGGGAGTCCAGCGCTGCTGTCGGCTCATCTGCCATAATCAGCTGGGGATTGCCGGCTAGGGCTCGCGCAATGGCCACCCGCTGTTTCTGTCCCCCCGACAAATCCCGGGGGTGCTGCTTGGCTTTATCTGCCAGCCCCACCTGTTCCAGGAGCGTGTGGGCTTGCTGGCGGGCTTTCCGTCCGCGAATCCCTTTAATTTCCAGCGCCAGTTCAACGTTCTCAGCCGCCGTCAGGGCTGGAAACAGGTTAAACCCCTGAAAAATGAAGCCGATGTTTTTCAGCCGGAACTGGGCGAGCTGGGCGCGCGACATCTTGGTAATTTCTTGTCCGAGGAGAAAAACCCTGCCGGAAGAGGGGGTGAGCATCCCCGCTAAAATTGACAGCAGGGTGGTTTTGCCCGAACCAGAGGGCCCCATGAGCAGCTGGATCTGGCCTTGCTGGATTTCCAGGTTAATCCCTTTGAGGGCTTGATACCACTGCTGTCCCGACTGGAAGACCATCCCCACCCCCCGGGCGGCGATCGCGCCGGTTCTGGCACTGACCGAGCTTGTGGCCGTCGAGTCCACTTTAGGAAGGAGCTTGGCAATGTGAAGTTGAGAAGCTGTCATAGGTTGAGGTTGTGAGGGGGTTTGCTGTAGCCGGCAATACAGGAAAACTAAAGATTGCGTTTAGGTAGTGGTATTTAATATCAAGTGCTGCTGGTTGACCATAATACAACTTATTTGCAGGGGCGCGGAGCGCAAGACGGACTGGCTTCGGACGGCGGTGATTCACCCTATCCGCTTACAACAAAAGCTTATTACGGGTGTCGGTTTGATATAAATTCCTGATTAGAGCCGGATGAATTCGGAAGCCTAACTGCCTAAAAGCATCCTTATACTTTATAATACTTACCCCCTAAAAACAGAAATTCCTGAGACTAATGCCTGAAAACTTGAGGTTAGGCTTTGAACACCACTGCCGGATCGAGGCGGGTGACTTTTTGAATGGCGAACAGGGCTGAACTGACACACATTACCACGGTGATGGCAAATACGATCCCTGCAGTTGCCGGCGTGATTAATATCACGATTCCCTGACTGGCGAGCGTCCATTTGCCCACCCCCCAGCAGACAACCATCCCAGGCAGATAGCCGAGAACCGCCATCCATAAAGCCTGCTCCACAATAATGCCGTATATTACCCAGTCAGACGCACCGATTGCCTTGAGAGTGCCAAATTCTTTGATGTGGTCAGAGGCGGAAGCGTAGAGAATTTGACCGACAATCACCGTGCCCACAATCACGCCCACCGCCGCGCCCAGTCCGAGGATGAAGCCAATTCCTGTTCTCTGCAGCCAGTAGCTGCGAGTTCGAGCGGCGATTTCAGTGCGCGTGTAGGCGCGGGTGTCAGGCAAAGCCGCTTCCAGGTTCCGTTTGAGTTCTTCAAGATTCTGGCCCGATTTGGCCCGCACGAGGATATAGGTGATGCGGTCGTTAGGGGTTAATTTTCGAGGTGCCGGTGGGGACTGTTTGGCGGTGGCGGCGGGGATGTTGCCGGTGGCGGCTAACTGTTGCAGCTGTTGGGGAGAGAGATTGGCCAGCTGTGCGGCGAGCGTGGGATCGGGGATTTTGCCCGAGGCGGCTAATTGCTGCAGCTGTTCGGGAGGGAGATTTGCCAGCTGTGCGGCGAGGGCGGGATCGAGGATTTTTCCGTCAGCGGCTAGCTGTTGCAGCTGCCCGGCTGTTTGGGAGGTAGCGCTGAGGGTGGAATTGACGTAAGCGTGGGCATTTTCCAGGGAGGTGAACAGGAAAGAATTGGATACGATCGATTGAGTGCCTCGCGTCCAGCCCACAAGCCGCGCCCGAAAGCCACCCATTTCCACTTCATCGCCCACCCATTCCACGTTCAGGGATTTCAAGCTGGCTTGATCGGCGATCACGGTGTAAGGCTGGTTGAGGAAGCTGAGATTTCCGCGTTCGACAGTGCCTGGTGCAAATAATTGGCTGGCGGGGTCGAATCCGATCGCCCTGACGGGCACAATGTTGCCATCTTTGTCGCGCCAGAGGGCACCTTGGACAAGCAGGGCTTCTGAGCGTTCGACACCGGCGACTTTTTGCGCTTGCTCGACTCGCTCGTAGGGTATTGGCAGAGATAGCTCGAAGCTGACCATGTATTTTGACCCCACCCAGATGTCGGCTTTGGAACTGTCGATTAGGAGGGAGGTGGAGCGAGTGAATCCATTGAGGATGCCGGTTTGAATGGTGACGAGGCTAACGGCAAACATTATCCCCGCTTGGGCGATCAGGAAGCGAGGGATGTCTTCAAATAAGTTTTTGCGAGCAATTGAAGCCATGCTGGGGGGTGCTGTGGGGGGTGTTTGGCGTGCGGGCAGGTGTTGGGACTGGCGGCGGCGGGCGACCGGCCCTTTAGACAGCCGGTTTGCCTCTACAGTCTATTCGACGCTGGGAGATTTGGCTCGGTTCAAAAGTTGCGGAATATCCGAGCTGGGGAATGCCGGTGCTCTGGCTGCCGGTGCCGGACTGTGTTGTTTGCATATTTTAACACATATCTCAGCGTCAAGGGGACGGCTTTCGGTGAGCCGGGATTAGGGGATTAGGGGATTGCCGGTGGCATCGGTAAGAGTAGCTCTCTTGGCGCTAGTATCGGCCAGCTTTTTATTCAGAATAATTTACATAATGTTTTAATTTTTGAGGGGGGATTGATAATAGAATACTGTTGTGGTGTCGGTGAGGTGCCGGTTGCAGGTGAGGTGCCGGTGGGGTAAGATGATGATTGATCAGCGGTTGGCTGGGAGGTTGAGGGAGTGAGGCGAGGGGCCAAGTCCAAGAGCCGGTCTCTGAAAACCCTGTTCAATTGGGGGATGTGTCAAAAATAGACAGAAATATTAGAGGAGTAGCCCAATTATGCCAGTTCGCTTTATTAAAGACCGTTATGCTCTATCCCCCAACCCGCTTTCGGGCGGCATGGCTGATGTCTATCGGGCAAGAGACTACGAGCAGGAGGAACGGCTGGTTGCAGTAAAATTATTCAAACACGAGCAGCTGGAGGCGGATATCCTGGCTGAGTCCTTCAGACGTGAAACCCAAGCTCTTAAGGAGTTAAAGCATCCTGGAATCGTGGAGCTTCTCGACTCAGGCGTCGCTCGGGCGACAGGGCACCACTTCCTTGTGCTTGAGTGGATGGAGAAGGACTTGGCAACGCTTCTGAAAGAAGCTCCACCGGACGGATGGGATTCATTCTGGAAAGCGGTAGCATTGCCGGTGCTGGAGGCTCTTGCCTTCTCCCACAGCCGCACAATAATTCACCGGGATATCAAGCCCAACAACATTTTAGTGGGGAGTGACGGGAGATTAAAACTCGCAGACTTTGGGATATCTAAGATCAAGAGCTATTTGCAACCTAGCATTACTCTCAAAGACTTTGTATCTCGTACCTTCACGCCGCCAGAATCTGACGATGGTTCCTATACCTACACCCGCGATGTCTACAGCTTTGGGGTATTGGTGCTCAAGTGCCTAACCAAAGTGGAGCTGGTCGATTGCGAAAGCATCCCCAATGCTCTCAAAGCGTTTGACGCACCGCCTCCAATCGTTGAAGTAATCGAGCGTGCGGTTTCCCGCGATCCAGCAGAGCGTCAGCACAATGCCGAAGTGCTGCTAGCAGAACTGAATGCGATCCAAGGGAAGCAAGCGCAAACCCAGTCCACCAAGAAACGCCCTTGCTATCTGAAACTTACTCACAAGGCTTTGAACAATCTGCGGAATGAACTTCAGGTGTCTCAAGATGAAATTCAGAAGATTCTCTTGGAAGACTTGAACACTGCATGCGCCATCAGCCCTTTAAAGAAATCTAGCGCAGCCAATCCCGCTCCAGAAGCATCTGAAGGTCACTACTCCATTTTCGGGCTTTCCTACAGATACCATGTAGCGGCAGACCGAGATTGCCTAACTATCATCAACGCCCAGAACTTTTCCAGCGCAATACTCGAACATAATCGAGAGCGTGCCTGGGTTCCGTTTTATAAATTTAAGTTTGGAAAACCGCTGGTTGTATGCGAAGCGGAGGAGGTAGTTAGCGAACTTCAACTGGAAGTAGAACAGCATGAGGCGAACCGGCGACAGACAAGAGCTGAAGAAGAAAAGCAAAGATTATTCCGAGTTTGGTGGGATATTCTCAGAGCCAAGAGTGATTGGGAGCAAAACCGAGAGAAACCCATCAGATATACAAGTGCTACTCCTGATGGAAACCGCGCTATCTTTCAACTAGCGGAACTCCCAGAAGATGACATAGCTGGACAGCCACGACATGTGACCAGAACGGATGGATTTAGCATTACCAATTTTCGGGAAAAGCCAGCTAATTCTAGCTTTAACAACGCCTGCGAGGTGAAAGTCATAGTTCAGCTTCTCAAACAGCTCAACCAGATGGCTGGAGAGGCCAATAAAAACTACAGCCTTGCTGTCTTGACTGGTTATTCAGCACAGCTAAAATTGCTGAAGCGGAGCATCGATCCAGAATTTAACGGCTGGAAAGCCTTGACAATTGAGTGCAATACAGTTGACGCATTCCAAGGGCGCGAGGCTGATATCGCTGTGTACTCTGTCACCCGCTCTAACAAAGAAGGTAAAGTTGGCTTTCTGCGCGATGCAGCGCGACTGAATGTGGCTTTATCCAGAGGTCGAGTTGGCTTAGTCATCGTGGGAGATCACTACTTCTGTCGAACCTCAAGCGACAACCCTTTACACCAAGTTTTGGATTGCGTTGAGCGTCACCCTGAAAATTGTGCCCTAACTGAGCCTAGGTTATGAAATAAAATTCCCCACGACTGCAGACGCGCAGCAGATCGGGAGGGTGCGGCTTCCTGCGTGCGGATTGCGTGCGCACTACCCAAGTCCGCCTGCGCGGCTTTCTCTGCTATCACCGCAGGCTTTAGCCTGGTATATTTGTGATCAGTTCCTGTGCGTTGGCTAGAAGTGTACGAACACGCGCCGCTTCTGGAACAAGCTCTTAAGGAGAGCCAAGAACGTCTAATGATTATCTCTCCTTGGATTCGAGCAAACGTTGTGAGCAAGCAATTTATTCAAGAGTTGGAGAAACTCCTCAAGCGGGGTGTGAAAGTTTTCATAGGGTACGGTTTAGGAGAAAAGGAGGATGATAAAAAGCAGCAAAAATGGGACATTCAAGCTGAGGACAAGCTCATAAAGATAGCCAGTCAGTCCAAGAAGAGTTTCATCCTCAAGCGTCTGGGAGACACGCACGCAAAAATACTCATCTCCGATACAAAATTCGCTGTCGCCACGAGTTTCAACTGGCTTTCCTTCAGGGGAGATCCCAACCGCACGTTCCGGGATGAGCGGGGAACACTTGTGTCTGAAACCCAGAAAATAAATGAGCTGTTCGACAGCTACAGGTCGCGATTTGACGAGTGAATTTGAGGAAAGAGTGTTTTAGAGATTGTTTATAAAGAAAACGTGAAGTAGCCAGAAACCGGGTTTCTTGTGGCCGGGTGCCATTATATATCAGCTTCCCCAACAAAAGAAACCAGGTTTCTCACACCCTGCCAGCCTTAACAATTACTTTATAAACAGTCTCTTATGGCTCATTCCTCTTGCATGCCTGAGCCATAAGGCATACTTTTCAGTCCTGCCTTTGGAACTAGACTGTGGTTAGGTGCCGGCGCACCGGCTATAATGGCCACAGGCACTCCTACCAGACTGGCCAACCATTCCCCAGTTCAGCTAACCGCACTCCTCCCACACACCGGCATCCCCCACCCCACCGCCCCACCGGCACTCCCACCACCTTCTATCGAGAATGGCCCAGACCTGAGAGCCGTCGTGCGGTGAGCTCTGGGTCTAAGTATGGCCCACTCAATTCCCATCTCCCGATGGCAAAAGGTACGTTCAGCCCTCCCATGTATAAAATAGAACTTGACACTTTATAGTGGAATCAGCCAATATAGAGGGTGAAAGTTTGAAAAAACGACTCTACCCAGCGACCAACAGCAACACAGCCATGAAAGAAACCATCGCTGGCAACCTAATCCGCCACCGCAAACGTCTGGGCTTGTCCCAAAAGCGACTGGGAGAGATGGCGGGGGTGAGTCGCCAGAGCGTCAACTACTACGAAAAAGCCAGAACCCTGCCGGAGAGCAAAACCCTGTCCGCCCTAGCTCGTGCCTTGGGCGTCACCCCCGATGACTTGCTGCGTTCCTAAAGCGATCAGCGGCTTAACTGCCGCTTTCGCCGGCACGCCTCCTTTGAGGAGCCACCCCAGGCTTGCCCGCTCACATCTTGCGGATGCTGGAAACTCTGCGGCTCTCCTAGAGCAAGCCGTCGGATTTGCCCCCTATGTCCCAGAACGCACCCCTTGCCACCAACGAGAGGGCAACGAAAGCGTATTGCCGAGATGGCTTCTCTGTTTCGTCGCAGTCTGGGATTGGGGGAGGCTTCTATATTCAACCTGTTTAGAGGTCATTTATAAAGAAAAAGTGAAGTCACAAGAAACTTGACTAAGAAACCGGGTTTCTTTGCCGGGATTGACCAATTTGTCGCAGGTCAAGCCAAAAGAAACCCGGTTTCTGAGATTTCCAGGTTAAGAAACCGGCTTTCTTTGCCGGGATTGACCAATTTATCGCTATAGATACTCCGCACAACATTTTTCCGTGCCGACCCCGGGGCATTCCCCGGCAGAATTGACATGAGGCAAAAACGAAAAAGGAGGCAGAGCCTCCAGATAGGCGTTCCCAGACGGAGCCTGGGAACGAGAAACTGTTGGGCTAAAGCCCAACTACAAACCTACTCCACGTTCTCAGCCTGAGGCTGGGAACGAGAAACTGTTGGGCTAAAGCCCAACTACAAACCTGCTCCTCGTTCCCAGCTTGAGGCTGGGAATGAGAAGCTCTTGGGCTAAAGCCCAACTACAAACCTACTCCACCGTCACCGACTTGGCCAAATTCCGGGGCTGATCCACATCCAACCCCCGGCGAGCCGCAATGTGATACGCCAACAATTGCAGCGGAATCACCGTCACCACCGGCGACAGCAACTCATCCACCGCCGGCACCGGCAGCACACTGTCAAATATCTCAGCAACCTCGCCGCCATTCAGCGACGTGACGCCAATCAGTCGGGAATCCCGCGCCTTAGCCTCCTGCGCATTCGACAGGACCTTTTCGCAGACACTTCCCGGCATAGCGATCGCAACCACCGGCACCTTAGCATCCAGCAGTGCGATCGGCCCGTGCTTCATCTCCCCAGCTGGATACCCTTCCGCATGAATATAGCTGATTTCCTTCAGCTTCAGCGCCCCCTCCAGAGCGATCGGGAAATTAATCCCCCGCCCCACAAAAATAAAATCCCTCGTCTCGGCAAACTCGTGAGCCAGCTCCTCAATATAGCGCTCCTGACTTTCCAGAACCTGCTCAATTTCCCCAGGCAGCTGGCGCAAACCGGCGATAATTTTTTCCAGCCCAGCTGCGGGCAAACTTTTGCGCCGGTAAGCCAAATCCAGAGCCAAACAGTAAAACGCCATCAGCTGGGCGACAAACGTTTTCGTCGCCGCCACTCCAATTTCAATGCCGGCGCGAGTATCAATAATGTGCGGCACCAAATTCCCAAGCGACGACTCAGGGCGATTCGTAATTCCCAGCAATCGCGCCGCAAACTGCTCCGGGTGCCCGATACGCCGCTGCAGCTCCATTGACAGAGCCGCCAGCGTGTCAGCCGTTTCCCCAGACTGACTAATCCCAATCGTCAGCGTATTCGGAGTTATCGGAGCCGGTGCGTAGCGAAATTCCGAAGCATAGTTGACCACCGTCGGGATTCCCGCCAGCTGCTCGAGCAGGTATTTCCCCACCAAACCCGCGTGCCAGCTCGTGCCGCAGGCGAGAATTTGAACACTCTCCAAATCCGCATACAGTTCATTGGGCAGCCCCAGCTTCACCGGCCCGCCTGCCGGTGCGCCATCCTCTGCCGCAGCCCCAGCGTGCCAGTCACTGTTCAAATAAGCCTCTAAACTGGCTCGCACCACCCCCGGTTGCTCGTAGATTTCCTTGAGCATGAAGTGCTTGAAACCCTGTTTCTCCACCTGCACCGGGTTCCAGCTCAGGGTGCGGGGATATTTCTGCAGCCTGCTGCCGGCGAAATTATACACCTCAACCCCCAACGGCGTCAACCGCGCCAGCTCCCCATTTTCCAGGGGCAGCACCGCGCGGGTGTGGGGCACCAGTGCCGGTGTGTCCGAGGCGCAGAAAAACTCACCTTGGCCAAAACCAATCACCAGCGGGGCTTGCTGTCGGGCCACAATTAACTCATCCGGGAAGTCCGCGCAGATCACAGCAATCGCAAACGCCCCGTGCAATTCATTAACCGCCTTCCGCACCGCCTCCAGAAAAGCCGAAGCTGAGAGCGGCGCAGACGGTTCCGAGGACAGAGATAAAAATTCAGAAATCAAGTGGGGGATAACTTCCGTATCCGTATCCGAGCGAAACTCGTGACCCCGGGCTTTGAGAGCCTCCCGCAACTCGCGGTAGTTTTCAATGATGCCATTTTGCACCACCGCCACTCGCTTCGCCGTATCCATGTGGGGGTGGGCGTTGTACTCCGCCGGCTTGCCGTGCGTCGCCCAGCGCGTGTGTCCAATGCCAATCTTGGCTGGAGTTTCCACACCGGCCAGCTTTTCTCGCAGGTTGTGGAGCTTCCCTTTCGCCCGCACGCAATGAACTTCACCCTCCCACACAGTAGCGAGGCCAGCAGAATCGTAACCCCGATACTCCAGTTTTTCCAACCCCGCCAGCAAAATCTCACTTGCCGCTCGGGTGCCTATATAGCCAACGATTCCGCACATCTATAACACAACTCCATCGAGTATTGTAAAACTTCCTTCACAGAGTAGACAGTAATAGACGTAGATTGACTAGAATGTACATGGACGCTCGGACTTATAGTCCTCACAACCCAGTTAAAGATAGGGACTATATGCCAATTCCGACAAAAAGTAATCCCGAAGACTTAACTGTCAAGAGGGATAGGGGATGTCGTGGCAGTACATCCCAAGGGCAGATAACGCCTGTGTTCCCCTCATACTTGGGTCAGGCTCAAGCGTTGCTCAAACCCTGAGTGGGGTGCCTGCGCTCATGTCTATGATTGTCCATCTGAAAAGGAACTGTGATGACAAGAATCTACTTGCTACAACCTAATTGGCTATCAGGAAAACGTCAAGAATCTTCCGCAGGCCCGCAACCGGGAAGCTGCCTTGCAGCCAAAGCAACAGCAGGCTAAAAGCCCTTTCTGCCGCTTGACGCTGCAAGACAGACCCAGATCGCTGCCAATTTCCTGGTGCGGATCTGTCTTGCGGGTGGCCTAGTAAGACAGAGCCATACTGCGAGTCGTTTCACCGCCCAGGTAAACCCGGATGCTCAGAAAGTCTGTGGGACAGGCAGTTTCACACCGCTTGCAACCCACACAGTCTTCCGTGCGAGGCGATGAAGCAATCTGGGCGGCTTTGCAGCCATCCCAGGGCACCATCTCCAGAACGTCTGTCGGACAAGCGCGGACGCACTGGGTGCAGCCAATGCAGGTGTCATAGATTTTAACTGAATGAGACATGGTATTAAGGCTCCAGTGGAGGTACAAAGAGGTTCGCAGTCTGTGCGGGCGTGCAGATTTAACTGCACTGCGTACCGCTGTGCCGCGCTTCACAACAGGCGGCCTACTTCAAAAATCACAGCTTAGTTTATCGTAGAGCCTTAGCACCCCCCTACAAAAGGCTGCAAATCTTCAAATACCTTAACATTAACTAATGGCCCACCCAGTAAAATCCACGCTCGCCACACCGCACAGCCAGAGTGCAACCGCCCTCACCCTTGCCTAAATCCGCTTAAATAACTTTCTTTATTCTTCTCTGCGCCCTTTGCGTCTCTGCGGTTATTTTCAATAATTTTAAAACACAACAAACGGAAATCATCTCAAGCACCGGCGTTCCAAGCGCCGGAACCAGCCAGAACGCACGACAAAAACAATCGCCACCACCGGCAGCAGCAGCATCTGGCCAACCATCTGCAGCGTCAGGGCCGCATTACTCGCCGCCAGGGAGAGCAGCCCCTCCTTGCTCCGCAGGTACAAAATCCCCGCCAGCACCAGCACCAGCACAGCCAACAGCGCACCCCGACGCCGGGAAATCCTGCCGGTGCAGGTGAAACTCAGAGGGCGGCGCAATTGCCACACCACTTTAACAGCAGCGCTCTCCAAACCCGTTAAAATCATTCCAGGCCAGATCACCTCCAGCCACATCAGGCTCACAAACAGCCAGCTGAACTGCAACTTCAGACTGTAAGCCGGAAAAAAAGCCAGTTTGACCAGATGAGAGTAGTTGTAAACCAGAAAAACTGGCCACTGGAGCAGGAATTGGGGCAAACCGGCTGCGGAAGCTGGATGGGCGAGAATTTCGCCGGTGCCGCCAAGCAAAGCCGGCAGGGCGAAAATCTCCAAACACACAATACTGTAAAGACAGAAAACCCGGACAGCTGGGGTAAATTTCTCAGGGGAGCGCAGCGCGTAATTGGTCACCAGAAGCAGGGCCAAGCAGAACTGAAGCACAGTGCTGGCCCCCCTTGACGGGCCCGCCCCACTGCTGCCCAGCCCCCAAACAGCGCTCGCCAGCGCCACGATCGCAAAGACAGCAAAGCCCCGGTAAAGCTGGCGGGCTTGCGGGTGCACCACCGGCGCACCCGCCCGCAAGAACATAAAAACGCCGGTGGCCAAGCCGCCCGCCTGCGTCAGCAGCAGGCCCAAAATATACGGGGGAACGACCGGCGGCAGATTTCCAGACGGCACATCGAGAGCGAGTTGGGCCCATCTGACGGCTTGCCCGATCAAAAACGGGTCATAGGGTTCGATTACATGATCGGCGGTGGGAGAGACAGCCAGCATGCGGGCGGTGCCGGCGGCAAAGTTGCCGGGGTTGGTGCCGGTGGCTTGCTGTATCATAGATCGGGCTTCCTGGGGAGGATTCAGCTGCTCGTAGAGTCCGACGCCGGCAAAGAGATTTTTCGGGACAGTGGGGCTGGCAGTGCCACTCATTCCCAGCATGATGGTAGCTCGCAACTGCCGGTCGGCTTGCGCCAGTGCCAAAGCTGTTCTGGCTCCCATAGAGTGACCGGCGATGCCGGTGCGGCGACTGTCGAAGGTTGCTTTGTTAGAGCGCACATAAGCGAGGACGGCTCGGGCATCAGCCTGGTTATTCCGATCAAGATTTTCCATAGCTGCCGAGTCAGCCGCTCGGGGGTAGGATTCCCCGAAACCGCCGAAGTCGAAAGCAATCGCCGCAATCCCGTGACGGGCTAGCTCCACCGCCAGTGGCGACATCACCTCTTTGCTGGCGCTGGTGCCGTGCATCAGCACCATAACCGGGTGTGGGGCGGGGGCGGTTTTAGGGGTGTACAGGCGTGCGACTAACTGCCCGCCGGCATCCGTGTGGATGGCCACAGACTCGGATTTAACCGTACTGGGATTGAAAACGGCACAGAGCAGCAGCCCGACGCCCAGCAGCAGGACGCCCAGCAGCAAGCCGGTGGGGCGTACTGGGATTTTGGATTTTGGATTTGGGATTTTGGATTGCTCGCTCATCTCAAATTAAGCCCCAGAAACCCGGTTTCTTAAAGAAACCGGGTTTCTCAGTACCTCACAAAGGATGAAAAACGCTACAGCCCTCTGGCCCGCCGCCACGCCCTTACAGGCCCAGTTTTTGCAACACCGGCTTCGTGGGGACAACGTGCCGGTCGAGTCCGAGCTGTTTCGGGTCAACTCCTAGGGCTAGGGCAACCAGTTGGGGCAGGTGCAGCACCGGCAGCCCCAACTTGCGCCCGATTGCCTTTTCCACTTCTGGCTGGCGGGAGTCGAGGTTGAGGTGACACAGCGGGCAAGGCGTTACCATACAGTTCGCACCGCTGTCAAGTGCTTCTTGAATGTGCGCGCCTGCCATTTGAAAAGATTCGGCGGAGGCGTAGCTAGAGATTGGCCAGCCGCAGCACTGGGTGCGCCCCCGGTAATAGACAGGCGTCGCCCCAACAGCGCGGAAGACATTTTCCATAGATTCGGGTTTGTAGGGGTCGTCATAGGGGAGAGCGGTTTGGGCCCGCAGCAGGTAGCAGCCGTAGAACGCCGCACACTTGAGATTGCTCAACTTGCGGGTGACGCGGTTTTGAATCTCCTGGAGGCCGTAATCCGAAACCAGAGCCCACAGGAGATGTTTTACCTCCGTTGCGCCCCGGTAAGGCGAACAGCCCTGTTTTTGGAGTAAACTATTAATCTCGCCAATATAGGCTGGGTTGGTCGTCTGGAATTCCTTCAGGCGCTCATCCACATGGCCAATAACCCCCTGACAGGTGCTGCAATGGGTGAGCAGCGGCAGATTCAGTTCCTCTGCCAAAGCGATATTCCGAGCGTTGACAGTATCTTCCAGCAGCTGGGAATCTTCCTTAAACGTGCCAGAACCGCAGCAGGAAGCTTTTTTCAGCTCGACGAGTTCAATCCCCAAGGTTTGGGTGAGGGCGAGCGTGGACTGGTGCAGCTCTCGGCAGGCTCCTTGGGCAACGCAGCCGGGAAAGTAAGCGTATTTAAGCGTCTGGGATGGCATAGCTGTGAGTCAGTGCTGATCATTCAGCCAAAGGGAAAACGGGAGATGCGACAGACACTCCCTCTCTATGATGTCTCGCTGCTAGGGAGACTGGGGGGGATTTATCATATTCCTTTAACCCCCGGTTTTTGGCCTCTTGGGGTGTCAGCTGAGCTATTTAATAGGGGGGCGTCTGTCAGTCGCCCTTGCGCTCCCCCTTTCCGATAAGATGGGAAAGCACCCAGACCGGCACAATCGTGACCGGGAGTTTTAGGGACTCACCGGGACAGGAAAGACACAAGCAGTAAAGGCGACTGGGTTAATGTAAAACCAAACCAACAGCGAGCCTGCTTCAAAAGCGGCTGCGACATCCAACGAGGACATCGGTATGAATAAAGATGAAATTTTGGGAAAGGTCAAGAACATTGTCAAGGAACAGCTGGAAGTCGAGGAGATTAAAGTCACACCAGAAGCCAGGTTTACCGACGATCTGAATGCTGATTCCTTGGATACGGTGGAATTGGTAATGGCGCTAGAAGAAGAGTTTGGTACGGAGATTCCGGACGAAGACGCAGAAAAGATTCTCACGGTTCAAGACGCTGTGGACTACATCAGCAACAAACTTGCAGCCTCCGCAGTGAAGAAGTGATCCAGAAGCTGCTAGCGGTCAGCAATGTGCGCTCGGAAGGGGCAAGTCAGGAGGCGATCTCGTAGATTTCCTTAAACCCACCTGCCTGACAGAGCGCCGGTGTCAGTTTTAAAAGCCTTTATCTGACGTCTCGGCGCTCCCCCTTTGGGATAAGATAAAAAAACGCCCTGACCCGTGCCATCCTGCCTGGGAGTTTTAGCGACTGGCCTCAACAGCCACGCACCGGTAAAGGCAACTGGCTCATGGTTCAAGATAACCAACAATTAGCTTTTCATTGGAGCTGCGGCATCCAACAAGGACACCAGTATGAGTACCATTGAAGAAAGAGTCAAGAAGATTATCGTTGAGCAGCTGGAAGTTGAAGAGAGTGCAATCACTCCTCAAGCTACCTTTGCAGACGATCTAAAGGCTGATTCCCTAGATATAGTGGAATTGGTAATGGCGCTAGAAGAAGAGTTTGATACGGAAATTCCGGACGAGGAGGCAGAAAAGCTGACCACGGTTCAATCCGTTGTGGACTACATCAATGCCCAGCAGCAATGATTAAGTAAGCCGCCGCATGTGAAGGAGTGAGTCAGAAGCCTGTAGGCTAAAGCTATCAAGCGGATTTGCGGTCAGGAACGGAGTTTAGGCGGGGCAAGTGGAGAGTGAGAGACTTTCACCAAAATCTCCGCGTGGCACCCCGGACAGAACCTGACACCAGACACCAGAAACGCGCTACTCGCGGATAGCTTCAGTCACGAACACCGCGCACTCATTCTCGATAGATCCTTCCACCTGTATTCTGCGTTTTGGGCGGTTGAGGCCCGCTTAGACTGAATCATGACAAATTTTGAACGAAAACGTGTTGTTGTAACCGGCCTGGGTGCGATTACACCGATTGGCAATACCCTAGCGGAGTACTGGGAAGGGCTGCTTTTCGGGCGCAATGGCATCGGCTTGATATCCCTTTTCGATGCGTCGAAGCACGCTTGCCGGATTGCGGGTGAGGTGAAGGGATACGACCCCCACGACTACCTGGAGCGCAAGGAAGCCAAGCGCATGGATCGCTTCGCTCAGTTTGCGGTTTCAGCAAGCAAACAGGCGCTCGCGGACGCCCAGTTGGCGATTACTGACCTGAACGCAGAGCAGGTGGGGGCGATGATAGGCACCGGCATCGGTGGCCTGAAAGTCCTGGAAGACCAGCAAGAAGTCTATCTGACCAGGGGACCTGACCGCTGCAGCCCCTTCATGATTCCGATGATGATCGCTAATATGGCTGCCGGCTTGACGGCCATTCACACGGGAGCCAAGGGGCCAAACTCCTGTTCGGTGACGGCGTGCGCCGCCGGCTCGAATGCCGTGGGCGATGCCTTTCGCCTGATCCAGGGCGGATACGCCCAAGCGATGATTTGTGGCGGCACGGAAGCGGCTGTCACGCCCCTGGGAGTGGCCGGTTTCGCAGCGGCGCGGGCGCTTTCGACGCGCAATGACGCGCCGGAACGCGCTTGCCGCCCCTTTGACCGCGACCGCGATGGGTTTGTCATGGGCGAAGGTGCCGGCATTCTCATCCTGGAAGAACTGGAACACGCCCTCAGCAGGGGTGCCCGCATCTATGCGGAAATGGTTGGCTACGGCATGACTTGCGACGCCTATCACATCACCTCGCCGGTGCCGGGTGGGGCGGGAGCGGCACGGGCCATACAGCTGGCGATGAAAGATGCCGGTGTCACCCCCGAACAAGTCAGCTATATCAACGCCCACGGCACCAGCACCCCCGCCAATGACCCGACGGAAACCGCCGCCATTAAAACAGCTTTAGGGGAAAGCGCCCAGAAAGTGGCGATTAGCTCCACCAAGTCGATGACCGGCCACCTGCTGGGGGGTTCCGGCGGCATTGAAGCTGTGGCTACAGTGATGGCGGTCGCCAACGACCAAATCCCGCCCACTATTAACCTGGAAAATCCCGATCCAGCCTGCGACTTGGACTATGTGCCCAATGTCAGCCGCGCCCAGAAAGTGGAAGTGGCGCTGTCCAACTCTTTCGGGTTTGGCGGTCACAACGTCACGCTGGTCTTTAAGAAGTACGCCTAGAAGGAGCGGGGGAGCGGGGGAGCGGGGGAGCGGGAGAGCGGGGGAGCGGGGGAAATTGCCAATGCGATGATGCCCCATGCCCGATGCGCCATGCCCGATGCGCCATGCGCCATGCCCCATTCCCCATTCTCCAGTCCCGATGAGAAATTCTTGCCCATCTGTCCCGGTAATGGGATGATGGGTATTAACGTTTTAGGGCGATTCCAGAGCGCTGAAACCGAAGCTGATTCCATCCAGCCACCGTTGCTCACACAAGATAACGAAAAATGCCTGTTGCCACCCAATCACTCGAACAACTTTGCATCAACTCCATCCGCTTTCTGGCGATTGACGCCGTAGAGAAGGCAAAGTCCGGTCACCCCGGTCTGCCGATGGGCGCTGCTCCGATGGCGTTTGTCCTCTGGGATCGGTTTATGCGGTTTAACCCCAAAAATCCCAAGTGGTTCAACCGCGATCGTTTTGTCCTGTCTGCCGGTCACGGCTGCATGCTGCAGTACGCTCTGCTCCACCTCACCGGCTACGACAGCGTGACCATCGAGGACATCAAGCAATTCCGCCAGTGGGAGTCGAAAACCCCCGGTCACCCGGAAAACTTCGTGACTGCAGGGGTGGAAGTCACCACCGGCCCTCTGGGACAGGGGATTTCCAATGCCGTCGGTTTGGCAATGGCAGAAGCTCACCTGGCTGCCAAGTTCAACAAGCCCGGTTACAACCTCATCGACCACTACACTTATGTGATTCTGGGCGATGGCTGCCAAATGGAAGGCGTCTCTGGTGAAGCTTGTTCCTTGGCGGGACACCTGGGACTTGGCAAGCTGATTGCCCTCTACGACGACAACCACATCTCTATCGACGGACACACTGAGTTGTCCTTTACCGAAGATGTGGGCAAGCGCTTTGAAGCCTACGGCTGGCACGTGATCACCGTAGACAACTCCAATCTCGACGAGGACACCAACCTTGACGCGGTTCACAAGGCGATTGAAGAAGCGAAGAAGGTTACGGACAAGCCATCTTTGATTAAAGTCCGCACGATTATCGGTTTCGGCTCTCCCAATAAAAGGGACACTCACGGCGTCCACGGCGCTGCCCTGGGTGGGGATGAAGTGAAGGCCACTCGCGAGTTCCTCGGCTGGGAATACGAGCCTTTCGTGGTTCCCCAAGACGCTCTCAACCACTTCCGCAAGGCAGTGGAGCGCGGCGCTCAGTGGGAGGGAGAGTGGAATGACGCTTTCGCTAAGTACAAGGCTGAGTACGCCGCCGAAGCAGCTGAACTGGAGCGGCTGATCGCCGGCAAGTTGCCGGAAGGCTGGGAGAAGGTTCTGCCCACCTACACGCCGGCTGATAAGGGCGATGCGACTCGCAACCATTCTGGCAAGTGCTTGAACGCTCTGGCTGATGTGATTCCCGAGCTGATTGGCGGTTCGGCTGACTTGGCTCCTTCTAATATGACCTATTTGAAGAAGTTTAAGGACTTCCAAAAGGGTCAGTATGGCGAGCGCAACCTGCGCTTTGGGGTGCGCGAGCACGGTATGGGGGCGATTGCCAACGGGATGGCCCTGCACGGCGGTTTGGTTCCCTACTGCGCGACTTTCTTGGTGTTTGCGGATTACATGCGGGGCGCTATCCGGCTGTCGGCGCTGTCGGAAGCGGGTGTGATTTATGTGATGACTCACGACTCGATTGCGCTGGGTGAAGATGGTCCGACTCACCAGCCGGTTGAAACTATCGCTTCTCTGCGGGTTATTCCTGATTTGCTGGTGATTCGCCCTGCTGACGGGAATGAAACTTCTGGCACTTATAAGGTGGCGATTGAAAACCGCACTCGCCCGACGCTGCTGGCGCTGTCGCGGCAAAACTTGCCGAATTTGGCCGGCAGTTCTGTTGAGGGTGTGGCTAAGGGCGCTTATATCCTGTCGGACAGCGAGGGCACGCCTGATATCATTCTGATTGGTACTGGTGGCGAACTCTATCTGTGTGCCGGTGCGGCTGACAAGTTGCGGGCTGAGGGTAAGAAGGTTCGCGTTGTTTCGATGCCTTGCTGGGAGCTGTTTGACGGGCAAGATGAAGCTTATCGCGAATCTGTGCT
The DNA here is from genome assembly GCA_019359235.1 of Oscillatoria princeps RMCB-10. Classification (GTDB taxonomy): domain Bacteria; phylum Cyanobacteriota; class Cyanobacteriia; order Cyanobacteriales; family Oscillatoriaceae; genus Oscillatoria; species Oscillatoria princeps. The sequence goes on from JAHHHT010000003.1 coordinate 206,025, forward strand.
GCCTAAGGCTGTTAAGAAGCGGCTGGCTGTGGAAGCCGGTTCTAGCTTTGGCTGGTGCCGGTATTTGGGCGGTGAGGGCGCGTCGATCAGCATCGATCGTTTTGGCGTTTCTTCTCCGGGTAATGTGGCTCTGGAGAAGTTTGGCTACACGGTGGAGAATGTGGTAGCTAAGGCTCAGGCGCTGTTGGGTTAAAGAACCCCACCCCCCCTCTCCGCGTGCGGGGAGGGGGGGGAAGAGCGGTTGAAAAAGCATAGGTTATAATGAAAGAGGCTCGCCGGTTATAGGGAGCCTCTTTTATTTTTAGTTATAGCAGTTGGCACTTAGGTTAGTGTGATTCGTAGGGTGCGTTCCCTCTTAGGGAACGCACCCTACCCCCGGCTTTCTGTCCTAACCAATATGACTGCTGCTATAATAATTGGGATGATGTTATGGCTGAAGTTGCTGTGAGCAAGGATGCTGTTTTATCCCGCATATCGGGGATTGTTGACAGTTTGTTGCAAAGCGAGAAGTTATTCCAGGAAAAATTGAACAAAGATGAACTCATGCAAATTTTTTCTCACCTGTTAGAGGAGGTGTCTCCAGAAGAACTTCTATCTCTGGAGGATGAGCAACTGACAAAAAGGGTTGACGGGGTGATGATGGTAGAGGCTACGTCTGGGATGTTAAATGACCTAACCCCAGAGCAAATGGAAATGTTCGATGCAGCTGTGGAAGGGAGATAGTGTTGGCAATGGGCTATCTGCTGGATACGAATATCATCTCGGCGCAATTGAAGAAGAATGAAATAATACGAGAAAAATTGCGGCGGGTGGAGCTTCAGGGAGAAGAAGTGTTTATCAGCTGCGTCAGCTACTATGAGGTGAAGAGGGGACTTTTGTCTGCCGGTGCTACTAGGCAAATGTCTGAATTTGATGGTTTTTGCCGAAGGGTTAGAGTTTTATTCTTGGACGACCTGGAAATTATTGAGAGAGCCGGTGAAATCCATGCGGATTTAAAAGGAAGGGGCGGAACGATACAAGATGCGGATATTTTGATAGCGGCGACGGCGATAACGCGGGGGTTGGTTCTGGTGTCGAATGATTCGGATATGCTGAGGGTTCCAGGGGTGCCGGTGGAGAACTGGTTGCTAGGGGTTTGAGAAACCGGCAGCTGGGGGGGGTTGAGAAACCGGGTTTCTGAATAGGTCTTTCGGGTGAGATGCAAAAGTTTTCCCAGAAACCCGGTTTCTGCTGGGGGGATGAGAAACCGGCTGCTGGGGGGATCAGAAACCCGGTTTCTGAATAGGTCTTTCGGGTGAGATGCAAAAGTTTTCCCAGAAACCCGGTTTCTGCTGGGGGGGTTGAGAAACCGGCAGCTGGGGGGCTTAGTATGCCTGATTGCGACCATCGGGGGGAATATGCGAGGGGCACGGGGGGCAATCTTCAGCCACTTCGATGAGCTGTCCGGCTACAGTGCCTGGGGCTGCCGGCGGGGCAATTTTGGTGCCGGCAAACCCATTGGCTGCCAAAATGAGGGCGATCCCGATTTCTGAAATAGTCAAAATGCGTTTCATGGCTGTTTTGTACTGTCAGTGGTAGAGTCAATAGAAGTCTGGGCAAGAGATTTGACCGGCCAAGAAAAACCCCTTTGCAGTGCGGCGCAAAACCTCCGGTTATATGGAAGGGGCTGTGCGTCGTTAGATCCGAGCAAAAAAGAAAGTCTGATTTCCTGCGAGACTTGCAGATAGCAGCAGAGACTTTTGGTTTGAAGAGAAAGGTTGGGTTGAAAAGGTCGTCACCGTTGATGAGTTTAATTCACGGTTTTCCCCAGTAAATTTATGGGAACCGGCACTTTGAAAGTGCCGGCTGTTTCTCTGTTGGTTAGGGGTTGCTGCTGGTAAGTTCGCTAATAGCACAACACAGTCCCCACAAACCAACAGCCAAGTGTGCGCTCAGGTCTGAGACGTGATATTACTCCTTAACCCAGCTGCACTCAGAAGGCCAGTTCCAGTTCACAATGTCGTCGCCGCCTTCCCAACGTGTTTTGTATACCAGGTTTCCTTGATTGTCAGAAACAGCCACTCTGAAATGAAGTGAGTGTACTGTGGGATTCCCGACGGTGCCACCATAGACTTCAACCACGTCACCGGCAGAAGCTACGACCCCGCTATTTGGGTTTAGGTTAAACCGAAATCCAATTTGATCCCAACGCACTCGATCTTCTGTTCGGGCAGCAAACCGATTGCAAACCAAATTTCCTGTGCCTACCTGAATTCCAGCCCACTGGATTTGGTAACTGTATTTTTGAGTATCTGCTGGGACGAAGTAAATGTGCCTGACGAACCCAAATTCACTTCGGGCATCACTTCCAGTCTTAAAGTATTGCGGATCGGTCGAGCCAGCTAGGGCGGCAGTTGAAAAAGACACTCCTGCTAACAAAGGGGCTAGCAAAGTCACAGCAGTTTTACGGCCAGCTTCCACTAACTTTGTGAAGTTCATACATTGACCACGCAAATATTATTTAGTTTGACGGCGGCGTGATATTGCCTCCTTACTCTCTACAACGCCAAGGCAAACCAGAATATTCCACAAGCCCCCAAAAAAATTTGCCGCTGTCGTCTGCTGACAGCCGGCGCGAAGCCGGCACAAACCCTGGAACCTAGTCACACAGCGGCACTCACCGGCCTCGCCCGTCCTACAATAGAGTGGTGTCCGCAATGCCAAGCGCCGTGGGAGGGTGTACGTTTATATATGGCCCCAGAAGAACTGGTAGAGCGCTATCTCCAGGGAGATGGCCAAGCTGGCGAGCAGCTATTGAGCCACCCGACGCACCGCCAGAGAGTTGACAGACTCGCCCGCAGGCATGCGACCGGCTCAGTCCCTTGGGAAGAGGCGGCGCAGCAGGCACACCTGAAAGTCTTGCAAGCGGCGAGAAGCGGAAGTTTTCGCCAGGGTGGGGCGAGAGAGTTTTACAGTTGGGCAGCGGCGGTGGCCCAGAATGCCATCATTGATACAGTCCGCAGGGAAAAGCGAAAACTGGGCGGAAGGCGCTTGGTGAGTCTCGACCGGCAGATCCCTGAAACGGACATGACGCTGGGGGAATCCATCGCTGACGACTTGGACTTGTGGGATGAAGTAGAGCGTGGGGATTTGGTCTTGAAAGCGCGAGAAGCGATTGAGACGATTGACCGGCGCTATCCCAAAAAAGGCTATCTAGCGTTGTGGACGGGTCTGCTTCAAGAAAAAGACGTGTCTCAAATAGCCGCAGCGTTGGGGGTAAAGCAGCCTGAAATCTCTAAACGCTGGAGAGAGTTATCGTCCCGAATTGCAGGAGAATTAGGACTTTTGACCCTTGAACAGGTAGAGCGAGAAGTGCGGGCTATTCGCCAAGGGAGAGGAAAAGGGCGCAAGCGCTCAGATACACAGTGGTAGGACAACAAAACAAAAGGGGTATGAATATGGACATCAGCAAATCAGTGGCTCTGGAATTGCCAAAGGTTGGCCCACAACAAATCCGACCAGGGGAAATCTGGGAAATCAGCCGGCAGGTACGAAGTCCTTTGGAATTCTCCAGCGAGGAGCAAGAAAGCCTCTACCCAGATGCTGCCCGCCGTTTTTTCAATGGCGATTCTTTACCGCGATATGTGATGATTGTCAAGGAACCGGAACCGGCAGTCGAGCCAGATGAGGAGTGGCGCATTGTTTCTGTGATGTTGCTGTCTCTGAAAACAGACCGGCTCAGCGACGCGGATATATTGATTCCCTCGCAAGTCTCTGGAGTGGGGCAAGATTTGCTCGCCGAAACTTGGCATGTGCTGCCGGTGCTAGCCTGTAACTTGTCCCACCCCGTAGGGCACCGGCTGTCGCGACACATATATGATGTCCTGCTGGATGTGGGAGACTTTTATCACGGTTTGATTGATGAGCCACCGGCTGTTGAGGAAATCGAGTCCCTGGGGCTGCGAGTGGGGGCAGTTTCGGCACAGCAGCCAGAAATTCAAGCATTTCACCGGCAAGAAGAAGACTGGGGGGCGGTTTTGCAAGTGCCGGTGGCTGCTTCTCGCACTTACCTGAAGGCTATGCGGGTAACTGATGCGATATTGGAGATGGCTTTGGAACAGGAGCGAGAAATCTCGGAAGAGTTCCCGACAAACCTCTCCCCCAGCCCCTCGCCTACAAGAGGTTTAGTCCATCTGAGTCAGTGGTTTCAGGGGGCTGTCGAAGCCGGCTGGGATACGGTTGCAGGACTTTTGAACGCACAAGCTGCCAAACCGGCATTTAGCTTTAGGAAGGGTGCCGGTGCTGGAGAAACTCCCCCTGGGAATTCGCAAGAAATCGCTGCCCTGATTAACCAGCTGTCTTCTAGCCGAAATGAGACACAGCGCCGGCAAGCTGCCAAAAAGTTAGGGGAAACCGGCACCGGCAATTCCGACGCGATTAATGCCCTGATTCAGGTTTTGTCCGCGACTGAGGATGAGGAAACGCTGTGGACAGCTGCAGAGAGTTTGTGGCGAATCGACCCCGATAATCCAGCAGCCGGCATGAGAAGGGCGAAGCTGGTTGACTTGGGCCAACCGGCGGGCGAGCCGGTGGCGCTGATTGTGGCGCTGATTCAAAAAGCCGTAATGGTTTACATCCTCCTGCGGGTGTATCCAACTGGAGACAAAGTATATTTGCCACCCCAACTGCAACTTATCTTGCTGGATGAATCTGGAAAAAGTGTTTGGGAAGCTACAGCCAGACGTGCGGATGCCTGCATTCAAGTAAAATTGAGTGGTAATCCGGGCGATCGGTTTGCTGTACGAGTGGCTCTGGGAGATGCCGGTGTTACAGAATATTTCCTGATTTAGCCGGTGGGGGATGGGTTGCGGCGCATTGCGGTAATGTTATACTGTGAGATAAGTCTAGGGAGGTCAATATGTCAACTCTCACCGGCATTGGGACACTGATAGTCAGCACGCCCGACACCTGTGGGGGGCGTCCGCGAATTGCGGGGACTAGAATTTCCGTGATGAACATTGCCATTGATTCCAACGCGGGCATGACTCCAGAAGAGATCGTTGAGGAGAGAACGCACTTGACTTTAGCGCAAGTTCATGCTGCCTTAGCCTACTATTACTCGAACAAAGAGCTAATTGACGCGGACATTGCAGCGTACTATGAGGAGTGCGAACGTTTGGAAGCTGAACACAGGGCTGGTAAAATTAAATGAGCCAGATTCGTTAAACTTAGGGCTGACTGGAAGCATATACGCAATTTAGGGTAAAGTTAATCTAAAAGAGAAAATCCCAAATACTAAGCCATGCCAAAAAATTACTCTGGACAAAATCTCAAAGGTCGTAACTTCAGAGGGAAAGACCTGACGGGTTCTGACTTCTCGCACTCCGCTCTCCAAGGGGCTGACTTCACTAACGCTAATCTTACGGGTGCAAACTTCAGCCATGCCGACATCCGAAGCGCTAACTTCACTAAGGCGACCCTCAGAGGGGCAAACTTCAGCCATGCCAAAGCTGGACTGCAGCGCTATCGGGCATTTTTTTTGTTAGGAGTGTCCTTTCTAATAGCCACCCTATTAGGATTTGCCTCTGGGCTTTTAGGTCTTTTTGCTGCCGTTATCGTGAAGCCTGAAAGTGTAAAACCATATGTAGCTTTTGCCTTAATATTTCTAGCTATAGTGTCAATTATTATCATTATTATTGTTCGGCGAGGATATGCAGTAGCTAAAGAAACTTGGGGGTATAAACATACCTCAAATGTGAGTGATAGAACTGTAAAAGTATCGCTGGTTTCTGCTGGTATGGCTACTGTAGTTTTTGCGTTAGCAGTCATTTTAACTCTTTCTGGAAAGTCTGCTTTGGTGGTGGCTCTAGTTATATTCGGAGCCTTTTTTTTGATATTGTCTTTCCTTTTAGCTGTAGCAATGGCTGGCGCTGTTGCTGTGGCTGGGCCTTCAGCTATAGCTGTAGCTTTGACGGGAATCATAGCTGTAGCTGGTGCGGTAGCTAGAGTTTTAGTTGAGAGGGATATTTTAAAGGCGACTGAGGCGATCATTTTAGTAGTGTTTGGGGCTGTTATCCTGGGTTTTTTTGCTAATTATATTGGCTTGAGGGCACTAGCCGGTGCCAACTCCTTTGCTTGGATGAGGATGATTGCTGTCAACTTTGCTGCTTCAGGAGGAACAAGCTTTCGTAAAGCTGATTTAACCCAATGTAGCTTCACCTACGCCACTCTCAAAAACACAGATTTTAGAGAAGCAAATCTCACTCACACCTGCTTTATTTCCGCACAAAAGCTTGACGAATCCAGACAGGAAGGGTCGGAGAATTCAATGCTTCTGGTTAAGCTATCTGTACAAGAACTGCTAGTCACCGGCAATGGCCACAACAAATCCTATGTGGGCGTAAACCTCAGAGGTGCATATCTGAAAGGAGCAAACCTCAGCTATACCAATCTCACAGGAGTCGATCTCAGTGGAGCCACTTTGCAGGGAGCCTGTTTGGAGTGGGCCAACCTCGCCCAAGCTCAGGCGATCGGCACTGATTTCACCAACGCTCAGCTTACCGGCGCTCGCGGTTTGGGAACGTGGAATATTGACAGCACGACTCAGCTAGAATGGGTCGATTGCCGATTTGTCTACCTTCTGGAAGACTGCAAACCGGGAACCGACGATCGCGAACGCCGGCCCAGCAGTGGGGAATTCGCTCAGGGAGATTTTACTAAACTTTTTCAAGAGGTTTTGAATACTGTTGACTTCATTTTCCGCAATGGGATCGATTGGAAAGCCTTCACCTATTCCTTTAACAAGCTAGTTCTGGAAAATGAAGACGCCGAACTAGAGATCCAGAGCATTGAAAATCAAGGCGATGGCGTGGTTGTGGTCAGGGTGAGAGTTTCTCCCGGTACAGACAAAGAAAGGATTCACAGCGAATTCACTCAAACCTATCAAGAGGCGCTGAAAGCGTTAGAAGAACGCTATCATGCAGAACTGAAAGCTAAAGATGAGCAAATTGCCACCTATCGCCACAGCAATGCTAACATGATGGAGGTCGTCCGGCACCTAGCAAGCCGACCGGCTAGCGTTTATCAAGCGAAAGCCCTAACTGAGCGCAAATCTATCTCCGGGAAATTAGTTATCCTCAACTTGGGTCAAGGTGACTTTAACACCGGCTTCCCCGTCACGCTCCAGATTGGCACAGAGGGCGAGCCACCCTCCACACAAAAACCAGGATACTTGCCCCCAGCCCCAAAAATTCCCGAAACCTACACCGGCTGGCAATCAATCTATCACAACCTGGACACCCCCTGGCGCATATCCGTCTCACCCACACAAAAAACCAACATCTCCCCCATAGAAGACTGTCGCGAATCTGCCCAGATTTTGACTGACAGCCTCAACTCCTGGCTGAACTCAGAGGAATTTCGCCCCATCAAAGATGTCCTGCTGCGCAAACTCGACCCCTCTGAGGAAATTCGCCTTATCCTTCAAACTGAAAATAACCTGGCACACCGGCTGCCCTGGCAACTGTGGGACTTCTTCGAGAATTACCCCAAAGCCGAAATCGCCTTGAGCGCCCCCGAATACGACCGCGCCGAAAAATCTCCCCCAGACATCCCCAGAACCAAAGTCAGAATCTTGGCAATTCTCGGCAATAGTGCTAACATAGATATAGAAAAAGACCGGCAGCTGATCAAGCAGTTACCCGACGCCGATCCCACCTTCCTCTCACAGCCTACCCGCCGGCAAGTAGATGTCCACCTGTGGGATGAAGCCGGCTGGGATATCCTGTTTTTTGCCGGTCACAGTCACAGCCAAGAGGAAACCGGCTGCATTTATATCAATGCTACCGATAGCTTAACAGTCGCCGAGTTAAAATACGCCCTGAGAGCAGCGGTTGAGCGGGGATTAAAACTGGCTATTTTCAACTCCTGTGATGGCTTGGGTTTAGCCCGCGACTTGGCTGACTTGCGCATCCCCCAAATTATCGTCATGCGCGAGCCGGTGCCCGATGCAGTGGCGGAAGCATTTTTGCAGGATTTTGTCAAGGCTTTTGCCGGTGGGAAATCCCTGTACGCCTCCGTGAGAGAAGCGCGGGAAAAATTGCACGCGTTCGAGGATGAATTTCCCTGCGCCAGTTGGCTGCCGGTGATTTGCCAGCACCCCGCAGAAATTCCCCTGACTTGGGAAGAATTGCGAGGCGTGCCGGCACTTGAGCCGAGTGTCAAGGAACTATAGCGGTTCTCAAATAAGTGTGCTATAGCGGTTATCAATTGGATGAGTCTCTTGTAGAGACGCGATAAATCGCGTCTCCCATCCCCAAGATCGTGCGGAAACGAAAAACGTACCGCACTGATATGAGAAACGCTATATTGCAATTATTAGCTCAACTCCAAGAAGCGCTGGAGGCTGACACTGACTTGAATCCCAGGGATAAAGCCGATGCGCTAGAGGATGTTCGGGTATTGGTGAATGCGGCGAACAATCCCCCGGATGAGTCACTGCAAAATCTGGCGAGGAAGGCGCTCAAGAGTTTGAAAGCGACGCTCGCGGAGTTGCCGGTGGCAGCCCCACTGGCGCAAGTTTCTCAGCAGATATTGCCGGCAATTTCCGAAATGCTTAACAGGCAGTGATTTTCTCAACCGCCTCCGTGCAAGGAACCCAGAAACCGGCTTTCTGCGACAAATTTTGCATCCTACCCAAAAGTAACTCGTAGGGTGCGTTCCCTCTTAGGGAACGCACCCTACCCCGGGCGAAACTCAGGAGATATTGCCGGCAATTTCCGAAATGCTTAACAGGCAGTGATTTTCTCAACCGCCCCCGTGCAAGGAACCCAGAAACCGGGTTTCTGCGACAAATGTTGCATCCTCCCCAAAAGATTGATTCAGAAACCCGGTTTCTTAGCCCCCGTGCAACCCCCTTCGGCTTCCCGCTAATCCACCGATGTCGCCGGCGACTCAACTGAAGGGTAGCGAACGCTGGGCTTCAGCGAAATGATATCTTCAATATTGCGCTGCATGGTAGCGCACATGGTATCCAAAGGCAAGTCATTGGGGTCGTGCCCAAAGGGATTTTCGATTTCAACGCCAATCTCCTCAATCCCAAACAGCATAAAGCTCACTAAAGCCACAACCGGCGCAGTCCACCAATTCAGCTTGCTGACCATATCAAAGGGCAAGAACAGACAGTAAATCAGTAACAGCTGTTTCAGGTGAATCGCATACGCCAAGGGCATGGGCGTCCGCAAAATCCGCTCGCAGCCCCCTAAAACATCCACCATTGTATCCAGTAACTTGTACATGGAAGTCAGCTGATAGCTATCGACGCACCACCGGTCATGCTGCTTTTTTAGATAGTCCCCAATCCAGAAAGCAACCTCTAGGGGGGGATTGTTCATATCCTTGAGCTTGAGATACTGCTCTCGAGACATCAATGCCTCTAGTTCTCGGTTCACCGGCTCCTGGCGCAGATGCAACTTAGTCGCCACGGCAAAAGCCACCAAAAGCCGCAGCGTCGCTATTTTTTCGGCTGCATCTTTTTCCTCTCTTTCCTCAACGATAACCAAAATCTGGCGGGCTAAGTTGCGGACAGTATTGGTTAGACTTCCCCAGAGTCTGCGGCCTTCCCAAAATCGTTCGTAAGCCGTATTTGTCCGGAAAACCAATAATAAACCTAAGATAATGTTAGGTAAAAACCCTAATATTGGCCACGATACAGGATATTTAAAATGGAAAAGAACGGAAATGATAAAACCAAAAAAAGCGCAAATTACAACCCGCTCATAAACAGCTCGAATGACTGACCCCTTAACTTGTAAAGTCGCTCGCAGCCAGTGCATTTTTTTCATTTCATCCCCACTCGCAGATTTGGATTGCTGATTTTTGATTTGAGATTTTAGTTGCCCCCCAATTCTAAAAAGCCACCGCTGCGAAACGCTTGCTGAGCGCTGCGCGGATATCTGTCCGAGCCGCGTGCGCCGGCGGTGGATCGCACCCCAAATGAAACAGATCGCACTCCCCCCACACCCCTAACTCAGGGCAGCCGGCACTGCCCCCACAGCACTCAGAACTGTTTTAAGAAGCGCAAATCGCTGCCGTACACCCTGCGAATGTCATCAATTTGGTGGAGGACCATTGCGAAGCGCTCCACACCAAAACCGGCAGCGAAGCCGGTGTACTTTTCCGGATCGTACCCCACGGCTTTGAACACATTGGGGTCAACCATGCCGCAGCCGAGGACTTCTAACCACTTCCCTTTCCACTGCACGTCCACCTCAGCTGAGGGTTCCGTGAAGGGGAAATAACTAGCGCGGAAGCGAACCGGCACCTCGCCAAACATCTGCCGCAAGAATTCCTTAATTGTACCTTTGAGGTCATTAAACGTCAGACCCTCACCGACAGCTAAAAGTTCAATCTGGTGGAAAACCGCCGCGTGAGTGGCGTCTACCGTATCGCGTCGGTAAACTCGTCCGGGTGCCACAATCCGCACCGGCGGCTTGTGCTTCTCCATGTAGCGAATTTGCACCGACGAGGTGTGAGTCCGCAGCAGATTGCCATCCGGGAGATAGAAAGTATCCTGCATATCCCGCGCCGGGTGATCTTGCGGCGTATTGAGCGCCTCAAAGTTGTAGTAGTCGGTTTCCATTTCCGGGCCTGTGGCCACCGTGTAGCCGAGTCCGGCGAAGATATCCAGCGCCCGGTCAATCATACCATTGAGCGGGTGAACCAGACCTTGGGGGCGATAAACTCCCGGCATCGTCACATCCAGGGTTTCAGATTCCAGCCGAGCTTGAATCTCGGCGGCGGAGAGCGCTGTCCGCTTGCCATCTAAGTTTGTTTGGATAGCTTCTTTAACTTCATTGGCCAGCGCCCCAATGCGTGGCCGGTCGGCAGGGTCTAATTTGCCCATGCTGCCTAATATTTTGGACAGCTGGCCTTTTTTGCCCAAGTAGCCCACTCTGAGTTCTTCCAGGCGTTCCAGGGTGCCGGCAGTGGCAATCTCGTCCTGAGCTTCTTGACGCAGTGTTTCCAGTTGTGCTTCCAGATCGATCAGCTGGGTAGTCATGGGAGGGCTTGTGTGTCTAAATTTTTAGCCATGTTGAGTTTAGCGCGATTTGGACCCCAAGCAGAAAAATCAGAGTTTGAACCGCATATGAATGCAGCTCAAGGCGGATGATATCACATTTATCTGCATTTATCTGCCCAGCTCTGCTGTTCTTAATAATATCCCAAAAACCGCATGATTTTTCAAACTCCAGACTTCACTCACCGCAGCACAGCCGCCAAAGTTTAGAATAAGTGACAAACCAGCCGGCGCTAAAAACACAGCAGCAGCAGTGGGCCACCGGTAAATTTATTGGCCTCCCTTCACGGTGGCGGTTCAAACTTTTCATTAAATAAAGAAGCAATTTGACTCCCACACAAAGCGTAATGAAACTCCTGATCAGCAACGACGACGGCATCTATGCCTCTGGGGTTCGCAGCCTCGCCGACGCCCTAGCTCTTGCCGGCCATCAGGTCACGGTAGTTTGCCCCGACCAAGAGCGCTCCGCCACAGGTCACGGTCTGACCCTGCACCAACCGATCCGCGCCGAAATCGTAGAGTCCGTTTTTCATCCCGCAGTCAAAGCCTGGTCTTGCACCGGCACCCCCGCCGATTGCGTCAAACTGGCGCTGTGGGCATTACTCGACTCTCCGCCAGATTTTGTTCTCTCCGGCATCAACCAAGGCCAGAACTTGGGCACCGATGTCCTCTGCTCGGGCACGGTCTCCGCTGCAATGGAAGGGCTCCTGGAAGGCATACCCAGCATCGCCTTCAGTCAAGTCAGCTACGCCTGGCGGGACTTTCAACCGGCAGCTAACTTTGCTGTCGCCTTGCTGGCTCAGCTCGCCGAACACCCCCTCCCAGCAAAAACCCTGCTAAATGTCAATATCCCGCCGGTAAAGCAGGAAGAAATAGCCGGCGTGGCCCTCACCCGTCTGGGAGTGCGCCGGTATGTGGATATCTTCAACAAGCGGGTAGATCCGAGGGGCAAAACCTACTACTGGCTAGCCGGTGAAGTCCTCGAAGAAATTGAACAGCCCGACAACCCCCATCTGCCTCCGGGAATACCCACCGACGTGCAGAAAATTCGCGACAACTGGATCACCATTACCCCCTTGCAGTACAATCTCACCGACGGGCCCGGGCTGCAAAGCTTGCAGGCGTGGCAGTTCCCGCTTCCGGCAACCCAGATGCCCGCTTGAAGGCAGGACTGCGGGCACTCAGCCCTTGGGAAGATGGAGACAACCGGAGTAGACTAGAAATGAGGTAGGACAACCTTCAAGGGTCAACAGCATGCCTTGCCAGTATTCGGGAACAGCGTTTTACGCTTGCCCCGACAGCAGCCAACGGCTAGCAGGACAAGGCAGGTAACGCCGCTCACTCTCGCAAGCAGACTTACCAGCGTCAGTTAACGTTTGATGGGCCAACTGCGGCGCTGCAGCCGGCGTGCGGACATCAACCGGGGTGGCCTGCCGGTCCGGTGCCTGCGCCGGGAACGCACGCACCGGCATTGCATGCCGCTCTCGCGCTCAGCCTCACAGGAGGAATCCCTTTCGTTCCATTTTTCTGTTACCTTTGGTTCCTCCGTCACCCCCGACAGCACAGTTGAGATGGGTGCGGCAGAGACGTCGATGTATCGCGTCTGCGGATTGCGTTACGCCAGCATCTTAAAGTCTGACGGCTCGTGGAAACTCACCATCCGTTTCAGCTAGGTGCCTTGCTGAACGCGCTCGACACACCACCAGCACGTTCGCCTCAGCAAAACAGTCAAACCATCTTTTGGGAAAGCGGGAAATACGAATGAACGCTCACACCTTTGACAGTCACTCTGTTACTTGCCCGATTTGCAATCGCACCGGCACCATGCAGTCTAATCTGATGTTCGGCGGACTGTACACCTGCCCCTACTGTCAGGAACGTTTGGTGATCAGTTGGAGCGGTCATTATGTCCGAGACCCCAACACCATGAGGCAGCTGGCGCTCGGGCGCACTCTCCGCCGCCAGAGTCGCCCCCTGGCTCGCATCCTCCGCGATGTCGGGCTGGCAAAACCGTCTTCCTTACTTGGTGTTTTGGCCGGTGCGGCGCTCGCCGGTGTGGCCATAGCGACCCTAGAAAGCTGGACTCCTCAGCGCAATCCGTTTCAGAATCTCATAGAACAAGTTACTGAGGTCGTAGATTCAACCAGGCTCTCACCGTAGCTGTTAGCTGTTAGCTGTTAGGGCATGGGGCATGGGGCACACGGCACAGGGCACAGGTAATTATCGGCAAACTGCGCTGGGGCCACAATATGCAATAACGATGCCGCAGAATGTGATAGCATGTTTGTTTAATCAATTCTCGCGCCTCAAGTTGCTACTTGTGAAACGCCGGCGACTAAAAGCAAGAGCTTCTCTTTTTTGCAAAGATTTTCACCCTCACTCCCCCACCCCCCCCTCTCCGATAAAGTGTCCGTTGCTACAGCAATCGGGCCGGCAGGCGTTATTAACTGACTCTCGAACCGGATGTTACTGAAAATAAGCATCTAGAAAGGCTAAAATATAAAGATATAAATCTTATTAAGACTTAAAAACCGGTTAATCACTCAAGGAATAGACTGACCGGCACCCCCGATCCGCCCACCTCCCCATCAGTGGGAATTGCGGGCAATCAGCCGGAGGTGAGATTACAATTTCTCTCGCGTCACCAGCGTCCAGCGGTCAGCGGTTCCCAGAGGCTTTGCCTTTTGCAAAGCCAGCTGTTCAATGGCAGGCCGGTCAAGCAGCAAATAAGGTTGAGAATCTTGCTGCCAGTGGCGTTGGAGTTCGCTATCAGCAGCGGGAATCACTTGGCGGTCGCTATAAAAATTGAGAGAAGGCCGGCTGTAGGGGTGGGATGTGTGCACCGGCACGCCAGCCGGTGCGTGCTGCTGAATCATCGCCGCCACCGGCAATACGGGATAGTCTTCTCCCAGCTCCCAAACCCAGCTATTCGAGCTGAAAAATAGCGTCAGCGAAACATAACAGCCCCAGAACAAAACCAAAATGAACTGCGGATCTTCTCGGGAGACGAGGACAGCCACCGCCGCCATCGTCAGAGCAACGCACCCCAGCGCCAACTGCAAATACCGTTCCGTTTGGGGGCCAAGTCCGCCAAAATAAAGGCTGCCGGCCAAACCGGCCACAGCCAGCAGCGCAAATGCTGTTACCCAAGCGCGGACAGAGGGGTAGAGGGGGAAAGTGGCAGAGAAAGAGAAAGTGGGGAAAGCCCGCGCCCGCCGCCCCCAAACCTCAGCCAGCAGTGCGCCGCCGGCCAGAGCGAGGGCGGGGCAGACCGGCAGGACATACCAGGGGAGTTTGGTGCGCATCACAGAAATCGCCAGCAGATAGAGCCCGCCCCACACCAGCACCAGCTTCCCAAAGCCCAGGTTGCGATTTTCCCAGGCCAAGCGCAACCCCTGAGGCCAGAACAGCAACCACGGTCCGCTGTATTTCACAATTTCCAGCAGGTAGTACCAGGGCGGGCCGGCATGATTCTCCACCGGCAGCCAAAGGCGCTGCAAAGATTGGCTGAAAAAATGCTGCTCGGCGAACAGCTGGCCATAGTGCTGCCACTGGGCGGCATACCAGGCACCGGCGGGCACCGCACCCAGCAGCAAGCCGGCCCACAGATACCAGGACCTCAGCAAGCGCGGGGTGTCCCAGGCGATAAACACAGCGGCAATCGCGCCCAGCAATAGCCCCAGCACGCCCTTCGTCAGGCAAACCAGCCCCAAACCAATGCCGGCACCCAAGCAAAAGCGCAAATCCCGGCGCGAGCGCAGCAAGCACCACAGCATCAGCAGGGAAAAACACAGCACCGGCCCGTCCAGCATGGCCAGACGCCCGTGGCGCACCACCGGCAGCAGCGTCAGGTAAATCAGCGCCGCAAAAATGGCCGGTGTGCGCCGGGGAAAGACTTCCCGACCGACCCCATACAGCAGGGGCACGCTCAGAGCGCTGAGAATTGCCGGCGGCAATCGCGCCGTCAGCTCACTGACACCGCCGGCAGAGTATGCTATAGCAATCAGCAGGTGAACCAGGGGAGGCTTGTTGAAATACGGTTCGCCGGCTAGCGTTGGGTGAAGCCAGTTTAAATTGCCGCGCCAAATATCGCGGGCGACCTGAGCGACAATTCCTTCATCCCAGTCTCGCAGCGGCACTCCATCGAGATTGATTCCATAAAGGAGAAGCGCCGCCAGCAGCAGCCCGAAAACCCAGAGCTGTTCGAGCCGGCGGTCAGTGCGCCGGTCGCGACCGCCTGACTCACCCAAAGTATAGATTTCCCTGTGCACGGTTTTAGATTTTAGATTTTTAATAATAAACCGCGCCTGAGCCAAGAGCGCCAAGAAGGAAGAGGAAAGAGGTACAGGTGGAGGAACTGGAGTGGCGCAGTGCCGGTTTTAATCGCTCAGTTCAGCTGTAGGGGCGGCCCCCCGTGGCCGCCCGACTCATACCTGCGCACGGGGGCCTGCCACTGCAGACATTTCCTATTTGCCGGGACAGAGGAGATGGGGATATCGGGGGCGGCAACCCGCTAATTACATAATATCCGGAAGAAAACATATATACAAAACAGGTCTAAACCCGGGTTTTTTTGAAAAATATTTAACCGTAAAATAGCGCAGCCTACCGCTGGCCAGAAACGCCAGAACCGTGCGGGGATTGCCTTGCCCGGGCTGTCACCGCAGCCGCCAAACTTTGGTGCTGCAGTCCTCACTGCCACTGACCATAATCTGACCGTTGCGGCTTATGGCCAGGGAGTGAACCGTATCGGAATGCCCGGAGAGGGTGCGCAGGATCTCACCGGTGCCCAGATTCCAAAGCTTGATCGTGTCTTCCAGAGGGCCACCGCCACTGGCTAAAGTCTGGCCGTCCGGAGTGAAGGCGAGAGCGTTCACGGAGGCGGAATGTCCGAACAGACTGTCCCCCTGCTCACCGGCACCCAGATCCCAGAGATTAATCGTGCCGTCCCTACTGCCACTGGCCAGAGTCTTGCCATCCGGGCTTATGGCCAGGGACTTCACCGGACTGAAATGCCGGTAGAGGGTGCGCGGAGGGGCGCAAAGCGGCTCGTCCTCACAGGCGGCACCGGCATCCCACAGCTTGACCGTGCGGTCGGCACTGGCGCTGGCGAGGGTTTGGCCATTGGGGCGGAAGGCGAGAGCGGTCACCCAGTCTGTATGGCCATCGAGGGTGCGCAGCTCCGTGCCGGTGTCTGTATCCCAAAGCTTAATCTTAGCGTCATAGGAGCCACTGGCGAGGGTTTGGCCATCCGGACTGAAGGCGAGGGCGCTCACCTGAGCCGAATGGCCAGAGAGGGTGTGGAGCAGCTCGCCGGCAGCCATATCCCAGAGTTTAATCGTCCTGTCGCCACTGCCACTGGCCAGGGTTTTTCCATCCGGGCTGATGGCAATCGCCCAAACCTCACGGGTGTGCCCGCTGAGGGTGAGTACCAGTTCGCCGGTGCCCAGATCCCAAATCTTAACCGTTTTGTCAACACTGCCACTGGCCAGGAACTGACCGTCGCGGCTGATGGCGACGGCATTAACGCCGCCGGTATGACTGTAAAGGGTTTTGGCCAAAGCCGCCTTTTGGAAGGCGTTCTGTGCGGTTGGAGAACCTTGCTGACTGTTTTGTTTGGGCGAAAACACCGCCTGCGGATTGAGAGCGGGTGCCCAAGAATGGTGGAGTTCGGCACCGGCAAGGGTTAGCAGCAGCGCCGCACCGCTGCCGGCAAACAGCAGCCAAGCACTGCCTTTGAGTAATTTCCCCTTGAACTTGGTAAACTTTTTGCGCCCGGACTTGGCGGTGTTCCGTCGTTTGCTTCTGGATCTGGGCAAGCTAGCCAGAGGCGTCATCCTATAATGGGCGGTACGGGGCACCGGCTGGTATGGCTGGGGCTGATAGTCAGGGCGCTCCAGTTCGGCGATCCGCTGTAAAATCACCCCGGCATTTTGAGGCCGGTTGCCGGGAAAGGGTGCCATCAGGTAATCAATCAAATCTGCCACTGGCGGCGACAAGTGCCTAGCCCTGTCTCGCCACAGCAACTCGCCGGTGCGGGGGTGTTCGGGAAACTCGTTGGGATCTGTGCCGGTCAGCAAATAGACAAAGGTGCGTCCGAGTGCAAAGAAATCCGACTGCGGCACAGCTTTGCCATTGGCTTGCTCTGGGGGAGTGTAACCGGGTGAAACAATGCCGGTGACTTGATGGCCGCCGCCGACTTTGGCCAGGTAAGTGCCGGTGACTTGCCGGACGGTGCCAAAGTCAATCAGCACCAGCTCACCGCTGGGGCGCAGCATGATGTTGGACGGCTTAATATCCCGGTGGAAATACTGCTCTTGGTGGATTTGCTGCAAGATTTCTGCCAGCTGTTGCAACCAGGTAAGGGCTTGATTTTGCGCGATCGGTCGGCTGTTTCGCTCGCTCAGCCACTTCTCCAAATTTGACCCCTCAATTTTCTCCATAACCAGGCAGTGTACTGGCTGGTGGCTGTTGTGAGGAAAAAAGGTGAAGTAGCCATCTGGCTCCACTTTGGGAATCCCTGGATGCTGCAAGCTCGCCAAAACCCGGCCTTCTCGCTGAAACAGCGACACGGCCTTGGGATTGGTGTCGAGCAGCACTTTCAGGACTTTTGCTGTTGTCCGCTCATCTGTTATTTCAAAAGTTTTAGCAAAGCCGCCTTCGCCCAAAAGATGCTTCACCCGATAGCCCCGCACGGCGAGCGATGAGCCGCAGTGCCGGCAAATCCGGTTGCTATCATTCAACGGGTCAGCTGGGTTGGGGCAGTTGGGATTGAGGCAATAACTCACGGAAGGCACATCAACTTTGGTTAAATCTGTTTACTACCGTACAGGGGAGAAATCAGCGACTCCTGTTGAGAGTCATTTTAAGCTGTTGCGCTCATAGCCGCCTCCCTCTTAAATCAGATTGCTGCCCAATCATTGCGGGGAGTATCCCATTTTTTCACCTTAAAATCTCTCACCCTCTCCCCCCCGAGACCGGTCGAGGAGAGGGGGGAAACATCTTTTTCTCTTCTTTTCCCCTTCTCCCGCTGCCGGCTGGGTGGGGGATGCGGGGTTGCACGCACGGGAATGCTGCCTCATGATTGCGGTGCCTTAAAGCGAAACGAGCCTTCACTATTTTAAGCTAATCTCGAATGCTTTTTTATGCCAGACTGCCGGCTGCCGGTGAGCCGGTGTTCTGCCCGGCTTTAGCCGGGCAGCAAACTTTGGGCTAAAGCCCAACTACAAACTTTGGGCTAAAGCCCAACTACAAACTTTGGGCTAAAGCCCAACTACAAACTTTGGGCTAAAGCCCTGCTACAAACGGGTGCCCGGCTCAAGCCCCTCTCAGGAGATGGCGATGGCGGCTGTTGTGTAGGGGGGCGGCTCCTGCTTTGCGGTGCCGGTTTCTCCCAGCGGCTCGACAAACAGCTGCATCCGCTCCATCTGCGCCGGCCCGAAAATGGTGGCAAAAGAGACATCGGCGGCATCCCGCCCCGTGGCAATGCGGATGATGCCGGTTTGTGGCACGAGTCGGGTGGGGTCGAATAAATACCAGCGATTTCCCAGATAAGCTTCAAAGCAGGCATGAAAATCGGGCGGGTTCAGCCCCCAGGCATACCCCGCGAAAAAGCGTGCCGGAATATTCAAGGCTCTGCACAAAGCGATGCCTAAATGGGCAAAATCGCGGCAAACACCGGCTCTTTCTATTGCCGTCTGGTAAGCCGAAGTCTGGGAGTCCGTGCTGCCGGACAGGTATTTTACCTTGTCATAAATCCAGTTGCAGATGCCGGTGACTCTGGAATATCCTGGCTCTAGCTCGCCAAATTCACTCTGCGCCAGCTGCAGCAGCTGGTCCGACTCGCAGTAGCGACTGGGGTAAAGTAGTGGTATAATTTCTAGGGGCAAATCAGCCGGCGGGACTTCGGAAATCTCGTCGGGATTTGCATAGAAGTGATCGATGTCAACGGTCGCCTCGTAGGAGACTTGCAGGTTGCCAGCCGGTGCGTTGACTCGAAAATACCGGCCCTCACCATAGGGACTGCCAAACTCGTCAGTATCCAGCTGGGGGTCAATCTGCAGGCTTTCCTGGCATATTTTTTGACAGTCGTTGTTGAGCACCTGAATGTTGAACACTAGGGTGCTGGGTTGAGGGATGGTGTAGTGTAATTGACAGCCGAGGTTAAATTTCATAATAAGTCGAACATGGCACACCCTCTATTATAGTAGCTGCCAACTTTCGCCTGCGCCAGGGAAAGCCTGCTGCCCTCACCCCTGGCGGCTGCGAACGCCCCAGCGCCCCACCGCCTCCTCCCAGAACACCCCCAGAAAAAACCCTCCCTCAAACAAACACTTAAATCTTTTTGAAAAACTTTAATTTAAAATTAATAATCTCTCTGCGCCCGTCTGAGTTATGCGCCCTCTGCGGTTTAAAATATACTTAACTTCTGACCGCGATTGCCTCTCTTGATCAATGCCCGCCGCCTCTTGGGGAGATTAGACGTTTTGTAGGGTGCGTTCCCCTGGGGGGAACGCACCCTACTTATCTAACAGCTATTTTAGGGAATGCCTTGTAACTTTTGGATGGCTGGCAGCCCTACAGGATGCGGAAAATAAACGGGTAGCGGTAGGGCTGTTCGGGATTGCCGAGAACCTGAATAAGGGCCAGAATTGGCGGCCCCCATTGGAAAAGAAAGTATGGAATTAGCAGCAGTAAGGCCAGCGGGATGCCAATCACTGAAAACCACAGCGCCCCAATAATAACCCCATAGAGCCATACATTAAAGTGGAAGTTTAGGGATTCTTTCGCATTCTCTTTTACAACCGGGTCGTCGGATACCAGCAAAATCGCAATCGGTATCCCGACGGACACAACAAAAGTGCTAAAAAAGATAGAGCCGTGACAGAGACCTGCTAAGAGCTTACGTTTGTCCGAGTCGTACATAGAACCAACCCCCTCACCTGATTAGGACTTTGCTTTCGTTACGCGCCTGAAGACGGCACGCTGTTGTCTTGAATGTATTGTAACTTTGCCAGTAAGTTTTCATGGGGGGTTGGGATCTGGGGGTGGATTCCCCACCCAGTGCCTGAAACTCCGTGCTAGCTCAAGCTCAGTCCTGTGTGCGGGCGTTACTGAAGTCACTTTTGTTAACCGGCTTTCCCTGACGCCCTGATTTTTTTTGCTCCCCCAGCAAGAAGGTATCAGCACCGGCACCGCCTGTCAGGCTGGCGGCGATTGCCGGCTCGGCGACCTGGGTTAACGCCAATCAAGGACGCTCGTTAAGGATTGCTGTTTAAGGTATCACTGCCGGTGCCGCCTGTCAAGGCAGCCGGCACGCCCAGGCCGCCGGTCGGAGCCATCGCCACCTGCTGTCTAGCCCTTGGCTGCCGGTGAGGGCATCGCTGCCCAGATGGCCGGTGGGCGTGTCTTATTACTCCGGCTTCCGCTCGAGCCGGGCGGGTTTACAGATATTGTCTGTTTTTTGCACAGAAGTATGCCGGCAAAAATAAAGGTGTTCCGTTTATTTGTGTCTTCCTACTTATTACTTCCTCTCTCGCCAGCCCAACAAGGCTAATACGGATACAGGGAAAGTATTAATCCGTCTGTCCGCGCTCAAATCCGTGTTGCGCCCTGCCCCCTCTCCCCCTCAATCCGCGCCAGGGGGCAATACAACCGGTCGCGACCGGCATGTTGGCATTTACATTTGCAGGGAATTCCTATAATGATCTGGTAAAGAGTCGCCAATCAAGCTCCCTAATGACCACCGAAATCCAAGCCGAACTGCAAACAGCGGTTGAAGAGCGTCGCAACTTTGCCATTATCTCCCACCCCGACGCCGGGAAAACCACCCTCACGGAAAAGCTCCTGCTCTACGGAGGTGCCATTCACGAAGCCGGTGCCGTCAAGGCACGCAGGGCGCAGCGTCACGCCACCTCCGACTGGATGGCGATGGAACAGCAGCGGGGGATCTCGATTACCTCCACCGTGCTCCAGTTTGAGTACGGGGGTTATCAGATTAACCTGCTGGACACCCCCGGACACCAGGACTTTAGCGAAGACACCTATCGCACCCTGGCTGCAGCTGACAACGCTGTGATGCTGGAAGACGCCGCCAAGGGGCTCGAACCGCAAACGCGGAAACTGTTTGAAGTCTGCCGGATGCGCTCTATTCCCATCTTTACATTTATTAACAAACTCGACCGGCCCGGGCGGGAACCGCTGGAACTGCTTGACGAGATTGAAAAGGAACTGGGTCTGATTACCTACGCGGTCAACTGGCCCATTGGCACCGGCGACCGCTTCAAAGGCGTCTACGACCGGCGCACCAAGCAGATTCACCTGTTCGAGCGCAGCGCCCACGGGGCGCGAGAGGCTCTCGACACCGCTCTCAATCTGGGGGACCCGCGCCTGGAAGAACTGTTAGAAAAAGACCTCTACTACCAATTCAAAGACGAGTTGGAAATGCTGGAAGAACTGGGAGGGGATCTGGATTTAGAACAGGTGCACGCAGGCATTATGACGCCGGTGTTTTTCGGCAGCGCCATGACCAATTTTGGCGTGCAGCTGTTCCTGGATTCTTTCCTGGAATACGCCCTCAAACCGGGGGCGCGACGCAGCACTGCCGGTGAGATTCCTCCCAGTCACCCGGAGTTTAGCGGTTTTGTGTTCAAATTGCAAGCCAACATGGACCCGAAACACCGCGACCGAATTGCCTTCGTGCGCGTCTGCACCGGCAAGTTTGAAAAAGACATGACAGTGAGCCACGCCCGCACCGGCAAAAGCGTTCGCCTTTCTCGGCCACAAAAACTCTTCGCTCAAGAGCGGGAATCGATTGAGGAAGCGTATCCGGGGGACGTGATTGGTTTGAACAATCCGGGAGTGTTTGCGATTGGCGACACGATTTACACGGGGTCTAAGCTGGAGTATGAAGGCATTCCCTGCTTCTCGCCAGAACTGTTCGCCTATCTGAAAAACCCCAACCCTTCCAAGTTCAAGCAATTCCGCAAGGGCGTTTCTGAATTGCGGGAAGAGGGTGCGGTGCAGATTATGTACTCAGCTGATGAAGCGAAGCGCGACCCGATTTTGGCAGCCGTTGGCCAGCTGCAATTTGAGGTGGTGCAGTTCCGCATGCAAAATGAGTACGGTGTTGAGACTCACTTGGAACTGCTGCCTTTTTCAGTGGCCCGCTGGGTGGCCGGCGGTTGGGAAGCGCTGGCGAAAGTCGGGCGTTTGTTCAATACGGTGACGGTGAAGGATAGCTGGGGAAGGCCAGTTTTGCTGTTTAAGAATGAGTGGAACTTGCATCAGATCCAAGCTGACCACCCGGACTTGAAGCTGAACGCTTCAGCGCCGGTAGTTGCCGGTCAGGAACCGGAAGCGCTGTAAAAGAAGTAGGGTGTGTTCCCCCTGGGGGGAACGCACCCTGCAGCTGCGATCGAGTGTGGGATGTCATTAGGAAGCAACCTAATGGCCATTTACAGGAGCGAAAGCGGGCGACGGGATCGTTCCCTTTCCGGAAAAGCAAGGAAAAAAGATGAAGGTGGAAGGTGGAAGAATGACAGTGGATTGTCGCCCTCTCCCTTCTGGCTGACTCGCGCTACCAAAGTGGTGCGTTACCCTCGCGACTCCCTGATTTATGGGCGGTAAAATTTTTCAAAACAAGTTGACAGCCCTTGCCAGAGAGCGTGCTATAATACAGCCAAACAAATCTTTGCCTACTGAGGAGCTATAAATTCTGTAAACCATGCAAAACCAATCGCAAAAGAGTGACACATCCGAAGCTACAGTTGAGCAGGACGAAGACTATTTTAAGGGGCGCGGCTTATTAAAATTAGAGCTAGAGCATAAGCCGATTTTTGATTTCTTTCTGTCCGCCAGTCAGACCCCCATATCTGATGCGACTTTTGCCAACCTCTTCATGTGGGGTGAAGTGTGCGATACCCGGTGGAAAATCGTCAGAGATTGCTTGTGTGTGTTTGCCACGCAAGGACGAGAACCCTTCATGGTGTTTCCGCCGCTCGGATTTGGAGATAAGGAAGCGGCGCTGGAAGAATGCTTGTTCTTTTTTAAGCAATTTAACCAGCCGAGCTTGTACGTGGAATACGTCCCCCGAGAATGGGCTGACAAATTCGGACTTTTTGACCTGGCCGTTCGCAGCGGCGATTATGTTTATGAAACGCAGCGAATGATAGACTTAAAGGGGGGCGAGCTGGCTTCCAAGCGGCAAAGTCGCGCCGCTTTCCTGAGAAGATACAGCAATATTTACACTGAGCGGTTTACCCCCGATCATATAGAAGAGTGCCTGAAACTGCTGGACATTTGGCAACCGCAGGTGCAAGACTCGGTAAAAATTGCCTTCAAGCGCTCTCAAGACACAGCAGCGACAAAGCGTGTTTTGCAGAATGCTGATGCTTTAGGACTGACCGGCATGGTGTTATATGCCAGTGACCAATTGGTAGGTTTTACGTTTGGGGAAAAGATCGGTGCCGACATATTTAGCGTCCTGATTGAAAAAACAGATAGAAATTTTACGGGTTCGGCTCAATACATTTTTAGCGAATTTTGCCGGCTGTACTGGGCCGATATCAAATGGTGCAATGCCGGAGATGACTGCGAAATCCCTTCTTTAGCTTGGAGCAAGGAAAGTTACCGTCCGGCGTTTCGCATTCCCAAATGGGCCGCAAATTTTTATTATGGAAAAGGGGCGCAGATGAATGGAGCTTGTTCTAGACTGTAAAATAGATAAAGCTACCCTTCAAGATAAGAGCGATATAGTTTCACTAGAAGCTCTATGTTTTAGAGCTGGGATAGCCTTTTCCAAAAAGCAGATAGCCTATTTGCTAAAAAGTCCACGCGCTGATATCTATGTGATGCGATGGAATGAAACGCTGGCGGCTTATGCGATTATCTTGAAGCGAAAAACCTGTCGGGGAGAAGTGGCCAGATTGTACAGTTTTGCGGTTAAGCCTGAATTACGAGGGCAGGGATTGGGCAAGAAACTGATGTTAGAATGTTTGGAAAAACTGCGGAGGGAAAATATCCAGACGGTGTTCCTGGAGGTGGAGGCGGAGAATAAGAGCGCAATCGCCCTTTACGAGTCGGTCGGGTTCTGCAGGGTGGCTCGCCTGAAGAGTTATTACGGAGAGAATCAAGACGGGTTAAAGATGAAGTTGACTTTAACCTAGGGCAGTAGGGTGCGCTATTGTAGCAATAGACAGTCAGTTTAAGACACTGGGATACGAAGTATAGGCGTAGGGCAGGCGTCTCGCCTGCCCTCAAGGTCTCGCTTGATCGGAGGGAACGCCTGTCAAGCGTCCTAACCTAAGTGCATACTGCTATAATAGCGCACCCCGCGAATTAGCCCCTGAGACGCCGAACGGCGAAAGGCGTCTGCGATTTATCGCGGGGCGACAGATCCCAGAAACCAAGTTTCTTTAAGAAACCTGGTTTCTACATTCGATTTCTCGCAAGGCGACTAGGCAATTGCTGTCTCGGGTCTGGGGAATTCAGTAAGGCCCACTAGAGTCGTCGCTTCCCCAGTCAAAATATCCACAACTTGCACCGGCGTCAGGTTAGGATTCGCCTGCAGCATCAGCGCCACAACACCGGCAACGTGGGGAGTCGCCTGAGACGTGCCATTCGTGGTTTTATACTCTCTGTCCCCCGTCGTGGACAAAACTCCCACCCCGGGCGCTACCACGAATTTCAGTGCCGGTGCGGGTTCTCCATTCAGTGTCGGAAGATTGCTTAACTCAGCCTGCTGCTTGTCCTCATCCACAGCCCCCACAGCAATCACGCCGGGGATGTTAGGATCTGCAGCCAAAGATGCCGGAAATTTCGTGTCTTGTCCCCCTTCATTTCCTGCTGCAGCCACAACCACAACACCTTTCGACACGGCGTTTTTAACCGCAGTCGTTATGGTATCGTTAGCAGCAGGCAAACTCAAGCTGAGATTAATCACCTTAGCCCCTTGAGCGACAGCATGGTTAATTGATTGAGCCACCGCCCCAACAGACAGCTCGTAGGCATCTTTAGCATTCTCCCGCGCCTTTAGAGCCACAATCTGCGCCTCATAAGCCACCCCAGTCGTGCCAATCCCATTTCGGGCTGCTGCGACAATTCCCGCTACATGGGTGCCGTGCTCGCTGGCATCGAACTGTTGGGGGTTATTGCTGCTAGCCGACTGCTTGGGTCCGGGCAAGGGGTTACTGTCTTTATCCGCAAAGTCATAGCCGGCGCTACTCACAATATTGCGCTTCAAATCCAGGTGATTGTAGTCAACACCATTATCGATCACCGCCACCTTGACGCCCTTGCCGGTAAACCCCGCAGTCCAGACGGGCGCAACATTAACCAAGTTCAGATCCTCAAAGTTTTCTCCATCCGTTCGAGTCAGAGCGGCAGCGTTGCTGAGAGCGGCAGCGCTGGGATTGGCTCTCTTAATTGCCCCCTCAACTGCCTTTTTAGCATCCACCAGACCGTTCCCAAAAGTGGGGTCAAACTCCGTCAGTGCTGGGAGCGCTGCCGGTGTGGCCGACAGGCTCAGGGTGTAATTCGGCAAGTCCTTATTCCGCGTTATGCGGATAAAGTAAGTTCCCGGCAGCAGCACTGACTGCTTAACCTGATCCAGCGTAGCGTCGAAGTTAGCTAGGGAATTAAAGAAAATATCTCGGCCTTCGATGATGTCATCATTGCCAATGTCCCGACCGATTTCGATGCCAATATCCAGCTCGTCTAGACCTTGGAGTTGGATGTTAAGGTTGCTGGTGCCCGACAGGGTAAACTTGTAGACTTCCTTTAAGGCATTATCGATTGCCGTCGTGGTAACCGCATTCTGAACGGTTGGCGTAGCCTTAAGGGTGCCTGTATTGGTCGCGCGGCGCAGATCGTCTTCGGCAGCTACCGGGATAAACCGGCGTCCTTCATTTTCCCCAAATTGAATGTAGTGTTTAATCGCTGTCAGCGCACCGGCTCTCACCGCTGCCGCCACATCTGGGTTCGCTTGCAAATAAGCGCCGGTCGGGAAATCAGCACTCGGACTCCGCCCTTCATACTGACCGAAAAGGACGAAGTGCTCTATGCCGGTGATTTGGTCGCGCTGCACTGCACCAGCCACATCTGGATTGTTCTGGAGATAATACTGGGTATTGAACTCCGCAATCGGGTCCCGTCGCTCAAATTTACCAGCCAGATTGAAGTGCTGGTACGCCGTCGTCAGGTCTTGGCTGACAGCATTTTCCACGTCGGGGTAATAGGCCAGATAAAATTTCGTATCGAAGAGGGCGTTGGGGTCGCGCCCCTCGAACTGACCGACATCGACGAAGTGCTCATACCCCGTCAAGCTCCTGCTGACGGATTTTTTCACATCTGGATTGTCTGCCAGATAAAAACTCGTATCAAACAGGGCGCTGGGGTTGCGCCCCTCGAATTGACCGAAATTGATGAAGTGCTGAACCGCCGACGTCCCGCCTTTGCTGGCGGCATTTGCCACGTCTGGGTTAGAGCGCAGATAGAAAGTCGTATCGAATAGACCGCTGGGGTTGCGGCGCTCAAATTGACCGAACTGAGTGAAGTGGTTCAGCGCCGTAGTTGCGCCGGCAGCCACAGCCTGGGCCACATCCGGGTTTTGACCGAGATAATAGCCGTTGTTGAACAGATCGCCGATCTCTAGCATGACCCTGCCAATTTTTCTTCACATCTAATTTTATTAGATCGAGGCGATGACAAAAAACCAATTTTTGTTTCGCGAACCAGTCCCACACTTGACCCCACCCCCAACCCTCCTCAAAAAGGGGGGCTAGGGATCTCTTCCTCCCTTAAAACGGGCGTTGGGTGGGAGCTTGAAACTGCGAGGTGCCAGCAAACAGCACCAAAACTGAAGTCTAGTCCGCCGGCATCCAGATTGCCAATCTCTTGTAGAGACGCGATAAATCGCGTCTTTACAATCCCGTCACTACCGGACATGATATTCCCTAACTGTACCTTACGACAAGCGCGCCGGTCAAGAAACCCAGTTTCACCCCCTCCCACTACAAACCCAGCCACTGCCCAGCCATTTCCTGAAAGGTCGCAATCGGGATCGCCCAACTCAAGGCTTCCATCTGCTGGAATTGCGCCTGAGATGGCACAGATCCATCTACAAAGGTGTATGCGTCAATACCGGCAAGCGAATATTTCAGCCGCCCATTAATTCCAATCAATCGACCCCTGCTATCCAGTAACGGCCCGCCACTCATGCCTTCTTCTATTTCATTAGTGTAACCCAGCTGGTAGCCGCGATCGAGAGATCGCTGCAGCACCATTCCCACACGGCCATTTGTCAAGCGATAAGTTCGCAGCCCCCAGTCGCCGACATCCCCATCCAAGTTAACCGATTCACTGTTGGGGAATCCCGCCGCATAAACCGGCTCGCCAACCGATAAGGAATTCGAGCTGCCCAGCGCAGCGACTTGATAGGACCTGTTGCTGGTAAACTCCAGCAGTGCTAAATCCGCATCCCCGAACTGAATAGAGCTCAGCCTAGTGGCGGTGTGACTTCTGCCATCTGCTGTCAGAACAGTATAGCTACTTTTGCGGCTGTACGCCAGCACGTGAGCGCAAGTCAGCACGGTATAAGTCTGGCCTCTACGCTGAACGATCGCCCCCGACCCAGCATCTTTCTCACTTAAAATCCGCACACTCACTTGCCTGGCAATCTCTGGCACCGGCACGGCTGCCAAAAGGCGACCGGGCGCATATTGCGCTGGAAAAATCGCAGGCTGGTTAAATTCCGACCCGGCGTTAGATATAAGCTGAGTTGCCGGAAACTGCGACAAGTCAGTCACATCGGCTCCCAGGACGAAGACTGGCAATAAACCAAAAGCGCTTGACAGTAAACTCACAAGTACCTCAAAGATGCTGCAGCGTTTACAAAAGAGACATGTGCCGGTTTGCCCTAGAGACAGTCAACTCTCCAGCTTTGTTCCAGCCCGGCGCATTCCTCTGTTTGCTAGTATAGCATCACCCAGTCACAGGTACGGCGATAGCGAACTTTCATCCGCCTGCGCCGGCTAATTATATTAAAATTGTAGAGACGCGACATGTCGCGTCTCTACCGGGCGTTTTTCCAAACGCAGGATGCTACATCCGCCTGAAAGTGAGGGCAGTTATGTGATTATTAAAAACTGCCCCACCGGGCTTTAAAACTCAGAGGCATCCACACAGTCAGTGGCTTCACTCTGAATCACAGCACTCCCGCTGGCAAGCTCCTGAATCTGGGGTTGCAGCTGGTCGATCACTTCACCAGCGTTGGTGATGCTGCTTTGATGGCCTTGAGATATGTTGATAACAGTATTCCCCGCATTGCAGCCAAATTGAGTGACGGTGCCCACACAAACCACTGTTTGATTGTTCACTATGCCGGCGTTAAATACTAACCCCTTGGTAGTGCCCCCATTCCGCTGCACCTGATTGTTCAAGCGATTAGTAGCTGCCGCGCACTGTTGGTGCCCCTTCTGCCGGTCTTTCCACGAAAACAGCGTGCGATGGTTTCGGTTTGAAACAATCTTGGGAGTCGGAGTGGAGGTATCGCAGGAAAAGGCTGGCTGTTGGCTGTAACGCTGCTGATTGTATCCCGCTTCAGCTTTTACGGCAAATGCCCCGCTAAAAATAATAGCACCCAGCAGAAATTGAACCATGAATTTAGGTTGCATTGTGAAATCCTCAATCACTTACCTGATGAACATAAAGGGAACTATTTAATTAGAGTAATCTCAAGGGTGTCGCTAAGCAAAAGCGCATTTTAACGCACCGCTAAGCTATGGCCTACAGTTTCCTCTAAGGAGTGCTTCGAGCATTGCGCTCGCCCTTATCGCACTCAGCATTTGAGCAGTGATCAGCCATATTATCAACTTTTTTATTTGCGCTCTAGGCGCTCGCTTTCCTCTACGGCTGTCTCTCCTAATGACCGATAGTATTGGCTGATGTTCCCGCACGAAATTTAAAATTATTGACCGCCTCATTTTTTTAGCAGGTATAAATAAAGTTCGCACCAAAATTAAGCCTTATAAAGAGATAGACTTTCTCAGTAACTCACTCATATGAGAAAATTTTACTTTTTATAAAGCCGCAAATAAATTATTATATTTTCCGCTTCTACCGAAACTAAATGCGATTTATCCGGTCTGTAGCACTCGGATTGAAAGCCAACATGATATCAGCCCAAATCCTGCCCCAGCGCTAGTGAATGATTGTCCTGCGAGGTATATCCGCAGGGCAGGCGTTCCCTCAGTACGCGCCGCTAATTCGCTATCGCAACGCTCGCGTCGGCCCTCAAAGTCTAATGTCCTAACCAATGTGGCTAGTGCTATAACGCTTCTGGTGTTTGACTTGGTACAGCTATAGAAAGGGACTGTCAGTTTCGGACATTGGGACAGGCATTCCGGTCTGTCCCTACCGATATAAGCTGTTAAGCTTTTAATCTGCTTGTTGGAAAAAGGAGGCAGAGCTTCCAGAGCAGGCTTCCCAGGCAGTAGCCGCAGGCTTCCCGCAGGGTGCCTGGGAACGAGGAATAGAGATGGATAGCGCGCAGCGTAATGCGTCACAGCTTAGCGAACTTTCATCCGCCCGCGCCGGCTAATATTATTAAATTTGTAGAGGCGCGACATGTCGCGTCTCTACCGGGCGTTTTTCCAAACGCAGTCCCCTAAATTTGCCTGACAGAGGCGGCAGTTATTTGATTTAAAAGAACCGCCGCACTAGGCTTTAGAACTCAGAGAGAGGCACCGCTTTCTTGCCCTCACTCTGAATCGCAGCCTCCCCGCTGAGCAGATCGGAAATCTGCTCTTGCAGCGGTTCAACAACGTCACCGGCGTTGGTGATACTGCTTTGATTCCCTTGAGTTATGTTGACCACAGTATTCCCGGCATTGCAGCCAAATTGAGCCACGGTGCCCACACAAACCACGGTTTGATTGTTCACCAGTCCGGCGTTTAAAAACAAGCCCCGCGTGGTGCCTCCATTGCGCCGCACCATATTGTTCAACCGATTAGTCACTGACGCGCACTTTTCGTGAGGATTCTGCCGGTTTTTCCACTCAACTAGCGTGCGATTGGTTCGGTTTGAAACCGTCTTGGGAATCGGACTGGAGGTGTCGCAGGAAAAGGCGGGCTGTTGGCTGGGACGCGGCTGCTGGTATCCCGCTTCAGCTTTTAAGGCAAATGCGCCAGTAAAAATGACAGCACCCAGCAAAAATTGAACCATGAATTTAGGTTGCATTGTGAAAATCCTCAATCACTTATCTGATGAACATAAAAGGAGCTAATCTAATTAGATGAATCTCAAGGGTTTCGCTAAGCAAAAGCGCATTATATCGCCTCCTAAGCTATGGCCTCCAGTTTCCTCTAAGGAGTGCTTCGAGCATTGCGCTCGCCCTGATCGCACTCAGAATTTGACCCGTGACCAGCCATATCATCAGCTTTTTTATTTGCGCCGTTGGCGCTCGCTTTCCTCTACGGCTTTCTCTCCTAATGACCGGAGCCTATTATCTGATGTTCCCGCATTAAAACGTTTTTTTTAACCAACTCTCTCTCTATTACAGGTTTTCTAAATTGGCAAAATAAATTATTAAATCGCCGCTTATAACGGAACCAAATGCAATTTATCAGGTCTGTATTACTTCGATTGAAAGACAGTATGAGATTGGCCCAAATCCTGCCCGATCGCCAGTGAGTGATGCGCACCTCTGCAGCCACTCTCACGCCGGTGCCTTTCTTCGGTGCCGGCGCACTTTAGCTGCCAGCAGTTTCTCCGCACTACCCATATCCATAATCTCTGTGAAGTGGGGGTAAATAGCGATTTTTACGCTACAGAGTTCACCCAATTTAAATGGACTGGCTTGCCCTGGATAGAGTCAATCCCCAGAGCAAATTCCAGCCCGGTGCATCTCTTTATGAGCTAGTATACGATCGCAGCTTCAACGGTACGGTGATAGCGAACTGTCATCCGCTGGTGCCGGCTAATCTTCCTAAAGGTGTGGAGACGCGACATGTCGCGTCTCTAACCGGCGCTATTCCAAAGGCGGGATGCTGCGGTGGCCTGACAGCGAGAGCAGTTCTTTGATTCTAAAGAAGCGCCGCTGCCGGCATTAGAACACAGAGGCGTCCACCCCTTTATTTGCTTCACTCTCAATCACAGGTTTACCGCTGGCAAGCCCCTCAATCCGATCTCGCAGCTGGTCGAGAACTTCACCCGCGTTGTAGGCGTTTTCTGGCTTCATGGTGAAAATCAGATTAGAAGAATTGCAGCGAGGTTGGCTGGCGCTGGTGACACAAACCACTGTTTGTTTGTTCACTGTCCCCACATTAAAAATCAACCCCTTCAGAGTGCCGCCATTCTTTCGCGCCTGGTTGTTCAACCGGTCAGTAACAGCTTGGCAGCGGCTGTGAGGGTCCCAGTCCCCAAGCGTTGTTGTCCAAACAAACAGTGCGCGACCGGTTCGGTTTGAAACAGTCTTGGGAAGATGAGGATTGGAGGTATCGCAGGCAAAGACTGGCTGCTTGCTGTTGGAAACGCCGCTGCAGGGACTGTTGTATGAATCGCGGCACGAACCGCCGGAGGAACCGCCGGAGGAACCGCCGGAGGAACCCTCGTAGGAACCCTCGTAGGAACCGCTGTAGGAACCGCTGTAGGAACCGCTGTAGGAACCGCTTTGTGAACCGCTTTGCGTACCGGTCTGCTGTCCCGCGTTAGCTTGTAAACCAAAAGCGCCAGTAAACATGAGAGCGCCCATCAAAACTTGAGCAACGAATTTAGCTTTCATTGTGAATCCTCAATCATTTACCTGATGAACCTAAAAACCATCGAATAGGTAGATTAGAGCTAAAGGATGTCGCTAAGCACAAGCACCCTGATAGACTTAAACCGCTCAGCCATTTCCTCTCTATCGATCCTCGAACAAGTGCGTACCGACGAGCATTGAGTTCGCCGTTATGACACTCCTACTTTGAACACTTCACAGCCATCTCATCAGCTTTCTGTTTGCGCCTCTCGGCACTTCACTGACGCTCTGGCTTTCCCTCTTAGTGACAGCAGCGGATTGGCTGGTGTTCCCGCCTCCTTAACAAATTTTCCAAGCCCTTAAAGCCGATAGCCATTTGTCTATTATAGCCCGTGGCAGTTAAGTGCGTTACGAAACTTTCCCCCCCCCCATTACCCCCTGACGAATACTCAGCTGCATTCATCGGGGGAACTTGATGCCCCCTCCCTTCCCCCTCTCTCGATCGGGGCTATTACACATGCGAACACTGCGGGGTGTTAACAGGGAATAATGGGGGGTGTCACCCAGCAATTCGCAAGCGGAATACAGCTGAGATCCGTCAGTTGCTAGACCCCACCGAATAGCTGTTCCGTTAACTTGGAAATTTCCTTATACCTTTGTTCAGAACTCATAACTTTTTATAAATTTGTGACGAGCGATATATTTTAATTTTTGAGAATAAAAACGACTGGGGGTGGGCCGCAGCGCACTCAGCCTAAAGCGTAAAGTAGAAGGTGGCCCCTCGCTCCACAGCAGCTTCAGCCCAAATCCTGCCTCCGTGCCGGTGAATAATGCGCTGCACCGTAGCCAGACCCACGCCGGTGCCTTCAAACTCAGCACTTTCGTGCAGGCGCACGAAAGCTGCGAACAGTTTATCCGCCTGTGCCATATCGAAGCCGGCACCGTCATCGCGGACAAAGTAAGTCTGGTGTGGGGAGTGCAGCCCAACTCCGAATTCAATGCGAGCCCGGGGGCGCTTGGACGTGTACTTCCAGGCATTACCCAGCAGGTTCTCCAGCGCGATTTGCAGCAGCCGCCCATCAGCCTTGGCCACCACCCCTGGCGCAATCGCGAATTCCACCTGACGTTCCGGCTCTTTCGCCTTCAGATCTCGGGCGATCGCCGCAACCATTGCGCTGAGATCCACCGGCTCGCGCTTCATCTCAGCCTGCGTCACCCGCGCCAGCTGCAACAAATCGTCGATCAGCTGGCCCATCCGCTGAGCTGCGCCACGGATGCGCTGGAGATCCTCCAGACTGTCCGCATCCAGCTTGTCCGCACAATCTCTCAGCAAAAGCAAGCTGAAGCCGTCAATCACCGCCAGCGGGCCCCGCAAGTCGTGGGCCACTGAGTGGGAAAATGCTTCTAGCTCTTTATTCACCGCTTCCAGTTGCGCGGTGCGCTCCACCAGCGCCAGCCGGCTGAAATACCGCTCAGTAATATCGTCCAGCAGCCAGAGGCGACCGGGGACATCGCGCACCCGGGTGGGGGTACTCGAGATGCTCAGCACCTTTCGGGCGTCGGGTGCCGGCGCTGCGAGAGCCTGACTGTCCCTCGAACCGCCAGAATCTTTCTGGCCCAAGGCTGCGCTCCTGCCAACCCACACCCAGTCGCGAATCTCCGCATCAGGCTGCGAGAAAAACTCCACAGCCTGCTCGGCGATCGCCTGCCGGTTGTCAGCGCTTTCCCGCAGCGCCGCCATCGCCACCGCCACAGACACCGGCTCCACAGCACCCGACGCCAGCCCCAAGTGCGCCGACGCCGCCTGATTCAGCCAGCCCTGCTCCCCACTCTCATCCACAAACACGACACCTTGAGGGATCGTCTCCAAGATGGCACCGTAGCGTGCCTGCAGCTTCTCCAAGTGCGTGGTGGTGTCAGAAAACCGCAACAAAGTCCGCAGCGCCGCCAAGCTCGACTCGATCAGCTTCCTCTGGTGCGGGGGTATCGAGGTGGGGCGATACCAAATTAATACAATTGCCCCGCGCAAGCTGCCCGCATCCTGAAGCGGCAGCACGGCTATTGACTTAGCCCCTCTGGCAACCAAAACCCGAGCCCCGCCCGGTGCGGACGCACAGTCGCTATAGTAAAAGCAGCGGTTTTGCTCTAGCGCCTCAGCAAACAGCTTGGGAGTCGTCAGTTTGTCCGGCAAAGCGCTCTGGGGCAGGCACAACACCGCCTCAGCCGTCACCTCGTCGAGTTGGCGCAAGGCAATCGCCGCACCGGCACCGGCCAGATCCCGCAGTTCGGTGACCGCTCCCTCCATGACACTCTCGGGAGTGGCACCCTTGCCGGCCTGGAGTAGCGAGCCCAGCAGGTGGCGAGATGCCAGCTCCCACTCCACGCCCACCAGGAACCTCCGCGCCAGCACCCCCAGCACAGCTGCGCCCCCCACCGCCTGGGTGTAACCCGCCAGCCACATCTCCTGCCCGCAGAGTGCCATCCCCGCCAGCAGCGCCACCGTCACCGCCACCACTGCCAGTGGCAGCATCACCGCAGCGGCAAACAGCGCCGGTGCCGCCAGCAGCTCCGGCGACACTCCAGCCAGCACGCAAAAGCCCGCCAGTGCCAGCGCCAGCCACACGACAGCGCCTCTAAACGTTGGCAGCCGCTCTGGATGATTGTGCGGCAGCTTTAATACAAATTTAAGATTTTGTAGCTTGCATTTTAGATTAAACGTTAACGCGCCAAACGCCCTTAAACAATTGATTCCCAGCATCCGGCCATCCGAACATAAGTTAATTAATTAACCGTAAAATTTAATATACTACCACCGCTAACCCAGGTATAGATCTTTTAACCAAAAATCTGATATCTGTGCTTCCGGTTAATTTCTCTTACCTGGCGAGCTTTGTGACTCTGCTTCCCAGCCAGAGGCTGGGAACAAGCCAGGGGAAGCTCAGCCGGCGACTTACTGAGAAAGGCCCAACAACATGTAATATAGTTCTTCCGGGATGTGTCAGCGGATACCCAGATTGCCAGAACTAATAACCGCCTCAACCCTATTGACTTAAAATTACCTTTCAGCTATAATCGCGCTCAATTCTTCAAATACGCCTCAATGGCCCTGTTTACCTCGTCGGGCGCACTCAGGTGAGGTAAGTGGCCGCTCGCCGCCACCGGCATCAGCTGGCTCTTAGGTATCTTTTTTGCCATATATGCGCCCACCTCAGACGGCACGGCAATGTCGTCGCTCGACTGTATAATAAGAGTCGGCACATTCAGGCGCGGCAACTCAGCGCGGTGGTCAGACTGGAAAATCACCCGCGCCACAGCCTGAGCGATGTCCGGGCGGATGGCCGACAGACCCCGGGCAAACTCCAGCGCCAGTTCAGGTCTTTCCGGGTTCCGCATGGCCAGAGGCGCAAAGCCACTCGCCCAAGCATAGTAGTTAGACGACATGGCAGCGTAGAGCGCATCCAAGTCCGCCTGCTCGAACCCCCCGACGTAATCCTGATCGTTGAGGTAGCGGGGAGAAGCCCCCATAAAAATGAGCCGGCTGAACAGCTTCGGATCGACGAGCGCCGCCAGCAGGCTGACCATACCGCTAACCGAGTGGCCGACCAGCACGCACTGTCTCAACCCCAACGAGAGCGCAGATCTCCAGCAAATCCTCCGCATAGCTGTAGAGACTGCTGTACCGGCGCGGACTGTAGGCCGCAAAATTTGACTTGCCGGCTCCCACGTGGTCGAAAAGGACAACGCGATACCGCGATTGAAAAGCCACGACCTGATGCCGCCAAGCCGTCTGGTCAGTTCCGAACCCGTGGGCAAAGACAATCGTCTGCTTGCCACTGCCCAGCACCTGTACGTTATTGCGATCGAGAACGGTCGTTGCCATGCCGGTGTCACTTCTTGCGGCCCAGTTCCATTTTTCAGTAAATTATCCCTCACAAATCCCACCATGCAATCCGCATTACTGCGGATCGCCAGCCCCCAGAGCCAGAGTTAGGGTAGTTGGTAGGGGAGCATCCCCGCTGTGCGAAGAAGCCCATATCAATGCGACAATGATTTCAGCAGGGGGTAGGATGAGAAGATTTTTGGCCAGCTGAATCCCGGAAACGGGATTGAAACAAACGAAACAAACACTCGCAGCAATTATGTCCTCGATTCCCGACCCCCCTGCATCCAATAACAGAGGCGCGTCTCAGGCCACTCCCTCTCTAGAAGCCGGTTTAGCGGCTCTCAAACAGGGAGATCACCCCACAGCCATCGCTCACCTAGAAGGCGTCTGCGAGATTGAGCTTCACGAACCCACTCTCTTGCGCGCTCAGATGGGGCTAGTCCTCGCTTATGAAGGCAATGGCCAAATCGAAAGCGCCCTCGCCCTCTGTCAAACCCTCAGCTCTAGCCCCCAGCGCCAAGTCAAAGAATGGGCCGAGCGCACCAACGCCGGTTTGCGAGCCCGCTACCCCCAGATTCTCCCCTCACCGGCTCCCACCTCCCAACCCCCAGCCCCACCAGACCCCACCGGCTTTGTCCCCTCTTCCCCCCCGCCGGTGGGCAAAAAAAGCCGCTCCCCCCTCGGTTCCGCCCCCTCCCCACCGGCAGCCGGCAAGCAAAACAAGCCCCAGCCATCCCCCAATCCCCAAATCCCGGCTCCCCCTCCTCAACCTCTAAACCGCAATATCAGCTGGCGCAATGCTGGACGGGCAAAGGATTGGAAGCCAATGGCACTTGCAAAGCAGTGGCCTTTGCGCTGGCTGCTAGCCGGCACCCTGGCGGCACAGTTTTGGGTGATGCGGGCCATATTTCAGTTATTCCTGGCCACTGCCAACAATATTTTGGTGACACTGCGACTGGCTCCCATTCAAGAGTTCTACCGGCTCTACTACGCCCCCAACCCGCCGGTGATCGCCGCGATGGCCCTGCTGCTGATCGCCTCTCCCTGGTTGCTGGACGCACTGCTGCAGCGGTTTTATGGCGCAGTGCCGCTGTCTGCGGAAACCCTGGCGGCGAGCAGTCCGGAAGCGGTTCAGATGCTGAAACGCAAATGCCTTCAAAAAAACTGGCCAGTGCCGGCGTTGAAACTGCTGCCGACAGCAGCGCCGGTGGCGCTGACTTACGGCAACCTGCCCCGCACGGCCCGCATCGCCGTCAGTCAGGGGTTGCTCGACCGGCTGGCAGATGGGGAAATTGCCGCGATTTGTGCCGGCGAAATAGGCCACATTGCCACCTGGGATTTTGCTGTGATGTCCCTGGCTGTGCTTGTCGCTAACACTCCTTATATTATTTACTGGCAAGTTGCGCAATGGGGAGACCGGTGGCAAAACGGGAGCGGCTGGCAGGCCAAATTGCTGCGTTCAGGGGCGGCGGGGATTTCTGCCCTCGCTTACGGGCTCTATTGGCTGTTGCGCTGGCCTGCTTTGTGGCTGTCGCGGGTGCGGGTTTATTACAGCGACCGTCTGGCGGCTGAAACGACGGGCAATCCTAATGGCTTAACCCGGGCTTTGCTGAAGATGGCGGCTGGCATTGCTGAGGATGTCGGGCAACAGGGGCAAACCAGCTATCTGCTGGAAGGGTTTGACCTGCTGGTGCCGGTGGGGCACCGGCAGGCGGTCGGTCTTGGCTCGTGTTTGGCCGGCACGTCGCTGGAGTCGCTGCTGGCGTGGGAGTGCCGCAACCCCTACCGCCGGTGGCTGGCTGCCAACAATTCCCACCCCCCTACTGGCGACCGGCTGCAGCTGCAGGCCCAGTACGCCCGGTTCTGGAAGTTGGAGACTGAGCTGGATTTGGGGAGTTCGGTGCCTGCCGGCAGTTCTGAAACTTTTAACCGCAAGACGCTTCTGCTCGCCGGCGCACCTTTTTTTGGGGTGCTGGCCGGTTTGGCTGCTGGCTGCTTGCTGTGGCTGGTCGGCTGGACTGGCGTGCAGCTGCGCATCAGCCTGATCTCTTGGGTGTTCCGCGACTGGCAGTGGCTTTTCTGGGGCTTGCTGCTGGCTGGATTCAGTCTGGGCACGGTTGTGCGGTTCAATTCTTTTTTTCCGGAGATCCCGCGTTCTGCGGATCTCGCTGCTCCCAGCTTGCCGGCCTTGCTGGCCGGGCCTGCGGCTCTGCCCCTTGACAGCCAGCCGGTGCGCTTGGAGGGCAAGTTGCAGGGGCGCACCGGCATCAGCAATTGGCTCGCACAGGACTTGCTGTTGCAAACGGCAACCGGGTTGGTGAAATTGCATTGCTTCTCGAAGCTGGGGCCGGTTTGGCTGCTGGCCAAGTCGGTTCGTCCTTGGCAGCTGGTGAGCCGGCCGGTGATTGTTACGGGCTGGTTTCGCCGGGGAGCCACTCCCTGGATCGATGTTGAAACGGTGCAAGCCGGTGGCGGCAGGACCAGTACGAGTGGCCACCCAATTTGGTCGGCGATTCTGGCCGGTGCGGCGGCGCTGTGGGCCGCTTACCTGATCTCTCGCGGCGGGTTTTAAGGCATCCGCATGATTAATCTAAATTAAAGCTGGCTGAACTCATTTGACCAGAAAAAGGCTGCCTTAAATAGTTATGGGCAATTAACCGGATTTTATAGCAAGTCAGCTACAGGAGCGCTCCCGGCGAAAAAATGTAAAGAAATATTGCAATTACTGGCGCTGAGTGTTACATTTATTTACAGAAAGCCGCAGTGAGAGGGTGGGGTGTGCCGGAAGTTTGTCCCACTGCATTCTGTCAACCGTCTCGGTGTCAGGTTTTCCTTCTCCCAACACAGCATGTTCAGCCAGCCGGAGCCACCGGCTGGCCTTTTGCCTGCCGGCAGCGGTTTCGGTGAGGGAACTAGCGGCTGAAAAGGAAAATCCCTTGGCAATAGCTGTTGAGTCTTGACTGTGATACCTTGATGAAGGGTTGGAAATTTGCTGTGCGCCAGTGCATGCAGATGGGCGGGTTGCTGACTGACTTGAGAGTTGCCGGTTAAAACAGACAGCTCAAAAGCGAGCGGTTTCTTTGATTGGTAACAGGCTTGCCTGTTCCAGGTTACAATAGCAAGCGCCCCTAACCTCTGCGCTTTTGAGAGCGTTGAGGGGTTGGCAGCCCGAGAGAAAGAAAAGCTGATGCATTGAGCGAGAGCGCTTCGGCGCTGCTTGCGCCCCCGATATTTTGGCTGACTGAGCAGTTATACAAAGAGTATTTTGGTCAGGCACGCCCTATTTTAGGTTGACAGGCTGGTTTTTAGAGTCTTGACTCTGATAAGATTTAAGGAGTTATGAGAAGATTATTGGAGTTTTAGAGACAGCGGCTGGCAACCCGGACAGGATTGTGCCTGGTGTCTAGGTGGTGCTACCGGCTACTGAGGGCGTCTGTTCCTGGATATACTAAAGGACGAATCGGGATGTTAGTATCCCTGTGGCTTGAGTTCCCGGCATCCCACGAGTGGTTGAAACGGCGGTTTCGCTTCTTGAGTGTGTGACAGCAATCTCCAAAAACAACATTGAGCTGCAATTACCTAGAGATGACCAAAAGCTTGACAAGGCGACCTGACAGCACGCGGAAGTGTTTTCGGGTGCGGCGGACCGGCACAACCCTACTGAATCACTGTTTGTGGAGGGGTGAGCGGCGCTGTTGAGGTTGGCCAGAGGAGCGAGAGGGTTGGCTGGTGCGTTGCGTCGGGAGTCAACTCTTGTCCGCGGAGGGCCTTTGAGCCGGTTAAGGTTTGTTAAATTGTTTGAACCCAACTTTGGAGGTGTGTTCCATGTCGATTCGTCTTTATGTCGGTAATCTGCCCAAAGAAATAGACCGCAAGGAGCTGCAAGCCGTTTTTGCTGAGGCGGGCGACTCGGTGACGGCGAAAGTGATCACAGACCGCAAAACTGGCAAATGCCGGGGGTTTGGTTTTGTGACGGTCAAAACGGAAGAAGAGGCTGACCAAATCATCGAAAAGTACAACGGCTACCTTTTCAAAGAAACCCCCCTGAAGATAGAAAAGGCTTTGCCTCGGTCTAAGGGTAAAGGAGAAGAGGAACAGATCCCGGGCGCATCAGCAGCGCCAGCCACAGCAGCAACCGTACCGGCACCTGTGGTCAAAGCAGCAGGCGAGCGCAGTGGCGGTGGCGAGCGCGGTGGCGAGCGCGGTGGCGAGCGCGGTGGCGAGCGCGGTGGCGAGCGCAGTGGCGAGCGCGGTGGCGAGCGCGGTGGCGAGCGTGCTGGCGGTCGTCGCGGCGGTGGCCAAAACAAGTCTCGTCGCGGCGCAGCTGCAGCCACCGGCACCGCGAGCACCTCGTCCTCAGACGCCACGCAGCCCGATCCTCGCTGGGCGCAGGAGCTGGAAAAACTCAAGCAGATGCTGGCGGCTCAAGCGAGCAATCCCTAGGCGCAGCCAATGGGCGCAAGACTGGGGGCGCTTTCAACACCTGTGCCGGCCTTGCAATCGCAAGCATTGGCCAATAGCCTTGTGCAGCAAGCGCCCGCCCCTGTCTTTTGATTGCGACTCGCACGTCTTGGGGCAAGTCTAACTTACTTCATTGGAAGCCTCCTCGAGTAGGGGGACTTGCAGCCAATCCTGGAGGTGGGCTCGCAGGTGCTGGGCAAATTCTTGCCGGTGCTGGAATTTTTCGGTGCGCACCGGCTTGCGAGAGGCGTCGAGCGTCCAGCCATAATCGCTGCTCAAGCGGAGTTTCCCCTGCCAGTCGGCTACGGAGACAACCAGCCCGGTTGCTGGGCTGTTGTCGCAACCGGGCACGCGAAATACATAGTTGAAAGTATTCTGGCTGGCGGCGGCTACTGTGGAGGGCTGGCCACATTTTGACTGCAAGCGCTCGCGCACCAGTTCGGCTAAACCCGGTTTGGTTAAATCTTCCAAGGTGCGAACTGCCAGAGTCAGGGCAAAATAAAATTCTTCGACGGGAACAAATTCAAGCTGCATGGGTGTGTGGGTGAGAGTTAGCTGCCAGCAATCCGTGGCGTTGCAGTTGCCAAAACTTCCCCCATCATACAGTTTTCACCCCCCAGCTGCACGATATTTGCACAGCGATCAAAAGGATGGCAGATTCTTATTCCCTAAAAGGCGTAAACCTGATGTTTTTAGGCTGGGGTTAATACCACAAGTGGGAGAATTATGCAATAGGTTTAGTAGGGCACGCAGTTTCTTTATAGCTGGCTGAGAGGGGGTTAATAAAGTAATTGTTAAGTCGGCGGGGTGGTGATAAACCCGGTCGATCTTGCAGGTTCAGATCATATTTAAGTTAGCGGCCACAATAAACCCTGTTTATGGCAGCCCTCACTTTTTGTTGATAAAGACTCGCTAACAGGTGCCGCGCTTCTCCTAGCCGGTATTGGCAATCCCAGAAACCGGGTTTATTTTGGGTGTAGGGGCGGGTTTACCTCAGATAGAAAGCGGGTGGCACTGATGGCTGATTTTCTAAACAATGTTTTCTAAACAATGCCTTCTCGAGCCAAAAATACCCTTTCCCAAAAAAATTTAAATTTTAAATTTAAAATAGCTAAGACGCCTTAGACATGGCAAACCCGAGGAAATCACCTCTCACATGCGTGCCAGGTAAGTTCCGGAGTGGCCAAACCAAATCCCTGTCCGCAGCCCACGCCCAAATCGCGGCAGAACTCTATATCTCGCTCGTCTTCTAGCCCTTGGGCTAAAACCAGAATACCCTGTTCGTGGGCGGAATGCAAGAGAATTTTGATCAAAGTCTGCTTGAGAGAGTGTTTGCTGCAACCGCCCACCAGTCGCCGGTCGAGTTTAACCAGGTCCGGACGGAACTCCAGGACGTTGCGAGCCACTGAAACGCAGCCGCACAAATCATCAACCGCAATCCCAAATCCCCATTGGCGCAGGCGGTTGATTATCTGCGGCAAGTCTGGACAGTGAGCCGAGCCAGACATTCATGGGCGACTGCCTGACGGGATGCCCGGTTAAAAATCGGCTGATATTTGAAAAAGATACGCCGCTCGATCAGCAGTCGAAAAAACCAGGCGTTCCTGACGGACAGGGTGATGGCACGCTCGGGGCTGAGCCTGGAGGAATTCCACCAGCATAGTGCTGTCCTCAAGAGGCGATCGGGTGAGCAAAAACCGGGAGGCGGCAAGACTTGTTTCTGTCAGTCGCTCGCAGATCTGCCCGAAAACATCAGCCCCCATGATTTTGGACACCACTCGGTAAACGAGTTGGGTAACTGCAGGAACTGGCTGAAAGCCGACGCCACACAGACTGTCGCTCGTTTCGAGGTCATGCGGCTGAATAATTAATTTCAGCGAGTTAGTTAAGGAATTGAGCGGACGCACTGTGAACAGCCCCTTCATTGCTACCATCTTCTAAAGATTCCTTCTCTAAAATAGGACAGTTTAAGGTTTCAAGGCTGTGCTGCAAATCACATAGCTAATGCCGCCAGCCAGCAGCCGTGCAGCTTCAGAAACGCCGGTGGCTGGCGGCAAAGAGCTAGTGGCTCGCATTTAGAAGACTTGCGCCCTCAGCCAAGCCACCGGCAAAGTCAGCATCTTCCGCGCTCCGGGAACATAGGCTCGCCGGCGGAAGACATCGTACTGGTTGCGCTCAATAGCAACCAGTATATGGCTGTAGAGCATCTGAGCCGACCACACCGGCCAGCGGGCATCCCGACTGAGAGCGCTAATGCCCTTTTCCGCTTCGGCATAGAACTTGCGGGCTCGCTGAATTTGGAACCGCATCAAAGAGCGCCACCGGTCATCCACCACACCGTTGAGTAAATCCTCTTCCGTGTAATTAAACATCGCTAACTCTTTTAGGGGCAGGTAAATACGACCCCGGCGGGTATCTTCCCCCACATCTCGCAGGATATTCGTCAGCTGGTTAGCAATTCCCAGCGCCACCGCCTGTTCAGCTGGATTGGGCTCGGAAGACGCCGCTCGATTCCAGGGAGCGGTTCGGGGGGATGGTTCCACTCCCATCACCGGCATCGTCATCAGCCCAACCGTGCCGGCGACTCGGTAGCAGTAGAGGTACAGTTCCTCAAACGTTTCGTAGCGGCTGCGGTACAAGTCCATGCCCTGTCCCGCAATCATGTCCCGAAAGGGCTGAATGTCGAGGGGAAAGCGTTCCAGCGTATCCGCCAGCGCCACATCACAGTCTTCTAGCGGGCTGCCGGCAAAGATCGACTCCAGTTGGCGCTCCCAGTGGTCGAGCGTTTCAGGCGTCGTCAGGCGAGCGCGAGAGCCATCCACCAGTTCGTCGGTGCGGCGGCACCAGGCGTAGATGGCCCAAATCGCTCGCTGTTTCGCCTCTGGCATCAGCAGCGTGCCCAGGTAAAAGGTTCTGGCGTAAGTGGCCGTTATCTGGCGGCAGAGTTCGTAGGAGGCTTCTGGGGAAGCCAGGGTTGTCATGCGGGGGTGAGTAGGCAGTTGCAGCATTCGTTGGGGGATTAGCTATCAGCCAGAAGGATCGAGTCATCAACTTCGATGTCGAGTCAGAGCACGACTGCGTCGGGAACCGGAAGGAAAGGGGGACTCACCAGGCTTTTGCAGGGGCGACTCGGGCAATCATTCGCCCCTACCGACAAAGGGCATGGTAGCAACGGGCGTGTTTGTTGATGGCTAGGGGCTGGCAATCGCCTGCGCTGTCAGCTTGCCAGAAAGCACAGCCCCTTCCATACTGGCCAGGTAGCGCTGCATGGTGTAATCGCCGGTGAGGTAAAAATTGGCAATCGGAGTCTTCTGGGACGGGCGGTACTGCTGGCGTCCTGGGGTCGCCTTATAAACAGAGCGAGGCGTTTTGACGACGTGATATTTCAGCAAACGAGCCGGTTGGCCGGTGCAGAAGTGGTCGGGAAACAGCTTTTTTAGCTCTGCCATCGTGGCGTCCACAATCTCCTGGTCGGATTTGGCAATCCAATCCTTTGCCGGCGCTAGCACAAGTTCCAGCATCGACCGGTCGGGATTGGCATACTCGCGGCATGTGTTGCTCATGTCGGCATAGACGCTGAGCAGCGGCGAGCGCGAAAACAGCAGGTGATCGATGTCGGTCAGCTTGCGGTCAAACCATAAATGTACATTAATCACCGGCACTCCTTCCAGACCGTCCAGCTTCTTGAAGTAATCCAGCTCTCGCCACAAGGGCGGCAGCATGACTTTTAGCGGGTCCACCGGCATGGCTGAGACATAAGCGTCAGCGGTGAAAACTTCATCCGCCGCTCCGTCCGCCCCCCGCAGCAGGAACCCCCGCACCGTGCCGTCATCGTTGAGCAAGATTTCCTTCAGCGGCGCAGAAAGCCGCACTTCGCCGCCCCGCTCGGTTATGTGGTCTACTATGGGCTGGCACAGCCGCTCCGT
This sequence comes from Oscillatoria princeps RMCB-10, assembly GCA_019359235.1. Classification (GTDB taxonomy): domain Bacteria; phylum Cyanobacteriota; class Cyanobacteriia; order Cyanobacteriales; family Oscillatoriaceae; genus Oscillatoria; species Oscillatoria princeps. The sequence continues at coordinate 250,088 of JAHHHT010000003.1, forward strand.
GGGAGAGCCATCCAAAAAGGCCATCTTGGAGCCGTTTTTCTCCTGCAGGAAGCGGTTGAGAGCCGTCAGCAATACGGTTGACGAAATTTCGTGCGGGTCGATAAAGTTCAGCGCCTTGGACATGGCGATGAACACTTCTTTTTCGACTCGTGGCGGAATGTTTTGCACTTGCAGCCACTCCGACCAAGAGTATTTGTCCATCTCCTCGACATACTTCTGGCCCTGAATCATGGCCGGGAGCAGCCCCAGCCCGAAGCGAATTTTCTCTGGCCAGGTGAGCATGTCATTATTGCGGAGAATGGCCACGACGCCGTTCAGCGGTGCCGGCAGGTCGGGGAAGTCAAAGCGGGAGTATGTCCCCGGGCTGTCCGGCTGGTTGAAGATCATCGTGTGCTCTTTCCACTGCAGCCGGTCTTCAATGCCCAGCTCCTTGAACAGCTGCAGCATATTGGGATAGGCACCGAAGAAGATGTGCAGACCGGTTTCGTACCAGTCCCCGTCAGAGTCTTTCCACGCCGCTACTTTGCCGCCCAGCACGTCCCGCCGTTCCAAGACTGTGGGCGTGTGACCCGCATCGGTCAGATATTTCGCGCAGGAAAGCCCTGCCAAGCCTGCTCCAGCGATCGCAACTCGCATGTGATGGTACTGCCTTTCGATATTCTTTAGATTTTCTTAAGGTATCTTTTACCCGTCTCTCATTATAACTTTGCAAACCGTTACATAAAGCAAGGGCTGTCGCATTTCGCCGCCCTGTCGGGGCCCGCTCGGGCCACGACAGGGCGGGCTGGATAAATTCTCCCCCTTGAATCATTAATTTTAATTTAAAATTAAGAAATTATAATCGAAAATTAACAAAAGCCCCCAAACCCGCTTCCTGCTGTGTCCCTCGCTTCACAAATCGCAATTTGGCACACCCTAAAATTGTCTGAGAATGGAGGGAGCATGGTGAACCGAGGCGGCCCTCCGGGGACAGGTGTGCCGGAAACTGTAGGGGCGGCCCCCCGTGGCCGCCCCTGGCCCCCCGTGGCCTCCCCTTGGCCCCCCGTGGCCGCCCCATGCGCCCGGGCTGCCTCACAGCTTTTGGCACTTGGGAGCGGGACAGTGGGAAATCTAACTGCGGGACGATGCTGTTGTGGCGGCATCGTCTGCGGAAGATTCAGGCTGCCGGTTGCAACTCATATTTGCTAGCCAGACGCGCCAAGCGCGAGAATCCGGGCGGGCCCGTCCGGGCCTGGAGAGCGCCCCTTGCGCTGCGCCTCGCCCCTACCCCGTTGCGGCAGGGCCAGGTCAAGGCCTGTCTGGTGGAGCGGGGGCGCAACGCGCTTGCGCCCCTACTGCGGAATCACCAATCCCTCTAGACCCGTCTGGTGTACCTGCCGGGGCGATCTGGCCAGTCTCCAGACGGCATACCGGCATTGCAGGGAATCAACCACGGCCTTAACGTTTCCAACCAGCAATTAGGTAGGGAGTTATGAGTACAGTTCTGATTGTGGATGACAGTTTGACACTTCGGCAAATCGTCGCCGACATTCTCAAAAGAAGCGGACTAGATGTTATCGAGGCGTCTGATGGCGTCGAAGCCAAGGAACAAATTCAGGCGAGCTGCCCCGATTTAGTAATCACAGATATTGTCATGCCCCGCATGAACGGCTACGAACTGTGCCGGTGGCTAAAAAACAACCCTAAAGCCCAGAATATACCCGTGGTAATGTGTACGAGCAAAAGTGAAGAGTTCGACCGCTACTGGGGGATGAAGCAAGGTGCTGATGCCTACATCGCCAAACCTTTCCGCCCGACAGAACTGCTTGAAACCGTCAGACAGCTGCTGCGCTAGCTGTGAGGGGTGTGGCGCTGAGTTCCAGTCCAGCTATCTGACTGTAATATTATCACTTCAGGAACAAAGGGAACAGGGAGAAAGGCTAGGAGCGCCAGCTTATTTTGAATTTTGAACTCACACTTCCTAATTTAAAATTCACAATTCATTCCTAGCCCCAATAACGCCCCCAGATACCAACGCCTGCAGCCGCCGGTGTGGGAGTTCCAGACTGCCCGCACCCAGCAGCGGTAAGCCCTCGAAGTATTGCGTCTTCTCGCCAGAGCCGGCACCCTCTCCTACCTATTTTGGATTTTAGATTTTGGATTTTGGATTAGGCCGGCGCGGGCGGCCAGCCCAAACACAACAGGTGAGCGGCATCGAGCCTCCAATCGCTGGCTGTAAGAGCAGATTTATAAAGTAATTATTAAGCGCGGCCTCTAGGGGCGGCTCCCTGTGGCATTGGTGCCAGCTTAAACTTCATAATCAACCGCCCCCGCCAAGGAACGCCAAGAGAATGCTGCTTGGCGTCCTTGGCGGTTGATGATAAGATTCATCAATCTTATGGAATAGGGCGCTAAAGTTGACACCAGTGCCCCCCGTGGCCGCCCCCGGTGTATGGCTCCTTTACGTTTTATTTACAAACACTCTCTGATAGCGGTTTTCAATGGTGTCGAAGGCAAGCCGTGCCGGAAAATGTGCTATTATATACAATGTGCTGCTTTAGTAGGTGTGAATCCCTATGAGGGATTGAAATTGCAGGGAAGTGGCATGCATCCAATGTCGCATATTAGTGAGATGAACTTCTCTCTCTTCCCCCCCTTCCCGGTTGCGGGGAGGGGCGTCAGGGGTGGGGTTCGCCGGCGGAGAGCAAGGTGCTGGAAATTGAGCTTGTGCGGCTGCCTGCTGGCGGCTGTAAATGCGGTATTTTTCCCCACCGGCACCCCGGCGCAAATCGCCCCAGACGCCACAGAGCCGGTCAACTCTGCCGTCACCGCGAATGGCAGCACCATCACCATCACCGGCGGCACTGTCAAGGGCAGCAACCTCTTCCACAGTTTTGAGCAATTTTCCCTCCCCACCGGCACCCGAGCCCACTTCAACAATACCCCGGCAATTCAAAACATCCTCACCCGCGTCACCGGGCGGTCAATTTCTAACATTGACGGCATCATTCAAGCCAACGGTAGCGCCAACTTCTTCCTGCTCAATCCCAACGGCATTATTTTTGGCCCCAACGCCAGCCTCAACATTGGCGGCTCCTTGATCGCCAGCACGGCGGCGAGCCTGAACGCAAGCTGACGGCAGCGTTTTCAGCGCCGCAACTCCCCAAAACCCGCCCCTGCTAACCGTCAGCGTGCCGGTTGGCTTGCAGTACGGCCCGAATCCGGGCAGGATTCTCGTGCTCGGCGGGGGTGAGGGAATCCGGACGACAGCCGACCTGGTTGACACGAGTGCCGGGCAAGCGCGTCGGACCGGCTCAAACCCTCGCCCTGGTTGGCTCAGATGTCGCCCTCGAAGGAGCAACCCTCAAAACCGCTGGGGGGCGGATTGAACTGGGCAGTGTCGCCGGTGCCGGCACAGTCAGCCTCACCCCGGCAGAGCTTTCTTAGGATATGAGGGCGTCCCTGCCTTTGGCGACATTCAACTTTCTGGCGCGAGTCAGCGAAGGAGCCACCGGCACCGGCAGCAATATCACAGTGGGAACCAGAGCCTTAATCGCCCGCAATGGGTCGCAGATCCGAACCAGTACGGAGAGTTCCGGGCGGGGGGGCAGCGTGACTGTGGTTGCCTCCGACGGGCGTGGAGCTCACCGGCACTTCCGCGAACAACCGCCGTCCCAGTGGGGTGCGCACTCCCGTCGAAGAAGGAGCCACCGGCACGGGCGGGAATATCACTTTGCTTGCCTCGGCGGCTAATCGTCCAGAATGGGGCCCAGGTGTCCGCCGCTCCCTTTGGTGCCGGTCAGGGAGGCAACCTCACGGTGTAGACGCGCCAGCGGCTTCCCGCAGGGTGCGCCTCCGAGTCCGTGGAACTGATTGGCAGAGCGCCGGGGGGCGAGTTTCCCAGCAACTTGTCCACTGCAGCCCAGGAAGAAGCCACCGGCGCGGGCGGCAATTTAACCGTGCGAACGCAGCGGTTAACTGTCCGCAGCGGGGCGCAGCTGTCCGCCGGCACCTTTGGTGCGGGGCGGGGGGGCAACTTGGAGGTCAGCGCCTCCCTTGTCGGGTGGAGCTGCTCGGCACCGGCACCGCACCCAGCGGTGAGCGCCCCAGCGGCCTGTTCACTCAAGCCAACCAGCAAGCCACGGGCGCGGCTGGCAGCAACTTAACCGTGGCCACTCGGCGGTTAGCGCTCCGGGATGGGGCGCAGATATCCGCCAGTACGTCCGGACCTGGGGCAGCGGGCAACCTGACAGTGCGGGCTTCCGAGTCGGTGGAGGTGGCGGGAAGCGCGCCAAACGGTGCGTTTCCCAGCCGCCTCACCGCTCAAACCAGCGGTGGGGGCAGTGCGGGCACCTTGAGCGTTGAGACGCCAGCTCTGACTGTCCGGGATGGAGGGCAAATCACTGTCAGAAGTCGGGGCGCTCAGTCAGGGGCTGCCGGCAGTTTGCAGGTACAGGCTGGCTCTGTCCGCCTCGACAGTGGAGGAGCCATCACTGCCACTACCGAATCGGGTGACGGCGGCAATATTCGGCTGCGAGCGCAAGAGTTGCTGCTGCTGCGGGGCAATAGCAATATTTCCACGACCGCCGGCACGGCGGAAGCCGGTGGTAACGGCGGCAATATTAATATCGAGAGTGGCAATTTAGTTGCGTTAGAAGATAGCGACATTACTGCGAATGCTTATAGGGGTAAAGGGGGCAATATTCAAATCAGCACCACCGGCTTCTTTTTGTCTGCGGACAGCAACATCACCGCCAGTTCGCGGTAGGGCAGGCCGGCACGGTGGAAATCAGCACGCCTGATGCGGGTCCGGGTGCGGGATTAATCGCTTTGCCAGAAGAAGTTGTCGATATCGCCGGGCTGATTGACCGGAACTTCTGTGCGGTGGGGAGCTGCAGCCGTTTCACCATCACCGGCGCTGGGGGTTTGCCCCCCTCCCCCAGCGACGCCCTCAGCAGCAATGCGGTCTGGGAGGACTGGCGCGCTGCAGTGGCGGGTGAGGTGGAAAGGCGGGAAGCTGCCGGTGGGGCGGAGTTGCCGGTGCGAAATTCAATTGTGGAAGCTCAAGGATGGGCGATCGGTGCCGGTGGGGAGGTGATTCTCACGGGGAGCATCCCGGTTTTGCAAAGAAGCCCAAATAAATGCGACAATGATTTCAACAGGGGGTATTTGCCACACAACGAAAGATAGAGCGGTTTTCAGTTGGATGAAGCACATGCCAGAAACCCGGTTTCTTTAAGAAACCGGGTTTCTCAGTACCTCAATCAGATGAAAACCGCTCTATTTGTAAACCCGCCCCCACCTAGCCAACATCCTCTGCAAAATTTTTGCCTTTCCCCCCTTGCAATTGGCAGGATTTGTGTTAGATTGGGAATAATGGAATAGGTGTGCGCATATAAGGTCAGCAGCTGTGGCCAACCGGCACCGGCAGGCAGTCAAATTTGAAGCGAAAATCCTGTTGTGCCGGTGGGGAATCAATCACGCACAATTGTGCATAACTGGTACTGGCATTATAGTGGCTATCCCACTCGTGGCAGAGCGCGCCATTGCGATGAAATTGTGGTGCGGTCGGGGGGGGAAAGGTGGAGAGTGCCGGTTCCGCATCAGGAAATGAAAGCGGGAGACACCCAAGGTGAGGGGCGCTCAGTAATTTTGCGGGTTTCGGGCGCGTTTCTCAGGGAGGATATTTGGGATAAGTAAGTGATTTCACTATGGCCCGCGCCCTATAAATACCTCATAATGGGCAGTTGTGAGCGTGGCATCAATAATTTTGCGGAGATGCTCTGGAACTGATGAGGGTAAAGTGAGCGTGATATTACTGTTGGTAGGGAGTCGAGAGAGCTGCGATAATCTTTGGAATAAGTGAGCGGTGAAATTGAGAGCAAGTCAAACCCAACCTCTCACCCCAAGCCAAACTAAAAAATCTGGATAAAAAAATGAAAGAGGCAACACCACCCTGTAACATGACGAACTTAGGCTGTTCCAACGTCGAGCTTGACGAGCAATTGTCTGATGAGCAATTGGCAATGGTAGCCGGTGGCGCGGAGGAGGGCCTCGCGGTCTTCGACGACGTGTTCCCCAACCACATTTTTGGGGCGGGGCGGATCAACGCCTTCAAGAGCTTAACTTCACTCATTAACTGAAGATTAGGGGGGATTTCGCATTGAGCGAGAAGCGTTGGCTCAGAAGCCTTCCCTCCCCAAAAGCCTCCCCTCTAAAGCCTTCCCAAATAATATTTACAGGTGCGGGCGGATAAGAAGAGATTTTGTGTGGGGGGAAAGGAAGGGGAAAAGAAGTCTTCGATTCTTGGGCGTGGCTTTCGTCTCCCCACCCCACCCAACCTATTAAACAAACCCCCAAGACTTTTGTGAAGGTCTTGGGGGGTTGTTTTTTTCCCCTTCTGACGATACCTGATACCTCCCCGATGCGCCGGCACCGTCACCTCAAAACTGGACAGCCACATCACCGTTCGCTGCAAAAACCGTGAATTCAGACTTCACGCCTAGAGAATGTCGCTCAAATATCAAAGGCATTGCACAGTGCCGGTCAATTGGCTTTACCGGGGCTGTTGGAACCGAGAGACAGCACAATTGAAGAAGTCGCCGCCCAATTTATCGCCGGCAACCGGCATCCATCGGTGGGCGATATGAGAGAGTGTTTATAAAGAACACCTTCTTCGAGCCAGAAACCGGGTGTCTGGCGAGGGCGCTGTCGCTCACCTACCGCCCCAAAACCCATACAAGCTGAAAGGACATCCCCCAACTACAGCAATGAATCTACAAGTTGCCAGATTGTAGCACGCCTGCGCGAGTGCGCGATCGCAACAGAAGTCCTCCAACCCGGCTTTCTCCAAGAAAGGAGTCGGGTGATGCGGGCGCGTGCGTCTGTTATAATATTAACTAACGGCAGAAGCGAGAGACAAGTATGGTTAATACAGCCGAGACACCCACCTTGGAGAGTCCCCCTGAAACTCCCTCTGCAGAACAGCGGGTTGTTTTCCACAATATCAGCTGGCAGGCTTACGAGCAAATTTTAGCAGCATTGGGCGAGAGTCGCTCGTCTCGTCTCACTTATGACCAAGGCACCTTAGAAATTACCATGCCCTTAGAAGAACATGAAAGCGCTACCCGATTGATAGAACTTTTCATCCGGATTTTGGTAGTAGAACTGGGTCTAAAAATCAAAACAATGGGGTCAACAACTTTAAACCGGCCCGATTTACAAAAAAGTGCGGAACCCGACAACTGCTACTACATCCAAAATCAACCCAAAGTGGCGGGTAAAACAGTTGACTTAAATACCGATCCGCCCCCGGACTTGATTGTCGAAATAGATATTACCTATACCAACATTCAAAAACTAAATTTGTATGCCAGTATGGGAGTCGCGGAATTCTGGCGTTATAACGGGAAAATATTGCGAATTTATCAACTCCAGGAGCGCCAGTATATTGAGGTAGAAAATAGCCCCACATTCGCCCGGTCAATCAAAGAGCAGCTTTATCAGTTTCTGGAAGAGGCGAAATTAGACGAAGTGCAAGCAGAGAAGTCATTACGCGCTTGGGTGCAACAGGAAGTGTGAGAGTTCCACACACCAGAAACCGGGTTTCTTGCAACTCCCCTGACCTCAAAGCCCAAATTTTTTCTCCAGAAACCCGGTTTCTCACAAGTTGAGGAAGGCGCGCAGGCTTCTTTTGTGTGAGGCGCGCCCCCGCCTCACGCATATGAAACGCAGCGGTGAGGCGCGCTGCGCACCAGAAACCGGGTTTCTTGCAACTGCCTTTCCAATAGCCCAAATTTTCTGAGAAACCCGGTTTCTCACCACGCAAAACCGGGTTTCTTATTTGGGTAAGGACGTAGGACAGGCGTTCCCTCAGTACGCGCCGCTCCGCTAAAGCGTAGCGGCTGCGCCAGCAGCTACGCCTGTCCCTAGAACCCCGGTTTCTCCCAAGTTGAGGGAGCCGCACCGGCTTCTTTCGTGTGAGGCGGGCCGCCCGCCTCACGCAAATATTAGCTTCATGTGAGGCGCGACGCCCGCCTCACGCATATAATTCACCCCCCCTCTGCGATCAGCGCCGGTGTATTCTACTTACCCAATAAACCCGCCCCCCACACCCTGAGTGCGAACAGCCGTGCCTTGCGGACATATTATTACCAAGCCTTCTGAAAGCGCACTAACATGAGAGAAGCGTGAAGGTTAATCATTTTTGGCGCTGGGCGGAAGAAGCAACAGAGAAATGAGCTGGAGCTGTTGCCCAGCACCCAGCACCCAGCGGGTTGAGAAAAATGAGACGCTCCCAGATTATCTCTGTTCTGTTGCTTGTGGCTTCTGGTTTCTGCCTGACGCCCCCTGTGGCGATTCTTGCCGCAGCCACCTCCGCTGCCGGTCAGCCTGCTTCCGCGACGCAGCTGGTGGAACAGGGCAAAAACTTGTACCGGGCGGGGCAGTTCCAGCCGGCAGCAGAAGTCCTGGCGCGGGCGGCGCAGCTGTGCCAGTCCCGGGGGGACACCCTCAACCAAGCTCTGGCGCTCAGCTATCTCTCCCTGGCTTATCAAAAACTCGGACAGCTGTCCGAAGCTGGCTCGGCGAGCGCAGCCAGCCTCAGCCTCTCAACCCCCTCCGACTCGCGCAATGCCGGCTCGCAGCGGATTCGCGCTCTCGCCCTCAACGTCCGGGGCAGCGTGCAACTGGCCCAGGGACAGACCGAAGACGCCCTGGCCACCTGGAAACTGGCTGCTGACGCCTATGGCGCAGCCGGCGACCGGCAGGGGCGCGCCGGCAGCCAGATTAACCAAGCCACCGCCCTGCAAGCCTTGGGGCAGTACCGGCAAGCCGTGAAACTCCTGCAGCAGCTGGAAGAAACCCTGCAAGCGGAGCCTCCCTCCCCCCTGAAAGCCGCAGGATTGCGCAGTCTGGGAAACGCCTTGCGCTTCGCCGGCAATCTCGACAAGTCTCAGGAGCTTCTGGAGCAAAGTTTAGCTATAGCACAAGAGCTGCAATCCCGTCAAGAAGAAAGTGAGACTTTGCTCAGTTTGGGGAACACAGCACTCGCTTTTGCCCGCCGAGTGCGAAACCGGCAAGACCGCAGCAGTCCCCCACTCGTGCCGGTGCGCTGCTCTGACGGGGGCATCGCGCCGGACGCTCAGCCCCACTACAATAAAGCTGAGGCATTATATCACAAAAGTGCAGAAAAAGCAATATCAAATCTGACGCAGATACAGGCGCAGCTCAACCGGCTGAGCGTGTTGCTGGCGCAACAGCAAAGCCCAGCCGCTGGGGAATTGCGCGACTTGCGGCAGCAGATCGAGGGGCTCAGCCCGAGCCGGTCGGCAGTATACGCCCGGGTGAACTTTGCCGGCAGTCTGGTCTGCCTGCAGCAGAGGAGCGGGGGAGCTGCGGGAGCCCCAATCCCAAATCCGGCGGAAGACTTGCTGCAAACACAAGCAATTGCCCAGTTACTGAGCGCAGCGGTTCAGCAGGCGAAAGACCTGAAAGACGAGCGAGCCGAGTCCTACGCCTGGGGCCATTTGGGGCAGCTGTACGAGGTCGCCAGAGAGTTGCCGGTGGCTGTGCGCCACACCGAAGCCGCCTTAAACCTCGCCCAGACAATCGGTGCGCCGGATATTGCCTATCAGTGGCAGTGGCAGCTCGGACGCCTGCGGCTGGCGCGGGGCGACCGGTCGGGAGCGCTGGCGGCTTACGCGCAAGCGGTGGAAACCCTCAAGTCCTTGCGCAGCGATCTCGCCGCCCTCAACCCCGACATTCAGTTCGACTTTCGGGATGAAGTCGAGCCGGTGTACCGGCAGCTGGTGGCTTTACTTTTGGAATCTGACGAGCCGGCGCAAGAAAACTTAAAGCGAGCTCGCGATACGATTGAAGCGCTACAGCTGGCTGAGCTAGACAACTTCTTTCGGGATGCCTGTTTGAATGCCAAGCCGAAACAAATTGACGAAATTGCTGACAGTTCAAATCCCAAGGCAGCAGTTATTTACCCGATTGTTTTGGCAGACCGCACAGAAGTTATCCTCAAGTTGCCCAATCAAAATCAACTGCGGCACTACAGGGTTCGCCAAGCAAAAAGCCAAGTAGAAAGCACCCTAGAACAGTTGCGGCTCAATCTCACAAAACCCTATGCCCTCCGAGAGGTTAAGTCCCTGTCAGAGCAGGTGTACAGCTGGCTGGTCGAGCCGGCTTTGGCAGACTTCAGTGCCAGCCAAGTCAAGACATTAGTGTTTGTCCTCGATTCTCCCTTTCGGAATATCCCGATGGCAGCCCTTTACGACGGCGAACACTATCTGGTGGAGAACTACAGCATTGCTCTGGCACCTGGTTTGCAGCTGCTATCCCCCAAACCTTTTCACACCGGCAGGCTGAGGGCTTTGGCTGCCGGTGTGACTGAACCCCGCCCGGGATTTCCCGCACTGCCAAATGTCGAGCGGGAATTGCAGGAAATTCAGTCGGAAGTGCGAAGCCGGGTACTTTTCAACGAGCAGTTTACCAGCAAAGCGCTGCAAGAGCGAGTCAGCGACTTGTCCTTTCCTGTAGTTCACCTAGCCACTCACGGTCAGTTCAGCTCCAACGCCAGCGAGACCTTTATTGTCGCTTGGGACAAGCGGATTTATGTCAAGGAGCTGGATAGCTTGCTGCGAACTGGAGATGGAAGCCCAACTAAGGCGATTGAATTGCTAGTGTTGAGCGCCTGTCAAACCGCTGCAGGGGACAAGCGGGCGGCTCTGGGGCTGGCTGGAGTGGCGGTGCGGGCGGGAGCTCGCAGCACCCTCGCTTCTCTGTGGAGTGTGGATGATCAGTCTACCGCCCTGCTGATGAGTCAATTTTACCGGGAATTAGCTAGCAACCAGCTGACAAAAGCTGAAGCCCTCCGTCAAGCGCAGCTGGCTCTTTTAAAGAATCCTAAGTACCAGCGCCCCCTGTTTTGGGCACCTTACGTCTTAGTGGGGAATTGGCTGTAGTATTTTGGATTTTGGATGCCCGGATTTTGGATTTTGTATAGAAAAAACCGCAGTAGGGTGGGTTAGCGCTAGCGTAACCGGCACCACAATTGAGTGTCGCTGCGGAAGTCCTGTTTTGATATAGCCTCTATCTGTAGGGTGGGTTAGCGCTAGCGTAACCGGCACCACCCCACATTATAGCGGTTTTCAGTTGTATGAAGTATAGCAGTAGCCACTTAGATTAGGACATTAGACGTTAAGGGCAGGCGGGACGCCTGCCCTACGTCTATAACTCGTAGGACAGGCGTTCCCTCGGACTATAGCAGTAGCCATATTGGTTAGGACAGCAGGAGGGGGGAGCGGGGGAGCTCGGTCGCCAGAATGTCCTAACCTAAGTGCCTGCTGCTATATCATGTCCTAAACTGACTGTCTGTTGCTATACACCCCAGAAACCCGGTTTCTTAAAGAAACCGGGTTTCTCAGTACCTCACTCATACGAAAAACGCTATATAGCGGTTCTCAGTTTGATGTAATATGGCCCATAAACCCGATTTCGTAGGGGCGGTGCCCCTGTGCCCGCCCCTACCGAGTTTCTCCGCAGCACACTAATCTGAAAAACGCTATAAGTGTCGCTGCGCAAGTCCTGTTAATTTTCTGTAGCGCCGGCGTCGCGATCGCGCCTGTGGGACAGGCGTGCTTCGGAGCGGCGCGTAAGCGCGACGCCTGTCCCACAAGAGATTTGCAACAGACCTCAATCCAAAATCTAAAATCTAAAATCTAAAATCTAATACCGGCTGGGCGGCAATATCGTCCAAGCGAATATCTCGCAACAGGGCAGCCCAATAGGATGTGTCCTGCGAGCCGGTGCGCCTAATATCCGCTGCAGCGGTCAGCGCATCGTACCAGAAACCGCTGCCGGCATAAAGGGCGACGCGCTGGGCGGGTGTTGATTTTTCTAACTCAACTGTCAGCGCGGGATTCAGTTCCGATCTTTGTATCCATCCGTGAACAAACGCGATCGGTTCGGAATCGCAATTAACAATAAAATACCAGTGATATCGCTTGCCAATTTCTAGCGGTGTTGCTGTGGCTGGGAGGGAGACGCTGACAACTCCCGGCGTTCCAGACAGGGTGAGAGAAGTCTGGTAGACAGTCCGGTCGGCTTCATCCTGCAGGACAAACTCTCCGGGAAGTGCGGCGGCATAAGGCACGTAAAACCAAAAAGTGGGTAGCTCAGCGGTTGTTAATCCCCAGACCAGTCCCGAATCCGACACCGGCACTAATGCTGTCAGCACCTTTGCCTCAGACGATCCGAAATCATTGCCTGTATCCCCACAGCCGCGCTTTCCCCCTCCAATGCGACCGCCCGGTTCGCCGATGTTGTCTGGTGGCGGGGGGGTGTTGAAGATTGATGTTTGGTTTAACTGTCCGCTGGAATTCAAAGTCGGCGGCGGGTCAGTGACAGGTTGACCGGCAGCTGCCGGCATGAAAGTCAGGGATGCCAGACAGATAGCGAAGGCGAGTTTTATGTGTGGGACGCCAGCGGTTTGCCTGCAATTCGCACACAAATTTCCCACCGGATAAGTCCGGTCTCTGCAAGAAGCGGCAGAAGATAATTTTAATTCAGTCATAGCTGTAAGTTCCAGCAGTTATAAATGATTTGAGAAATCGTATCTCTTTTCTTTCCTTGGCGCTCCTTCACGGGGGCGGTTTATAAAAAAAATAATTTTTCCAGCTCAAGAACGAACTGCTATACAGACTGAAGTGCCTTAAAATGGGCTGGGGAGGCGGCCACAATTGCGCCGGTGAGGGCCAGAGCCATAGCCGGCGGCACGAGCGGCACCCAACCGCCCCGGGCCATCAAGATGTGGCAAAGTCCGTATAAAACCGCCAGTGCTGCTGCCGCCGCCAGCGCCAAGTGGCGGGGGTTGCGAATGCGCCACGCCAGCACGCTTCCCAGCACGGACCAGCCCCAAACCCACAAAACCTCCCCCCACTGGGGCCAGACCCAAAGCAGGGGTCGCCCGTCCAAAACCGCACTGAGAATCTGGCTCACCATCTGGGCGTGGAGGACGACTCCGGGCATTTCTTGGTAGGGCCACCGGCCCGCACTGTAGGGAGTGGTAAAATTGTCGCCCCCACTTTGGGCTGTGACGCCGATGAGAATGATGCGATTTTTGAAGGCATCGGGATTGACTTTACCGGCGATCGCTTCTGTGAGGGTGACGGTTTCGACAGCCTCCGGCGGAGAGCGGTAGGAGCGGTAATTGAGCAAGATTTGGTAGCCCCAGTCATCGAGAAGCTGATAGCCGCTGCTGCGGTTTCGCAAGCGCTTGAAGAGAACGTCGCCCAGCTGCAATTCTCCTTTTTGGGTGTAGTGGGCTTTGATGCCTTTTGCTTCCAGGTAGTGGAATGCCAGCTGTGCGCTGAAAGCGTAGGGCGCAGCGCAAGGGGATGTGGCGCGTGGCTTCATCGCGATCAGATGCCGGCGGATAACGCCATCGGGATCGGCGGCAAAATCGCTGAATCCCTGGCGATTTTGAGGAATTTCCGGCGGGGGTGAGACGCCGGGCTCGCTGATTTCTGGCTCGCTGACTTTGCAAATGGCAATCAAGCCATGATTGCGCCGCATGCGAGCGGCTAGTTCCCGCTCTTTCTGGTCTGCAGGAAAATCGCGATAGATATCTAAGCCAATGGCTCGCGGCTGGGATTGTTCGAGTTTCTGCAGCAGTATAGCCAGCGCCCGGTCGGAGAGAGAGCCTTTTCTTTGCTGCTGTTCTTTGAGCTGAAAATCTTCTTCGGTGATGCCGACGGCCAGAATGCGCGGATCTGGCCCTTCATCCGGTCGCAGTCGCACCAGCCCGTCAAAGGCTTGTAACTCCCACGCCTGCAGCATTCCCAGGTGCCGCGCCCCCATGAGAGCCGGCGTTACAAGCAAGCTGGCTAGCAATGCTGTGCGGAGGGTGTGCCCGACCGGCGAGATTTTTGGTGTTGGCAAACCGGCTCGGTTTGCGGTATAATTTTGATAGACTTTACTGTGAAACTCTTGCCAAGCCGGCGGCGCTTCAGCGGGATTCTGGCAAATGGCAGGCAGCCAGGTGGCGCAAGGGAATTCGCCCTCTAAGCCTTGCAGTTTTTCCCGCGCTTCTCGCACGGCTAAATAGAAGGTTTCGCCGCGAGCGAAGGCTTGCAGGAAATGCTTCAAAAATTCTTGCGCCACCCGGTCTGGAACTGGCTCGCGCATGGCAATGATTTGGGGGATCTGCAAAGACGCTAGCTCCTGCGCTAATCCCAGCCCGTCACAGGAGTTGAAAATGGCGATTTTTAAGCCTCGCTCAACGGCTTTTTTGAGGGCGTATTTTAGCTGTTCAATGGTTAAAGTCTCGGTTCTGTTAAGATAAATATGGCCCGTCTCGCCAGTCCCCAGGCTGGAACTGTGCCCCGCAAAAAAGAGGATATCCCAGCCCTGCTCCTCCCAGAGCAGGGCGGTGAGCGCCTGCCGGTGGGGCTCCACCAAAAAGCTGATCTCCGCGCCCGGCAACTGTTTTAACAGCGCTTTATCTGCGCGGGTGTCAATGCCATCACTGTTGCCCAGAATGGCTAGGATGCTTACTTTGTTGCCTCTGGGGGGAGAGGGGCGTTCTATCCGTTCGTATGCCGGTGCGCTTAAAGCAATTTCAGCTTTGGGGTAGTGTTCCAATAAATCCCAAAGATGCCAGGGGAGTCGCTGCAGTTGAATGTCTCGCGTTTGCAGGAGCATCCGAATTTCGTCGGATGGCATTAATTTTTCTAGCAGTTTTTCTTTGATACAGCAAAACGGATCGGAGCGCAGCCAAGCATTCAGGCGCTCGCACAATTCTCGGGCGGCTTTGCCGCAGTCCTCAATCTTGGAAACGTTGGTGACAACTCCTGCTTTGGGTTCGAGTCCGGAGCGCAACCCCAAGCGACGATAGGCGATTTGCCAGCGGCTGTAGAGTGGAGGAATCTCTGGAGCGGGTGGGAGGAAGCCGGTGATTTCTGCTGAAGGGCGCGAGTCTTCTTTCCCAATCTGCAAGGTGATTGGAAACCCGCGCTCAAAATTGCCATCTCCTAGCTTCAGACAAACTAATTTTCCCATTTTACCAGGCGACCCCTCAAAACTTACCGTTAAAAATTTTAAAATGCCGCCGGATTATTAAATTTTAATTATTAATTTATATTCTCCTGACAGTCCCTAACTAAATAACAAATTCTTCCGTAATGCTGGCGTCGCCGAGAGCGACCTGAACGAAAAACCGCTCTTCAGGTTGGCCACTGAACTCCAATTGAATGTAATTATCGGCACTTCTGGAGTGGACTTCCTGAAAAGTAGCCCCAGATTCATCCAGGACAATCAGTTGGAGTCCTGGGGGCAGATAAATGTGAGTGCCGGCAGGATGCACCTGCAGGAGAATATTGGTCTTCTGTTCTGATTCTAGCCTGAGTTCCACGATTAGAGCTACAGGATGACCGACGAGCTGCATCCCCAGGTCAATCAACTTAACTCGTCTCACGCCGGCTTCTGGCACAGGGAGGTCAGTTGAGACTGACGTGTCGGGGCTTCTAAAATTGAAAGGCAGACTTCTAAAACTGAAAGCTAGTTCTGATTCGTCTGGGTTGAACAGGTCTGGGTTGAACAGAGTTTCAACGGCTTGCCAGCCTGCCTCAACAATATTGCTGAACCACCGGCTCAAGTTTACGGCAGTTCTGGTGGGTGCAGCCGGTGCTGCAGCCGGTGCCGGCTGCCTCAGCTGGCTCAAGCAATCGATTAAATCTTCAGGCGGTTGCAGCTGGCTGACCGGCAGCTCGTGGGTGGCTGCTGTTGGAACAAATCCCAGCAGGCTGGCTTCCCGCAAGGAATCTTCTATCTCAACCACCATGTAGCCAATTCGTTCTTGCCACACTTCCGGCGGAATGTAGCAGGAACGCTGGCGCTTTTTCACGGGGCGGCATTCCAAGCGACCGGCACCGGTGACTTCCAGGTCAGCCACGTCTGCACAAAGGCGCACGACGGGGTTCCAACTGTCGCCGGCGGATAAGTCTGTGGGAATGCCCATCATCTGCAAGTAGTCATTTACCACCCACACGGCAAGGGTATTCAAACGGACTTGCTCTGCCTTTTGCGGTGTGGGTTGCTGGCTGGCAAACTGCTGCGCTACCCGCCGCGCGTTTTGGGTCAGCGGCAGCGGCAGGGCAAAATTTTCTCTATCATGGCTGCTGTAAGTCATGGCACTGTTCTTGTTACTCCATAATCCCTAAGCTGCGCTTCAGGCGCTTGCGGGCTTAGGGACGAAAATACTCGCCTCCTCTACTATATATATCCCTCTGATTCGCCAAATTTACGCAAGCGGGGCACGCACTGGCGCTGGTAAAAACTGCTTAATGTTGAAGCCGGCACACCTAATTCCGCCGCCAGGGCTTTCCAGCTGGTTTCCGGAGGCAAGCGCCTCAATATTAATACTTGGGCTGTCACTTGTGGGTGGCCTTGCAAACGGGTTCTGCGCAACTCCCCTGTTGAGTCTGTCTCAGCCCAGGTTCTTACGTCTTCCAGCAGGGGGGGAGCATCCGGACTCGCCGGCAGATTTTCTACGGGGTCAGCGGTTTCACTGTCCTCATCCGCTCCCCACTTCCCAGGCACAAATTTGGATTTCCGATTTTGACTGTCTGTACAGAAATCTTGCAGCCGCCGCTTCAGGTAGGTATTTAGCCAGGTGAGGACACTTCCCCTCGTGGGGTTATACACCTCACCCGTATTACCTCGCAGATATTTTGGCAGAAGTACACCCATGTCTGTTGCAGCGCATCTTCATAATCAGGTGTGTTTTCTTTCCAAAGTTTGTTGGCAATCAAACGGATGACACTGGTTAAGTTTCTCTGGCGCTGAACACTTCCGGCTGGATGCCTGCAGGCTTCTGTAACCAGCCTCTGCAGCTGTTCTTCCACTCTCTCCATAGAGCGATGCCTCTTCGGTTGATATAGCAGCACTTTTGACCTGTAAACCTATCACTTTACGAGGGATCACCCCAGCTGTCTACTACCTAAAGATAGAGATTGCTGGGGATTGATTTCTAGCTACCCCACTCAGCAATTACCGGGGCTAAATTTATGTAACCTATTGTAAAGAAACGCGCAATACCTTGGAGTTATTCTGACAAATATATAGAGGGAATTGCACAAGTAAGAAGCAAACTAGCTAATCAATAACTTGGCGCTCCCTGAATAATCCTCTATGCTTTCAAGGAAGAAAGAAAATGGCATAATTTAACATTGGTGCACTGAGTGAAACTCAATTTGTTGTCAGTAACTTCGTGGGTAGCAGCGACACCAGTGACCTCTACAGTTTCAGTCTGGCCAGTACCCAAGATGTCAACCAGGCTCTCACTGGCCTGAGTTCGGATGCCGATGTCCGACTCTATCAGGACGCCAATAATAACGGTGTTATTGATTCTGGCGACCCGCTGATTGGCAGTTCAACTTATGGTAGCAACCACGATGAGGCGATTAACGCTGGCTCCCAAGCTGCGGGTAACTACCTTGTTCAAGTTTATCAGTACAGTGGCGATACCAAATACGATCTGAGGCTATCTGCCACCAACGACTACGCACCTAGCAATATTCTGCCTGCTGAGGTCGAGGTTGGCAACCTGAGTGGCACCCGAAACTTCAGTGACTGGGTGGGCACCACTGACACCGCAGATGTCTACCATTTGATCGTGAACTCGACGGGAACCTTTACCTTGAACATGACTGGGCTGAGTTCGGATGCCGATGTCCGGCTGATTCGGGACACCAACAGCAATTCAGCAGTCGAGCCAGGCGAGGTCATTGGAATTTCACAGGCTGGTGGCAGCTCAAATGAATCAATTACCGCTTCCTTAACTGCTGGAACTACTTTGTTGAGGTCTATCAGTACAGCGGCGATACCAATTATAACCTGAGCATGTCCTTTGCGTAGTTAACGGACGCACCGAATTCAACCGATCTAATATCAAGTTCGTTTAATCGCCGGGAATTATTTACCCCCGCAGCCTGACACGGATAAGTAAGGAATCCGGATGAATTAACTGTTGTTATTCGCGGCATTCAAATCCGTGACGCTCCCCCGCTTTCCAGTTTTTTGCGATATTACTTGACAATAAATGGGCCTTTACTAAATATAATTCTGAGGGCTTTTTTTAGCGAATATAAAGCCATATCATGTGGCGGCATGCGGCCAATACCGAACATGAAATCAGGCAAGCTGTTGGGATTTTTTTTGGTAAACGCTTTCTATTGAATGCCCCTATCATCACAAATTTTAAGCTATTAAGCCATGCTGTTAAAGCCGGCGTTGCAACAGCAGCGCAATCCATTCCCCCAGGCAGACAAGATGGGGGACTGCAACGAATCGCCCCCTCTTGTAGAGACGCGAAATTTCCCCACCGGCAATCGGGGAGCGGGACAACCGGCGTCGGTCCGCCCCCAGACAGCATCCGATCTCCGGCCCGAGGCACGCCCGCAGGCGTTCGGGCGCGTTAAAATAATCAAAAATCTTATTTTTGTCAAGAGAGGGTGAAAGTACAGTTACCTTTCTATCACCCCTGAAGCCCCTGAAGCCCCTCCCCCTCTCGCCCCAGCCACAGCCCGCAGGCCAAGGCACCCCATCCCCTAGACCTCTGGGCGCGTCTCGCCCGCACGGTAGAATAAAGTCAGCAAGGAAGATACCGCCCCAAAGCTGACGGTGAGGCACCATTCAAGCGCCAAAAACAGCGGCAATCACTTGTAGCGCCAGTTTTCTGATGGCTGCATAAACTAAAGGAAACCAAGTATCTATCGGGTCAGCACAACGCGAGAGGAGAAAACTAACGCATGGGAAAGGTAGTCGGCATTGACCTGGGTACAACCAACTCAGTAGTAGCCGTCATGGAGGGCGGCAAGCCGGTGGTGATTGCCAATTCAGAAGGCATGCGCACGACTCCCTCCGCAGTCAGCTTCAGCAAAGAAGGGGAGCAGCTCGTCGGACAGCTAGCCCGACGGCAAGCGGTTCTCAATCCCCAGAATACCTTCTATGCCGTCAAGCGGTTCATCGGTCGCAAGTATGCCGAACTCAGCCCAGCGTCAAAGCGAGTTCCCTACACCATCCGCAAAGATGAAAACGGCAACATCAAAATCCAGTGCCCTCGCCTGAAAAAAGAATTTGCCCCAGAGGAAATCTCAGCGGTGGTGCTGCGCAAGCTGGCTTCGGAAGCCAGCCGCTACCTGGGAGAGCCCGTGACCGGCGCGGTGATTACCGTGCCGGCCTACTTCAACGACTCCCAGCGGCAAGCCACCCGGGATGCCGGGAGGATTGCCGGTTTGGAAGTCAAGCGGATTCTCAACGAGCCAACGGCAGCCTCCCTGGCTTACGGACTCGATCGCAAGCAACAGCAGACTATCTTGGTGTTTGACTTGGGCGGCGGCACCTTTGACGTTTCCATCCTGGATGTGGGCGACGGCGTATTTGAAGTCAAAGCCACCAGCGGGGACACCCAGCTGGGGGGGAATGACTTCGACAAAAAGATTGTGGACTGGCTTGCAGAGAAGTTTCTAGACGAAGAAGGAGTCGATTTGAGGCGCGACCGACAAGCGCTGCAGCGCCTGATGGAAGCCGCTGAAAAAGCCAAAATAGAGCTTTCTGGCGTCGGGGTCACGGAAATCAACCTGCCGTTCATCACAGCCACCGAAGACGGGCCAAAGCATCTGGAAACCCAGCTGACTCGCGCTCAGTTTGAAGGCATGTGCGGCGACCTGCTGCAGCGGCTGCGCATCCCCGTCAAGCAAGCCCTCGCCGATGCCGGTCTGACACCGGCAAAAATTGACGAAGTGGTGCTGGTGGGCGGCTCCACCCGCATGCCAATGGTCAAACAGCTGGTGCGCGGCTTGATAGACAAACAGCCCAATGAGAACGTCAACCCCGATGAAGTCGTCGCCGTGGGAGCCGCCATCCAAGCCGCCATCCTGGCGGGAGACGTCAGAGACGTGCTGCTGCTGGACGTGACGCCCCTGTCCCTGGGGCTGGAAACCATCGGCAGCGTCATGAAAAAGCTCATCCCCCGCAACACCACCATCCCGGTGCGCCGGTCGGATATCTTTTCTACCGCCGAAAACAACCAAACCCTGGTGGAAATCCACGTCCTGCAGGGAGAGCGGGAGATGGCAGCCGATAACAAATCCCTTGGCCGGTTCAAGCTCACCGGCATTCCGCCGGCTCCCAGAGGCTTGCCCCAGATTCAGGTATCCTTTGATATTGATGCCAACGGGATTCTCACGGTACAAGCCCTGGACAAAAGCACCGGTCGAGAGCAGAGCATTATCATCCAAGGCGCTTCCACCCTCAGTGAAACGGAAGTCAACCGCATGATCCGAGATGCCGAGCAATTTTCCCAAGAAGATCGCTTGCGGCGGGAGCGAGTCGAGAAGCGCAACCGCACAGAAGCCTTAGCCTATCAAGCCGAGCGGCAGCTGCGAGAAGTCACCTTGGATTACGGCATGCAGTTTGCGCCGGGGATTCGCAACCGCATCGAATCTCTGATTCGAGAGCTGCGCGACGCCCTCGCCCGCAGCGACGAGCGGGGCGTCGATTTGACGAGTTCCCAACTGCAAGACGCTCTCTACGAGCTCAGCCGGGAAGTCTACCAGGCTTCCCGCTCTGACGAGTCGGAGAACTTCTTTGACTCGGTTCGGCGCACCTTCTCCGGCGACAGCCGCCCCTCCTATCGCGAGGAAGTCCGCCGCCCCGCCAGAGGGGACTACCGCACGCCCCGCACGAATGCTTCCTCGGATGAGTGGGACGATCAGGATGAGGACTGGTTCTAATTTGTCAGGGGTCATTGGTCAGGAGGTTCGTAGTTGGGCTTTAGCCCTACCCGCTAGGTTCGGAGTTGGGCTTTAGCCCTACCAACTTGGCAACTGCGCCTTTGAACAATTAGCCATCCCCCTTGCCCGCCACTAGCTGCGAGCTGACCTGCTTGCAACTGACACACAAAGCTTCCCTTTTCAGCGCGCTACAGGCGTCCCGCCTGTCTTACCAACTGACACCAGACAACTGACAATGCAGAACTTTCGGAACTACTACGAGATTTTGGGAGTTCCCAGAGATGCCACCGCCGAGGAGATTAAAAAGGTCTACCGGCGACTCGCCCGGCAGTATCACCCAGATCTGAATCCCGGAAACAAACAGGCCGAGGAAAAATTTAAGGATATCGGGGAGGCTTACGACATTCTCTCCGATGCGGACAAGCGGGCGCAATACGACCAGTACAGCCTGTTCTGGAAGCAGAAAGGCTTCCAGGGAAGGCAGCCGGGGCGTTCTTCAGCGCCAAAAACCTGGAACGGTCGCACCGGCAGCACCGGCACCCGCAAGTCAGAAGAGGTGGATTACGGCCAGTTTCCCGACTTTAACAGTTTTGTTGACCAGATACTGGGCCGGCGCGGCAGCTCCGCCAGCGTTTCCACCCCACCCGCAGGCTCCCGGCTCCGCGCCGATTCCCCCGACTCCTTCCGCCCCGGAACCTCCAAAACCGCCTACATCGCCGGCTCTCGCGCCGCTCGCCGGGACGTGGAAGCTCGCCTGACTCTGCCCCTGGAAAAAGCCTATCTGGGAGGAAATGAACGGATTCGCCTGGAAGACGGGCGCTCTCTCGAAGTAAACATGCCTTCTGGAATGGTTACCGGACAGCGCATCCGCTTGAAGAGTCAAGGAATTGGCGGCGGTGACCTTTACTTGAAAATTACCGTAGCCGAGCATCCCTTCTTCAAGCTGCAAGCATCTGACATCTGCTGCACGCTGGCCCTGACAGCCAGCGAGGCGGCGCTGGGAGGGCCGGTAGAAGTGCCAACCCTCGACGGGTTGGTGAAAATGACCGTACCGCCCGGGGTCAGGTCTGGGCAGCGCCTGCGCCTTGCAAGTATTGGCTACCCCATCGGTAGCGGCAGTCGCGGCGACCAGATCGTCGAGATCCAGATTGCAGTTCCGAGAGAGTTAAGCCCGCAAGAACGGGAACTCTATGAAAAGCTGCGTCAAGTTGAAACCTTCAACCCCAGGCAGGATTTACCCGTGTAGCCCGAAGGAAACAGCGACAGCGCCAAAAGCAAAGTAGAAGGGAAGATGATGTTTTCTTTAGCTCTCCGAGACTTAGAGCGTGTTTGCAAAGTAATTGTTGAGCTGCTGCAGGAGGTGAGAAACCGGGTTTCTCTTGCTGGGGGAACACATAGTTCGGCGATCAGCCCAAGAAACCCGGTTTCTGGCAGCCCTCACTTGTTCTTGATAAACACCCTCTTATGGTAATAACCGAAAGTTAGTGATTTTCTCAAAGGCTTGCTGATTGCGGGTATTTCCTGCGCCCCCACTCCCATCCCCCGTTCCGCAGTAGGGTGCGTTCCCTCTCGTATCGCCCCACGCTCGGTCGCGAGCCAGAGTCGGGAACGCACCCGTTCCTCCTAAGACTGGAGCGGGTATTTCCCATGCCCTACGCCCAAAAAAGAGGGTTTTCCACCACTTGTACGGGAGATACCTTTCTTTTGCCGGTGTGCCTTTTACCTTTTTGCGCAAGCAGTACCGGTGAACGAACAGAGGGAGTCCCCCCCGCTGCAATTCACTCACCCTTCAGGATACCTGGGCGACCCAAGGTTTTTTATCCGGTAGTAACATTTCTGTCCCGTATTTATTTCAATCCCTTGTTTCAATCCCGTTGCCAGGATTCACTCTCACGCGCTCCTGTTGGCGGCTAGTGCCTGCGATTCCTCAGGGGGATTTCCGCACTCCTTCCAGACGCAAAATCTGGCCTCACACTGCCAGCTGCCGCTGTTTCACATGCCGCACGGCAAACCCCTTTCCCCCATCATATCATGTCCGGTAGCATCGATTGTGTTTCTTACCGTGATGCAAAGAACCTGCAATTCTCTTGGGCCCTGAAACCGGCTCCCCGGCTCCCCGGCTATCCAAAAACGAAGCCGTCGGACATGATATCACTGCCGGGTGTGTTTGCCTTCTCAGGATGCAGCAGGGGAGCGTCACTGCCACGTCACCGCACTGCCGCTGGATTGGCGGATCGCTGTCAGTTAAAGCCATTCTGAACCCGAACAAACAGGAGACCGTTACCGTGACCAAAACCCTGCGCAATCCCATTGCCGAACCGGCCCGATTAATTGGCTTGCTTATCGTTTTTATTTTGCCCTTTACATTAGTCGTATATCAACTTATTTCCGAACTAGACGGCCAGATACAGTTCGCGCAAAAAGAGCGCCTGGGACTGGAGTACACCCAGAATTTAAGACTGCTTTTAGAAAGTCTCATACAGGAGCGAGGCGCGGTCAATGCCGGCGCGACCGGCAGTGCGTATTTACCAGCAAACCTCAGATTCAAGCGAGAAGAAATAGAAACTCAGTTCGGGGCGCTTGAGCGAGTCGATAAAACGCTGGGGACAACCCTCAAAACCGCCGAAAGATGGAATTCCTTAAAAGAAAAGTGGCAGACGCTAAAAAGCCAGGAGTCGGGCCTGACGCCCAAACAGAGCTTTGACGCTCACACGGCTGTAATTGACGATATTCTGTCCTCGATCGCCTATGTGGGGGACACCTCAAACCTGATACTCGACCCGGTTCTCGACAGTTACTATCTCATGGATGCTGTGATAGTCAAACTCCCCCAAGCCATTGAACAAACGGCTCTCGCCAGAGACTTGGGGGCAGGGCTAGCCGCACGAGAGCAGCTGCGAGCCGGTGAAAAAGTCCAGCTCATCATTCTGTCGGGCTCCCTCAAATCGCCGGTAGATGCCATCCACAGAGGCATGCAAGTCGCTTTCGGCCAAAACCCAAAACTTAAACCCCAGCTAGAAGCACTCACCGAAAGCTGCGTGCGGGTTACGACTGTTTTTGCAGACTTAGTTAAGCAGCAAACAGACACTCCGGAAAGCCTGGAGATTCAACCGGCAGACTATTTTGCAGCAGGCAGCAAAGCCCTAGAGGTTCAATTCAAACTCTATGACGCCGCAGTTCCAGCCCTGCGCGGAATATTGCGAGAACGCACAGACCGGCTTTACCATAAAAAATTTCAAGTTCAGATTTTCGCCCTGCTCGTAGCGGCGATCGCCATTTATGTTTTTATCGCCTACGCACGCAATCTAGCCAAGCGCAAACGAGCGGAAGAGGCGCGGCGGCAAGCGGAAGCGCAATATCGCAGCATATTTGAAAACGCTGTAGAGGGGATTTTCCAAACCACGCCCGACGGAAAGTACATCAGCGCCAATCCGGCAACAGCACGCATCTACGGCTACTCCTCACCCGAACAGCTGATCCGCACAGTGCGCGACATCGGGAAGCAGCTGTACGTCGATCCTGACCGGCGAGCTGAATTCCTTCGCCTGATGGAAGAGCAAGACACGGTAGAGGGGTTTGAGTCGCAAGTCTATCGCAAAGACGGCAGCATTATCTGGATTTCGGAAAACGCCAGCAAAATCCGAGACGAAAGCGGTGCGCTGCTCTACTACGACGGCACCGTTTCTGACATCACTCAGCGCCTGCGGGCGCAGGAAGAATTGCAGCTGGCAAAAGAATCCGCTGAAGCTGCGAACCGGGCGAAAAGCACTTTTCTGGCGAATATGAGCCACGAACTGCGCACGCCACTCAACGCTATTATTGGCTACAGCGAAATGCTGCAAGAAGAAGCCCAAGACTTTGGGTATGAAGATATCGTTCCCGATCTGGAGAAAATTCGCTCCGCCGGCAAACACCTGCTGGCTCTGATCAACGACATCCTCGACATTTCTAAAATTGAAGCAGGTCGGATGGATCTTTACCTGGAAACTTTCGACATTTCGGAGCTGATTTCG
This sequence comes from Oscillatoria princeps RMCB-10, assembly GCA_019359235.1. Taxonomy (GTDB): domain Bacteria; phylum Cyanobacteriota; class Cyanobacteriia; order Cyanobacteriales; family Oscillatoriaceae; genus Oscillatoria; species Oscillatoria princeps. The sequence goes on from JAHHHT010000003.1 coordinate 274,881, forward strand.
GAAGTTGAAGCTACTATTTTACCACTGGTGGATAAAAACCGCAATACCCTGAAAGTGGAGTGCGACCGGCATCTGGGCAGCATGCGGGCTGACCTCACCAAAGTGCGCCAGGCGCTGTTCAACCTGCTGAGCAACGCCGCCAAGTTCACCGAAGGGGGGACGATTACCCTGGCGGTGAGCCGGGAACTCGCGTCTTTGCCCGACGCCGAATCCGCAATGCCCAGCGCCGTGCGCCTGGAGATCCTCTTCCGCGTCACCGACACCGGCATCGGCATGAGCCCGGAGCAGCTCAAGAAGGTGTTCCAACCGTTCACCCAAGCGGACGCCTCCACCACGCGCAAATATGGCGGCACCGGCTTGGGGCTGGCAATCGCCCGCCACTTCTGCCAGATGATGGGCGGCGACATTGAGGTGGAAAGCCTTGAGGGTTTTGGCTCCACCTTCACCATCCGCTTGCCAGAGGGGGTGAGCGAAGAAGAAGAAGAAGTCAAAAGTGTGGGGCCCGCATTGATGAAAAACTTGGCGTCCGGCGATGCAGCGGAGGGGGGAGCGGTTGCTAAATCGCCAGCTGCAGCCGGTGCTGGCACTTTCACCGTCTTGGCCATAGACGACGATCCGGCAGTAGGGGAGCTGATTTCCCGCCGGTTAGCCAAGGAAAAGTTTCGCGTTGAGATAGCGGCTTCCGGCGAGGCGGGGTTGCAGCTGGCGCGAACTCTCCACCCGGATGCGATTGTACTCGACGTGCTGATGCGGGGGATGAATGGCTGGGCGGTGCTCTCGACGCTGAAAGCCGATCCCAACCTGGCTGACGTGCCGGTGATTGTAGCTTCCTCCCTGGACGATAAAAATTTCGGCTTCGCCTTGGGGGCGGCGGACTACCTCACCAAACCCATCGACCGCAACCGCCTCCTCACCCTCTTGCGCAAGTACAAGAAACCATGCAACCAAATTCTGATTGTGGAAGACGATGGGGCAACCCGCGAAATGCTGCGGCGCATGTTAGAAAAAGAGGGGGTTGGTGTCCTGGAAGCCGCAAATGGCCAGGAAGCGCTGCAGCTGTGCCAGCAGCAGCCGGATTTGATTTTGTTGGATCTGATGATGCCCCAAATGGATGGTTTCCAGGTGATTGCCGAATTGCGCAACAGTCTGCAGACGCGCTCGCTGCCCATTATCGTCGTCACAGCTATGGATCTCACACCTGACGATTACAAGCTTCTCAATGGCTGTGTGGAGCAGATATTCCTCAAGGAAGCCAAAAGCCGCGACCAACTTCTTAACGAAGTTTGCGACTTGGTGATTGCCGCCTTGCAAACAAGCCTTTGAGGTGCGCCAGTCACAAAACGGCGGTGAACCGCTGCTGGTTTTTGCCACACCCCCTGCGCCAGTCTCGTCGGAAAACTCTTGCTCTGCCTCTTGCGCTCAGCAGGTATTTCCTCGCGCTTGCGGGTGGAAATGGGCGTCGCTACCGCGCTTCGCTGCGGCTGTGCCGCATCTGCGGGCGACCTCGGCACCCCGCGTGCGGGCCTCACCAAACTTCGGCCAACACGACCCAACCCCAGCCGGAGCTATTCCTTGACTGTTCAAAAGTAAATAGAGGCAATCTAAGTCCTATACTGTACTAAAATTAGTAGTTAATAATTTAAACTTATAATATTTACGAGTTATCACTTTTCTATGCGACAGGGTTGGCTGTTGAGGTGCGCGACACCGGCACCCCGCCCTTGCAGGGGCAAGCCTTGTGCTTGCCCGCAGATTGTCCAGGCGCTGCCAGTACGGGGGTGTTGGCTCTGAGGCTTTTGAAGCCGGCGTGCCAGAAACCGGTGCGCAAGCCCGCAGCCGGGTGGGGGGCAAGCCAAGTGCTTGCCCGCAGCGCGAAAGCATATCTTGCCTTCGGATAAGGTTTTCCAGCCGCCGTGAGGTCGAAATAGCGGCCCAAGCTTCGACAGTGCGAGGCTCACAGCAGGCCAGAGGGATTGGAGAGTTTAGATTTTAGATTTTAGAGTAGTGACAAGCAATCCAAAATCGGGGCACACAAAATAGGGCTGGTCAAAGCTACAGGGAATAGAAAAATGGCCAAAATCTTGCTGGTCGAAGATAACGAAATGAATCGGGACATGCTGTCGCGGCGTCTGATCCGCAAAGGGTACTTGCTGGCGATCGCCACGGATGGGGCCCAGGGCGTGGAGATGGCCAAGTCGGAAGCTCCCGACTTGATTTTGATGGATATGGGCCTGCCGGTACTGGACGGGTGGCAGGCGACGAGGCAGATCAAAGCAGCACCGGCAACCACCGGCATTCCTGTGATCGCCCTAACCGCCCACGCCATTGCAGGCGATCGAGAAAAATGCCTGGCTGCAGGCTGCGACGACTACGACACCAAACCGGTGGAATTCCCCCGACTGCTAGCCAAGATTGAGGCGCTTCTCAACAAAGCGACCGCCCCATGAGGCCGGTCAGAACTAAAAAGTAAAAAGGCAGGCGAATTCTTTTGTTTTTTCTTTTGCCTGAAGCCTTTTGGCCCAGGCGTGCGGCTGGGGCTCCACCGGCGGTCGAATGCCGGCTTTTGCTGACTGAAAGGAGGAGGATGGCGCTGGCGCTCCCGCAAGCGGTGAAAATAGAACAAAGAAGGAACAAGCAGGAGATTTATCCTTCTTCCCTCTTGCTTCATCCTTTTCCCCACCTTTCCCTTTTCAAAAAGCGAAAGCGGCACTCCTCTTCGGAAAAGGGCGCATCGCCTCACGGCAGGGGAGCCGCCATGTGCGGGTGCCGGCAATCCAGCCCAATGGGGCCGCTCTCTCAGACGCCAGCGCCAGGAGGCAAGCCGGTGAGCAGCCAGCCGGTGGGGGATGGGGATAAAAATAAGAATCCGAATCTGAGTGTGGCCCAGACGGGTGCGTTGCCATTGCGGTGTGATTATTAGATATAGGACTTACGCAAAAACCGGGTTTCTGAACCAGCAGTGACTTCAAGCCCTCGTTCCAGAACCAGAAACCCGGTTTCTCTCACAGTTGTGCGTAAGTCCCGAGATAATTGAATCGCCGGACATTCCCCGACATTTCTCCCAGTGGCCGGCAGCTGTATGACATATCACTTGCGCGGGCTAGCTGCTGACGCAGCCGCTGCGAGGGCTTTTCCTTCGGGTGCCCGACACCCTGACCTTGACGCGGGCGTGTGTGTGACAATTTGACAAGACGCAAGCAATGACTGAAAAATTCTGATATAATGTGATTCGTGTGCCGCCAAAATAACTCTCGTGAAAGCCGTAGAAAGGCATTACATAGATAGACAGCACCGATTTTTCCTTTCCTTGGATGAGTTATCCTTTAAGTCCAAGAACTTGTACAACTTGTCGGCATACTACATGAGGCAAAAATTTTTTGATAAAGGTCGCCATCTGAGTGACCGCCTGACCCTAAAAGAGCTTTATGCCGTCCTGAAACGGACAGAAGCGTATAAAGCAGAACCTCCCAAGGTAAGCAATCAGATTATTAAGCAGGTTATTCACGATTGGTCGGCGTGTCAAGAGGCAACACTGGCATACCTAGACGACAGCAGCGAGTTTAAAGGGCAACCTCAAATTCCTAAATACAAGCCTAAAAATTGTGGGCGCAATGTATTGGTGTGCGACAATCAATCTATAGGTCAGAGAGGAAAAAACAAGAATAACGGATTGTTGCGCCTGTCCCAAACTAACATAGCTGTTCAGACACGAACTCTGGATGTCGTAGAGGTGCGAGCAGTCCCCAGAGTGGCCTCTTACGTTATTGAGGTGGTCTGTGAAAAGCCTGTAAGTTTTGCTCAGTTGAACCCCCAGCTGGTAGCTGGAATCAATTTTGGGATTGACAATCTGGCAGCATTGGGGTCAAACAAACCTGGGTTTGTGCCGACTTTAGTGGACGGCGAGCGCCTGAAGTCTATAAATCAGGGATATAATAAGAAGGTAGCTTGTCTCAAATCAAAGTTACAGGGCATATCTCAAACAAGCAAGCGGAGACAGCAGATTACTTTTAAGCGCAATAAACAAGTTGAAGATTATTTACACAAAGCCAGTCGCTTCATTGTAGACCGCTCAGTCGGGTCGGCTACAGGCCAGCTAGTTATCGGAAAAAATCCTGACTGGAAGCAAGAAGTAGAGTTGGGTAAAAATCCAAACCAAACTTTCGTTTATATTCCCCATGCTGGACTCATCGAAATGATTACTTATAAGGCAGAACTCCCTGGTATTAAGGTGGTCGTTACCGATGATTACTATACCAGTAAAACTTCCTTTCTTGATTTATGCTGGCGCGAAAAGCGTGAGTATTATCAGGGCAAAAAGGTCAAGAGAGGGCTGTTTAGAGCCAGCAATGGTGCGCTAATTAATGCGGACGTGAGCGGAGCTTTTAACAGAATCCAAAAAGTCAGCGGGAACGAGCCTTTTAATGAGGTTACGCTCCGTGTGGGAGGTGTTTGCAGTTTCACCTGTACGGGGAAAGTCACGTGCGAAAAACGGAAAGTTAGGCAATGGAAAGCATTGTCCAGCTTTTTGTTAGCGGGGAGCGCAAGTTACGATAGTTTCTGATTTTTTGGAAAAACATTGCGATCAGTGTAAAGGGTTTTTTTGGATGGCTGAACCGCAAAACCCCCACACCCACCCTGCGGGATGCCGCTGCTCGGCTGCGGCATTTCTGCATTCTGGGGACTGCTTTCAACACCACCCTCTCCGGTGATTGCCAGGGCAGTCGGTGCCTCTGTTTGGTTGGGTCGCGAGCCGGTTCCGACACTGCAGGGGCGGGGAAACCCGACATATCTGCCTGCAGGGGTGGGGAAAGCCCGATATATCTGCTGGTGGCTTTGGCTGTTAGTAAACCCGCCCCTGCTTTGATTATCTGTAAACTCGCCCCCAGGTTTCGACTCAAAGCAGCCAAAGGGGGACTCTCACCCCTCTGGATCGGGTCACTCCCCAGTAAAATTGGATAAATTATACCGCAAATTTCTTTATTTGTTTATGCTCTCAGTGAATGGAATCGATACCGGGTTGTGGGTGCCGCCGCTGGCACCCCCGCAGCCTTGAAGATTCAGGCGCTCCTAAACAAAGAGGCCATGCCATGATCCAAGACCTAGCGGCTGTGCTGGTAGTTGATGATATTGAAGCCAACCGTGACCTTCTCGGACGCCGGTTGCAACGGCAAGGCCACACGGTGACTCTCGCCCAAGATGGCTTGCAGGCGCTGGAGCTAATCCAGGCGCAGCCGTTCGACTTGGTGCTGCTCGACATTATGATGCCTCGGATGAATGGCTATCAGGTACTCGAACATCTCAAAGCTGACCCAGCGCTGCGCTATATTCCAGTGATTATGATCTCGGCAGTGGACGACCTGGACAGTGTGGTCAAGTGCATAGAGTTGGGGGCGGAGGACTATCTGACCAAGCCGTTCAACCCGGTATTGCTCAAAGCCCGCATTAACGCCTGTCTGGAGAAAAAACGGCTGCGCGACCAAGAGCAGGCATATTTAAAACAATTGCAAGCCGAACAGGAAAAATCTGAGCGCTTGCTGCTCAATATCTTGCCCGAGCCTATTGCCGAGCTGCTGAAACAGGGGCACAATACGATTGCCGACAGTTTTGGGGAGGTGACTGTCCTGTTTGCCGACATCGTTGACTTTACCAAGCTTTCCGCCCACATCTCGGCGACAGAGCTGGTTAACTTGCTCAATGAGATTTTCTCGGCGTTCGACCGGCTGACCCTGAAGCACGGATTGGAGAAAATCAAGACGATTGGCGACGCCTATATGGTGGTTGGCGGAGTGCCGGTGCCGCGACCGGATCACGCCGCCGCCATTGCTGAGATGGCCCTCGACATGCAGCTGGCTATGGCTCAATTCAATGCGGGGCGCTCCGAACCGTTTCGCATCCGCATCGGGATCAATACTGGGCCGGTGGTCGCCGGCGTGATTGGCACCCACAAGTTCACTTACGATTTGTGGGGGGACACCGTTAACATTGCCAGCCGCATGGAATCCCAGGGGATTGCCGGCAGCATTCAAGTAGCGCCCGCTACATACCAGCTATTGCGGGACATGTATCAATTTGAGGAGCGGGGCGAGATCGATGTCAAAGGCAAGGGGGCGATGAACACCTATTTGCTCACCGGCAGAAAAACTCCCAGTCAACTATGAACCAGAAGCAACACGATCCCACTCCCACTCCATCGGGCCAAACGCCCAAAAACCCCACACCTGCCGCACAGCTAGACCAGCTGAGGGCGGCGATCAGTTCGCTGGGGGCGGGATTGTGCCTGCTAGACCCCGCTGGGTGCCTGGTTTCTGTCAACCCTGAAGGCGAGCGCCTTCTCGGCTGGACGGAAGCCGAACTCGCCGGTCTTCCCTTGCTCGAGCGGGTAGAGCTTTTGCACGCCCCCTCTCAACCCCTGCAACTCCCGAGCACTCTCGCCAGTGCGCCAACCTGCCGCAACAATGACGGACGTTTCCGGCGCAAAGACGGAACGATTCTGCCGGTGTCGTATGTCCTCAATCCGATTGTCGAGGACGGAGTGCCGACTGGCGCGGTTCTCGCTTTCTTCGACATCACTGACCGCAAGCGAGCTGAGTTGGCTCTCGCTCGCAGCGAAGCCAACAACCGGGCGCTGATCGACGCTATCCCGGATTTGATGTTTCGCCTGACTTCTGACGGCACTTTTACCGACTTCAAATCGGCCAAAGGCGCAGATTTATCCGTGCTCCTAGAGCGGGAGTTTTTAGGGAAAAACGTCCGGCAGGTTTTGCCCGCTACCGTGGCGGATCAACTATTATACCACATTGGGCAAGCTTTGTCAACTGGTGAGATACAAATTTTTGAGTACCATTTGCTCCTCAATGGCGATCGCTGCGATTACGAGGCGCGGCTGGCTGTCAGCGGGGAAGATGAAGTGCTGGCCATTGTGCGCGACATTACCGACCGCAAGCGGGGGGAAGAGGCTTTGCGACAGAGCGAGGAAAAGTACCGCTCTGTGGTCGATAGCGTTAAAGAAGTGATTTTCCAAGCGGATGCAGGCGGATTTTTGACCTTTCTCAACCCGGCGTGGACAGAAATTACCGGCTTCGCCCTGGAAGATAGCCTCGGGACTCATTTCTTGAATTACGTTCATCCTGATGACCGCAAACCGACTGTAAAATTTTTCAAGAAACTGCTGGCGGGCAAAAAAGACTGCAGCCGCCACGAGGCTCGCTGTCTGACTAAAAAAGGCGGGTTTCGCTGGGTTGAAGTTCAGGCTAGACTGATGTTAGATGAGCAAAAACGGCTGGCTGGCACCTCCGGAATTCTCAACGACATTACGGAGCGCAAGCAGGCAGAAGAGTCCCTTCGGTATCGCATTGAGTTTGAAAATCTGATTGCGTCGCTGTCAACCAATTTTATCAATCAGGCTCCCGATGAAATTGACTCTGGCATCAATAAGGCGCTCCAGGCTATCGGGGAATTTGCCGGTGTTGACCGCAGTTATATCTTTGCGATTTCCGGTGAGGGAACGGCGCTGGACAATACCCACGAGTGGTGCGCCCCAGGGGTTGAGCCGCAGAAGCCTTTCTTGCAGGGGGTGCCGGTGGAGTCTTTGCCGTGGCTGATGGAGAAACTGCAGCGCTTCCAGAACGTTTATATCCCGCAAGTTGCCAGTCTCCCACCCGAGGCGAAAGCTGAAAAAGAACACTGGAGTCAGCAAAATATCCAATCCCTAATCGTGATTCCGATGGTGTGCGGTCGCTCTCTGAAAGGGCTGCTGGGGTTCGATTCGGTGGGGTCGGAAAAAACCTGGACAGAGGAAAGCGTGGCGCTGCTGAAAATGGTGGCGGAAATGCTGGCGAACGCCCTGGAACGCCAGCGGACTGAGGCGCAATTGCAGCGGGCTGCCGGTGCAGCCCAAGCCGCCAACCGAGCCAAGAGTTTATTTCTGGCCAACATGAGTCACGAACTGCGCACCCCCCTGAACGCGATTATCGGCTACAGCGAGATTCTCTTGGAGGAAGCTAAAGATTTAGGCTATCCTGAACTGCAACCTGACTTGGACAAGATTCGGGCCGCCGGCAATCACTTGCTGGCTCTGATCAACGACATTCTCGACATTTCTAAAATCGAAGCGGGGCGGATGAGTCTCTACCTGGAGAGCTTCGATATTTTCGCACTGGTTGACAGCGTGGTTGCCACTATACAGCCGCTACTGGATAAAAACGGCAATACCCTGGAAGTAGACTGCGACCCCGCAGTGGGCACCATGCACGCTGACCTGACTAAAGTCCGTCAGGTGCTGTTTAATTTGCTCAGCAATGCTGCCAAGTTCACTTCCAAGGGGAGGATCTCACTGGCGGTGCGCCGGGAAGAGGGTGTGTTGGGGAGTTCTGTCGCAGGGGAGATGATTATTTTCACTGTCTCCGACACCGGCATTGGCATTCCCGCAGAGCAGTTGCAAAATATCTTCCAGCCGTTCACGCAGGCGGATGCCTCGACAACGCGCCAGTACGGGGGCACCGGCTTGGGATTGGCGATTAGCCAGCGCTTTTGCCAGATGATGGGGGGCGAGATTGCTGTCACTAGCGAGGTGGGTGCTGGCTCTACTTTCACTGTCCGCCTCCCTGAGCCGGTGAAATGTTAACATTGGATTTGGGATTTGGGATTTGGGATTTGGGATTTGGGATTTGGGATTGAAAGCCCTGACATGCAGCAATGCTATCTGAGCTGTGGGCGGCATATTCGATTAAATAAACCGCCATAGGACGCGGCGGCTTCCCGCAGTGCAGAGCGCCAAGGACGCCAAGAGGAAGAGAAGAGGAGATTCTGCCTGGGGGCGGTTGCAAATGATTGAGTATTCAGAGTTACAGCTCAAAAGCTGAGGTACAAAAGTTAAAGCAATATCAGACAAAATTAACGTAGCAACAGACAAAAATATTAAACACGCGCATTCCAATCGAGTGAAAGGTTGGTCGGACTGACGGGTGAGAAACAGCTGTCTTTAGCTAAGCCCTTTCGGAGTTTTCACACCGAGTGCGTCCACAGAAACCACCGGCAACTCGTGAGGAGTCAGGGGCCAAAAATCCCCCTTATTGACATTCTGGCGGCTCTGCTATCAGGCGGGGTTCCGCTCGATCGGGAATGGCTTTAGGTCGGTTAGAAGGGGATTTGTCTTCAAGCAGAGCTTTTGGCCCTCCGCTGGATATATGGCCAGCCATCTTTCGTCCTGTACCTGAGCGACAAATGTCACCGGCACTTCGACTGTCACCTGCATGGCCGGTCCGACAGTTCTCATGGCCAGGTAAAAGCCCTGACAGGCGGCGAAGCGAAAAGCTGACTCGTTAGAGTCCACTGCACGATCGTGACCGCCAGAATCAATCACTTTCACGCCAATGGTGGGATAGCCGGCCAAGAACCGGACACCGGCAGCATCGCGAAAGCCTGGATCGCAGGCTTTGATAAGCCTATTTCATCGCACCCCAGGCGCACCAACCAGACTCTATCATATGTCTCGACGGCGGGCCAAATCTGACATTTTTACCAAAAATGAATACTAAGAGCTGTCATTGTCAGATTTTTAGCTAGACTGATTGCAGACACCAGCTCCGAAGTTAGGAGGCTAGACCATGACAGATGGTGATATTGTCCACAGCCAGCTTTCGTGGCCCTATCAGAGGCCCTATCGGTGGCTTTGTGAAGGAAAGGCCAATAGCGATGAGTGCGCCTGGATGGTGATGGGCGTGATCATGCGGGAGATCAAGAAAAAAGGTGCCGCTCCCGTCGTACTCGCCAAGCGCATGGGGGAGAGCTTGAGACAGGGGATCGACAATGGCCTTAGGAATTGGGCTGCTCTGAGCGAAGAGTTAGATCGGCAAGCACGACAAGCTCCATGTCCCCATTACGAGAAACAGCTTGTCCTTCGCGCCAGCAAGGGCATCCTCCATGATTTCCGTTACGGTCGGAGAATGGATACCAGCTGGTTGCCGGAAGTCGCTGTAGAGCGGTACTTCCAGGAACTGTACAGGTGGAAATTTGAGGAGCGCATTCCGCTGACCTCCAAGCATCATGCTGGTATTGACAACGCGACCGTTATGAAACGGGTCGAGGCGCTAGGTCCAAACCTGTTCCCCGTGTTCCGCAAATGGGCGAAGCAGGCAAATACAGATGAGGATGTGGCTTCCCTGCGGCGACCCCGACGCCAGAAGCAGAAAGAGATAGACCTTAATGAGGATCTGCTATGAATCACGCACCTTCTATTGTTCATAAGCTGCACGATAGCGCTGGCAGCGATTACATCCTGCACTTTGGATCTGTGCTGGACAGTAATGGATTTGTGCAGTTCATCGATTGCTCTCAGGGCAAGCAGCTAACTGTTGGCATCAATGTCGATGATCTTGAGTTCAAGTACCGGGTTCAGGCAGAGTTTCCAGCCACTGTTGCCGATCTAGTTGACCTCGCCGTTGCCATTCAGGCTTCAGACCGCCTTGCGCCCCACAATCTTAGTGAGAAGCCGCGCCGCCTTCATGTCGTGCTTCCAGTACGTCATCCAGAATTACTGAGCGCTGAACCATTCCGAAAAAAGCTAGAAAACTTGCTTGAGTGGGCAACTGGGAGCGAATGGGTTTTCGACTTCCAAAGACGGACAGAGCCCGGACGTCCTGTTGAGCAGCAATTAGTTTTGCCAAACATAGCACGCAGCGGATCAGAAGTCGCGCTTTGGAGTGGTGGCCTTGATGCTCTGGCAGGTCTGTACACTCGTCTTCGGATGTACCCAGAAAAGCAGTTTGTGCTTTTCGGGACTGGCAGCAACAATCGTACCTATGCTCGTCAACAAAAGGTTGCTCAGGCGGTTCAATCTATCTTTCCCCGCAGTTGCAACCTCCTCCGCGTCCCTATCCGATTGTCCAATAGCGGTGAGCAGACCAAGAACAAGATTCCCCGTGCGCGAGGGGTTGTATTTACCCTGCTGGGTGCCGCCTGTGCGTATCTCATGGGCTGTCGGGTTCTCTGTGTGTTGGAGAATGGAATCGGGGCAATCAACCTTCCTTATCGTGCTTCTGCTGTGGGACTGGATCTCTCCCGCGCTGCTCACCCTCTGACTTTGCTGATGGTGGGCGATGTCGTTTCAGAGCTTTTGGGAGAAAAGTTCCGGGTGCGGAACCCATTCCTTTTTTGGACTAAAGCCGAAATGTGTCAAGCACTGGCAGAAGATGGGAGAACTGACCTGCCGCCACTCACTATGTCATGCGACAGTCCACACCGCAAGCAACCAATTCAGTGTGGGTACTGTTCCTCGTGCATTTTGAGGAAACAGGCGCTTGCTGCCTCAAAAATAGAAGACAAGACTCGCTATGTAGTGCCTGATGGAGACTGCCCAGCAGGAGACCATAACTTGCATCTGAGCCATATGCTCGCGCAGGTCTGTACCTTCCGCCGCCTACTCAGTACCTCTAATGAAATCTCTCTTCACTGGGAAGAGATGACCGCCAATTTTGAAACTTTAGATGATATAATAGATCGCACTGCTGAGGCAGAGGGTTTATCACCTGCTGAGATGCAAAGCCATCTGATTCGGCTCTACCGGAATTATGTTTCCGAATGGGATACTGTAGAATCCAGAATTGCAGCCGATTTCTTGTAGAAAGATAGCGAAAGCATCTGACAGAGTGTCACCCCACAAACTTGAGGTACAGGGCCATGACTGACAACATCCTTGACACCATTGATATGCGGCAATTGGGGGAACTCCTTCAACAGGCGCGTAATAAATGCGGCATGACCCAAGCTGATGCAGCTAAAGTCATCAATGCCGCACGGACTACTATGGTTGCCATCGAGAAAGGAGAGCGCCGTATTAAGGCAAGTGAACTAATCAAGCTCGCTCGCGCTTACGGAAGATCCGTGAGTGATTTTGTTCGCCCCCGTCCTACAGTGCAACCTTTCGAGGTTCAGTTCCGCACTGCCTATCGCCCTCAGGAAGTAGAGCGGGAGGAGATTGAACCCGTCATTCTGAGCTGGGAAGAGTTGTGCCGGCATTACCTGGAACTTGAAGAGATTATGCACGCACCGCTCCCACGGAACTATCCCCGTGAGTATGAGGTGAGCGGGATGCCGGTAGAACGCGCTGCGGAGGCTATTGCGGTTGAAGAACGCCAGCGACTCGGACTTGGAGATGGTCCGATTCCGATGCTTCGGGACATCTTAGAGCAGAGTGTAGGACTCCGCATCTTCTACCTAAAGATGCCTGCAAAATATTCAGAGCTTTACAGTTACGATGAAAAACTCGGTGGCTGCATGGCAATTAACGCTAACCACCCCGAAGAGCGACGGCGCTGGTCGCTAGCGCATGGATATCTTCACTTTCTCGCTCACCGGCGCAAGCCTGTGCTCGACTTGGTTGAGGGCCAATACAAGAGGATGCCAGAGAGTGAGCGACTCGCTGAAGCCTTCCCCAAATATTTCCTGATGCCGACGAGTGGTTTGTTGAAGCGGTTCAACGATATGTGCCGCGCCAATGAAAAGTTTACGCCAACTAATTTATTTACTTTGGCTCACTACTACGGGGTGTCTGTGCAAGCGCTCGTTTATCGGTTGGAAGAAATGGATCTTCTCCGTTCTGGAACTTGGGAGCGATTGCGCGACCGCGGATTGAAAGTGAGGAAAGTACAGCAGGAACTTGGCTTAGAAGAAATTCCCCAACGCACTGATATGGATCCAATTCACTACCAACACCTCGCGATCGAGGCATTAGATCAGGGTCTGATTACTGAAGGGCGCTTTGCAGATTTCCTCGGCGTCGATCGTTTAGAGGCGCGTCGCATTGCGCAACTTTTGCGGGAACATTCCAGCGGAATGATGGAGGAATCCACTGATTTCGACCTGCGCCAGGTGGAAGACTGATGGGAGGTGAGGTTAAATGATGGATATCGCTCACTCCCACGTTATTCTTGACGCTTGCTGCATTCTAAACTTTTGCGCTTCCGGCCATTTTCTGGCAATCTTGCAGTCTATTCCCGCTCGGGTTGCCGTGACTCAAGTTGTGCGAGAGGAAGAATTGAAGACGCTCCACTGAAAATGAGGAGAACGAAGCTGCGTTCCATTTCGAGGCAGCCATTGCTCAGGGTCTACTTATAATCGGGGATTTCGAGTCTGAAGAGGAAGCATAATTGTTTGTTAATTACGCCGCTGTTCTTGATGATGGTGAATCGGCAACTTGTGCGAGCGCCGTTCACCGAGGATGGGCAATCGCTACCGACGACAAGCGGGCAATTTATTTTATTCAGAGAGAGAAGCTGCACCTGCAAGTTCTATCAACCCCAGAGATAATCAAGCATTGGTCAGAGAAAGCTACTATTGATTCGGCAGCCCTGCGCGAGGCGCTCAATGCTATTCGTTTAAAAGCGCGATATTACCCACATAAAAGCCATCCTCTGCGAAGTTGGTGGGATGCTGCTTCAACCGATGTTTAGCGGCCAGCAAAATGATCGATAAATTATTCAGCATCAGGCTTGCATTAAAATGAATTGTGCAATCCTGTAGGTGCCTCTATCGCTATGCCGGCCCAAGGGGGTCTGCCGGCAAACAAAAAATAAACTTTAGACATCGCCCGCACTTCTGCCAAACGAGACGAGCGAGTGAAAGTAGAGCCCCGACATAATGCGATGAACGCGCGTCGCTAGCGCACTCCGCGCCCGCACGGAAAGGCTGCCGCCGGACACCTGTTGTGCGGGGCTCTCCATTTTATACTTCCTCTGTAAGCTCACAAATTGAAAACCGCTATAGAAGCGCCCCGGCTCTCAATTTACCCGCTATTTCCCTACCGCAACTTTCCCCAGCAAAAGTAACTCTCTTCCGCCTTTCCGAGCCCCCGGCAGCCGACAGCTGCCTTTTTCCGAAACAGGGAGTTGGGCGTAACCGGCAGCCTGACTGCCAGAAAAATTTTGCTGCCAGCTAATATATAGCAGGGGTCAAGAATTTATGAAACCCACTTGTGGCGAGAAACCCGGTTTCTTAAAGAAACCGGGTTTCTAGGTTTTCCAAACTCAATTATAACCGCTAGATACACCGGCATCCAACAGGGAATTGGAAACTGTACCCAACTCAACGGCAACCCGTCGAACTGCTAAACCGGCACGCCGCACATTTTTTTAGACTGCCCGCATCCAGTCCCCCGATTTTAGATTATCATACAGATGGCATAAAAATACCAAACCAGCACCAAAGCGAGACGCCTGTTGCACTCCATCGCTGACGTAGGACAGGCGTCCCGGCTGTCCGGTAAAAACAAGTTACCCTGTCCCTATCCCATCATGTCTCTCGGCAACCTGCGCGATCTCTACCAGCAAGTCATCCTGGAACACTACAAAAAACCCCGCCACCGGGGAGTGGCCAACCCGGCGCACCGGCACCAGCGGGGGCACAACCCCTCCTGCGGTGACACCATAGAGCTGACGGTGCGGCTCAGTGATGCCGGCGATACGATTGAAGATGTCAAATTCGAGGGGCAAGGCTGCGCTATCGCAATAGCCTCCGCCGATCTGATGGCTGACGCCTTGCGGGGGCGAAAAGTAGACGAAGCCCTGGAAATGGTGCAGCACTTCCAACGTATGATGAAAGGCGAGGCAGAATTCCCCAAAGAGTTGCGGAAGTTGAACGTCATGCAAGGCGTCTCCCAATTTCCCGTGCGCATCAAATGCGCCACCCTCACTTGGCACACCCTGAAGGCGGCGCTAGAATCCCCCACCGGCGCTCCCGCCAACGGCTTTGTCAGCAACGAAAAGGAATCCTAGGTCAATCGCACTTATGCCAACAACCGCTCTATTTTTCACCGCCTGTCAGTGGGCCGGCACCCTCACATTGGCCTGCGCCGTTTTGGCTGTGCTGGGTTTTATCTTCCAGTGGGGCGTCCGGTTTCGCCTGGTGGGGATTGCCAGCTTCATGGGCGTGCTCACCGGCGGCTTGTTCGCCCTCAGCCTCACCCCCCTGACGCGCACCCAGCTCCCCGGAGCCGTTCGCTACTTCGTTACCTACGACACCGGCTCCACCACAGCGGTGATAGCCGTCCCACCGGCGATTACCGAAACCGAACTGGAAGCCACTCTGCGCCAAGCCGCCAGTGACCTGTTTTCTCCCGGTCGCTTCTCTCAGGGGGACAGCCGGCTCACCATCCGTGCCCGCACCATCCTCCATCCCGAAACCGGCCTTTCCCAACCCCTCTATATCGGTCAGGTGAAGCGCTCCCTCTCTGTCCGCAATGACGACCAAATGGCTGTCGAACTCTTCCCCGACAAACTCGCCCAACTCCCCGCACCACCACCTGAGAGTTCCGCCCCAGACAGCGACGCCGGCAGCCTAGAAAAAACCTAACCCAGAAGAGAGCCGGTCAGCAGACCCCTCTCGCCATTCTTCCTCTCTTCTCTTCTCTTGGCGCTCGGGCGCGTCTTGGCGGTTCACCAAGTTTAAATCAAAGCTAAGAAAACCAGATCCAGCGCCCAATAGATGTTATAAAGCGGCTGTACAGGGCCTAAACTAAACCCTTGCCCGCAATCAGAGCCAAACGCGACAGTGCCGTATGAGCCAAACCCCTTCGCCCAACCCCACAGAAACCGCCGTTCACCGTAGCACCCTCTTTTCCATGACTGTTGCGCCAGCCAAAGTCATGCGCGGCGGCGGAGCGCTAGCTGCAGCGGCGGAAGCGATTGCCAGCTTGGGACACCGGCCCTTAGTCGTTGCCGGCAAGAGCAGTCTGCCCCTTGCCGAAGAGCGGTTAGCACCCCCCTTAGAGCAGCAGCAGCTTTCAGTGGCGATGGCCTCATACAGCCCTGATTGCAGCGAAGCCAGCCTCTTGGCCCTGCGAAAAACAGTTGCAGACCACCAAGCCGACCTGATTGTGGGCACCGGCGGCGGCAAAGCCCTCGACACCGCCAAACTGCTCGCTCACCAGTGCCGGCTGCCGGTTGTTACTGTCCCCACCTCCGCCGCCACCTGCGCCGCCTGGACAGCCCTGTCTAACGTCTATTCCGACCGAGGTGCTTTTCTCTACGACGTACCCCTTGACAAATGCCCCGACTTGCTGGTATTAGACTACGATCTAATCCAAACCGCCCCCCAGCGCACCTTAGTCGCCGGCATTGGAGACGCCCTAGCCAAGTGGTATGAAGCCTCGGTGAGCAGCGGGCACTCGCAGCAAACCCTGCTGATTGCAGCCGTGCAGCAAGCTAGAGTCCTGCGCGACATCCTCTTCCAGAAATCAGCTCTCGCCCTGCAACAGCCCGGGGGAGAAATCTGGCGAGAAGTCGCAGACGCCACTGTCCTGCTTGCCGGCGTTATCGGCGGCATCGGAGGCGCTCAGTGCCGCACTGTAGCCGCCCACGCCGTCCACAACGGCTTGACTCACCTGCACGGCACCGGCACCCTGCACGGCGAAAAAGTGGCCTACGGCATTCTCGTCCAGCTGCGCTTGGAAGAAATGCTCCAGGGAAACCAGCTAGCCGCCACAGCCCGCCTGCAGCTGCTGAAGTTCTACAGCGAAATTGGCCTGCCCCAAACTTTAGAAGACCTGGGGATGGGCAACATCACTCTAGCTCAGTTGCGCCGAGCCGCTGAAATAGCCTGTGCTCCTAACTCGGACATCCACCGGCTGCCGTTTAAAGTCATTCCCGAACAGCTGCTGGCGGCAATGGTTTCCACCACCGTGCCGGTGGAAGCCGGGCGTCTCCACCAGGCTGCAGCACCGGCAACAGGGGCTGCGGCTATGGGGCCGATTTCAGAATTTAACAAAACTTGAGATGGCCAGGTGACGGGCTGTCACATAGGACTTACGCACTGAAAGAAAGCGGGTTTCTGGTGCGATCCCCTGCGATGAAAGTCAAGGAGTCTGGTTGAGAAACCCGGTTTCTGCGTAAGTCTGATCGCAAAAATAGCCACCAGCCTGGTAGTGTTTGATACAGAAGTGCGTCTCTGCCTCTAAAATTTAAAAGCAACCTCACCCCTGAAACCACTGATGCCGCAAGGCGTTGAGCAATTTAAAAGCATCTCCATGAAATTAGATTGGATCTCTCCTGCTGACCGGCTGCAGGCACTTCCCCCCTACGTGTTTGCCCGCCTGGATGAACTCAAAGCCCGCGCCCGCGAGCAGGGGCTGGACTTGATTGACTTGGGAATGGGGAATCCAGATGGCCCGACCCCAGAGCCGGTGGTGGAAGCGGCGATAAAAGCGCTGCAAAATCCCGCCAATCACGGCTACCCTCCGTTTGAAGGCACCCGCAGCTTTCGCACCGCCATCACCAGCTGGTACAAGCGCCGGTACGGTGCCGAACTTGACCCGGACAGCGAAGCCCTGCCCCTGCTGGGGTCAAAAGAAGGGCTGGCCCATCTGGCTATCGCCTACGTCAATCCCGGGGATTTGGTCTTGGTTCCCAGCCCCGCCTACCCAGCCCATTTCCGGGGACCGCTGATTGCCGGCGGGAAAGTCCACAGCCTGACTCTCAAACCGGAAAACGGCTGGCTCATCGACACAGCCGCGATTCCTGAGGCTGTGGCGCAGCAAGCCAAGATGCTGTACTTCAACTACCCCAGCAACCCCACCGGCGCAACGGCACCCCGGGAATTCTTTGAAGAGATTGTCGCTTTTGCCCGCCGGTACAAAATCTTGCTGGTTCACGACTTGTGCTACGCGGAATTGGCCTTTGACGGCTACAAACCCACCAGCTTGCTGGAAATTGCCGGTGCTAAGGAGATAGGCGTCGAGTTCCACACCATGTCCAAGACCTACAATATGGCCGGCTGGCGGGTTGGCTTCGCTGTCGGCAACCGGCACATTATCCAAGGGTTGCGCACTTTAAAAACCAATCTCGACTACGGGCTGTTTGCGGCGCTGCAAACAGCTGCAGAAACCGCTTTGCAGCTGCCGGACGAGTACGTGCACCAAGTCCAGGATCGCTACCGGCAGAGGCGGGATTTTCTGATTGAGGGACTGGCCCAACTCGGCTGGGACATTACCCCACCTCTGGCCACGATGTATCTCTGGGTGCCCTGCCCTCCCGGCACCGGCTCGACGGATTTTGCCCTGGAGGTGCTGCAGAAAACCGGCGTTGTACTCACCCCCGGAAATGCCTTTGGCACGGGAGGCGAGGGCTATGTTCGCATTAGTTTGATTGCCGACTGTTCCCGCCTGGGAGAAGCCCTGCGCCGGTTCAAAGATGCCGGTATACGCTACCAGCCCGCCACTTCCGTTGCCGGTGCGGTGCCGGTTTAGGGAAGAGCCGTTTGGATCTGTCCTGGTTTCACCGGCACTCAAATGTTACGGACTCATTTGAACCCCGATGCAGCGATCCTTGAACCAATTAAAAGTAGGAAGGCACAGCATCGTTTAATCGACCCAGTTTATTTGGCAGCAACTCAACCGGCTCTCAATGGGGCTGTCATTTACACCCATTTGGGACATCAGGAGAGATGACAGTAAATTATGGCTGAATACGATTTGATAGCCCAATCATACCTAAAAACTAGACAGGGGGTGCTATGTCTGCCGGCGGAAATTTATACGTTTGAAACTATGGCCGGTGAAATAGCCGGCCAATCTATTCTGGAATTAGGTTGTGGGGAAGGATTTTATACCAGAAAATTAAAACAGAAAGGTGCTGCCAAAGTATTGGGAATAGACCTTTCTGAACAGATGATTGAATTGGCTAAAAAGCAGGAAGCGAGAGAGCCGTTAGGTGTCGAATACTTGGTCAGAGATGCCCTTGAATTGGGCCAGATAGGAGGGTTTGACATAGTAATCGCTACCTTTTTACTAAATCATGCCCAAACCAAAGAACAGCTCTTGAAGATGTGTCAGAGTGTGGCGGTCAATTTGAAACCTGGAGGCCGTTTTATGGCTCTCAACCACAATCTCGAATTGTCTCCAGAATTTTATCCGAAGTTGGAGAAATACGGTCGCAGGCAAACCATGAGGGGACTGCGGGAAGAGGGGACTCCAATTTCAGTCACCTTGTTTAACGCTACGGAGAAAAGTACCTTCACTGATTTCTATCTCAGCCAAGCTACCTACGAATGGGCCTTTCAACAAGTTGGGTTGAAAGAGATTGTTTGGCACCCACTGTTAGTCTCTCCTGAGGATATTCAAAAATTTGGTCAAGCGTTTTGGCAAGATTTGATGGATTATCCTATTTTTGTCTGGATTGAGGGAGTGAAGGAATGTCAAACTTCAGTTTGACACTCCGTTTGTCAAACTAAAGTTTGACATTTTAGGAATTATATGATATCCGTTTGGAGCGATTTTGTAACGAGAGCGGTGCTGGGCATCGGGCATCGGGCATCGGGCATTGGGCATTGCTAATTACAGCCCTGACCGGCGGGGCTTTCGCGACCCGCTGTGCAATAAGGATACCACCGGACTTGATTCCCCTCGTTTCCAGCCTCCGCCTGGGAGCGAGGCTCTGCCGGCTCCGCCGACCTTTGCGCTGGGAGCTTCTGGGCCTTGGGCCTGCGACCGCAAGCAGATTAAAACCGTAACAGCTTATATCATGTCCGCTTGCATCGATTTTGTAAGGCTAGCGCTGCTGGGCATTGGGCATTTCAGCCCGAAACGGGGGCGAGCGCCGGACTCACCACAGACCAGCGATGCCAAGGGACCTAATATTAGCAGGCAGCCGGCGATACCAGATGGTTGACGGCGGCTGCCGGCCCGACCAGGGACAGGTAGGGTTCAGTAAAATACCGGCAAGCGGCAGCCTGAGCCACAGGAGCAGTGACGGCGGCAATTTCTTCGATAAAGCGGGTGTCAAATTCAATCCCCAGCCCCAAAGTCTCGTACCAGCCATAAATCTGGGCGAGCTGAGCGTTGGTTTGCTTGCCGAGGGCGTACTGGCCCAGCAGCTTGTTTTTCGAGGCTTGCAGCTCGTCGGCACTGAGGGCGGTTTCGCACAAGCGCTCCACTTCCCCGCGCAGGCAGGCTAGAGCAGTGGCGGTATTTTCAGGTGCCGTGCCCATGTACACGACAAACTGGGATGGCTCCAGACGAGTCGGGTAAAGCGCGGAAACCTCGTAAGCCAAACCCCGCTTTTCCCGCAATTCCACAAACAAGCGGCTGGAGAGGCCATTGCCCAGGTAGGTGTTGAGGAGCTTGAGCGCTGCGTAATCACTCGGATATGGATTGCCGGCACCCTCAGAGCGCACTGAGGGAGCCAGATAGCCCAGCATGACAATCGATTGCTGCGTCTGGAGGGGGGCGACGAGTTGGCGGGGCTGGGGGGCCAATGGGGGCAGCCAGAATGCCGGCAGGGGGTTTTGGGGAGCCCGCCAGTCGCCAAAAACCTGATTCACCAAGTCGAGGGCGTCTTCTGGCGTCAGCCGACCGGCCAGGCTAATCACCGCATTATCGGGGCGGAAATAGGTCTGGTGGTAGCGCAGCAAGTCGTCGCGGCCCAGTTGAGATACGGTGGCTTCGGTTCCCAGGCTGGAGAATCCGTAGGGGTGGCCCGGGTACATGGCTTGCCGCATCCGGTCGAAGGCAATGGCAAACGGCTGCTCCTGCTGGGAGCGAATGCTCTGGAGGGTGAGGCGTCGCTCCAGCTCCACCTCCGCTTCCGGGAATGCCGGCTGGCGCAGCAGCTGGCCGGCCAAGTCCAGCACATTCTCAAAGTCAGCAGAAACGGTTTTCACGCTCAGCAAGAAATAATCAGAAGCCGCATCCGCGCCCAGACTGGCTCCCACGGACTCCACCCGCTCGGCAATTTCCATCGAAGAGAGCCGGTCTGTGCCTTTGCTGAGAACAGTCGCCAGCAGGTGAGCCAGTCCGGCTTGTTCTAGTGGATCGCAAAGGCTGCCGGCGCGAAGGAAGATGCGAGCGGCAATGATGTCAGCGGCGGGATTTTCCACCACTAGCACGACCATGCCATTGTCGAGAACAGTGCGATGAACGTGACGGTTCATAGGATTTGAGAACTGGGCAAAAGGGCATTGGGCACGCTCGCGTTGGGGCGGCGGGTCGATCAGCATTCAAAGACTGTGTGGCTTCGATTTCGGGTCAGCCCCGCCCCTGCAGGGGGGCAATTAATCAACCGGACTAAATATGAGATTTTGGGCCGGCGGGGGCGACCCACGTTTTCACCTACAGCGGTTTGAGTACCGTAACTGCGTAATAGTAGGGGGATAAATACTGAGAAGCCAAACGCTGCAAGTCTTCTACATGAAATGACTTAATTTTTTCCGGATAAGTGATTGCCAATTCAGGTCGGGCGATCGTGTGGTAGTACCCGTACAGACCGGCAAGCTGGATGGGCGTTTCCGTAGAAAAGGCATAGTCATTGCACAGCAATCTCTTGCAGCGAGCCAGTTCCCCATCACTCACCGGTGTTCTGTGCAGACCGGCGAGGCGAACGCAAATCAGCTCCTCCACAGCGTCGAGGTGTTCGGCGTCTAACCAAGCACTGATAGTGAACAAGCTCGACTCCCGCTGCAGGGAGAAATTGCAGCTGATGCCTTGAACCCAGTGCCGCTCTTCCCGCAATTCCCGGACAAGGCGAGAAGACCGGCCCTCTGCCAGCAGCACCGAGAGCAAATCCAAACCGTAGGCATCTTGCAGCCGCTCCACCCCCGGGCCGGTCCACGCCATAATCAGCCGCGCCTGCTCCAGTCTGGGCACATACAGTTCCCGCCGCCGAATTTCGATCATCGGGGGTTCGGCTTCGGTTTCGCTGGGGGGACACTCAGCAACTGGAGCGAACTTTTGGAAACACCGGCTGACCAATTCCAGCGCCGGCGACAGGGGCAAGCTGCCGACAACCACCACGGCCATATTTTCTGGCTGGTAGTGAGCGCGGTGGAAGCGGCGCATTTCCTCAGGGGTGCGCTGCATAAGCTTCGCCTCGGTTCCCAGCACCGGTCGTCCGTAAGGGTGGCGCTGGTAAACGATTTCCATGAGAGCTTGAAAGGCCAGCCAGTCAGGGTTGTCGCCGGACTGCCGGATTTCCTCGAGCACCACGTCTCGCTCCCGGTCAAATTCATCGTCCGGGATGCCGGCATGCAAGAGCAGCTCCGCCAGCAGGGGGAGGGTGTCTTCCAGGTACTCGGTCGCGGTGGTGATAAAAAAGTGGGCGTAATCGTGGCTGGTGGCGGCGTTGGTCATTCCCCCCCGATTTTCAATCACCTCGTCAAACACCCCCGGGGGAATTTTGCCGGTGCCTTTGAAGATCATGTGCTCCAGGAAGTGCGCCATGCCAGACCAAGCATCTGGCTCGCGGGTTGCGCCCGCCCGCACCCACACATCAACCACGGCCACCGGTGTGGCCGGCGTGTGTTGGTGAATCACGGTTAACCCGCTCTCCAGCTTGAATATGTCGGCTGGGAACCCGGAATCAGTCGGCACTTCAAACAAATGGTTGGCTCTCAAACTCCAATTCAATCTGATCTGATTTATCCTAACGTTTTGTGGGAGGGCGCATTGGATTGAATTGTTACAGTTTAGCGCACTTGAGGGATTCCCAGATTTTCGCCGCCCGTTTTTAGTGCGCTCGCCGCCCCCGAGCGCACCTTGTTTGTAAATTTCCCCACTCCGAGGGGTGCCGCACTCAGGAGGCGTCACTCCGTCTCTGTCGGGTGCGCCCGCTCAAGGGCCAACGCGCCCGCCAACGTGGGATAGTCCTTGGCGCACCGGCTCTGCGCTCTGTTTAATGTCCCAGCCGGTTTCAATCCCGTTTCCAGGATTCTTTTTCAAGGGAGGAACTTTCAATCCCAATTTCATTGTTTCTTTCCCCCAGAGGGATTCATACCGAGCCACTTCTCCCCCAGCTGCATATATAATAGCACATTCCCAAACTTTGCTTGTCTTCCATCCTTTGTGAAAACCGCTATAACTATGACAGACGCGCTCACGCAACGGATAAACTGGGCTGCTGAAAGCCTGCTGGACAATGAAGCCCTGACGCCCGAACTCGAAGATGCGGCGGGCGGCGCTGCCCTCACTTGGGCCACCGACCTGTGCCGGCGGGTTGCGCTCGCCACCGCAGGGCTGGATGATCGAGCGGCTGAGGCGTTCATGGCACCCAAACTCGCCGGCATTCGGGAATTGATCCGCCTGGTGAGCCGGTGGGCTGCTAGCTACCGGGAAATGGACGCTGGGGCAAGGGAATCTTTTCTCAGTCAGGTTATCGAGGGAGCATTGAAGATTTACCCAGATTACCAGCCGCCCGACAAGGAACAGCAGCAGGCATTTTTGCGGGAGCCTTTTCCAGCAGATCCGAGAGACTGGATTGTCAATCTCCGCCGGCTGGTTGAAGGAGAGCGCAACGCCGGGCTGCCATGATATAATTTACGGCGGGTTAATTTGCTTTAAAAAGCGAGGTGCAAAAATCTGCTAGTGTTTCATAGCATGCTTTCTAGGAAACTCCCCACAATCCAAAATCTAAAATCCAAAATCCACAATCTGGTGCCGCACCGGCGCACAGTCGCATCTGTGCTGGTGGGGGCTCTCATCTGCGCTTTGCTCACCGGCTGCGGTAGCAACCCCCCCGTATCTAAGGCGTCTTGGTGGCACACCTACTTTACCGAGCCGGGCGCA
The DNA here is from genome assembly GCA_019359235.1 of Oscillatoria princeps RMCB-10. Classification (GTDB taxonomy): domain Bacteria; phylum Cyanobacteriota; class Cyanobacteriia; order Cyanobacteriales; family Oscillatoriaceae; genus Oscillatoria; species Oscillatoria princeps. The sequence goes on from JAHHHT010000003.1 coordinate 298,423, forward strand.
AATACCGGCACGATTGTTAAAACTCTGGTTTCCCACATCAACAGCGCCAAAACCAGCATCCACATTGCCGCATTTGAGTTCAATCTGACGCCAGTGGCTGAGGCGCTGGTTGCGGCTAAGCGGCGGGGTGTGGATGTTAAGTGGGTGACGGATGACGAACACGGGCTGAAGGCGGACAAAGAAAAGGGGCGCGGGCAATTTGCCCTTCTAAAGCGGGCGGGCATTCCCTTAAAGGACGATAGCAGGCCGGCGTTAATGCACAACAAATTTATCGTTTTTGACGGTAAACTTGTGTGGACTGGCTCGACTAATCTGACGGTAAATGACACGGAAAGAAACAACAATAATGTGATTGTTTTTGAGTCCCCGCAGGTGGCAAATATTTTTGAGCGGCAATTTGCTGAACTGTGGGGCGGAAGTTTTAATTCCAAGTCACCGTCAGAGGTAGAAGCTCAGAAAGTAACGGTGAGTGGCACTCCAATACAGGTGCTGTTTTCGCCGGAGGATGATGTGGCGAGCCGGCTGCTGCCGGTGATTCAGGGTGCCAAGCGCAGCATCCGGTTTATGGCTTTTTCTTTTACGGATGACAATCTGGGCGCTGCGCTGAAAAGTCGGGCCAAGGCGGGGGTGGATGTGAGGGGGATTTTTGAGACTCGGGGGAGTGAGACTGAGTACAGCGAGTTGCCGGTGCTGTTCTGCGCTAAGGTGCCGGTGCGTCAAGATGGCAATCCGGGGACTTTTCATCACAAGGTATTTGTGGTAGATAATAGCACAGTGATTACCGGGTCTTACAATTTTTCTAGCAATGCGGACAAGAGCAATAGTGAAAATGCGGTGATTTTGACGAATCCGAGCATTGCGGCTGAGTATACAAAGGAATTCGAGCGCCGGTGGGCGGAAGCGAAGGAGCCGGCGGCGCAGAAAATGAAGTGCCGGTGAGGTTGGCATTTCTCGGCAGCAGTCTTTCTCCAGTGCGCCGACTGCGCTGCAGCGACCGGCGTGCTGCCCTTTGTTGGACGAGCGCAGCAACTCGGGAAAACCCCGCACTCTGTTGTGCTGGCCCCACCGGCAGCTGCTAGACAGGCGCTCGGGCGATTTACGGCAAAAGCGTGGGGAAAACTCTACCGCGCTTTGGCGGGCCAAGGTCGGGGGATTGCTCCTGCGGATCGGTAATAATTAAGAAAAATTGCGTCAACAGGCAGCTTCCATGATTCCTATCGTTATTGAACAGTCCGGTCGGGGCGAACGCGCCTTTGATATCTACTCTCGCCTGCTGCGCGAGCGCATCGTCTTCCTCGGACAGGCGATTGATTCCGAGGTGGCTAACTTGATTGTGGCTCAGCTGCTGTTTCTCGAGGCGGACGATCCGGAAAAAGACATCTACCTCTACATCAACTCCCCCGGCGGCTCGGTAACTGCCGGCATGGGCATTTTCGACACGATGAACCATATCCGCCCGGACGTTTCCACCATTTGCGTCGGGCTGGCGGCCAGTATGGGAGCTTTCTTGCTGAGCGCCGGCACCAAGGGCAAGCGGATGAGTCTGCCCCATTCCCGGATGATGATTCACCAGCCCCTGGGCGGCGCTCAGGGTCAGGCTACGGATATTGAAATTCAGGCCAAGGAGATATTATACCACAAGCGCCGCCTGAATGAGTATCTGGCCGCCCACACCGGCCAGCCTCTGGAGCGGATTGCCGAAGATACGGAACGGGATTTCTACATGTCGGCAGAGGAAGCGAGGGAGTACGGCCTGATCGATCAGGTGATTGACCGGCGGCCCTCTGCCAAACGACCGGTAGCCGTAGCCTAGTCGGTGGGGGATGCCGGGATTTCAGACTGGGGGCTGTTGCGCCAATCTAAAATCCGGGCACCCACACCGCACAGTCTACTGGGTTTTCAGGTAGGCGAGGAATTCCGAGATCTGTTCGCGGGTCAGCTGTATGCGACCTTCCTTGCTGTAGGTTTTCTGCAGGTAAGCTTTTCCCTCTTCGGGTCGCCACCCCAGACGATTGATTTCGTCAGTGGTTTTCTCGTAAACTTCCAGATAGTCCAGGAGTTGCAGCACTTCGCTTTCGTCGAGAAGAGCTCGATCTGATTTGCCGTAGTTCCGCTCCAGAAAGTCGCGCTCCTGTCTGGAAGACCAGCGGCGCTTGATAATGACCTCGATTTTAGCGAGGGCATCAGAGAGGTCAGCCGGCTCGGCAGTGAGGGGCGTTTCCATGTCCGCGAAAGGCAGCGGCTCGCTGAAGTCGGGGGTGTTAGCTGGCGGAACCCAGCTGCGACTGGCGTCAGAGGAGGAGAGCCAATTCTCAGAGGCTGCCGGTGGCGGCGCAGGCGGAGCAGGCGAGACGGCAGGGGCGGTGAGCGGACTCTTCTGTCCCGAGAAAGGGGAGGGCGCAGTTTTTGGCGTTCCGCCCGAGGTTCGGGCCGCCGGAGGATCTGCCGAGAAGCTTTTATCGAGCTGGAAGGAAGACTTCACCTGCGGCTGAACTGGCAAGGGGGGGGTTTGTGCGAACGTGGCTCCGGAAGTTTTTTCGGCGGCGTTCGGGTGAATGCCCAAGACGGCCAAAGCCCGAATTCGGGCCCGGTCTTCTGCCTGTTCCAGGGTTTCTGCTGCCGCTAGCCCGGAGGCCAGAGTGGCCCCCTCGACAGTAACGAGGGCGCGGACGACATATTTGCCCTGCTCAATGGTAACTAACTCAGAAATTAAGCAGCCGGTGGAATAGCGGGCTCGAAATTGCTCAAACATGAGATTTCCGCAAGAAACATTAGCGCCCTCAGGGGCGAAGCACAGGGGAGGGGTAGCGTCTCACTAAAGCCAAAATCTGATCGACATCAAGAGGGGGTTCAGGGAAGAGAAGAAATCGGCACCTTTGGGCATGGGTTAAGTAGCTTTAGAAAATAGAGACGCTCCTTTTGATATTTTAGAGTTGAGATTTCAGAGTGGCGAGCCGCCGGCAGTCCGGAGATTCAAAATAGACTGGAGTGGGGAGCGCTCTCATGGGTTTCTGTTGCGTCTCGGGGCCGTTAATTGCCTTGCGGGTTGCAAACACAGAATTCTGGCACCAGCACGGGCGCTTTTCGAGCGTCCCACGCTGGCAAAAATCCGAGCGGAAAGGGATCTGTGGAGTTGTGGAGCGGGGGAACTTTGGAGCGCGGTCGCCGAGATTTTTGCCCTTTATTTCGATAGATTTGCCCGCTCGGGAGCGAGTGGAAGTGCAAATTTCGCGCTCCTGCCTGCCGCACCCGCTGTGGAAGGAATTAATGTCTCCCAATCCGATCGGGAACCGCCGCAGGTTGCTTCGATGATGTTCTTGAGAGGGAACCCGGTGCCAAGCTGCCGTTAGGGGAGTAATGCAACCGGCAGCACATCAGCCCGCGAAGCGAGCGCAAGGGTTATCTGGGCTTGCAGGAGTTGCGGCGGCGAGCCCCAACGGGTGCGCTGCCAGAGGCCGGGAGCGCCAACGGCTGCCGCCCGGCACCTGCGCCCGCGAACCTGTTTAACCGCTCAATCAAGGCACGCTGCTCTATAGCGCCCTCAATCGCTCTCGTCAAGTATAGTACAGAAAAAACCAATGTTCCAAAAGTACGCGCTAAAACTAAAATAGGAAAAAGATTACATCGGCTCGGCACCCTTGAGCGATCCTGCCGCTGCTATGTACCCCACGGCTAAACCTCGGCTGTTTCCGGGCGGTTGCGCAAGCGTTGCACCCCAGAGTGTAAAATTGCCAGCATTAGTCCTGTGCTGGGGCACTCACACACCTGCGACTCGCATGTCACACCGGCATAGCTCCCGCCCTTGGCTGCATCAATGTGTTGACTAACGTGGTGCCGGCTTGAGGGCTCTGGCGCACTCAGGGTCGGTTGCCGCCAGATGTAACGCGGATGTCCAGACAGCTGTGCTGACGGTCCTGAGTCTGGCTCAAGCCTGGATTGCCATTGGCGAGGGCGTAAGCGTTGCGGCTCCGCAGGAGCATCGTACCAGCACTTTGGGAGAATCGCTGACGATTTCGGGGGAGTTTCGCCCGAAAGGCAGAGTGCGGACGCTGGCATCACGCGCTGTCCGCTTGTGCCAGATCGCTACGGAAGTGTAACCGGTGGCACCACCAGCACTCACAGCAAGGTGGGGTGACATGATCGCAGGTGTTATAGCCGAATAGAATCGATAAGGATTGAGCGCTGCATGGAATTTTCAATCGCTACACTACTAGCAAATTTTACGGATGACAAGTTGGTTGCGCCAAAGGTGTTGGAAAAAAAACTGGGTTGCCAGGACAAAACCAGCCTGCGCCAATTTCAGATTGTCCTCGACGCTCTAGAGAAAATTGGCATTTTAGTCAAGGAGCGGGGCAAGTATCGCCGCGTGTTTGAAGAAGGGGTCGTGGAAGCGAAACTCCGCTGTAGCAGCAAAGGGTTCTGCTTCGCGATTCAGGAGGTCGAAGGGTCGGAGGATATTTACATCCGGGAGTGCCATCTCTCGAACGCTTGGAATGGCGATCGCGTGCTGGTAAAAATCATCAAAGAAGGCAGCCGCCGGCGCAGCCCAGAAGGGGAAGTGCGGCTGATCCTGGAGCGGGCCAATCCGAGCGTGCTGGCGCGGCTCAAGCAAGTCAAAACCCCGACGGGACGAGCGCTGTACAAGGCTGTGCCCTTGGACGACCGGCTGCTGTTTGAGCTCGACCTGCAGCCAAATGGCCAGAACCTGGAAGAGGCGAACGATTACCTGGTCCATGTAGAAGTCCTGCGCTACGCCCTGGGCTCCAATCCGCCGCTGGGCCGAGTGGCGCAGATTCTCGGCAGCGATGCCGAAGAGGCGAACGACCTGGATATCGTTTGCTGCAAGCACGACATCCCGCGCTCATTTCCGGAAGCGGTGCTGAAGCTGGCTAAGGGCTATCCCAAAGGGCTGCGCAAACCGGAATACAAAGACCGGCTCGACCTGCGGGGAACGCTGACCTTCGGCATCAGCCACAGGGCAAGCCTTGCCAAGTGCGCAGAGCACGCCTTCAGCCTGGAGGTGCCGAAGCGGGGGCTGTTGCGGCTGATGGTTCACATTGCGGATGTGGCCTACTACGTGCCGGTGGACTCGCCAATTGAGCGGGAAGCCCGCAAGCGCGGCATGGCGGTATTTCTGGGAGACACTTGGGTGCCGCTGCTGCCAGAGAGCCTGTCAGAGGACCGCTGCTCTCTGCTTCCCGGGGAAGAGCGGCTGGCCATATCGGTAATCATCGCTCTCAACTCCTCCGGGCAAGTGATAGAGTACGAGATTCAGCCCAGCGTTATCGCTGTAGACCACCTGCTGGCGCTCTCGGACGCTCAGGCGATTATCGACCGCAGTCAAACCTCGGCACTGGCTCCGGTTCTTGACCAAATGCTGGCGCTCTCGCAGGCGGTAGCCCGAATCCGGCAGTTGCGGGGAGCGGTGGAGCTGAATCTGCCCGCCACCCAGTACGCCAGCAACCTGTCTCCCTTTGACGATGAGGGTCCGCTGGGGGTGATCGCTACCTCGTCGCGCCCCAGTGCCGGCACGATGGTCAGGGAGCTGATCGTCCTGGCTAACCAGCTCGTGGCATCCCACTTGCAAGCGCTGGCTGTGCCGGGAATCTACCGGATTCAGCCAAAACCGGACATAGAAGATGTCCAAGAGTTAATCAAGCTGGCGGCCAATCTGGGAATGAACCTGGAGCTCGACGAGGAAGAAGACGTCAATCCCCAAGATTACCAGCGGTTTGCCATGCTGTTTGCGGGGTCGAAGTCGGAGCGCGTTCTCACCTATCTGCTGCAGGAAACTCTCAAGCCGGCTGTCTACAGCAGCACGCCGGGACTTCACTTTGGCCTCGCTTTGACCAGCGGCTACACCCACTGCACTGCGCCGGTGCAGCGCTACGCCGATTTGCTGCTGCAGCGGGTGCTGCATGCGGTGTTTGAGCACGGGCGCGACCGCCGCACCACCCGGGTTAAGGAGCGCGTCAACCTGCGCCACAGCAGCGCTAAGGGCCAAATTAACTGGAACGTCCTGCCGCCTGAGGTGCAGCACGAGCTGGAGGAGCTGCTGGCTTCGGCTGCCGGCCACTTGGGCGATCGCGAAAAGGTGGCGCAAGAGGCAGAGGCGGATCTGACCGGCCTGAAGAAGGCTGCGGCGATGAAGGAGCGCACCGGCGAAACGTTTTCGGGACTGATTACCGGCGTGCAGTCTTACGGGTTCTTTGTGGAAATTGAGGAGCTGATGGTGGAAGGGCTGGTGCACGTGTCGTCTCTTAAGGATGACTGGTACGAGTATCGCTCCCGCCAGCAAACTCTTGTGGGCCGCAAGAACCGCAAGCAGTACCGGCTGGGCGACCGCGTGGAAGTCCAAGTTAAGAGTGTGGATTACTACCGCCAGCAAATTGACCTGGTTGCTGTTGGTGGCGGCAGCGAAGCCACAAATGGTGATGAGGACGACATCGCACAAGCGTCCCTTTTCAACCCTCATTTGGAAGAGGAGCCCTAAAAAATGGCGGCTCCACTCCGTGCGATGTGACCTGTGACAGCACTTTACTCTCAGGAGTCAGAATCAGTGACCAGCAATCCCGCCACCGGCGACCGGCCAGAAAACCAGGAGTCACAAGTCACAACTCCCCCGTCACTCAGAGCGCCCGCGCCGGCACGTCCCCTGATTTTGGGCGTTTCAGGGGCGTCGGGACTGATCTATGCGGTGCGAGCTGTCAGATTTCTGCTGCTCTCAGACTACACTGTTGAGCTGGTAGCCTCTAAGTCCGCTTATATGGTCTGGCAGGCTGAGCTCAATATCCGCATGCCAGCTGACCCTAGCGCCCAGGAGGAATTCTGGCGTCAGCAAGCGGGGGATGTCACCACGGGCAAGCTGCGCTGTCACTCCTGGCAGGATGTGGGCGCTAATATTGCCAGCGGCTCGTTCCGGACTTTGGGGATGATTGTTATTCCAGCAAGTATGAGTACGGTGGCGAAGCTGGCTGCCGGTTTGAGCTCTGATTTGCTCGAACGCGCGGCTGACGTGCAGCTTAAGGAAGGACGTAAACTGGTTATAGTGCCCCGTGAAACGCCTTTCAGCTTGATTCACCTGCGCAATTTGACCGCTCTGGCGGAAGCGGGTGCCCGGATTGTCCCGGCAATTCCCGCTTGGTATCACCACCCCAAGACTGTTGAGGATTTGGTGGATTTTGTGGTGGCTCGCGCTTTCGACCAGCTGGACATTGACTGCATCCCCATCAGCCGGTGGGAGGGCTACTGAATGTTGGCTGGGCGCTGGGTGATGAGTTATATCATGTTCGGCAGGGACGGCATTGTGGGGAGACGCGACCGGCGCGTTCTGCCAGTAGGGGCGGGTTTACTAACATCCTGGACTTCCGGCAGATATCTGGGGTGAGCCCGCCCCTGCGCAAGCAATAAGGATGCCACCGGGCTTGATATTATATCAAATCCGTCCGCACTGCAGCAGTCCGGCACAGACCCACAGGCGAAACCCCTGTGGCTGCAAACCCCCGGATATAAACAAAGTGATTGGACGGAGAGGATATAAATGAAAAACTCAGCACTCAACACTCAGCATTAAGGAGGCTTGACTGTGCGTGAATTTCGCATTTTGCTGCTGGTGGCGGGATCGGGAGGGCTGGCTATTTTTGCGGGGCAAAACTTGTCGCCGGCGCTGCCGCTAGTGTTTCTGGGGGCGCAATCGGTGGCGCTACCGCTGTCTGTGTGGATTTTGCTGGCTGTGGCGGCGGGGGTGCTGACCTCGCAAGCGATTGCCGGTTTGTTCGGACTGTCGAATTATCTGTTTGAGCAACAATTGCCAGCCCGCCGGCGCTCAGCTCCGCCCAAGACGCGCCGCGAGTATGTCGGCTCAGAGCGCCGCGAACCGGCACCGCAACAGCCCGCTTCTCGCAAAGAGAGCAATCTGGGGGCGGCTGCAGCCGGTGGCGCTGCGGGTTTCGCTGCTGCTTCTGCGACCGCTGCAGCTTCCCAGTGGCGGGATGACTCAGAGCCGGTCGATCCGACGCCAAGCTCGCTGGAGCGGGAAGATGACTCAGAGCCGGCTGGCGAGAGTTCTCGGGATAGAGAAGATCGCGAGCCGCCGGTTGTGGATGATGACTCTTTTTATCAAGAGTGGGAAGAGGAGGAGCGGCGAGCTCAGCCCTTGCCTGAGCGGGAGCCAGAAACAGAGGGCGCAACCTACGAAGTCAAGCAGGAACCGACAGCGAGTTCTTGGTCTGGCACGATCTATTCTTACACCTACCGAGAGCCAACTGAGTCTGGGGTGGGAAGAACTGAGTCGGTTTACGATGCGGACTACCGGGTGATTAAACCGCCAGAACAGCAGCCAAAAGTTGAGGGGGATGACTGGGAAACTAAGGGCAATCAGAATGACGACTGGGACTAGGGCTAGAGGCATGAGGGGAGCCGGCGCGATTCAGGCAAAAGGCGATAGCAAGCCGGGGAGGCGATCGCGCCGGTTGCCTTTAGGGGTTAGGTATTAGGTGTTTGGTTTGGGGTCGCACTCCAACCCGTGCCCAGGGGTTAGGGGTTAGGGGTTAGGTATTAGGTGTTTGGTTTGGGGTGTGCGCTCAACAAGAGTTTTTCAATAACAGTGCCACCAGACAGGAGCTGACGCTTTTTATATAAACCTAGCGTTAAACTCCTTCTGGCTGCTGCGCTCCAGTTTTTTATCGATTTTAAGTATAGGCTTTCCGTTTGTATAATAGACGGAAAGCCTGCCGGCAAAATTGACAGTACCGCCCGCGAGTTTTTCCGCACTCGACTGCGGGGTTTCTGTGGCGGTTGAGCGGAGTGTTTTGGGTAAAAAGAATGCAGCAAGCTGAAGTTTGTGCCGAAAAAGCCTGAGGCCGTTTGGCCGCACCGGCACGGGAGAGGAGCTGGCGCAGTCCCGGGAGCCCGCTGATTTTTCGGTGAGCGGTGCGTGCTGGATTCATCCCAAGACTGCGGGGGTTTTGTCGCATTCAAAGCAAAACACTTTTTCTCCTTCACGCCACGCGACCAATTCCACACAGTCCGCTGGAATCGGATCCAAGTTCTTTTCCAGCAATCTGAAGGAGCTTTTGATGAAGTGGGGGTCATTCAGAATGGAGGCGTAGTGGTTGAACAGCTGTAACTCCTCATCTTTTGTCAAGCCTTTGAGGTTGACTCGGAAAGCCTGTTGAATGTCAATCAGCTCCCAGGTATGGCTGTCATATATTTCTACGAGCTCATCAGGATCTGGGCCATAGGCCGGCACCCCTTGGGGAAAGAGTTCTTTGAGTTCCGGATTCCGATTATTGAGGATTAAGTAGTACATGGCACCCTCCAAAGGGAGAAACGTGAGTGACGTAGGGCTGTTACCTGATTCTTATTAATACTTTAAGCGACTGCGCCCGTCCGGAAAAGAAGTAAATTATCTGACCGGGGAGCCTTCGCCCTGAACCTATTACTACTTTGAACGACTATCGCGGCAGAAAAAGGCGACGGCTGACACTTTAAATAGTGGAAACAGGGGAGTTGCTGTTTACTAACGCTCTCAACTATTACTGAGCGCGTCTCCGGTGCTGCTGTTTGTGTGACAGCTGGCAAACTTGCAAGCAGGCTTTTGACAAAATATTTATTTTGTGGTATAATCCCGCACACCTGTAGCGGGGGCGCAATTGCTGGCCCAACTTGCTTCCTCGTTCCATATAGTGTGCGGCCAATTGCCCGTAATTATTTCTCTCCCGCTCAGCGAGCGGATAAATCCAGTCTGGTACAGGTAGGGGCGGGGGCGGGTTTACGAACAGGCTGAGCTGTGCTAGAAACATTTCGGGTTCGCCCCGCCCCCACACGCCCCAGAAACCCGGAAGGGGGCGGTCGTGCCGCACCGCCCCTACGCTGACCGGGTTTCTCGGTCACTGACTGAGATGAAAAACGCTATAGATGGGGTGAGCCCCCCCACCCCCGCACACCGGCCTGTTGCGGCAAGGTTCCCTGATATCGCTGCCCCTCTCCGGCTGCACGGTGCCGGCGCGGTTGGCGACGCCCGTGCGGAGGGCGGGCATCACAGGCATCCTGCAGATGAGCGCCCCACAACTGCCCGCTGCCGCTGCCCCCGCCCCTGAAACCCCTAAAGGGTGACAGTTCGGTTGTGAGGCGTGACTGCTTGATATAATACTTACAGGACTTCCGCACAACTGTGAGACGAAACCGGGTTTCTGATTCGGGAACGAGGGCTTGGAGGTACTGCTGGTTCAGAAACCCGGTTTCTGCGCAAGTCCTAACTTATTAAGACGTGGCGAAATGTGTTCACCCTTCAATATTTGAAATATTTAGGCTATATGGTAGAGAAAACGATGAATTTTGAAGAAGCAGTCAAAGTAGCAGATGCGGCAGTTTGGGCGAGTGAAGGGAGACACATAACTGATGTTGAGATGGCTATCCTTCGGGGCTCTTGGGAGAATCAGACCTATGAAGAGATGGCGGAGATTACTGAGTATGCTGCCAATTACCTCCAGCGAACTGTTGGCCACAAGTTCTGGAAGACACTTTCTAAGGCGTTAGGGGAAGAGGTCAGCAAAACCAATTTTCGGACAGCGCTGGAGCGAAAATGGCGGTACGCGCCAAACCAGCGCCCAGGGCGACTGCGCTCGGGAGCGGGCACTCAACCGCTGCGGCAAAAAGCCCCGCCGGCGGCTAAGTTGGAATTTCCAGAGGGGCCGGTGGCCGTGGACTCTCCTTTTTATGTTGGGCGCACTCCCATCGAATCTGAGTGTTACGAAGCGATTGTGGGTGCGGGGGCGCTGATCTGCATTAAATCGCCCAAGCAGATGGGCAAAACGTCTCTGCTGTACCGGATTCTCGAGCGGGCGAAAAAGCAAGGATATCAAACAGTAAGGCTGAATCTGCTGCAAGCCGAGAAGGCGGTGTTTAGCAATCTGGATAAATTTTTGCGCTGGTTTTCTTCTTATGTCAGCCAGAAGCTAGATATCCCAGCTCAGCTGAATGATTACTGGGATGAGGACAGGGGCAGCATCCTCAGCTGCACGACATATTTTGAAGCGCACATTCTGGAGCAAATAGACAGTCCCCTGGTCTTGGCGCTGGATGAAGTGGATCGGGTTTTCCAGTACCCAGAAATTGCTGAAGAATTTCTGCCGATGCTGCGCAGCTGGCATGAGGAGGCTAAGAATCGGGAAATCTGGGAAAAGCTGCGGCTGGTGGTGGTGCACTCTACTGAATATTACGGGAAATTAGATATCCACCAGTCGCCGTTTAATGTGGGGCTGCCGGTGAAATTGACAGATTTTACCCTGGAGCAGGTGGAAAATTTGGCGCGGCGTCACGGGCTGGATGGGGCGGCTCTGGTTGGGGAGAAAGGTTTTGCGCCCTTGCTGGAAATGGTGGGCGGACACCCCTATCTGGTGCGGCTGGCTCTTTATCACCTTGCGGATGGGAGTGTGACCCTGGGGCAGCTGTTGCAAGACGCTCCCACAGATGCTGGAATCTACAGTGAGCATTTGCGCCGGCATTTGGTGACTCTCAAAGAACATCCAGAACTGGCGGGGGCGCTGAAACAGGTTGTTACTTCGACTGCACCGGTGCGGTTGGAGACGATACAGGCGTACAAGTTAGACGCGATGGGGCTGATTAAGCGCCAGGGGAATCAGAGCGGTCCGAGATGCGAGCTGTACCGGCAGTATTTTTGGGAGCGCTTGGGGGATGCCGGTTGATGCAGCCGGCGGTATTAAAAGTCATGCCCCTCACCCCCCTCTCCCACAAGGGGAGAGGGGGAGTAAGACCCCTGACTCCGACGGGCCGGCAGGGCCGACCGTTACCCATATCTCCTCCAAGTAGGGTGCGTTACCCCAAAGGAAAACGCACCCTACAGCTGGGAATGAGGTTAAAATAGGTGGGAGGTAAAAATGAAGGTTGAGGAGTGCGTTTAATGTCGGCTTATAAATATCAAGTCGGGGGGAGTCTGGAGTACCAGCACCCCACCTATGTGGTGAGGCAAGCGGACTTTGACCTCTACGATCGGTTGAAGGCTGGGGAGTTTTGTTACGTGCTGAACTCGCGGCAGATGGGCAAGTCTTCGCTGCGGGTGCAAATGATGCGAAGGCTGAAAAATGAAGGGATGAAATGCGCTTCCATCGACATGACGCAAATCGGCAGGGATGTCCCCGATCCGGAAAAGTGGTATGGGGGGATTGTCTCTGAGCTGTTGAGGGGGTTCAGTCTCTTGAGGAAGGTGGATTTCAAGACTTGGTGGCGGGAGCGGGAGTTGCTGCCGCCGGTGCAGCGCCTGAGTGAGTTTATCGAAGACGTGGTGCTGGCTGAATTTTCGGAAAATCTTGTGATATTTATCGATGAAATTGATAGTGTAATCAGCTTGAAATTTCCGACCGATGACTTTTTTGCTTTGCTCCGATCTTGCTACAACCGGCGGGCTGAAAATTCAGAATTCAATCGTCTCACCTTTTGCCTGCTGGGGGTTGGCACGCCGCAGGATTTGATTGAAGACAAACAGCGAACGCCGTTTAATATTGGTGAGGGAATTGAGCTGACAGGCTTTCAGTTCGAGTCCGCCAAGTTATCCTTAATTAAAGGGCTGGCAGAGACCCTAGAGAATCCCGAGAGGGTTTTACAAGAGATTTTGGACTGGACGGGGGGACAGCCGTTTCTCACGCAGAAGCTGTGCAAGCTGGTTGTGCGGAATGCCGAACCAGAAAATCCGGATATCGAGCAGTTAGTTCAAACGCACATCTTGGAGAACTGGGAAGCCCAGGACGATCCAGAACATTTGCGAACCATTAGAAATCGCCTCCTCAGCAATGAGAAACGCGCCGTCAAGTTGCTGGGACTCTACCGGCAAATTTTGCAAGAGGGGGAGATTGCAGCTGAGGACACTCCGGATCAAGTCGAATTGCGGCTGTCGGGGCTGGTAGTCAAAAACCAGGGTAAATTGAAGATTTACAACCGCATTTACGAAAATGTTTTCAACCTGACTTGGGTGGATGAGGAGTTAGCTGCTTTGCGCCCGTACAGCGAAGAGATTGTGGCTTGGTTAACTTCCAACCGCGAGGATGAATCCCGCTTGTTGCGGGGGCAGAAGTTGGAAACCGCGCTGAAATGGGCTTTGGGAGAGAGCTTGAGCGATGAGGACTATCAGTTCCTATCGGCTAGCCAAGACTTTGCCAAACGACAGGTTCAAGATGCTTTGGAGTTAGAAACAAAGGAGCGCGAGATAGTTCAAGCTGCTTTGGAGTTAGAAACAAAGAAGCGCGAGATAGTTCAAGCTGCTTTGGAGTTAGAAACAAAGGAGCGCGAGATATTGGATAAGGCGAATCAGAAAGCAAATCGCAGGATTCGCGTTGGGTTGGCTGTGCTGGCGGTGTCGTTAGGTTGCGCTGGGTTTGCAGTCATGGGAGCCACGCAAGCCGGCAAGCAATTTCAAGTCGCCCGAGAAAGCAGCAAAAGTGTGGAGGCGCTGCGACAGTTTGAGTCTGGGAGGGGGGAAATAGACGCTTTAATGGCAGCAATGCGGGCGGGGCAAACTTTGCAGAAGCTGGTGCCAGATAGTGGCGGGAGGCAAAACGATTCCGCTACTGCAGCTTTGGGGGAGATTTTAGACCAGATCCGAGAGCGAAATCAATTCCACGGGCATGCCGGCGCGGTGACGAGTGTGAGTTTTAGCCCGGATGGCAAACACATCGCCACGGCTTCAAGAGACAAAACGGCGCGGCTGTGGGATTTACAAGGAAAGCCGGTCGCCGAATTCAAAGGGCATGAGAGCGCGGTGTGGGGTGTGAGTTTTAGCCCGGATAGGAAATATCTCGCTACGGCTTCGGCTGATGGCAAAGCGCGGCTGTGGGACTTATCTGGAAAGGAGCTAGCCAAATTCTCGCATCAGGGTTCGGTCGGGAGTGTGAGTTTTAGCCCGGATAGCAAGCGGATCGCCACTGCTTCGGCTGACGGAACGGCAAAGCTGTGGGATTTGTCTGGGAAGCAAATAGCGGAATTCAAAGCGAATCAGGGCGTTGTGTTGAGTGTGAGTTTCAGTCCGGATGGCAAGCGCATTGCCACGGCTTCTGATGACGGCAAAGCGCGGCTGTGGGATTTGTCTGGGAAGCTGCTTAAGGAATTCAAAGCGCATAAGGGCTGGGTGTGGAGTGTGAGTTTTAGCCCGAAGGGGGATCGGATCGCTACGGCTTCCACTGACGGCTCGGCACGGCTGTGGGATTTATCTGGAAAGCTGCTCAGGGAATTCAAAGGAAATCAGCCTTGGGTGTTGAGTGTGAGTTTTAGCTCGAATGGCGAGCGCGTCGCTACGGCTTCTGCTGACGGTACGGCGCGGCTGTGGGATTTGGATGGGAATCAGCTAGCGAAATTTCAGGGGCATGGGGGTACGGTAGGAAGTGTGAGTTTTAGTCCCGATGGCAAGATGCTGGCCACGGCTTCTGCTGACGGCACGGCAAAGCTTTGGGACATAGATAGGAAGCAGCTAGCTGAATTTAAAGCGCACCGGGATTTGGTGTTCAGTGTGAGTTTCAGTCCGGATGGCAAGATGCTGGCCACGGCTTCTGCTGACGGTGTGGCAAAGCTGTGGGATTTAAAGAGGAAGCTGCTAGCGGAATTTAAAGGGCATCAGGGGCGGCTGTGGGGTGTGAGTTTTAGCCCTGATGGCAAGCGCATCGCTACGGCTTCGGCTGACGGTTCGGCGCGGCTTTGGGATTTATCTGGGAAGCTGCTAAGGGAGTTCAAAGGACATGGGGGCTGGGTGACGAGTGCGTGTTTTAGCCCTGAGGGCGACCGGATTGCCACGACTTCCTTGGACGGCAAGGTCAGGCTGTGGGATTTATCTGGAAAAAAGCTGGCTGAATTTCAGGCGCATCCGGCGCTGGTGTGGCGTGCGAGTTTTAGTGCCGGTGGCAAGTATCTGGCTACGGCTTCTGATGACGGTACGGCACGGCTGTGGGATTTATCTGGGAAGCTGCTTGGGGAATTTAAAGGACATTACGGTGCGGTTTTTGGTGTGAGTTTTAGCCCGAATGGCAAGGAACTCACTACGGCTTCTGATGACGGCACGGCAAAGCTGTGGGATTTATCTGGGCAGGAGCTGAGGGAATTTAAGGGGCACAATGGGGCGGTGTTTGGTGTGAGTTTTAGGCCGGATGGGAAGTATGTGGCTACGGCTTCGGCTGACGGTTCGGCACGCCTTTGGGATTTGTCGGGGAAGGAGCTGGCTCGATTTGAGGGCAATCAGCTGTGGGTGTTGGGTGTGAGTTTTAGCCCGGATGGGAAGTCTCTGGCTACGGCTTCGGCTGACGGTTCGGCGCGGCTTTGGCTGGTGAACCCGGTGGCTGGAGAATTAGACGCTTTGCTGGCATCGGGTTGCCGGTGGTTGGAGGATTATTTTGTGAGTCAACCTCAGGAAAAATTGGAGGTGTGCCGGTGATGGTTTGATATAGCAATAGACAGTCAGTTAGGACAAGGCATCTGACTTGCTAGTAGGGATAGGGTCGGAGGGAACGCCTGTCCTACGCCGTCACCTAAGTGGCTGCTGCTATAGCGTTTCTCATATTAGTGAGGTACTGAGAAACCCGGTTTCTTTAAGAAACCGGGTTTCTGGGCCATAGTTCATCCAACTGAGAACCGCTACTGCTATGCCAAAGCTGTTATGCTTTTAACCTGCTTGTTGGCGAAAGGAGGCAGAGCCTCCAGAGCAGCGTTCCCAGGCAGAGCCTGGGAGCGAGGGGATAGAGATCGATAGCGCAAATTCAATGCGCAACAGCTTATCTGGTGCGGCTGGAACTTTCCGAGCGCCTTGCGCGTCTTTATGGGATTTCCTGAAATGCCAGATGCAACCGCCGGTGCCGGCGGTTGCTCTCGCCAACCGGCACTTCTGCAGACTCTACAGGAACATGCCCATTTAGCAGCAGTGACAGATTGCCAGCTTGACTGAAGCGGTGAAATTGGATACAATGTGCCGGTGCGAGTTAGACAGTATGCGATTAATTGTGCGGTAACCAGACTGGAGCGCTCCCAGATGAACTCCCCACCGGCTCTATTTTGGGCGTCCCACATTTGTGGGATAGAGAACCCCACCCCCCAACCCCCTCCCCGTGTACGGGGAGGGGGAGTTTGAGGAGGTTTTGGCTCTCGTGGAAAAAGTTTCAATCCCCCTTCTAGCCCGCACCGGCTCTATTTTTGCCCTCGCCTTGCAAATGCCGGGTTCGCGAGCGAGCTATCTGCCTTACGGAGGATTTTCATCACCCCGCCCCGGCTGCAAACATCTGTTACACCGACTCTATTTTCGCGCTCGCCTTGGGGATGAGACTGAGCGCCATAGGGGCGATATCGCGAGGAATGTCGCTGGGTTTTATATCCAGTTCGGTTGAATAGGGGGATTGGGCATTGGGCATTGGGCATTGGGCATTGCTCTCCTAATAGCGGTTAATCAACGGGACACTCTCTTAGAGGATATTGATAAATTCGCACCTTCAATTATTGCCGCGATATTATTTAAAGATACGGCTAGCATCACCCCACATGCCGGTGTGGGGAAGCGTTTGCTCGTTTTCAGGCTCTGCCTGGGAATGCTTGTAACGAGGCTCAGTCTCGTACCCTCTGCCGGCGGTGCCGGCTGCTAGCGCCCCAAGGATTTTGGCCGGGCGCTGTCGCTCGCCCGGACTGCGGGGGAACGGGGTTGATGAGGTTAATGAGCGTTGAGGAGTTAGCTGCAATGTCAGAATACAAATATAAAGTCGGGGGCAGTTTAGATTCTCATGACCTCACCTATGTCGTGCGGCGAGCGGACTCTGACCTGTATAATGCGTTAAAGGCGGGCGAGTTTTGCTATGTGCTGAACTCCAGACAGATGGGCAAGTCTAGTTTGCTGGTGAGAGCGATGAAAAAGCTGCAATCGGAAGGCACAGCCTGCGCTTGTATTGCTCTTACCCTTCTCGGCAGTGATTCTCTGGATGCAGAAAAATGGTATGCGGGAATTGCCTCTGAGTTGCTGGACGGTTTGAATCTCTCCGGGGAGGTGGATTTCAAAGCCTGGTGGGGGGAGCGCGATTTTTTGCCGCCGGTGCAGCGGTTGCGCCAGCTGTTCGAGGAGGTAGTGTTTGCGAATATCCCCCCTTACTTCCCCTTACATTCCCAGGCGGAGGCAGGGGACGAGGGGGGCAACCTTGTGATTTTTATCGACGATCTCGAAAACTGTCTCAAAATTCCTTTAAAAGATGACTTTTTTGCGTTTCTCCGCGCCTGCTATAATAAACGTGCGGAAAATGCAGCCTACAACCGGCTCACGTTTTGCCTGCTGGGGGTGGCAACACCGGCAGATTTGATTGCTGACAGGGAGCGGACGCCGTTTAACATCGGTCGCGCCATCGAACTCACCTGCTTCACCCTAGAAGAAGCGAAGGCACCCCTAACTCCAGGATTGGCACAGAAAGCAGAGAATCCCGAAATGGTTTTAGAAGAGGTGTTGAAATGGACGGGCGGACAACCGTTTCTCACCCAGAAGCTGTGTGAAATTATCAGCACTTCCCCCTCACCCCCTCACCGCCCGCACAAGGGGAGAGGGGGAGAATCCCAAACCGTCTCCGTCCTCGAAATCGAGGCGTCTGCTGAGGTTGAGGCGGAGTGGGTTGCTGAATTGGTGCGAAGGCACATGATTGACGATTGGGAATCCCACGACGCTCCCGAACATTTGCGAACTATTCGAGAGCGCCTGCTGCGCAATGAGCAACTTGCGGGCAGACTTCTGGGAGTGTGCCAGCTTATTCTCAAGTCCCCTCAACCCCTTCTCAGTCAGGGGGAGCGAGACAGTCAACCTCTTTTTATCACAGAAGGGCGAGACTGTCAACCCCCCTTTACTAATGCGGAAACAGCGGGGGTGCCGGCGGATGGCAGTCCGGAACAAACGGAATTGCGCCTATCGGGTTTAGCGGTGAAAAAAGATGGCTATTTGCAGATTTACAACCCCATATACGCAGCTGTTTTTACCCTCGACTGGGTGGGGCGGGAATTAGCCAACCTGCGCCCGTACAGGGAAGCGATCGCCGCTTGGCTCGCCTCCAACCGGCAGGATAAATCGCGGCTGCTGCGGGGGCAAGCTTTGGAGGAAGCGCTGGCGTGGGGAGCCGGTAAAAACTTGAGCGCTGAGGATGAGGCTTTCCTCTCTGCCAGCCAGCAGGAAGCGGAACTTCAGGTGCAAAAAGAGTTGCTGGCGGAACGGCAAGTCAAACAGCTTTTAGCGGAGGCAAAACAGCAAGGCGAGCAATTGCTCAAACAGGCTCATAAAGTAGCTAAGGAAGGCACCAAACTAGAACGTGCCGGTCTGATGGCGCTGCGAGAGTTTGAGTCGGGGAGCGGGCAGATAAAAGCCTTGCTGACAGCCATGCAAGCGGGGCAAGCTTTGCTGGAACTGCAGCTAGAGGGTTCCCCACTTCTGGAATATCCCGCCACGAGTCCGCTGCTCGCCTTGCAAGTGATTTTAAACGATATCCGAGAGCGAAATCAATTCACCGGCCATCAAGGCCCAGTAGAGAGTGTCTGCTTCAGCCCCGACGGGCGCAAGTTGGCCACCGGCTCCCATGACGGCACGGTGCGGCTGTGGGACTTGTTGGGAAATCCGATTACCCTCAAAGGACACAAGGACTGGGTGACGAGTGTGTGCTTCAGCCCCAATGGCAAGTTTCTCGCCACCGGCTCCTATGACGGCACCGTGCGGCTGTGGGACTTGTCGGGGAACCCGCTGGCCATCAGAGAGCATCCGGAGCCCATAACCAGTCTGTGCTTCTGCCGCGACGGGCGTTTCCTGGCCATCGGCTTCGATGACGGCACGGCACGGCTGTGGAACATGTCGGGGAAGCAGATTACCGTCAAAGGACATCAGGATACGCTCTGGAGTGTCTGCATCAGCCCCAACCGGCGCTTTCTGGCCACCGGCTCGGCTGACCGCACCGTGCGTCTGTGGGACTTGTCGGGGAACCTGATAATCGAATTAAAAGGACATCAGGACGAGGTGTGGAGTGTGTGCTTCAGCCCCGACAGCCAGTTGGTCGCCAGCGCCTCATCCGACCGCACCGTCAGGGTTTGGGACTTGTCGGGGAACCCGATGGCGGAATTTAAAGGACATCAGGGGCCGGTATGGAGTGTGTGCTTCAGTCCCGATGGGCGCTTTTTGGCCACCGGCTCCCGCGACCGCACGGCACAGCTGTGGAAGTTGCCCCCTCTCAACAAAGGGGGACAAGGGGGGAGCGCTTCCGGGAACCAGATGACAGCAATCCTCACAGGACATCAGGACGCGGTAACGAGTGTGTGCTTCAGCCCGGACGGGCGCTTTTTGGCCACCGGCTCCCTTGACCGCACGGCACGGCTGTGGGACTTGTCGGCGAAGCAGATTGTCCTCAGGGGGCATCGGGGGCCGGTGGAAAGTGTGTGTTTCAGCCCCGACAGCCAGTCAGTCGCGAC
This sequence comes from Oscillatoria princeps RMCB-10, assembly GCA_019359235.1. Lineage (GTDB taxonomy): Bacteria > Cyanobacteriota > Cyanobacteriia > Cyanobacteriales > Oscillatoriaceae > Oscillatoria > Oscillatoria princeps. Next base: position 317,884 of record JAHHHT010000003.1, read on the forward strand.
GGCTTCAGACGACCGCACCGTCCGCCTGTGGGACTTGTCGGGGAAGCAGATTGGCGCATTCAGAGCCCATCAGGGGCCGGTGGAGAGTGTGTGTTTCAGCCCCGACGGGCGCTTTTTGGCCACCGGCTCGGATGACCGCACGGCAAAGCTGTGGGAGTTGTCGGGAAAGCAGATAGTGGAATTCACCGGACATGAGGACTGGGTGAAGAGTGTCTGCTTCAGTGGCGACGGGCGCTTTTTGGCCACCGGCTCCCATGACTGCACCGCACGGCTGTGGGACTTGTCGGGGAAGCCGATTGCGGAGTTCACGGGACATGAGGACTGGGTGAAGAGTGTCAGCATCAGTCCCGACGGGCGCTTGTTGGCCACTGTCTCCGATGACGGCACGTTGCGGCTGTGGGAGCTTTCGGGGAGCCCAATCGCCGTATTCCAAGGACATCAAGGGCCGGTGAAGAGTGTGTGTTTCAGCCCCGATAGCCAGTTTGTCGCCACCGGCTCAGATGACCGCACCGCAAAGCTGTGGAGTTTATCGGGGAGCGAGATCACCCTCAAAGGGCATCAGGGGGCGGTGAAGAGTGTCTGCATCAGCGCCGACGGGCGCTTTTTGGCCACCGGCTCGGCTGACCGCACGGCGAGGCTGTGGGACTTGTCGGGGAATCTGATAGCGGAGTTCCGGGGACATCAAGGGCCGGTGGAGACTGTCTGTTTCAGTCCCGACGGGCGTTTTGTGGCCACCGGCTCTCCTGACGGGACCGCGAGGCTGTGGGGCGCTCAAACGCTGGAGGAATTGCTAAAAAGGGGGTGCGAGTGGCTGGGGGATTACTTTGCCGGTCATCCGGAAGTGCGGGAAAAATTGCGGGTTTGCGGGTGATGGGGGGTGTGGGAATGGGGTAGTAACTCGTAGGGTGCGTTCCCTCTTAGGGAACGCACCCTACCCCTGGGGATTTGTTAATGTATCGGCTCGCATTGTTAATGTATCGGCTCGCATTGTTAATGTATTGGCTCGCATTGCTTATGTATCGGCTCGCATTGCTTATGTGCCGGCGCGCATTGCTTATGTGCCGGCTCGCATTGCTTATGTATCGGCTCGCATTGTTAATGTATCGGCTCGCATTGCTTATGTGCCGGCTCGCATTGTTAATGTATCGGCTCGCATTGCTTATGTGCCGGCTCGCATTGCCAATGTGCCGGCGTGTTTTGTTAATGTGCCGGTGGGCCAAAATCTCGCCGGGCGAAGCATTTGCGTATAGAGACTCTGGTTTTCCCGATAAATCCGGGCGCAAATGCTTCGCCCCTACTTAGGTTAGGACGTAGGACAGGCGTCGCGCTAACGCGCCGCTGCGCTAACGCCTGTCCCTATCCTTACGATGTCTATTGCTATACCTGACCGCCTATTTGGTAAACTGATCGGAAATCACCTGGATCAGCGAATGTTGGGTTTGCACCGTGATTTCTCCGAAAGGCGTGGTAATGTTGATGTTCAAGCCCTGCAGGAAGAAAATCAGGAGAAGTCCTGGTAGCCCCCAGCGTCGCAACAGGGCGAGAATCTGCTTGTTGTTGAGTGCCGGTATCCTTGTGGGCATCTGTGATTCTTCTGGCTTTTCCTCTCCTGTAGAAATATTCTCCTCAGCGTCAGCACGGGCGATCGCGTGTTTTTCTGTATTGTCAGCTTCGTAGAATTGCATCGGCTCGCACTCCTTTGTATAATATTACAATCTGCTCTGGGTGGGTGAGGCTCTTGTTTCCCCCTACTGTTATTCTTGCTTTGCCTGTCGGAAGCTGCAATGGGAATTTGTCATGGAAATAACCCGTAATGTCAGGCTGTAAGTGCGAGCAAAAATAGGAAAAAATCAGGTGGGCAGAGTCCGGGAAACCCAAAAAGTAGGAAAAAGTCAGGTTGAGCCGAAAACCCTTGACAAGCGAGGAGAGCTGTGATAGTCTTGCCGGCAAGACTAAAGGGTGGGAGGTATTATGGGTTCAGAATCAGACTTTACCTGGGAGGAAGCCTGCGAAGTGGCCAATGCCGCCGTAAAGAGAAAGACCGGCGAATACCTGAGTGATATCGAGGTGATGGTACTTGAGGAAGCGTGGAATGGTTTAACGTATGATGATATAGCCAAAAGAAAAGGCTATTCTGTTAACTACCTTACTAAAGATGTAGGCAATAAGTTATGGAAAAAGCTGTCAGATGCGTTAGGAGAAAAGGTTACTAAGAAGAATTTTAAGGAAGCGCTGAAGAGGTCATCTTGCAGAGATGCCACCCCCAACCCGCCACAAAATCAGACGGCTATCGCCAACACCCACCAAGATTCAGGAGATGTCGTCATCAAGATTGTCGTCTCAGAGTCTGGCATCCCTAAAGTAATTAGGAGGCTCAGTCAGGACAGCAGTAATCTATAGATCAATGCCTCTCTCTATCGTTCAGAGTCTGGCTCATCGTTTCTCTTCGCGCCCCTTGAGATACTCGGTGAGAACATACTCCCTCACCACGGGCTGTACTGTGAAACGTAATTCTCTGGCTTCTGTAATTTGTTCAATCAAGGAACGCCATGTCAGGGATTCCAAAGCTTGTATAATTTTTGATATGGCTACCTCCGGCTGAAGAGACTCTCGCAATTCTTGAAGCGAAATCGGCTGTTCCTGACTCGCAAGACAGCACATAATCTTAGTTTCTAAGTCAGGCAAGCGATGCAACTGCTCGCGCAACAGATTGGATACCATAGGACCAACTAACAAGGTGTTCATTTCTAAAAAATCAGATACTCTGCCATTAAAAATTTCTCGAATAGTACGAGAAACTATCCGTAAGGCTAGGGGATTTCCTTGATAGCGTTGAATGAGTGCGATCCACTTTTCCGGATCGGACAAACCTTGTTCTTGCACAATCTCCCGTGCGTCAAATTCCCCCAAACCCAGCATTTTAAATGCTCTAACAGCTCGTGTGTCTCCTTCCAGCAAGGCAATTTCTCTGAGTTTTTCCCGACTGATCAGCAACAAGCAGCTTTGATGGGGTACTTCTCCCACCAGTCTAATTAGCTCCTCATACCCTTCGCAGCCCTCGCGATAGTGTCCAGCCAGACTCCCACTCTGTAAAATCGACTCAGCACTGTCCAGGACCAGCAGACAGCGGTGCCGGCGTAAATACTGGAGCAGGAGCGATATTTTACCATCTAAGGTGTCTGGTAAATCGGTTTTCTGCTGGTTGGACAGGACTTGCAGCAAGTCCGCCAGAAGGTCTTCGACAGGTGGGGCATTGCGGAGACTTCGCCAGATGACCCACTCAAACTCATCCTGAATCTGTTGTGCCAGCTTGACAGCTAGAGCCGTTTTGCCAATTCCCCCCATGCCCAACAGCCCCACCAGCCGGCAGCGATCCCCAACAATCCATTGCTGTAGGGTGGCCAGTTCTTCCGTGCGGCCATAGAAAACGGAGACATCAGGCGCGTCTCCCCAGTCTTGGCGCGGCTGGGCTTGGCCCAAGTGGGCGCTTGCCTGTAGATGCACCGCTTCAAGTGGGAGCTGCTGGGCTGGTGGCGACTGTGCGTGTTTCTCCAGTGCCATCCGAAGACTTTTTTTTGTGACCGGTTTCCCTAATGCCTCTGAAAGTCGCTTGAATAGCTGGTGAGCGGCATTTTTTATGTGCCCCTCAGAGTAAATGTAACCATAGGCTATCTTTGCGTATGTCTGATTTTCCCAAGCTGCCCGAACTATAGCCTCTTCCAGCTGGGTCAGGTATCTTCCTGTCTGGGCACAGACTAGCTCATCAGCGATTCTCAGGGCTTCCTCAACGTTCATTGCTTAGCGGAAAGTCAGGTTTAGCCTCTATCTTACCAAAATATGACTTTTATGACTTTTGCCCTAAGAGTAATTAAGTTTAAAGGTTACTTTTTGTGACTTTTTAGCCGACTTTTATGTCTTGCCATTTCGCCTCGCCATACCTACTATTGTAGTAGTGTAAGCAGGGCACGACAGCCTAGCCATCACCCTATAAGTAAATCAAAACGAAACAACATTATTCCCAAAAGCTAAATTGTATCCCCCAAGAACCCTTGGGTTACACTCCTATGACTTATGCAATTCCCAAGGTAATTCACCCAACTAACGATACCAAGAAGCCTCGCTGTCAGTTCACGGCTAGCGAGTTAGAAGACATAGACTTTGACTGGCAGGAACCTTTACCCAAGGTTGTGCGCTCAGCTGATGTTATCAAGAGGCATCGCTACCGGTTCACGGCTCAGGAAATAGAGGAGTTCGAGCCTGATTTGAAAATCTAGGACATCCTTTCACATCCTTTCATCAGGTGCAGTGCTTGAACCCTGCTGTTGAATCATGCGTATCATCTCCAGCTCAGCCATGCCTGAGCCAATGCGCCAGATTTTGGCTGAGCTAGAACGCACCGGCTATGTCTTTACCTGCTACGAACAGAACAACGGTCGAACCTTTGTCCAATTCTTGGATGAGGTGGAAATCATCGATACAGGTAAAGTCGAGCCTTGCGATACGACTATTTATATTAAGAAAGTTACAAGTTTCAAGCCGCCTCTCTATTCAGATCGCGCAATTTTCGCCACATTCATCTGTCACGCTATAGAGGGGAACGGCGCAGAATCTTTCCATAGGGCAATAGATATTCTCAACTACAAGGCACCCATAGGAAAATTTGTGCGGGACTGCGATGAGGGCACTCGCGAGGTTTTCTGCGTCACGAATCAGGGTGAGACTTACCTGACCGAAGAGGTGGAATCTCAATCTCCGGATATCCTCTACGTTAGCAGTTGTTGTGTGACTCACCTGAATTCAGAACTGCTGGCGGCGCATCTTGAATATCATAATAAGATGAAAATGAAGGTTTTTCCAATGTTGGAAAGGCTGAGAACCTGTTAGATTTGAAACCATTTTAGCCCCGACGGGCGCACTCTCGCCACCGGCTCAGGGGACCGCACAGCGCGGCTGTGGGACTTGTCGGGAAACCAGATTGCCGAATTCAGAGGGCATCAGGGCTGGGTATGGAGTGTCTGCATCAGCCCCGACGGGCGCACTCTCGCCACCGGCTCGTATGACCGCACAGCGCGGCTGTGGGACTTGTCGGGGAAGCAGATAGCCGAATTCACCGGACATCAGGGCGTGGTAACGAGTGTCTGCATCAGCCCCGACGGGCGCACTCTCGCCACCGGCTCATCTGACCGCACAGTGCGGCTGTGGGACTTGTCGGGAAACCAGATAGCCGAATTCAGAGGGCATCAGGGCTGGGTATGGAGTGTCTGCATCAGCCCCGACGGGCGCACTCTCGCCACCGGCTCAGGGGACCGCACAGCGCGGCTGTGGGACTTGTCGGGAAACCAGATAGCCGAATTCAGAGGGCATCAGGGCGAGGTAACGAGTGTCTGCATCAGCCCCGACGGGCGCACTCTCGCCACCGGCTCAACTGACGGCACAGCGCGGCTGTGGCGGGTGGAAAGCTTGGATGAATTGCTCGCCAGGGGCTGCGAGTGGCTGAAATATTACCTCGCCAGCCATCCGGAGGCGCGGGAAAGACTGCGGGTGTGCGGTTAGCAGCGCTATGCCACCGGCATGTAGCGGATGGGGCGATTGCCGGATTGAATCTTCCGGCATTCTTTACAAATTGGCCGCAAATCGTTACAAATTAGCCGCAAATCGTTACAACTTGGCCGCAAATCGTTACAAATGTGCGGGCAATCTTTACAAATGGTTCAACAAGCTTCCCGATGTGCCGGTGGGCCCAAATCTCTGCCGGTGTTGCATTGGCGCAGAAAGACTCTGGTTTTCCCGATAAATCCGGGCGCAAATGCTAGCTGAATTACGCAGTGTGATTCGTAGGGTGCGTTCCCTCTTAGGGAACGCACCCTACCCCCTACCTCACTCATACGAAAAACGCTATAACCGGCACACCGGCATCTATCGATATGCGCTCCTGCATCTCGCGCGCCTACCGCTGGAGTCCCCCACTATCAGCCGTTTGCTTTCTCCCAGCTAATTGCTGCCGAATTCGCAAAACTCCAGCCAGCAGCTCCACAGCTTCGTCCTGAACCGCCTCCTCGACAATCGCTCTCACTTCCTCTTCTACAGAACACTCGTGTTGCATCGCGAGAGCCTTGAGCTTTTCAATCACACTAGGTTTTAGGTCTGGCAGCACAATTGGGGGCATAGATCACTCCTCTTATCAACTTACTGTGCTGCTCTAATAATAGCTTGTCGTGCTAAGTGGCAAAATAATTTTATAGGATTGGCAATTTTAAAGGACTGTGATAAAATACAGAAAGCTGCCAGAGAGAAAACCATGACCGCAACAGGCAGGGCTTCTGATGAGAGCCGGTTGGACAGAATAGAAGCGCTTGTGGCTGCCAGCGCTCAGGCGAACCGGCACCCTCTCAACTGTGGAAAACACGCTTTTGCAGCGAATCACGATTGACCCGAATATCTGCCACGGCAAACCCTGCGTCCGGGGACTGCGCTATAGCAGTAGCCACTTAGGGCACGGACGTAGGACAGGCGTTCCCTCCGATCCCTGTCCCTACTACCCAGTGAAATGTTACGCTTTTAATCTGCTTATGTTTGCAGGCTAGCAGCCCATCAGCGCCTCTTTCCCTGAGCCAGGAAGTAGAATGGCAAAACGCTGTATAATAATATCTATAACTGCCACCGGCACCCCTGAAATATGGAAAACACCCTTTTGCAGCGAATCACGATTGACCCGAATATCTGCCACGGCAAACCCTGCGTCCGGGGACTGCGCTATCCAGTCGAATTCATCCTTGAATTGCTCAGTTCTGGCATGAGCGTCGAGGATATCCTAGCCGACTACGACGATTTAGAGCGCGACGATATTCTAGCCGCTTTGCTGTTTGCTACTAAGCTAACTCAGGTAAAAAGCATCTATCAAATAGCGCCATGAAATTTATAGTAGATGCCCAACTGCCGGTGCGGCTGGCTCGGTTTCTCCAATCTGCCGGTTATTCGACGATTCACACCAACGAAGAAAGTAGGGTGCGTTCCGCGTCATCCATTCTGGCACAGCTCATGGTGCCGACTCGCACGCGGAACGCACCGCTAGAGGAGGGGGTGCGTTCCGCCTTATCAATTTCCGCACACAAATAAGGGGTGTACTCAGGCGGAACGCACCCTACAGATGCTTCTTGGCGTCCTTGGCGTCTTGGCGGTTCATTATTAATAAAATGCCAACCACCCACAGTCTAAACCAAAAAAAACACCGGCACTCCCTCCCCCCCGAAAATAACTAGGGGCACCCCTAGCGGGCACCCCCAGCGGAAATCCTAATAAGCGTCCTGCAACTCGTAAAAGTCCGGCGAGATATAATCCTTACGCAGAGGCCAGCCCACCCAGTCTTCCGGCATCAAAATCCGCTTCAGATTCGGATGCCCTTCATAGATAATGCCGTACATGTCATAAGTTTCCCGCTCTTGCCAGTCCGCCGCCTTCCAGATCCAGTACACCGAAGGCACCTTCGGATCTTCCCTTGGCAAAAACACCTTCACCCGCACTTCCTCGGGCCGGTCAGCATCATCACTCACCTTAATCAAGTGATAGAAACTCACCAAATCCTGCCCAGGGCCGGCATCATAGCCCCCCTGGCACTGCAGGCAGTTAAACCCGTAAGCGTAGAGAGCGGTTGCCAGGGGCAGCAAGAAGTCCGCGTCAACCTTAATAATCTCCACGCCCAAATGATCCGCCGGCAGCGTCTCGTGCTCGAAGCCATTTTCCGCCAGCCACTTGGAAACCTTACCGGCTTCCACCAACTGAGACTCTTCAGCCACGCTCCACCTCCTGCTTCTGTGCGGTTAGCAGAGCCGGCGGCACCGGCATGCCCATCGCCTCTGTCAGTTCCTTCGGCGGCGTTTGACGGCTGGCCGAATTCAGGTAAGTGCCGGTCAAAATCTCCGGCACCGGCCTCATATTGTGGCGCACCGTGTGGTAGCGGTGGGTTTGCTGCAAATTGCCGCGCTCTTGCAGGGAATCATTAGAAACCTTCTTGCGCAGCTTAATAATCGCATCCATGATCGCTTCCGGGCGGGGCGGGCAGCCGGGGATGTAGAGGTCCACCGGAATCAGTTTGTCCACCCCGCGCACCGCCGTGGGCGAATCCATACTGAACATGCCGCCGGTAATCGTGCAGGCACCCATGGCAATCACATACTTCGGTTCCGGCATTTGTTCGTAGAGGCGAACCAGCGCCGGCGTATATTTCATCGTGATCGTGCCCGCCGTGATCAGCAAGTCGGCTTGGCGCGGGCTGCAGCGCGGCACCAGACCGAAGCGGTCAAAGTCAAACCTGGAGCCGATCATGCCGGCCAATTCAATAAAGCAGCAAGCCGTGCCGTACATCAAAGGCCACAAGCTGGACAGCTTCGCCCAGTTGTAGAGGTCGTCAACCGTGGTCAGGATGACATTTTCCGACAGGTTGCTGGTAACATCGGGCCGCTGCACTGGGTTGATCAGCTGTCCCGCTGAGGACTTGGAGGCGGTAATATTAGAGTTCATGACCATTCTAGGGCTCCTTTGCGCCACGCATACACGAGTGCAATAACCAGAATCGCAATAAATAGCAGGGCTTCGATGAAAGCCAGCACGCCTAGCCGGTGGAAGGCAACAGCCCAGGGATAGAGGAAGACAGTCTCAACATCAAAGATGACAAACACCAGCGCAAACATGTAGTAGCGGATGTTGAACTGTATCCAAGCCCCCCCGATCGGTTCCATGCCGGACTCGTAGGTGGTGCGTTTCTCTGCGCCCGTGCCCTTGGGCCGCACGACTTTAGACGCTCCCAGGGCCAATACCGGCACCAGGCTGCAAATGATGAGAAATCCTAAGAAATACTCGTAGCCGGTGAGTGCAAACACGATTAATAGGGACTGCTCAGGTGGAGGGACGTTTGTTTCTTCTTCTTTACATTACATCACAAGGGTGGGCGCGGGTAAAGGCCAATTGAGCCGGTGGGGCTAAAGCCCTACTGCAAACCGTGGGGCTATGTATAGGCGTAGGGCAGGCGTTCCCTCCGCGCCCTCAAGGTTTCTGGGACAGGCGAGACGCCTGTCCTACGTCCGTGCCCTAATCTCTGGGACAGGCGAGACGCCTGTCCTACGTCCGTGCCCTAATCTCTGGGACAGGCGAGACGCCTGTCCTACGTCCGTGCCCTAAGTGGCTACTGCTATAAAGCCCAACTGCGAACCTTTGGGGCTAAAGCCCTACTACAAACAGTCCCAGAGGCTGTGGCCAGCCCCCTGCCGGCGTCTGCGAGCTGAGCTTTCCTTAACGCCTCTCCCCCCTTAGCTTAATTTTGCCGCCGATTCCTTGACAATCTTTAACAAAAGCATTGAAAAATTTAATATTATGACTGTGGGAGATCCTAACCCTCTATCCATCATCCCGTTCCATGAGTACCGAAGCCATTGATCCCACACAGCTAGACTGTCACGAATGCCGCTCCTGTGGCTACGTCTACGAACCGGCAAAGGGAGACGACCGGCGTCAGGTTCCCGCAGGAACGCCGTTTCAAGAGTTGCCGGTGACTTGGCGCTGCCCCGTGTGCGGGGCGCGGGCCGTCCAGTTCAGCAATATTGGCCCCGCCGGCACCGCCTCAGGATTCCGGGAAAATCTCGGTTTCGGGCTGGGCGTCAACACGCTGACGCCGACGCAGAAGAACCTGCTGATTTTTGGCGGCTTGGCCATTGGCTTCCTGCTGCTGCTCAGCTTATATGGCTTGCAGTGAGACTTTCTCAAGTCCCCCACTTCCTGGGAAAATTAACTGAATCGAAAAAAAACGTAATGGACTCGATCGTCAAACCGTTTAAGCGCATTGTCCTATTGCTAGCAGCTGTCCTCCTCTGCGTGGGGTGTTCCAAGGTTCCCTCCACCAGTGTCAACCCCTGGCAAGTGATTAACCTGCCCACAGAGGCCAACCTGCAAGACATTGCTTTTACAGCAGACCCCAACCACGGCTGGCTGGTCGGCAGCGACGCCACCTTGCTGGAAACCACCGATGCTGGCTTGACCTGGCAGGAGAAACGCCTGAATCTGGAAGAAGAAAAAGCAGTCTTGACATCGGTGAGCTTTTCTGGTAAAGAAGGGTGGATTGTGGGAGAGCCTTCCATCTTGCTGCACACTTCGGATGAGGGCAAATCTTGGACTCGCATTCCCCTGAGTGCCAAGCTGCCGGGAGCTCCCAACACGATTTTGGCGCTTGGCCCCGATGCCGCTGAGATGACTACTAATGTGGGAGCCATCTACCGGACTGCAGATGGGGGCAAAAACTGGAAAGCGATGGTGCAAGAAGCGCTCGGCGTGGTTCGCAACATTGAGCGCTCGCCGGCTGGAGGATATGTGGCCGTCTCCGCCAAAGGCAACTTCTACTCGACTTGGGAACCGGGCCAAAATGCCTGGGTGCCCCACAACCGCAACAGTTCCCGCCGCGTCCAGAATATGGGATTTAATCCGGACGGGAGTCTGTGGATGCTCGCTCGCGGTGGCCAGGTTCAATTTACCAAGGCTGAAAACCCAGAAGAGTGGGAAGAGGCGGTCTTTCCAGAGTTGTCCACCAGCTGGGGATTGCTGGCTATGGCCTACAGAACGCCCGATGAAATTTGGGTCGCCGGTGGGAGTGGCAACTTGCTCTGCAGTTTTGATGGGGGCAAAACCTGGCAAAAAGACCGCCAGGTGGAGGATGTACCCTCTAATTTTTACAAAATTGTCTTTTTGTCGCCCCAACAAGGCTTTATCATTGGTCAGCAAGGCGTTCTCCTGAAATATCAGGAGCCGGCGGCGGCGGCTTGACGCCAGTGGCAACTGCCGGCACGAGCGCTGGTTTTGCCGCTCTTGTGAGTGTTCTTGAAGTTTCGTATCATAGAGATCGAGTTTTTAGCTGCTGTCTCCAGGAGGAATCTGTATGGCGGGATCTACAGGTGAGCGTCCGTTTTCGGACATTATTACCAGCGTGCGGTACTGGGTGATTCACAGCATCACCATACCCATGCTCTTTATCGCCGGCTGGCTGTTTGTCAGCACCGGCTTGGCTTACGATGCTTTCGGCACACCCCGGCCCAATGAGTATTACACTCAGACGCGGGAAGAATTGCCTATCGTGCAAAACCGCTTTGAAGCCAAGACACAAATCCAGGAATATATCAAGTAGTTAGTGACGGAGTTTTAGACAATGGCGACTAGAGCAAACGAGCCTGTTACTTATCCGATTTTTACCGTTCGCTGGCTGGCGGTACACACCCTGGGTGTGCCCACCATCTTCTTCTTGGGCGCGATCGCCGCTATGCAATTTATTCAACGCTAGGAGAAATCCATGCCAACTCGCTCTACTAATCCCAACAAGCAGCCGGTTGAGTTAAACCGGACTTCTTTCTACTTGGGCATGCTGCTGATTTTTGTTCTCGGTATCTTGTTCTCCAGTTATTTCTTTAACTAACTGGCTGTTAATCTCAATAAACCCGCTTTAACGGGACATGCTGTGTTTTTAATGGGGAGGTAAACGCTGTGTCTGAACCAGGCAGAATTCCTTTGTGGCTTGTGGCAACCGTTGCCGGTCTGGGTGTGATCGCCCTGGTCGGTCTTTTCTTCTACGGTGCCTACGCAGGATTGGGCTCTTCTCTGTAGCTTTCAGGAAGTGTGAGATTTCAGCTGTCTTTGTTCCCTGAAACCTCACACCTCTTCTTCTATCAAATTTGTGGGGTGTGTTGCGCTCTGAGGGCAACGCACCCTACTTCTGCTGCAAATTAACCGCAATTAGTTTGCAGTCAGTCGGGCGGCCACGGGGGGCCGCCCCTACCTGGGATGGCCCTGGGGGCGAGTCGGCGGCAATCGATGACTAAATAGATGGATATAGATAAAGCTAAAGCTAAGAAACCCGGTTCCTTAAAGAAACCGGGTTTCTAGTGTTTGGTAATTACCGTTTAATTAGTCTTCCTGTATGCTCAGGGAGCGGGCACCGGCTAGGCGTCGCTTTCAATGTAAATGAACAGCAGAGCCATAGTCACGGCGGGGAAAACCCAGCCGACAAGGGGGACAAAGATGGTGGGCAAGTATGAAGCTGCCATAACAAAGATTCCTATGTTAACGAGAGGATTCTTAAGAACTCTAGCGGTGAATGCGCACCGAGAGTGCGAATTGCAAAGAATTTGTAACAAACGCTCAGAAATTCTGGGAGGAGCGGGGCAAGGTGGGGGGCGGAGGGGGCATCACCCGGCGGGAGACAGAAACTTTACGGCTCTCGCGCCCGGTGTGCATTTCCATCGCGATCGCCTCAAACTGGACTTCCATCGTGTCGAGAGGGACCGTGAACTCCATCGTCGCCTCCTTGTCTCCCCAGAGGTTGAGATAAAACTCAGTCAGCCACAGAGGGCCTTCCAGCAGCAAGCGGGCTTGCCGGTCTTGCACCCATATTTTCACATAGATGCGAGGTAGCAGTTCGGGCAGCCTGACAGCGACTTTCACCTTGCGCCCCGCAATCAGTTCGCCCTCCGGCACTTGCAAAACCGGCACCGGCACCCCCTCATCTTCAGGGAGCCGCAGCGCCGGGGGGGCATCTGGCTGTGGGGTTTCTGCCGGCGGCTGCTTCTGGCGCACCGGCTCGTCATAGACCACAACCTCTTGCGCTTCCCAGTCAGCCACCGTCTTGGGAGCCGCCACCTCCTGGCTCTTCGCCAGAGCTCGCTGTTCTTCTTCTTGCTGAGACTCTATCTTCAGCCATTCTGCCAAATCCTCATCTTTAGCCATCGCATTGAGCTTGGACAAAAAGCGATTTTGGACTTGCAGCGATTGAAACCCCTTGTCCACCGGCTTTGGGGGTGTTTTGGGTGCCGGTTCGGGCAAAGCCAAGTCAGCCACTTCCTCCTCAGTCAGGGAGAATCCCGGTTCGGGAAGGATATCGGCTTCCCAGGGTGACACCGGCTCAGCCGGTTTGGGGGGTGGCGGCGGTTGCTTGGGCGCAGGGGGCGGCGGTTGCTTGGCGATGGGCGCGTGCCGGCTCAACCGGCGAAACCCAGGTAAATCCAGCCCTTTAGAAGCGAGCTTCTGAGGGTTTGGCTTGGAAAGCAGAGGGGGTAGCGCCGGATCTGAAGAGGGTTGGAATTGGACAGGCTGAGTCTTTTGGAAGGTGTCTTGCAACTCTTGGAAATGGTTTTTCAGGAGTTCCGCCTGCAGCTTGCCCAGTGGATCTCGGGACAGATCCACCAGCTCTTGCTGGCTGAGTTCTGGACTCACCGCACCGAGCAATTCCTCTGCAGCGGCTGTAATCGCAAAAGATTTGGCGTCCAGGATCTCTGCCGTTCCGCTGTAGAGCCTGATTTCGCCCAAAATCAGGTGACTTGGGCAGTCTACGGGAATCTGCACCGTACAGCTAAAGGGCACCGGCGGCGGGAGGGAGGGCAGTGTCTCTCGCACGTCTGCCAGCACTTTGGAGCTCTGGGGGTTGCGCAGCTGGATGTGCAGTTCTGAGGCGCTGAGGGGCGCAGTGCCGGCAGCCCCATCCGCCAGCTCAACGCGCCCCGACAGAGTGACGGATTCCCCCCGGTGCACCACATAGGTTTCCCGGTTGAGGGTGAGTTGCAGGGGGAGGCGTTGGGCGGGGGGTGCCGGTGGGGGGGGTGCCGGTGGGGGTGCCGGTGGGGGGGGTGCCGGTGGGGGGGGGGCGGGTTCGGCGGGAGGCGGGGAGCCGGCTGCCTCAGGTGGGCGCAGCGGCACAACTTTCGAGCCGGCTGCGCCTGGAAGAGGCGGCAGGGGGATGAGCTGGGGGCGCTTTGGTGGGAGGTTTTCCGCCGGCACAGCTCTGCCCGACGCAGGTTGCCAGGGGGGGAGAGAGGTGTCCGCTTTTGCCGGCACGTCTGAATAGGGGGAGTTGAGGGGCTCGGCATCCTCCGCATCCGTCGGGAGCACCTGCAGCCGTACAGAGTGATACCAGAGAGTTCCTTGGGGACTGTCCTCTGTGCCAGAGCAGCGCAAGTCCCAAATACCGGGTTTGAGGCGGGTGAAGGGAAGCACGACGATCAGCCCTTCGGGGCTGGTGCGGCGAAAGTGCTTCTGCACCCAGCGTTTGGGCGGCACTTCATCACTGGACTTGTGAATGAGACGAATTTCCACCCGCTCGTTGGTGCGATTAGAGCGGGCAATCACCCGATACCGTCCTTCTAGGATTTCCACATCGGCGGATTCTAGGGGCAGCCAGGAGGCGTCGCCCTCTTTTTGGATCAGAAATTCCCAGTCTTCCATTGGCGGCTGCGATAGTGCTTGCCTGATAGAGCAGTCCTTCCCTGTCAGTTTAACGCAGTCTGGGGGATGGCGAGCAAGGGGGTGCCGGTGGTGTCGGGAAGGGTGCCGGCACGCGGGGGCGATCGCATGTCGGGGCGAGTGGGGTGCGTTGCAGTTTCTAGGTATAGCAGCAGTCATATTGGGCGCGGACATCAGTGACCTAGGGAAAAAGGCGTAGGGCAGGCGTCTCGCCTGCCCTCTTGATCTAATGTCCTAACCTAAGTGCATACTGCTATATTAATAATTCTAAACAGCAAGTAGGGTGCGTTGCGCTTTCCAGAAATTAATAATCCTAGTGCGTAACTCAAGCCGGCGCAACGCACCTGAGGGGATGACTGCCGGCTAGCGCGATCCGACAGGCGAGACGCCGGTTCTGGACAGCAAGTAGGGTGCGTTGCGCTTTCCAGGAATTAATAATCCTAGTGCGTAACTCAAGCCGGCGCAACGCACCTGAGGGGATGACTGCCGGCTAGCGTGAGAGGACAGGCAAGACGCCTGTCCAACGTCTGGTTTTGGGTCGGAGAAAACGCCTGTCCTACGTTTGGGAGACGCTACAGCCATCCCTGAACTTCTGTGGGCAACCAATCTTTCGCTTTTGCGGGGTAAGTTCCCACCTCGTAATTCACGAGGGAAGGTACGCGCCCTGCTTGCAAATCGTCAGCTACCCGCAAGGCTTCTATCGCCTCCACCGGCCCGGAAAACCAAGATAAATCTCCCCCCAATACATCGGAAAGCAACCGCAAGTATGCGGGCTGATTTACCTGGTTTAATGCACTGTAGGTGAACTCCATCTTTACGGGCTGGATCTGCATCCCCACTCCCGGCTGTTTGATGTCGAAGTGCAAGGAAATCCCTTCGTTGGGGTGGTGGCGGAACACCAACGCGGGTTGAGTCGCTGACGGGAATATGCGGCTAGCATTTGAGTGCTGTTTGAAGACAATCTCGATGCCGCAGTATTTGTCAGGTAGACCTTTGCCGGTGATAATTTTTACCGGCACTCCCTGCCAGCGGGGGTTGGGATACTCCACTGTGAAGGCGATCAAGGTCATTGTCTGGGAATTCGGGTTGTTGCATTCTTGGCGATATCCGTTATATTGCCCAAAGACTGCTTTGGGAATGTCAGTGACTCGCAGCGCCTGCGCGACTGTTTCTTTCGCTTTTCTGATATCTTGAACGTTGAAAGAGGTTGGTAATTCTATCAGAAAGGGATAGGCAATGGCCAGCAAATGAGTTATCATGTCGGGCAGGGCACCGCCAACGGATTCGTAAAAGGCTGGGCGATCTTTTGCGGTCAGCTTTTCCAGGGCGTAGATTTTGATTTCGGCAACATTGTCTCGGTTGAATAACTGTTCAAAGGGGGTTGATAGACGGAAGGCCAATATATTTTGCAGGGTTTCCTTGAGGAGGAAGTGCTCCACAAACGCTACCTGGCTTTCCTTGCCCTGCTGTTGCAGCAGTTCCAAAAATTTTTGCCCTTGGGCCAGGGTTGGGGCCAGGGGTTTTTCTGTGACCACAATGCTTATTGAATCCAGCAATCCTGCAGTTGACAACCCTGTGAGGGCGCTGGGGTAGCATTCGGGGGGGAGCGAAAGATACACCGCTGTCTTGTCTGTGCCGATTAATTTACGCAGCTGATCGTAGCTCATTAGTAGTAGCCTCCAAGTCCAAACGAAGGTAGACGATGTTCTGGGAAAATTGAATCCAATCTTGTTCCACGCCTTGAGGTGCGGAGTTTTTCTGCTTCATGGCAGCAAGGATATGGCTGCAATAAGTTTCGGTTGACCAATCGTCCAGTCCCAAGGCTATAATCTGGAAGTCTGGGGGAAGTTTTCCCAGCCGCCATATCTGGTATAATGCGGGAATGAGCTGGCGTGCGGAAAGGTCGCCGGTGGAGCCATAAAGAACAAATTTACTGACCATACGGGTTTAGGTTTGGGAATTCTGTCGGAACCTTTATGTTTTCTAGCTTAGTGAACTGCTGCGGGTTTGTCGAGCGAATTAGGTGGAAGAAGGTAGAGGGGGCAAAAAACCTCGCTTTTCTCTGATGTTGGGCTTGGACTTGTGTAGGGGTGAAGCATTGGCGCGGGTATCTTTATGACTGCGCCCGAAATTTCGCTTCGCCAATGCTTCACCCTCTTTACTTCCGAACGAGAATCCCCCCCTAACCGGGGCGGAAGGGCCCGCCCCTACAAAAAGGGGGGGAATTCTCAAAGCCCCCCTTTTTAAGGGGGGTTTGGGGGGATCTGGATGCTTAGGAAGTAGGGTGCGTTGCACCTTTTAGGATTTAATAATTATAGGGCGTAACAGAAGCCGGTGCAACGCACCTGACGGGATGACTGCCGTCAAGTAGGGGACATTTGAAAACTGCTATCAGGACTTACGCATCGACCTTAATTGTGTGGTGGGTTACGAACCGCGCGTCCCCCACCCTACAGATAGAGGCTTTGCGTAAGTCCTGCACTATAATGCAAGCAGTTTCCGAACGCCGCTGTCTCGTCACAAACCGCGCTGACGCGACAGCAAGGAACGGTTATCATCTTTCTGGCTTGCAACGCCAGCTAACGGACTTTTATATGCCTGATTGCGGCTATCGGGGGGAACAGGCGAGGGGCAAGGATAGCAACAATCAGCAGCCACTTCGATGAGCCGTCCGGCTGCAGTGCTTGGTGCTGCCGGCGGGAAAATTTTGGGACTGGAGAACCCATTGGCTGCCCAAATGATGGCGATCCAGATTTGTAAAATAGAAAAAATGCGTTTCATTGCTGCTTTCTCCCGTTGTTGAGTGAAGAAAAGTGAGGGTATCTGTTGGCTGTGCTGAACGAGGCGAAGGAGTCCTGCCTTTGAGAGGCTTTTGCCGCCGTCCCGTTGGCTTGCTTAACTCTACGCTTGCACACATTTTTTGGAGTGTAAATGGAGAGAGGTTGCTATTGCTGTCAGGAAGTAGAAGCGACTAGAAAGTGGTGGGCTGAGATGGCAATTTGTAGATTCAGGGGGAAGTTTGTGGAGCCAGGTAGAAGTTGGTAGAACCGGGCTTGACGAGCCGGATTAACCTGTCTATAATGGGCGTAACGTTACACGAGAGGGCAAATTTATGCCTTTGCCAAGATATAAAGACGTGGAGCAGGAGTTCCTGAACGCAATGGCGGACGAATGGGGCTTCAAGGACAGGTGCAAGCTGGCATTTGTGAAGCGCTTCCACACCGCCAATGACAACTTAGAGAATCAGCCACTCGCTGAAGATTTAGAAAAGCAGCTGAAAGAGGACTCGAAGGATGTTGGCCAAACCCTGCGCGACTACTTGAGGCGGATATATAGGAAGCTGGAGGCTGAGGGCTGTCCCTCTCAGGGGGTAACAAAAGATAAATTGGACATAGCCCGACCTTGGCTGCGGGAAACTATCTATCCGAAATGGTTAAAGCAATATCTCTGGGAGCAACTGCAGCGCAAGGGAAGGCCCACGAATCAAATGGGGCCGGTGCTAGTGGAAGTGCCCACCTTGGGGATGCTGCCTGCTAACTCTTACCGGCACAAAGTGCCGAAGGACAGTGACATTGTATTTAAGGTGAATCTTGACAGTCCCGGCCATTTGATGCTATTAGAGAGAGGTCCGGGTGGGGCGATGTACTGCTTGTGTCCCTCGCAATATGCCCCCAAGTCGCGCTTCCAACAACCAGGAGAGGCGGTTTTGCCACAAGACGGTGCGCCTGCTCCATCTTTTGCTCCAGATGTGGTGGGGCGCGAGCAGATAGTGGCCATCATCACGCAAGAGGAGCCGGCTTTGCAATGGCTGGAACAAAGTCGCCGGGAAGCCCTGGAACTTGATAAAGGCCATCTGCAAGAACTGCTAGAATACCTGGAAGGCACGCCCAAGTCTCAAGTGCTCTATATGCAATACGAGGTGACGGCGAGTTAGTAACGCCATCTGTGGCGTGTCATCCCTGTAGAGACGCCATCTGCCGCGTCTCTACAAACAGGACTATTAGTCCAGAAATCCTTTTCCGGGGGGATTTCGCGGACGGGGATATCGGTTTCTTTTTATATCAGGAGAACCTCAGAAATGGACGAACAGCGCATCAAAGCCTATCTGAATTTGATTGTAGAACTGCTGAGTTGCCCCCAGGGAGAGGAACCAGAGATTTTGCGGGCTAATTCACAGCTAATAGATAAAGGACTGGTAGAGGTGATGGAATTGGTAGCCGCCGATATGGCAAAGGCGGGCGAACCGAATGCTGAGTGGTTGCAAAGCTTGGCGGCTCAATTGGCAGAGGGAATGGCGCAATGGAAACAGATCAACAAACAGGCTCTTGAACTGTATGGCGAGGGAAAGTTTGAAAAGGCAGTAATTTTAGCCGAGCAAGCTTTAGAGTTAGCATTATCGCTATACATGGACGACCACCCCAATGTCGCCTCTAGCCTCAACAATTTGGCAGCACTCTACAATTCTCAAGGGCGCAACGAGAAAGCAGAACCGCTGTATGAGGAAGCTTTGGCGATGATTGAGCGCCTGTTTAAAAGCGACCACCCCCATGTCGCCTCTATCCTCAACAATTTGGCAGAACTCTACCGTTCCCAGGGGCGCTACGAGAAAGCGGAACCGCTGTATGAGAAAGCTTTAGCGATGATTAAGCGCCTGTTTAAAAGCGACCACCCCCATGTCGCCTCTAGCCTCAACAATTTGGCAGAACTCTACGATTCCCAGGGGCGCTACGAGAAAGCAGAACCGCTCTATGAAGACGCTTTGGCGATGAGAAAGCGCCTGTTTAAAGGCGACCACTCCCATGTCGCCACAAGCCTCAACAATTTGGCAGAACTCTACCGTTACCAGGGGCGCTACGAGAAAGCGGAACCGCTCTATGAAGACGCTTTGGCGATGAGAAAGCGCCTGTTTAAAGGTGACCAACCCGATGTCGCCACTAGCCTCAACAATTTGGCAGCACTCTACCGTTCCCAGGGGCTCTACGAGAAAGCGGAACCGCTCTATGAAGACGCTTTGGCGATGAGAAAGCGCCTGTTTAAAGGCGACCACCCCGATGTCGCCTCTAGCCTCAACAATTTGGCAGCACTCTACCGTTCCCAGGGGCGGAAGGAGAAAGCAGAACCGCTCTATGAAGACGCTTTGGCGATGTTTAAGCGCCTGTTTAAAGGTGACCAACCCGATGTCGCCACTAGCCTCAACAATTTGGCAGCACTCTACCGTTCCCAGGGGCGCTACGAGAAAGCGGAACCGCTCTATGAAGACGCTTTAGCGATGAGAAAGCGCCTGTTTAAAGGCGACCACCCCCATGTCGCCACTAGCCTCAACAATTTGGCAGCACTCTACGATTCCCAGGGGCGCTACGAGAAAGCGGAACCGCTCTATGAAGACGCTTTGGCGATGATAAAGCGCCTGTTTAAAGGCGACCACCCCGATGTCGCCTCTAGCCTCAACAATTTGGCAGGATTACTGGCGGAGACAAATCGCCCCGCTGAGGCGCTGGCACGAATGAAACAAGCAGCTGAAGTCGAGGATAAGATGATTCGCCGCGTGTTTTCCTTCAGTTCAGAAAGCGACCGGCTTGCCTATCTCGAAACCATCAAAGGTAATTATTGGGGGCTGCTCTCCCTCGTCTGGAAATACCTCCACAACTCACCCGAAGCCGTGCGAACAGCCCTAGATGTGGTGCTCAAACGCAAAGCCCTCACCGCCTCCGCTTGGGCGGCGCTATCCGAGGCGCTTTTCAGCGGGCGCTACCCCCACCTGGCGGAAGAATTCCAGAAATGGCGCTCCTTAAATACCGAGATTGTTCACCTCACCTATTCTCCCCCCCTCCCCGATCCGAGCCTGACTTGGGAACAGTTGAACGCCGAAAAAGCCGCCCACCGGCACCGCCTCTCCGAGTTGCAAAAAGAGTCTGATAATTTGGAAAAGCTGCTCGCCTCCCAAGTTCCCGAAATCCAGCTGCAAGAGCAACCAACTGATCGCCGCGCCGTGGCGCTGGAATTGCCGGAAGGTTCCGCCTTGGTGGAGTTTGTCCGCTTTGATGTCTTTGATTTCACCGCCCCTAAAGGAGATAAATGGCAACCGGCTCGTTATCTAGCCTTTGTCTTGCCTTCCCAACAGCCCGACTCCGTGGAGATGATAGACTTAGGGGAAGCCGAACCCATCGACCGGCTGATTAAGGTGTTTCGGGAGGCGTCTGTCAAACCTTCCGGGAATTCCCTGGAAATGACACCCAAGAAGAATGCCAGTCAAAACAAGCCGGCGAATGGAACGGAACTGCGGGATTTGATTTGCCAACCCATCCGCGATATAATAGGAGAACACCGGCACTGGCTAATTGCCCCCGATGGCGCTTTGAACCTACTGCCATTTCAGATATTGCCGATTGACGGCACAGGAAAGCGGCTGCTGATGGATGAATACACCCTGACTTACCTCAGCGTCGGGCGCGATATCCTGCGCTCCAAAGTTCAGCCCAACCGCCCCGCCTCCGCACCGCTGATTATAGCCGATCCCGATTTTAATTTAGTATTAGAATCTCGTAACCAGAGCGACCACGGGGGGTCGCCCCTACAGCTTGGTAACGCCGCCACCTTGGAACCAAAATCCCTGTCGGGCGTTGCCGAATTGCTCAGCACCCTCGACGGCATATTTTTTACCCCCGCCCCCGGTACGGGCTATCTGGGAGAAAGCGTTGCCAAAAAGCTGGGAGTCAAACCCTACCTGCAACAGGAAGCCCTGGAATCTCACCTGACAAGCGGCAAATGTCCCCGCATCCTGCTGATTGCCACTCACGGCTATTTCGCTCCAAAGAAAGAGTCTTGGAAGTTAATTGTAGATTTGCTGAACTGCCCCAGCGGTGAGGAACGGGATATCTTAGAAAAAAACCAGGCGCTGGTGGATGAGGAATTGCTGGCGCTGATGGAAAAGGTTGCAACTTGGCAGGCGGAAAATGGCGAACAGGATGCCGCCAATTGGTTGCGAAATTTCGCGCCGCAAGTGCGGGAGATGATGGAAAAGCCGCAAGATACCCCCCACCCCCCCCTTAAAAAGGGGGGGCGATTAACTCCGCCCTTTTCAGGGGGTGCGGAGGGGGATATCTTCGATCGCTTGTCAGCATCCAAAGTGGAAAACCCGATGATGCGTTCGGGAGTCGCCCTCGCGGGAGCGAACACATGGGCATTCGGGGGCGAACTTCCAAAAGAAGCGGGAAAAGGGATTGTCTTCGCCCAAGATGTGACAGCCATCGACTTGTGGGCGAACGAACTGACTATCCTTTCCGCCTGCGAAACCGGCATCGGCGACATCAAAACCGGCGAGGGAGTTTTTGGGTTGCGCCGCGCCTTTGCCTTAGCCGGTTCCAAGACACTGGTGATGAGTTTGTGGTCAGTTCCAGACAAGGCAACTGCCCTGCTGATGGATCGTTTTATTAACAACTTGCAGCGCGGTTTGGGGCGTGGCGATGCCTTACAGGATGCCCAGAATTATATTCGCACAATTACCGTGGGAGACTTGCGGAAGTCTAAAGCCGGTCGTCAGGTGCTGATAGAATTGCAGGAGTACGGGAAATTGAGTCAGGAAGTTGTCGCGAATCAGCCCGATTTCACCCCGCTGGCGCACCCGTTTTACTGGGGCGCTTGGATTTGTCAGGGAGACACCACCGGCTTTGAATTGGGGATTGATTGAACATTCCCGGCGAGGTGGGGTGCGTTCGGCGAAGCGCGATTTTTCCCCAAGTGGGAGAGAGTTCTTGTGCGTAACGCACCCTACAAATGCTTGGAGTTTTCAAGGAATACCACCGGCTTTGGCGTCGCACATCGCGTCGGATGAACCCCACCCCCCAACCCCCTCCCCGCAAGCGGGGAGGGGGAGTAAGAGAGGGTTTTAGATAAGTGCAAAAAGTTCAATCATCCTTCTACTGTGCAACGCCCCAGCTTTGACTTAGGGATTGATTGCCACAACATTCCCAGCCTCATCGATCCGAACTACAGCGCCAGCCGGCAGCGATGCTACCACAGCACTCACTTGTTTCATCAAAGGGACGAGACGATCCGGTCGAGTGCTGCTTGAATCCAACACTACAATTATAATACCACGGTTTGCCAAATTTTGCTGGTAGGGCAGATTTTTATCCGCCGTAATAAAAACATCGAAGGGATGACTCTCGGCTAAATCAATAATTTCTCGGTCTTTTAAACCTCTCCATCCCATATCGCAGACATTGCTGACCGAATGACCGGCATCTATCAGTGGCTGTTTCAGCTTTTTGCTCAAGAGATTTTCATCGAGGAGTATAAGCATTTGCATTGCGCTCCTGAGAAATCATCAACTTAGCCACCTGTTCTAGCACTTGAATCGCCGGCGTTTCTAGGTGGGGGAAATCATTGATAAACTCGGCTAGACCTTCTTCTCCCTCCAAGTAGTCGAAAAAAGTCTGTAAGGGCACGCGGGTGCCGGCAAATACATAGGCACCGCTCATAATTTCTGGATCGGAGTGAATAATTCCTCTGCTTTGCAGGACTTCCTCAAGTTTCACCGGCATAAAACCCTGGCCTTTATTTTTTATCAAAACCCTCACTCCCCTATAATAGCTCGCGCATTGCGGTTAATCCATAAAACCAGATATAAGGTGCGTTCCGCCTTATCCATTCCCCATATAAGTAAAGAATTATAACGCGGAACGCACCCTACAACTTCTCTTTTTCTTGCTCCCCCTCTCTCCTTGTGGGAGAGGGGGTTGGGGGGTGAGGGGGTTAGTTCAAGATCCACCGGCACCGCAAACAGTTTACACCCCTCCTTGCGCCGCTCTCGCCTCATCCAGCCGGCGGCGCAACTCATCCGCCTTCTCCAGCAAATCCGGGATAGCGATCGCACTCTGCTCGCCCGTCGCCAGCCACTTCAGCTGCACCGTCTGGCTCTCAGCTTCCGCATCCCCCAGCACCAAACACGCACCGGCACCGCTGCGATCGGCCCGCTTGAACTGCTTGCCAAAGGCACTCCCGCTCAAATCCAAATCGGCGCTAAACCCCAGCCGGCGCAACTTTTGCGCCAGCAGCAGCGCTTCCGCCTCGGCGCGATCGCCCCTCGACACCACATAAAAATCCACCACCGGCAGCGGCGGCTTTTGCAGCTGCTGCAGCAGTATAATCAGCCGCTCCATGCCAATGGCCCAACCCACAGCCGGTGTGGCCGGCCCGCCGAGCTCTTCCACCAGTCCGTCGTAGCGCCCCCCGCCGCAAACCGTAGCTTGGGCACCCAAATCCTCCGACTGGATCTCAAACGCCGTGTGCGTGTAGTAATCCAAACCCCGCACCAGACGCGGGTTGAGCCGGTAGTTAATCCCCAAATCGCTCAGCATCTGCTGCACCCGCTGGAAGTGCCGGCGAGACTCCTCCCCCAGATACTCCAAAATACTCGGCGCACCCAGGGCAATTTCCTGAGTGCGCTCATTCTTGCTGTCCAAAATCCGCAGGGGATTGCGCGACAGCCGGTCTTGCGAATCCGCATCTAACTCCTCCTTATAAGGAGTCAAATAGTCCACCAAAGCTTGCCGGTAAGCCAGCCGGTCTTCCCGATTCCCCACCGAATTGATGTCCAGCTGCAGATTTTTCAGCCCCAGCGCTTGCAGGATATCGCTGGCGAGCGCAATCACCTCCGCATCCGCCCTCGGGTCCGAACTGCCGATCGCCTCCACCCCGATTTGGTGGAACTGGCGCTGGCGTCCAGCTTGCGGGCGTTCGTAGCGAAACATCGGGCCGGTGTACCACAGGCGCTGCGCCCCGCTTTGGGCATAAAGCCCCTTCTCGATAAAACACCGCACAACCCCAGCCGTTCCCTCTGGGCGCAGGGTAATCGAATGCTTCTCCCCCTTGCTGGAGAACGTGTACATTTCCTTGCCCACCACATCCGTGGCTTCCCCAATCCCCCGCTCAAACAGAGCCGTCTCCTCAAAAATCGGGGTGCGAATTTCCCGATAAGCCGCTCTGCCCAGAATATCGCGAGCCGTTGCCTCCACCCGCTGCCAATAGCCAATTTCCTCGGGCAGGATGTCCCGAGTTCCTCGTAAAGCTTGAATTGCGCCCATTAAATTTCTACAAACTGAACAACCTCAACACGAGCGCCAAAGCATCGAGCCGAAGCATCGAACACTCAGCGCTGCTCGCAGACTTGCAAACCTCCGTAACGATCGCAATAGTAAGCCAAAATCCTGTCCACCCACAGGCGACTGGCTGGGTGAGCATTTTCGGCGTACTGAATCCACAGACTGCCAACTTGGCTGAGCTCGTAATCAAACTGCTGTGATTGCTGGGCGCTCAGACCTGTTTCCACGCCTTCCACTTGACGCAAATGAGCGGCAATTTCCCGATACACCGCTAAAGGCAGTCGCAGCCACCGGATTTCATACCGCAGCTGTTTCTCCCCAGCGGTTTGCAGCCTCGGTGCCTCCATGCTTAAACTGCTCCCTCTTGCTCCTCAACAGCGGCCTGATGGTTGCCCAGGGGCAGTATACAGCAGTTCACCTCATTGATGCACACCTTACCCGACTGCAGAGCCCAGCGAACCAGTGCCACCCGGTTGTGAGTTCCCGTTTTGGTCAGGATATTGCTGATGTGGTTGTCCACTGTACGCTTGCTAATTTCCAGCTGCTCGGCTATTTCCTGATTGGTCAAGCCTGCAGCCACCAGTTCAACAACTTGCAATTCTCTTAGCGAAAGGGACGCTTGGGTCTGAGACTCGCTGCCAGCCATAACGCATTCCTTGGTCTGTACATTTACCTAAATTTTAGCCTTTGTCAAGCAAGATCGGCAAAAACTCGCATAGGGAGACTAGCAACCGGCAGTCCCAGCGGTTCTCAAAGCCCCTCTGGCTCTCGCACAAGGCCAGATATTCAGCGGGACTTTTGCTTTCCCACACCCAAAACCCGAGCCGGTCACCCGCACTCACTCTATACAGTCTATCTTACCCCTATAGGTCTAACTCCTCATCACCCATTTTAGGCGCGGCAGTTCCCACCGGCCCGCCGGCTGGCCGAGCGCGAGTGCCAGTGTCCCTGACGACCGGCCCACACCGGCACCCCCGAGCGCGAGTGCCGGTCGGCACGCGCATCTGCCTGGCCAAAACGAGAGGATCACAAAATTTCACTTTTTGGCAATCCACTTCAGAATTAACAGTACCCAACCCTCTTTTCTAGGAAAAGTCGCCGGTGGGATTCGTTTCGACTTGCCACAAGGCTTTTCTATCTCTCCAGGACGCCGAAACTGCCAGGTTTCTATCCGCAGAATGA
The DNA here is from genome assembly GCA_019359235.1 of Oscillatoria princeps RMCB-10. Lineage (GTDB taxonomy): Bacteria > Cyanobacteriota > Cyanobacteriia > Cyanobacteriales > Oscillatoriaceae > Oscillatoria > Oscillatoria princeps. Next base: position 343,434 of record JAHHHT010000003.1, read on the forward strand.
GGTTTTTTATAGTGCCAGCTGATAACTTTGAAATAAGACAGCATGAAGAGGAAGCTGAATTATGAAACGTTCTCGCACCTCCCAAATAGTTGGAGCTTGAGCCCGAAATGTATATCAACGAACCGGGGGATTTGAGGGAAAGAAAGGAGCTGTAAGCTGCTGAACGCGCCGAAGAACTAGCACAGTTGAACCAAGATGAGGATGGAAAGCTCACTATGGAGCGCGACATGCGCCCTAAGGGCCCAGGGCTTATCTAAGCTAAACAGCCTCATCCTTAGCTGCCTCTAGCTTTTACGGCACTCCGGTTTTTCCCCCTCCCCTATTGCGAGGGGGATCAGAAACCCGGTTTCTTAAAGAAACCGGGTTTCTGGTATCTGGGTATCTGTAAGTTTATGTTCACCGGCCCGCTTGCCCCGGTTGCTTTTTCCTTGCCTAAAATGTTATAGCAGCAGGCAGTCAGTTTAGGACACGGGCAGGACGCTGTCGCGTCCCGCTTCGCTATCGGAGGGAAGGCGTAGGGCAGGCGAGACGCCTGCCCTCAAGGTCTCTGGGACAGGCGAGACGCCTGTCCTACGTCCTAATCTAAGTGGCTACTGCTATATAATTGCAGGGCGTCGCACTTCAGCCGCTGTCAGCACCGGCTTCTCTTCCACTGTCACTGTCAGCAGCCGCGACTGGGTTTCCTAACCTGCAGCTAGCGGCGACTCACCAGCACAAACCCCCGCTTCTTACCCGAACCCGACGAATCCACCCTATCCATTGCCTTCCACAGATCCGTTGCTTTCACCCACACCGGCGGGTACTTGTAGCGCGAAACATCCAAAATTAAAAATCGTGTCTGCCAATCCAGCGCTATCATGGATTTCATAGCGATATTTTCCCTTGCGGGTGAGCGGCGGAAGCTATTGTAATCCCCGAGCGGGATTCATACAAACCAACTTTTTTACCCACCTATATTAGCACATTTGCCGGCACAGGTTATATCCGACCTGAGTTAAAACCGCGCTTCAGTTCCTGTCACAACTATTTTTGGCGCACGCAAACCTCCCGGTACGGCTCTGTAATTTTTGCTACCGGCATGCGGGGAAAGCTGTGGCGCAGCGGTGCCGGTGCGGAAAGGCTGGAGAGGCACCACCACAGGGGCTGAAAGCAGTTCGGCTAGTGCCCTACCGTTTGTAGTTGGGCTAAAGCCCAACCGGTGCGCTCTCTGGGGAAACACGGATAACAAATTTTGCGCTGACCCCCGAAATAATACCCGGATGAGTTTGGTGCTCTGGTGAATCAGGATAACGCCCACCAGCTGTCAGTGGGGGCAATCACAACCATGTCCCAGGAGCGTACCATGAGTCATCTAGCCTGGATTGATCGCCACCGGCTGCAGTCGCAGCTGGCATCTATCCCGTTGGGCCCAGCATACCTCCAAAAACATGTCCTGTTGCCGGTTCGCCGGCAGGGCAGTCTCCGTGGGTGACCTGCTCCTACAGACAGCGTCCCAAGTTTCAATCCCGTTGCCGGGATTCAGCTGGCCAAAAATATTCTTCTCCTGCCGCCTGCTGAAATCATTCTCGCATTCATTTCGGCTTCTTTGCATGCAGCGGGATGCTCCCTTCAAAGCCACCACCTGGCAGGGCGGCTCCGGGCTCGTGGCCAGCCGCAGCGGACGAGTGTCCTGAGTTTTGAATGGCGAGAACGTCTCTCTAATGCGGACCGCTCCGTGCCGGCTCTCGCAGGAGTTAAGGCAGAGTTAAAATGCGGAACTCTATAAAAGGACTTTCTCTAACTCAGCACTCACCCGCTTGGCTATAGCTGAAAACTTTTTGGCAGTTCTGCTCCCTGTCCCCGCCGTGTGGGGACACAGGAGGCTCAGTCTCCAACTGCCTGACCCAAGACTTGTAAGGGCGACCGGCCAGGACAGCCCTTGCCCACTTGGATGGACATTTAACGCTTTCTCAAACACAAGAGGCTAAGTTCATGCGTCTGCGCACCGTTGCTATTGGCACGCTAGCTGCCCTTGCCGCTCAGGATCTCACCCACAGCACCAGCGCCACTCCCAGCGCCACAGCTCAAACACCGGCACCAGAGGCCAGCGACGTGGCCAGTCCTCTCAAGACAATTCCACTGCAGGCCGTTGAGTCCGTGGCCACACCTGAAACCCTAATCAACCCGATATTTGCCACCGGCACTTCCAGGCGCGACTTGCGGGTTCGGACTCTTCAGGACGCTCAAAGCGCTGCGGCTGTTCCCAACTCGCAAGGGGCGGCACCCTCTGGGGATGGCCAAAGTCAGGTGGCCAGTCCGGAACTGCCACCGGGATTTGCCACCGATGCTGTTTTCCCCCTGGAATCAAGCGAAAAGCCGTTCGCCGGAGCTCGGGCTGTCGCACGCACAAAAGAAATCAAACAGCCTTACCGAATTCCGCCGGTAGCCGTCATCCCTCCAGCGGAAGACTCTCAATTCTCCCAGCAGGAAACCGCACCGGCACCCTCTGTCGAACCCAGTGTTGCCGATACCTCTGCGGCTGGGGTGAGCGCTCGCCTTGACGCCTTGAGAGCCACCATGCGAGGCGAGCATCCTGAGGGTGTTCAGCTGCCCCCCCTCGGTGCCGCAAATACCTACTTGCCCGAGCTTTCGCCCATGTTCAATGGGTATATGTGGCCGGCGCAAGGAGTCTTGACCTCAGGCTATGGCTGGCGCTGGGGGCGCATGCACAAGGGAATTGACATTGCCGCTGCGATTGGCACCCCGATTTTCGCCGCCGCTGCCGGTACTGTCACCTATGCCGGCTGGGACGAGGGGGGATATGGCAACCTCGTAGAGATTGAGCATCCCGATGGCAGCATGACGCGCTACGGCCACAATAACCGGATTCTGGTGCGCCCTGGCGAGCAAGTCGAACAAGGCCAGCAAATTTCTGAGATGGGCAGCACCGGCTTCAGCACAGGCCCCCACTTGCATTTTGAGATCCACCCACCCGGACAGGACGCTGTCAATCCCATCGCCTATCTGCAGGGCGACCCCGCTGACATCGCCACCCAGCGGCGAATTGGTCAAGGCGGGCCCTAGTGTTAGGGGTTAGGGGTCGGAGGGAACGCCTGCCCTACGCCTATACTTTTCCCTCGTTCCCAGAAACCCGGTTTCTTTAAGAACCCGGGTTTCTGGCATGTACTTCACCCAATTGCAAACCGCTATAGCTATAAACCGGCACCTACAGGATGCGGAATCTCACATACTGCCTCACCACCGGCTGCAGGGTGAAAACGGCTTGATTTTTCTCAATCAGCGAGCGCCGGCCTAAAGATTGCATGGCGCTGAACACCTCGGAGGGCGGCACTTTCACCCCCTCTAGCAATTTTGACACAGAAACCGGCTCAGCTTCTTGAGCCAGAGCGGACATCACCTGTTTCTCTACATCTGACAGGCGATTGAACTGCTCCGCCAAACTATCTTTCAATTCCTCCCCTAAGTATAGGGTATCATATTTTAGGAATTCCGCAACACTGCCGGCAAATAAATCTTGAATCATGCCGGCAACGAGTTTCAGCCACAGCGGGTTGCCCCGGTAGCGGTCAATCAGTTGCTGCCAGTGTTCTTCTTCGAGTAAACCTTGGTTTCTCAGGAGTTGCCGTGCCGGTGCCGCATCCAAACCTTTGAGCTGGAATGAGCGCACCGGCCCGTTTTCGCTTTGCTGCGCGACAATTTCTCGCGGGGGCTCCCAACTGAGCAGCAGCAAGCAACTTTTGTGAGATAATTCTCCTGCAATTCGGAAAAGTGTGCTATAATCTTCGCAGCCGGTTTGGTAGTGACCGGCTAGCTCGCCGCTGCGGAAAACTGCCTGAGCGTCATCGAAGATTATCAGACAGCGGTACTTGCGCAAATACTCCATCAGGCGCGACAGTCTGGCATTGGGGAGAGCCGGTAAGGCGATTTCCTGCCGGTTGGAGAGGACTTGGAGAAGGTGTGTTTGAATGGTTTCCAGGGGTGGGAAGAAGCGAAGGGATTTCCAAACCACAAACTCAAATTCATCTTTAATTTGGTCTACTAGCTGCACGGCGAGGGCGGTTTTGCCAATCCCGCTGATTCCCAGAAGTGCGACGAGGCGACAGCGCTGCTGCACAATCCATTTTTCTAGTGTCGCCAGTTCGCCGGTGCGCCCGTAAAAAGGCAAGACAGCCGGTGCGTCAGCTAAATCTTGACATACTTTGGGTTTAGGGTTGGTTTGGTTAGGGGTTTGCTTTGGGTGCGATCGCGTCTCTGGGACTTCTATGGACTGCAAAGTGTCCCCACAGACGTTGATGTTATTAATCTGTGCAAAGTCTTTGGCAAAATTGGATGAAACGATGGAGAAGTGCCACCTCTCCAGTGTAGCTCGAAAGTTCGACTTGCTGACCTCTTCCCCCACTACGTCTGAGAGGATCTTCCACAATTTAGAGGCAACATCCCTGACGTGTCCCTCGGTACATTGGAAGTCATCTGCGATTTGGGAGTATCGCTGACCTCGCACAGTCCCGCGCAGTATGGCCTCTTGCAGGTTGTCCAGGTGGTTGCCGGTTTTGGCGAAAAACAGGTCGTCGGCCAGTTTTAAGACTTCCTTAATGTCCATAGGTGGGGTAGATGCGGGGGTTTTGCCTATTTTACCCGACATTTTCCGACATTTTCCGACACTGCCGGTTTTTTCCGACATTTACCGACATTTTCCGACATCCGGGGGAGTAAAACTCCCTACATTTTCCGACATTTTCCGACTGACAAGACTGAGATTTTGACAGATGATGGGTACAAACACTGGCGCTGCACCAGGATGATTAAAACTTTTTGCCGGCATCCTGGTAACCCCACCCCCCAACCCCCTCCCCGTGAACGGGGAGGGGGGGAAAAGAGAGAGGTTCATCGCAGGCGCTGTGCAACGACGCAAATTAACTTTGGGTTGTATCTGCGTTGCAGTCTGTTCCCCTGCCGGTCGCGAAGGAGAAGCGGTGGCTAATCTTGAGGTGAGGTCGGTAGGGTTAATCTTTAAGTTTTATCCACCTGTTTCTAATGGAAAGTAATTTCAGCTAATTTGGCGAGAGGTAATCTATGGCTGTTAATGTATTTGACGCAAATTTCTACCGTTCAGCCAACGCGGACTTGCGGAATCTCAACGATGCCCAAGCCTCGCAACACTTGTTAAACTTTGGACTGAACGAGAGACGGACATTTTCTCCCTTAGTGGATCTGAGCGTTTATGCGGCTAGCAATACCGACTTGGCGGCTGCCGGTTTGACCACCAACAGGCAACTGTATGACCATCTGTCCAATTTTGGGGTGAAGGAGGGGCGCGTTTTATCCACGGTTTTTAATGGGTCGTTCTACCGGAATGCCAATCCTGACTTAGTAGCAGCCGGTCTGAATAACGAACAACTGTTTGACCACTTCCGGAATTTTGGCATAAAGGAGGGACGCGCCTCGTCACAATCTTTCAATGTCCGCTTCTACTTGAATAATAACGCGGATTTGAAGCAAGCCGGTTTAAACTACCAGCAGGCACTGGAACACTATGTAAATTTTGGGCGGAAAGAAGGACGCATTGCTTCTTCCTCAGGCGCAGCGCCGACGCCGACGCCGACGCCGGCAGTCGGCGATCCTCTCCCCCCGACAAATAGCACTTTCAGATCCGCTACGGATCTAGGCGTACTGAGTGCCAACCGCACTATCACGGACTTTGTGGGCACTGATGACCGCAACGACTACTACCGCTTCACATTAAACAATAACAGTGACGTTGACTTGACTCTCGGTGCGCTGACTGACTCTGCCTACGTGCAGCTTATTAAGGACTACAACCAGAACGGTGAGCTCAATACTGGTGATGGGGAGGTTTTGAAAGAGGACAGTGGTTATTCTAGTTCCAACGCCGACATCAGCACATCCCTACAAGCCGGCACCTATTTCATGAGGGTATTTACATATTACACCGATGATAATACCAACTACGACCTAAGATTGGGGGTAACTTCTAAACCGGCCACAACTTCAACCGACCCAGGCAGCACCCTGAGCACCGCGCTCAACATTGGAGCTTTGAGCCCCAACACTACCACCTTCAAGGATTTCGTTGGCCAAACTGACCAGAACGACTGCTATCGCTTCACCCTAAACAGTAACAGTAATTTAAGAGTGACGCTTGCAGCCTTGACTGATGATCCCAGAGTGCAGCTTATTAACGACAAAAACAACAACGGTCAGATTGATAATGGAGATGGGGAGGTTTTGAAAGAACAGTTTGGTTCTCCTAGTTACAACGCCGACATCAGCACAGCCCTACAGGCAGGCACCTATTTTATTAGGGTATCTCGATATTACACCGATGATAATACCAACTACGAACTGAGGTTGGCAGCAGAAGCCGTCACCACTTCCCAAAACCGGCCTAACCTTTTGAACAGGACGCTTAACATTGACCCCCTGACCGGCACTCCCACCTCCGATCAGGTTGCCGGCAGCACTGAGGCGGTTTCCAAAGATACAACTGTCTCTGTCATTCAAGAGTTCAACGGCAATGGTAGCGCAACCACCGGCACTCTTTTCAGCGATGCCTTTGGCAGTTCTTCTTCCGACGCCTCAAACATTGAACCTTTAGCAAGCGGGACAGACTTCACCGGCATTTTGGCCAGCAACCAGCTGGATAGCACCAACTACAGCACTAACCTGACTTTTGTGTGATGAGTTGGGTGCGTTCCCTCTTCCTTAGCCCCACTTATGGCGAGAGTCGGGAACGCACCCGTTCTTCCTATTCAAACTACAGGATACTAAATCCATCCACGCCTCTCACTCCTCTATCAAAGGAAACCCCTCCCCCTGTACCGGATGGTTCTGCACCAAATATCGGGCGTTGCACAGTAGAAGGATGATTGAACTTTTTGCACTTATCCAAAACCCTCTCTTACTCCCCCTCCCCGCAGGCGGGGAGGGGGTTGGGGGGTGGGGTTCATCCTGCCTTTGTGCAACGCCAAATATCGAACTATAACATTAGTGTCCAATCCCTTCATAGATTACTGTACCGTCCTTTCCTAACTGCTGCATTCATTGCTTCTATCGAGATAGGTTCCATTCCTTCTCGGTGCAAGATTCCCTTTAAATCTTGAACTTTAACAGCAGCCGGTTGAATAATCAACCGCCCATCTTCCTGGATGATAAAATCAATCATATCTCCAGGTTTGAGTTTGAGAAAGTCGCGGATTTCTTGGGGAACTGTAGTTTGTCCCGTGTCAGTAATAGTCGCTACCGGCATTTTCCCTTATCCTTAAAACTTTTTCTATAATTCGAGCATAGCACATCTCTCACCGGCTGGCTTTTGGCCCTCGTGTCTCGCCTTCAGAGAGACTTTCCCTATTAGTAGGGTGCGTTCCCTATCCGGTAACCTCACTGATGGAGCGAGTGAGAGTCGGGAACGCACCCTACCTCTGCGGCGCGAAAAAAGTCGGTGAGTGAGCGCTCGCCTTTCTCTTATAGAGGTGCAATTCTCACTTATCCCAAAGCGCTATAAACTCAACTTTAACCCCCTTCTGAATCAGGAGTTCACTCGAACTAATGGCTTATGACAACGCTTGTAAATATCTTTCCGAAACTTACCCCTCTCAGTTCGCCGGCTGGATATTAGGACAAGTCCCCCCATCAGTTGAAGTTCTCAAAACCGAATTGAGTATCGAACCAATTCGCGCCGACTATCTCACCTTCCTGCGCACCCGGGAGCGAATTCTGCACCTGGAATTCGAGGTTGACGTAGATGAGGAGCCCCCTCTACCGTTGAGAATGCTGGACTACTGGATGCGACTCCACCGGCGCTATCGCGTGCCGGTCACTCAGGCGCTTATCCTGCTCAAAGAAACACCCGCCGCCAAACGATTAAAAGATACCTTTCGCGTTGAAAACACGCGACATCGTTATCAAATCATCCGGATGTGGGAGCAAGATCCAGAACCCTTATTGCAAAACCCAGCGCTTTTACCCTTAGCCAGTTTGTGCCGCACAGATGCGCCAGAACGGCTGCTCAGTCAAGTGGCTCAAGAATTGGCTAAGATAAAGACACCGGCACAGCGGGGCCAAATTACGGCTTGCAGTACCATTCTAGCCGGTTTGCGCTTTGACAAAAACTCGATCCGGCAATTGTTTCGGGAGGACATCATGCGAGAGTCGGTAATTTATCAGGACATCCTGGAGCAAGGAGTGCAGCAAGGTCTGCAGCAGGGACAGCAACAAGCCTTAAAGACCTCGATTTTGGACGCTCTCGACGCAAGGTTTGGCTCTGTACCGGCAGAGGTCGCCCCGAAACTAGAGGGGCTGACACCTGAACAGTTGCAGGGCTTGCTCCGTCAGGCTGTACTTTGCGGGACGCTCGATGCCTTTATCCGCCAGCTTGGTTAATCGTCAGGACTTACGCAAAGCCTCTATATGTAGGGTGGGTTAGCGATAGCGTAACCCACCCCACAATTAAGGTCACTGCGTAAGTCCCGATCGTTTTTAGATTCGTAGGGTGCGTTCCCTCTTAGGGAACGCACCCTACCCCTTTTAATATGCTTATTTTAGAAAGGAGGCAGAGCCTCCAGAGGCGAGTTCCCAGACTGAGGCTGGTAACGAGGGATAGAGATGGATAGCGAAAATTAAATGCGCAGCAGCTTACCAGCGCACCCTGCTGCTTTGAGCCACCGGCTCCATAAACAACGCCGGTGAGTGAGCGCTCACCCTTACCCTCACCGGCACACATCCCCTCCCAGCCCCATCCAGCCGCCCGCCTCCCCCCTCCCGGCTGCGATCGGCGTCACAAAACGTCTCCCCAGAGAATCACAAAGCCTGGGACACTCCCATCACCGAGCAATTCAGGCGGGAGTGCCATACTGAGTCCTAACGCTGAGAAACTTTAAGATATATAACGGCTGATGATGATTCGCAAAGTTGTCCAACAGGTTTTTGCAAAGGGTTATCTTACCGTTGAAGTGGAAGCACATCTGCAGCGGCTGTTTAACGCCGGCTGTAGCTTGGACGACATTGACGCCCTCACAGATTTGCAGTATGCTGTCATGTCCGGTCATGTCAAACGAGAAACGACCCCAACCAAAGACCGATGTTTAGCGAGATGAACCGATGCTTCTGACTTTTGCACCGAAAAATCTAACCCCTCCCCCCTTCCCCCTCCCCGCTTTTGGGACAGGCGAAAGGACAGGCGAGACGCCTGTCCTACGTCTGGACAGCGTAGCGCAGGCGTTCCCTCAGTACGCACACCCTGCGCACACACTCAGCTAGACGGCTGAGCTTTCGGCTTGTAAGTCGAAGCCACATGCAGCTCTTTCAGCTGCTTCTCATCCACCCCTGACGGCGCATTCGTCAGCAAACAGCTCGCTTGTTGCGTCTTCGGAAACGCAATCACATCCCGAATCGACTCCTCCCCAGCTAGCAACATCACCAGCCGGTCTAAACCGTAAGCAATCCCCCCGTGCGGCGGCGTACCGTACTCAAACGCCTCCAGCAAAAAGCCAAACTTATTATAAGCTTCCTCCTTACTCAAACCAATCGTTTCAAACACTTTCTCCTGAATTTCCCGCTGGTAAATCCGCCGGCTCCCCCCACCGATTTCATACCCATTGAGCACCAAGTCATAAGCTTGCGCTCGAGCACTCTTCAAATCGCCCACATCATCTGGGTGCGGAGCCGTAAACGGGTGGTGCAGCGCCTCCAAGCGCTTCTCCTCGGCATTCCACTCAAACATCGGGAAATCCGTCACCCACAGCAGATTGATTTTACTTTCATCAATCAATCCCTGCTGGCGAGCGATCGTTTGACGCAGCCGGTCGAGAGTTTTATTCACGATGTCAGTCTGTCCCGCGCCAAACAGCAGCAAATCCCCAGATTGAGCGCCGGTGCGCCGCAGCAGTTCCTGCTTTTGCTCCTCGCTCAGGTTGTCCTTAATCGCGCCAATCGTGTCAATCTCCCCGTCATCCCGGACGCGAATATAAGCCAGACCCTTGGCACCGGCAGCGCTCGCCTCATTGAACAAATCCCCGCCGGTTTTAATCCGCACGTTGGAAATCGCCTCATTCCCTCCGGGAACCGGCAGGATTTTCACAATCCCACCGGCAGCAATCGCCCCCGAAAACACCTTAAACCCAGAGTCCTTCATCAAATCCGAGACATCCACCAACTCCAAGCCATAGCGCGTGTCCGGCTTGTCGCTCCCATACCGGCCCATTGCCTCAGCATACGTCAGGCGGGGGAAAGGACGCGGCAACTCAACCCCCTTGACAGTTTTGAAAATATGTGCTACCAAACCTTCATTCAGATCAAGAATATCCTCCAGAGACATAAAGCTGATCTCCATGTCCAGCTGGGTGAATTCCGGCTGCCGGTCGGCTCGCAAGTCCTCATCCCGGAAGCAGCGGGCGATCTGGTAGTAGCGGTCAAACCCCGACACCATCAGCAACTGCTTGAACAGTTGCGGCGACTGCGGCAAAGCAAACCACTCGCCCGGGTTGACGCGGCTGGGCACCAAATAATCCCGCGCCCCTTCCGGCGTCGAGCGCGTCAGCACCGGCGTTTCCACCTCAATAAAACCTTGCGCGTCTTCCAAATAGCGGCGAATCGCCTTAACAACAGCGTGGCGCAGCTGGAGATTGCGGCTCATGCGCTCCCGCCGCAAATCCAGATAGCGGTACTTCAGCCGCAACTCTTCGCGCACCTGTTCCGTTTCCGCCGCCGAAACCTGGAAAGGCAGCGACTTGTGGACTTTGTTGAGCAGCTCAATCCCATCAGCGTAGACTTCCACCTCGCCGGTGGCCAGTTTGGGATTGAGGGAATCAGCGGGGCGTTGCGTCACCCGACCGGTGATTTTAACCACATATTCGCTGCGCATGGCTTCTGCTGTCTCGTAAGAAGCCGGCGTGCGAACGGGATCGCTGACAATTTGGACGATGCCGGTGCGATCGCGCAGGTCTAGGAAAATCACGCCCCCATGATCGCGGCGACGGTCAACCCACCCACAGAGGGTGACAGTTTCTCCAATCTGTTCGTTTCGGAGTTGGCCGCAATAGTGGGTTCGCATAGGTGTGGATTCAGGAAATGGGCTTTAAATTTGGTACTCAGAAGTGTTGCAGGGACTGCAAGGAAGCTTATAGAGCCTTTCTAGGATAGCAGGCTGTGAGCTTTCCCATTATGCAGCATTAGAAGAAATTCTGTCACAGAGGGGGTTAGGGGGTGAAGGAGAGAAGGTCAGGCGCTAAGGGCAATCTTATCTGTCCACCGCCGCCCGGTCGCCCGCACGGCAAATTATCTAATATCCGGTAGAAAGCATATATACAAAACCCGTCTCAAGGCGTGTTTTGTAAATCTCATTTAATCGTAAAGCCTCTCATTTACAGCCATTTTAACCCGAAAAATGGCCACCGGCAGAGGTTGGGTCGTGTCGCGGAGCCGGTGCCCGCCGAAAAATGGCCACCGGCACCCGCAATTGGGCCACAAACAGCGGTTTGGCCGCACCGCAGGGGGCTGCCGGCACGGCAAATTCTCTAATCTCCGGTAGAAAGCATATATACAAAACCCGTCTGAAGGCGTGTTTTGTAAATCTCATTTAATCGTAAAATATATCAGCTACCGTCACTGTCCCAGAAGGCCCTCACCCCTTGTGGATACTGGCTAATAGGGGGTATATTCCCCTATCGCCCGGAGATCTGGCCTCGCTCTCAAGCGACCTGTTAAACGATATCTGCTTGGCGGGAGGTATAACCGCCCATTAATTCGCCACCGGCAGCCGGTAGGGCCAAGGGGAGGACACCGGCACGGTCAGCGCCGGCACCCCCCTCCTGCGGAGCCGCTACGCTAACGCCCCAGTCCGCCCGTCGGGAGAGCCGGTGTGGCCACTCTTTTGTCAGTTGCCCGGACTTTCGGATCTCGGGCAATAACAAGAAACCAGGTTTCTCAAAGAAACCTGGTTTCTGTCCCGGGGGGGTAAGAAGTAGTGATTTAGTGAACCGCAGAGGACGCAGAGGGCGCAGAGGGAGGAGAATAAAAGGGTTTTTTAGGGTTGACTGTCACCACTTGTTTACCATTAACCAGATGCCGGCTTATTCCTTCGGGTTGCGGTCGGAATCCGACGGGCGAGGAGCAGTCAGCACCTCCCAAGCCGCTTTAGCAGCAGCCACCAGCCGGTCGCCAAAGTCGGCCATTTCTTTTACCACAGACTGCCAGTTCTTATCGGTTTCTGTCTCCAGCATCTGGAACGACTTTTCAAACCGCTCCGAATCGATGAGTTTAATGCGCTCAATGGTTTCCCGCGCTTGCCGCACAGCCTTGACATAGGCGTCGCGGGTGAACTCGCCGGCGGACTGCATTTCTGACTGGGCCAGTTTTTTGACGGCCTCAATCAGCTCTTTGGTTTCCTGTTTGATCTGATCTTTTTCACCAGCCATCTGGGTTTCTACCAGAGCGTTTGTCTCCGGGCTAACTTCGACGATTGCGGACTCTTTGGGCACAGTGGGTTCAGAAGTCATCTTCGTTTCTCCTTTGTTTTGTTATCTGTTGCTGGGGTGCGCCTTTACTCGCACCCCACTTTTACTGATTTTGTGTGGCCAATGGCTCACAAATTTGTACTTAACTATCTGTAGCAATTCTACATGATTTGTGAGATCCCTCTCTCTTTTCTTTCCTTGGCGCTCTATCCTGCGGGCGATCCGCTGGCGCGTCTATGGCGGTTGATTTAAAACAATAATCCTCACAAATCAATTAGAACCGCTATAGAGTGTCGGTCAAGTATTGGTTTCGGGGTTAAGAAACCGGGTTTCTTTGCCACAGGTTTCTAGGATTGCCCTCACCGGCACTCTAGAATCACCGGAAGGAGGGGCTAGGCAGTTTTTGCTCCAGCTTCAGCAACTCCTGAATCCGATTCTCGGTGGAAGGGTGGGTGGAAAACAAGCTGGCCAGAAACTGCCGTCCCGAGAACCCATTCACAATCAGCAGCGGCTCAAAGGCGGGGTTGCCCTCGATGGGCATTTGCCTGGAACTGCTTTCTAAGCGCTGGAGGGCGCGAGCCAAAGCGCGGGGGTTGCCGGTTAGTTTAGCAGCACCGGCATCCGCTGCAAACTCCCGCGTCCGAGAAATGGCCAGCTGAATCACCGTAGCGGCAATCGGAGCTAATATGACGCTCAGCAGCAGCGCCAGGGGATTTGGCCCTTGTCGGTTATCTCGCGAGCCGCCGGTGAACCACATCCCGTAACTGGCCATCTGCGCCAAGAAGGAAATCGCACCGGCAACTGTGGCGGCGACCGCTTGCGTCAGGGTGTCGCGGTTTATAATGTGGCTGAGTTCGTGGGCGAGCACGGCTTCCAGCTCATCCTTTGGCAGGATGTTTAAAATCCCTTCTGTTACCGCAACAGCTGCGTGTTCCGGATCGCGACCGGTAGCAAAGGCATTCGCAGATGGACTCGGAACAATATAGACACCTGGCACCGGCATACCGGCACGCTGGCTAAGTCGCTCCACGATTCTGTACAAATCGGGCGCTCGATCGGGGCTCACCGGCACAGCACCGTAAGCCGCCAGGGCAATCTTGTCGGAAAAATACCAAGATCCCAGGTTTGTCACAGCCGCCAGGGCAATCCCAAACATCACGCCGGTCGTCCCGCCGATTAGCCAGTAGCTAATTGAGATCAAAAGGGCGCTCAGCAGACCTAACAGGGCAACAGTTTTGAATTGGTTCATCACCGGCTCTCCTTGAACAGCTTCGGGTCAGCGAGTGCAATCCATCCACTCAACCTCGCCCGCACTTGCCGTTTTTAATCGTTGCTTCTATTGTAATGAGCGCTTTCTGGGGAGATAGGGCAGAAAACCCCAACCGGCTGGTACGGATTTTTCAGTCCCCGAACCAGGATTGTTTCAATCCCGGAGAGGGATTCAGAAAAAATAACTGGGCGCTTTATATAATAGCACATTTCCCGACACGGGCTGTATTCCACCGGCGTGAAAACCACTATAACTTCCCCTTGGCTATCATCTTATCCGCACTCCCCGCGTCCGTGATAGCCGTCAAGCCGGTGCCAGTCGGCGCTCTCTCTGGCGAGTCCATTTGCCAAATGCCAACGCACTCTGATAAGATAAAAAATTGCCTTCAACCCACCCCGTTCGGGGAGAGGGGCTGTCTCTCAGAGAAAATGTATCTTTATTCTCTCCCCGCCCCCCGCTCCAGAGTTCCAGATCCCTCCGGCAACAGCCCGCCGCTGATCAAATTAATCAAACGGACAATAAACTGCAAATCGCCGCAAAAGCTCACCTGGATAACTTCGCAGCACCGGCATGCCGCAGCTACCGGATGCAGACTTCACCCTTCCTCCCTCTCCCAGGACACCGGCTCTTCCGGGCGGTAGATAACCTGAGCGGGAAGACAGACAGTAAAAGTAGAGCCTACTCCCAACTCACTCTCGACCGTGAGATCGCCGCCCATGATCTGACAAAACCGGCGGCTGATGGCCAATCCCAAGCCGGTGCCGCCGTACTTGCGGGTAGTGGAGGCGTCCGCCTGGGTGAAGGACTCAAAGATGCCGGGGATCTGCTCTTTTGTCATGCCGATGCCGGTGTCGGAGACGCGGAAGACGATCCAAGGAGCGGGGGAATTGCAGGGGGTGCTAGGAGTTGGGGTGAGGGGGTGAGGGGGTTTTGTCGGTAAGTAGCAATCATTTTCCCCCTCTCCGTCTCTCCCCATATCCCCCTCCACTCCGCTCACCGTCAGCGCAATCGTCCCCTCTTCAGTGAACTTGGCGGCGTTGCCCAGCAAGTTGAACAGCACCTGGCGCAGCTTGGTCAAGTCGGCGTACATAGTGCCGAGATTGGGGGATACAGCGACTGCCAACTTGTTGCCATTCTTCTCAACCAGCGGCCCGATAGTGGTCTGCACTTCAGCGATTACAGTGGCAATGTCGAAAGTTTCCAGACACAGCGTCATCTTGCCTGCTTCAATCTTCGAGAAGTCGAGGATGTCGCTGATCAGTCCCAACAGATGCTTGCCGGCAGAATTGATAGACTTGAGATCCTCGATAAAATCTCCATCTTCTATACCGAGATCCTCAGCGTCCTCTTGCAGCAGTTCGCTGTAGCCAATAATAGCGTTGAGCGGCGTGCGCAGCTCGTGGCTCATATTAGCCAGAAACGTGCTTTTCGCACGGTTGGCAGCCTCAGCTACAGCCTTAGCGTGGTACAATTCTGCCAAAGCCCGCACGCGCTCGGTGATATCCCGAGCGAAAATGCAATTGTACTCCTTGCCGTTGAATTCCAAATAATTGACAGTAATTTCCACCGGGAAAATGCGACCGTCTTTACTCTGGTGGCGGGATTCAATCGTGAAGGAGCCGAATTGCTTGATTTCATCCCAGTAATCAGGCCAAACCTCAGCAGGAAAATCTGGGTTGATGTCCTGTAGTGTCATCGAAAGAAGTTCTTCGCGGGAATAGCCGAGAGACAGACAAGCCTGATCGTTGACATAAAAAAAACCCGCCTCGGGCGTCACCCAAAAGACAGCATCTGCAGCCCGGTCGATGGAAAACTGCAGCAGATTGTGCTGCTCCCATAGCTGCTGGCACTCAGCCAATAGCCGCACCGGCTCGCTGGCATTTTTTTGGCACTCCGGTGCTGGCGAGCTTGGATTCTCCACCGGCTCCGACCCAAAAAGTGAAGAATTTGATTCATCCAGAATCCTTCCCCCGTCACCCTTGCGACAGGTGTTTTCCATGCGCACCCGGTCGGTGATGTCGCGCACGAGTGCCAAGACTTCACTGTCCGAGCTGACGGCAATCCGAGCCTCACAGCAAGTGTTCAGTGCGGGGATTTTTTGACAAAGGGGGTTTTCCAGAGAGTTCAGTGGGAGTGGAGTGTTCAGTTGAGGATTCTCCAGAGCTCTCGCAGTCGAGAGCTCCCTTGGCACCCGGGCGGTATCAGGGCAGCTTTTCTGTGGCAGCTGGAAACAGCAGATTTGGGTTTGGCCCGTTTCCCTGGCTCGCTCCACCGCCAGCGCCACCCGCTCTCGCACCGAAGCAGGCCACATATCCGGCGCGGTTTGGCCATCACACTCACAGCCTGTGCCGGCGGCGTCTGTGCTCAATTCCCACAGGTCGAAGTCTTTTGGCGGTTGGCAATCCGAGTTGGTGCCATCTCCGTCGAGCCAGAAGATGGCATCGGGGAGCGCTTTTAACAGAGCGCCATATCGGGCTTCGCAGCGGGCCCACTGGCCGGCTCGCAGCGCTAAGGCAACGCAATCCCCGACCGACGCGGCAAAATTTTCTTCCTCTACCCCCCAGGGGGGCGATTCTCCAGCTTGTTCGCAGCGCAAAACTCCCACGGTCTGGCCGCCCAGGCGAATCGGGACATCCAGCCGGCGAGCTGTGCCGGCAGCCGGGCGATCTCCATCAGTGTGCCGGTCGGCACTTCGATTTCTCGCGCAGCGTTCGTAAAGGTCAAGGCAGGTCATTGCGCACGGTGTGCTGTAGAGCCACACACCGGCAGAGCGGGCGTCCAGGGTGTGGGCCAAAGCCGAGGTCATTTCTCTCAAGCACGCCTTCAGGTCGCCTGCTGTCAAAGTCTTGCGCCTTGCCAGTTCCAGCACGACTTGGCTGTACCGCCAAAGCCGGCTCTCGCGTTCAGGTTGGGTTGTGGCTTGTGTTAGCGCAGCGGCTCCTGCGGAGCGGGGGGGCTTTTGCGCCGCCACCGGCTCGCCGGTCGCGAACAGCAAAATCAGGCCACCGATTTCCCCCGCCGGCTGCACCCACGGACGGATCTCCCACTTCACCGTGACTTTGGAGCCGTCTGAGGAAGCCAAACCTTCTTCCTCCCATCGCTCCACCGCCCCAGCCAGACAGCGCCGGCCCATCTCTTGCCAGCGTTGAGCGCCAGCGCTGCAGAGGCTTTCTTGACTCTCCCCCCCGACAGAGATCCGCGTTTCCTGAAACTGGGGAAAGACCTCGTAGAAACAGCGACCGGCGATGTCTTGGCCATCTGAGCCGCAATCCGCCAGCCACCGGCGAGACGCCAGCAGGTAGCGCATCTCCCTATCTACCATCGCCACGGCAGTAGGGGTGTGTTCCAAAAACAGCTGGAAGATGTCTGGATTTTCTGGGGCGTACATGGGTCATATCGCGTTTAGATTAGATTTTATAGTTTAGAATTAGTGCTTAACCGTTTAATTAAGAATTAAAGAGAGTTTTTAAATTTTCCAAATTTTAGAGCCACTCCCATCAGTCAGCCGGACTTTACAGCGGTCAGCGTGCCTTTCTTAATGAGAGTAAATCGCCGCGTCAGCTTCCGGCGCAAGCTGCCCCTCGCTCGGGCGGCGCTGGTTCATTGCTGGAGACAAGTAGGGGCGGGGGAACAGATATTCTAACTCCCTGGGTAAGATATTGATAAACCCGCCTCCAATATTGCGCTATCCCCCGGTGCCCGCCCGACGCCAACCCGCAGGGCGGGCATCGTGTGGGGGCGGGGAAACAGAGATCCTGACTTCCCGGGGAAGATATTGATAAACGCCCCGCTACTGCGGGACAGACCCCAGACAATCATTCTACGAATCAGGGGCGGGCTCTGGTGACGGCGGTCACTTTTATGGCAGTTTTTTATCACTGTTTCTATATGATTCCAATCACAAACCATAACAGCTCGCGTCACATCCCCTCTATGCCGGCGATCGCTGTATATTCAGAAAATCTATCACCACAATGAGAATAGCGGGTTCTGTAGGTTGTCATGGCAGATAAAGTCTTCCTCCCCCAAGTCGCCACTAACTCAACTCAGATCGTGTCACAGCTTAATAGTGGCCAGCTGCTGGCGCTCGCTCCAGAGCGTCTGGGCGGTCTGATTATCTGCAAGCGCCACCATGCCGAGTTTGCCGGGGCGGGGTCAGCCGTCGGCGGTTTATTCGACCTGACTTGTGTGCGGGTGATTCCGCTCGGCGATGCGGTCTTGGTTCATCCCGAGTCCCGCGAAGCCCGGCAGCTGGCTTATGCCACCAGGCAAAAATGGATTGACCTCACCCAGAAGGCGATTCAGCATGCCGTGCCGCTGTGGCGAGCTGCGGCGATTTTGACGCTGTTTGAGCAGTATTTCGACGCTGAAACTGCCGCCAAGCTGCCTGATGACGTTGTGGCTCTGCTGGCTGCAGTTTTGCCCAAAACTGTGGAAATGGCGCGTCAGTCGGCTCAGGTTTCGGGTGAGAGCAGCCTTAAAAATCGCCGCACCAGTCCCGCAGTCACAGCGGGAAGTTCCAGTTGCGGCGTCAGCCCCACATCATCGAGCTGTTGAAAGTGCCGGATTGCCTGGGGGTTGAGGGCAGCCAAACGCCGGCCAATCTCAGGGCCGGTGAATTCTGACTGCTTTCCCCAAATGATGGCTGTTGGCACGCTCAGCTGGGTGATATACAGCGACAAGTCAAAACACAAATCGCCGCGCACAAATGAGAGGGCCGCATATTCGGCATTGGGCTGCAAAGCTGATTCCAGGTATGCGTCTGCAATTTCTTGGTAAACTCGGTCGGCGCGAGCGAATTGCCGGCTTTCCAGGAAGCTTCGGATACCTCCCTCGGTGGCAATGCCGGCACTGTAAAGCAGCCGGTCTACGAGGGGGGTGCCGGCTAGCTGGGCAAAGAAGCTGTTCCTGTAATTTTCCCCAAAGTCGGACAGGCCGGCGGGGGATGTCAAAATCAGGGATTTGAATAAATCGGGCCGCCCGATGGCAGCGCGGATGGTGAGGGCACCCGTCAGGGAAGAGGCGATGGCCGTGACGGGCCGGTCGCAGGTTTTTTCAATGAATTCGACAATCGTGGTGATATAGTCCTCAATCTGGTATTTCCGCGCCGGATGCTCGGAGCGCCCCCAACCGATTAAATCTGGTGCTATAATGCGATATTCTGCTGCAAACGCTGGGTAGACTTTCGACCACTCGTAGGCAGACGACCCCCCACCGAAACCGTGGAGGAAAACTAATGTGTCCAAACTGTCATTCCCGGCATCTGTCGGGGTTAGCCACGGTTCCCCAACGGCGGTGTAGTACACCATTCTGCCGAGAGCGGTGACAGTGGATTGCTGCTCAAAACCTGCAGGGAGAAACATGAACCAACCTCATTGATAGCGCTACACACGATTTTAGATTTTAAATTTTAGATTGGCTTTTGATCCGGCAACCGCCGGCACCTGCAGCAGTGCCCGCACGCAGCCCTTGAAAGCCGTTCAGCAGCCAACACTGACGCCCTGCCCCCATGCCGCTCCCTCCCGGGCCGGTGCCCGCTTCAGAATGTAAAGATATTGTAAAGTTTAATTCCATTTTATAAAGATTTGATAAAAAATAGGCCCCGCCCCCTGCAGCTCCGGCTGGGCCCAACCCGTGCCAGCCGGTAATTTCTGCGCTTCCCGGCGCTCTCACAGATCCTTGGAATGCCCGGTGTCAGGGGTTAGGGGTTGGGGAAGAGGTGTCCGGTTTCAGGGACAGTCAGCCAAATTTCCGGAAATGGGAGAGAATGGTGGGGGTGAGGGGTGACACCCGTCACCATTCGGGGTGCGGCCCTGGCAGTGCGGTGAGGTGCCTGCAGCTGCAGCGGCTGGAACTTTTGTGATGGTTGTCCTCTCAGAAGTTATCACCAGATCGTCCTGTTGGAGCTCCGGCTGGGAACTAGAAAAGAAAAGTAATTTTTGATTTTTATATTTTCTGAGTTCAGATTAGCAAAAGCCTGCCTTTAAATCCAAAATCCTTGCCGTATCGCCTGATGGGCCATGTCGCTGAGAGCTGATTTGTCAAGCAATTGTTAATCGAGAGCGTCGGCCAGAAACCGGGTTTCTTCTGTTGTAGGGCTCAGTTTTCCGGCTGACCCAGTACAAGAAACCCGGTTTCTTGAGGCTTCACTTTTCCTTTATAAATGAACTCTGAATGGGAAACTGTGTGAAGAGGAGCTATGGTAGAAGAGTGCAGTGTTCAATGTAACGGCTTCAAAAAGCTCGACACCCCTGAACCTGAGATTGATTGGCGCGAGCCGCCTGAAATTGTGGCGTATCCTTGTCGGGAGCGGACGACAAAAGAGGCTCGCTTATTGGTTAGTGCGCCTGCGTGCGTGCGGTTGGATTTGGAGGATTTGCAATGTTTTGAAGTGGTATACCGCCAGTTTGAAAAGTGGGGGGTAACGTTCAACAATGCGGTGGCCATTAATCCCTCGAACCCAGCTTTTCCTCCCCACTCTGGCACCACTGTGTTAATCGGAGCCCCCAAGAGTGGCTTTTTGGAAGCCACTTTCGGGCAGCCGGTTTGCTTTGTCAGCGGCTTTGTCACCAGTTCGCGGCGGGCGGTTTTGGTGGCCTACGACGGCGACGACCAGCCAGCGGCCAGCGCTGAAATCCCTGGCCCCAATCTGGCCGGTTCGGATTCTCAGATTCCCCCCAACGCTCAATTGAGTGTGAGGGCCAAGAATATCTGCCGGGTCACTTTCTTTACTTTTGATGGCCACCTGACTGTGGGCGACTTGAGCTTCGCTTTCTAGTGCTGGGGGCACCGGCACCTGGGGTGCGGCGTGCCGGCCTCGAAGATGGCCCAGCGTCAGCGCCGGTGGACTGTTCAGCTCCCGTCTCCAAGACCTGTCGGGAAAGTTGCCCATGTGCGCGCCGGCTGCAGCTATCCTAATATATCTAGGTACAATCCGCCGATTTTGTGCGTCCCGAACCGCCAGTCTGCGGTCTGACTCAACCGAAAATAGCTTGAGAGCGGTCAGTCTGAAAAGGCACTGGACTGGCTGGGGCCGCTGCTTGTGGGGCCGGTTTAGAAATATCCTCCCCAACCCAGAGACATTCAAGCGTGAACCCGCCCCTGCTGAGCGCGGGAAAAATTCTCAGACGAGCCTCTGGCCTCTAGGCCCTCCCGACGCCCCCAGAAGTGAGTGGCTGACAGCTAACAGCTGGCAGTATCAGGGATTCCTATCCGCACTCAAAGCGCTCTTCCTTTTCTTTTTGGCAGTAAACAGGTAAGCTAACGTGGCACAGGCGTTATCTCGGTGGCAGCAACTTATCAATGTGATTCAGGAAAAATCGCTTCCAGAATTTAAAATTGCAGCTTTTCAGAAGCTTTCGCGGCACCGCTTCCGGGGACCTGGAGGCTGGCTTTTGGGCCTGACGGCGCTCGCGGCCCTGTTGCTCTGGAACTGGAAGCTGCTGGTGGCCACCGGCACCGGCGTGCTGGTGATGTTGGGGGTTTACACGGTGATCTGGAACTGGAAAGTTATCCAGTCAGAGCTGCGCCAGCTTTTCCGGGGCGCGAACTCCCATTTAGCCACTGCAGCCGGCACCGGCTCTGTGGCAATCCTCAGCACTTACATGGCTGAAACCATTTGGGAACACTCAGAAAACCACTGGATTGCTGCCGGTGCGATCCTGCAAGGTTTGGGCACGATGGCAATCTTAGTCCTGCTGGCAGCGCACATTATCTCGGGTCAAGCCAATCGGGAGAAAGCTTCCTTCAACGCTTTGGTGACGGACCTGACTGATGCCGATCCCCTCAAGCGTCTGATTGCGGTGCGCCAGCTGACAGGTTTAGCAGCCAGCCACGGGTTGGACAGGACTGACCTGAACGCTACTCTCGACTGCTTCCGTCTGATGCTGAGTCGGGAGCCCGAGCCGCTGGTGAGGGACGCAATCCTCGATGGCCTGCAGGCACTGGACACTACTAAACAGCTCGCTCAAGGCGCTCCACCCCTGTCTGTACCTGTCGCGAAGAAACGGTCTGCGGCCAAAGTTTTTAAGCGAATTCCCTAATTAGAGCCCCGGTTTGTTACAATTTTTGGCCGTGTGCCGGTGCGGGCACTCGCTGCCGCCTCCAGTGCCACCGGCCCCATCGGGACTTGCGCATTTTAACAGCACTGCTAAAGGAAACCGGCACACAGGGAGGGGAGATTTCACAGAAAGCCGCTCCGCTCACACCCCACACCTTCACCTGTTTCGGTTTCCGAGGACAGAGGGAGAAAAACTTCTGTGCTGCAGAACGCAAGGGCGCGTTCTACCTTTACGGAAAGCGCCCGCAGTTGACTGTGTAAGTCCTAAAGATGTCAGCCATGATAGGGAGCTGCCTTGAGCGCTCTTTCCCACACTTCTGTGGAGCATCCCTTCCCGGCGGGGTGCTACTAGCTCCCACACTTCTTTGCATCGAGTGGACAACTCGATATTCACTCGGCATGATTGAAGGGTGTAACCCCTCAATGGTTTGCGCCCTCAATCATGCAGCCGGCGCGAAATTAGATTCTGTTACACTCAAGCACGGAGACAAAGGTAATGTCAGGAGCTAATCCAGCATTCAGTTTGGGCCCAACTTCCCCTTCAAAATCAGCAGCAGCTGACAGCCGGCTCACGCAGGCCAGTCCAACTCAGCCCACAGAGGTTAGCCCTGTCGCTCGGACTCAAACAGCTGGCAACACTCTCCGAGTAGAGCAAGTCGAGGCTCAAGATTGGGAAGAGTGCCTGCGTCAACTGGGTCAAGAACTGCTTCAGGTGCGCCAAGACAGAGGGATTTCTCTCTACCAACTTCACTTGCAGACGCTAGTACCGCTCAATCATCTCAAAGCTTTGGAAACAGGCAAAATAGACAAATTGCCAGAGGATATCTACGTCCGGGGCTTTCTCCGCCGCCTTGGCGATGCCTTGGGGCTCGATGGCGCTCGGATGGCAGCTTCCTTACCGGCACGGGTGGTGAATTCTCTGGATTCCTCCACTAACCGGAATGCGTCCTCGTTCGGATTTTCCCTCGCTCCGGCTCATTTTTACTTTGGCTATGCAGTCTTGATGGTGGTTTCAGTGGGGGCGCTACTTTTGCTGTCCCATCAACCAACACCAAATTCAGATTCCAGCCAACTTAGAGAGAATACAGTTGAGTTAAATCGCTGACGCTCCCCCACCAGCCTGACGGCGATGCTTTAAATGCATTTCCACATTCAAAGTAGAGGTCGTCTCTGCCCTGCCAAATTTCTCTCAAATTTCTGTAACGGGCTAGGGACACCCTCTGGGCTTGGGGGCTGGAGGAGCCTTCATCATAGCAACAGCTCCTATCGTTTCTGCTTGCATCTGATTTCTGATTGACTGCAGGACGCTGTGGGAAATCGGTCACAAGGGAGAAAGATAAATTATTCCGATTGTCTGGGAATTGAGATAAGCCCGTAGCAGGGTGCCTTCGCCTATGGCCCCCTGGTATTGATTTAAGTCTTAAGGGGTTAGATACAACCGGAACCAATATAACTTGCGCTTTCTCACAGATAAGTGCAAGGGATGTCACAGCCCGGAAGGCGTTGATTAGCGGCACCGGCTGTCCGGGTTCTTTCAACGCACGCCCTGTATTTTACGTTTAATTTATTTATTTATTTATTTAAATCAATCAACCGGATGTAAGGCGGGCGGCTTGCGGCCAGACATTGGCGGGACTGTCAAGCTTCCAGGTAAACTCACTAAATTACGTTGGATAAGTGCCCTTAACGGCGCAAACTAACTCTTTAAATAAGCTAAAATTGCCCGCACATTAGGCATGTTCTGACATGCGTGCTTTTGATTGGCTTCGCCCCGCGCTCCGATTGGATTAGACATCACCTGCGCTTGAGCGCTTGAGAGGTTTAAGGCGGGGGTCATTGCCTCTTGAACTGCACCTGACTCGATTAACATTACTCTATTGCTGTATTAGTATATTATCAACAGGCACCCCATGTTGCCACCCCGCTTTCATCCCACCCCTAGAAAGGGTGTGGCTCCTGTTGCGGGGATCTCTGTAAAAGTCCAGTGGCACCCCCACACACCCAAATCTCTAATTTTGTCTGACCCCCACAATCGGAAAGTAGCCCAATGTGCGGTAGACTCCCCACTGAGTCCTGATGCAACCGGCAAAACTCGAAAACGTGAACGCAATAATGTGTTGCTGTGAGTTTCTATGTCTGCTATAAATGCTTTGACTGATTTTTTAAAGTCGCCTGGGAGCGCAATCCTGGGCTTATCCCTGGCGGCTTTTGCGGTTCAGGAGCTCAACCATCAGGCGCTCGCCAGTTCCAGCGCCTCATCTTCCAGCGCGGACATCTCCGCTGTTGAGCCCGTCCGCACCGCTCCCCCCGCACCGCTCCCCGCACTCGCCACCCTTGAGGAATCCCCCGATCCCCAGTCCCTGCAACCTGGCGCTACCCTTGAAACCGCCCAAAACGTCCAGATGCCGGCCAGTTCCCGTTTCATACTCGTCGAAGAAGTGCGGGGAACGGTGACATACGGGCCCTCCCAGCAGCCGGTGAAAGCCGGCCAGCAACTCGCGCAAGGCACACAAGTGAGTACCGGCAGCGACTCCAGCGCTCGTTTGCTGATAGACAGCCAGATTGGCTCGGTGGAAGTGGCAGAAAACACGACGTTTCAAGTCAAAACGCTCACCAGTGGAAAAACTGCCCTGTTCGTCACTGGCGGGCGGGTGAGATTGTCGGTTTCGCCAGGAGCTCGCTTGCGGGAGGCACAGAAGTCACTCTCAGGAGGTGGCGGACAGTCTGTACTGGCTCAGAGCAGTAGAGATTATCCGATCACCGTTGAGACGCCAGCTGGCATTGCCGGCGTGCAAGGAACCTCCTTTGGCGTCAATGTCGGGCCCGACGGCAAAACCGGCATTGCCACGATCCACGGCACAGTCGCCGCACAATCTCAGGGGCGAGAGGTGCTGGTGACTCCAGGCCAGTATGTGGTGATCGACCCGGGAAAAGCGCCAAAACAGCCCGAGACAGCTCCCAAACAGGCAGAATTCCGGCTGCTCAATGTCAAGAGAGTCAGTGCCGGTGCTGTTCGCGTTGTCGGTCAAGCTCACACCCTGGACTTGGTGTTGGTCAATGGCAGAGCGGTGCAAACTGATGCGGAGGGCAAGTTCTCAGTTCTAGTAAATTGCCCTTTGAATCGTCGCATCAAGTTCGCAGTCAGGGGACCGGCAGCCACGGAGACAGTTTATGAAATAGCAGTTCTTTAGTTCCAGCGTTTTGAGTTGCGGCGGCGCATCGCTCAACCGCAAGGTTTTGCATTTGTAGAATTAGGGTGCTTCTTTATAGACTTTTGTAGGGCGCGATTAATCGCGACCCGGCAGAATATAATTATATTTAGGGCGCAAATAGCGCCTTCCTTTGGGATTTGTCAATCAATTATTTTGACTCATAACTCAGGACAGCCGCCAAAGGCGCTCGGAGAATAATCCAAACTTTATATTAACGGTTAAAGTTTGAATTTTGATTCAGAGATGCCGTTGCCTCAGGGCGGGCGCAAGAACAGCCCCTACAGCCATCCCGAACCAACTCATCACTGTTACAGGGGGGCGGGTCTGCAAAAATAAACGGAACATCTAGAACCCAGGTTTCTTCAAGAAACCTGGTTTCTATTACTTGACCGGTGATATAGAGCAAGCCCAAAATAATTCATCACATTTACCGGGCAGTAGCATGGTTGTCAAAAGCTGGATGCAGCGGGTTCAGAATTATCTTGCCGGCACTCATCCCTGGTTGCCGGGAGCGGTTGCGGCTGCGGTGTCTGTGGGGATGTCCCAGCTGGGCGCTTGGCAACAGCTAGAACAGCTCGGCTACAACGCTTTATTTCAACTCCGCCCCCCCCTAAATTGGGACGAGCGGATTGCGGCGATTGCCATCGATCAGCCCAGCTTGCAAGAATATGGCCAATTTCCCTGGAAGCGCGACCGCTACGCCCAACTGTTGCGAGCCTTGCAAAAGTCCCCACCGGCAGCCATTGGGTTCGATATTCTGTGGGTGGCTCCCAGTCCTGCCGATGGCCAGCTGGCGGCGGCGATTGCCGGCAGCGGAAAGGCGGTGCTGGCTCTGGCTTGGGATAAGGAGGGAAAGGTGCTCCCACCCCTACCCGCTTTGGAGCGAGCCGCAGCTAAGGTGGGCCATATTTTGCACAGGGCAGACGATGATGGCATTAGCCGCCAGGGGACTCTATTTGTGCAATCCCTGCCGGCACTCGGTATGGCTGTGCTGAATGTGGGGAATGCCGGCACTCAGCTGGGTTGGCCCACTCCAGTGGCCGGTCAGAAATTGCAAAATGTCTGGATTAATTGGCCCGGAAAAACGGAAGCCGTGCCCACTTATTCGTTTGCGGACGTTGCAGAAGGTCGGGTTGACAGCAGCGTCTTTGCCGGCAAGTTGGTTTTGGTGGGCGCTACGGCCACCGGCATGGACCCGCTGAGGACGCCCCTGAATCACAATCCTCCCACAGCTGGGGTCTATCTCCACGCGGCTTTGATCGATAACATCCTGAATAACCGGCTGCTGCAACGACTTCCCGACTGGGCCGGCACGCTCCTGTTGCTGGCCATTGGCCCTGCCACCAGCTGGCTGCTGTTCGACCGGCAGCTGAGGGGACGAATTGCCATCGCGCTGCTATTGCCACCGGCCTATTTTGCTCTGGCGCTGGCGGCGTTCAGCTGGGGTTCCCTGTGGGTGCCGGTGGCCGCACCGATTGGCACCGTGCTGTTCGCCCTCCTCGGCGTGCAGTTGCGGGAGCAGTACGAGAAGCAGCAGCTGATGAATCTCTTCGCCCAGCACGTCGCCCCGGAAATGGCCCAGGTGATCTGGGAGCGCAAGGAAGAAATCTTTGAAAATGGTGAGCTTGAGGCGATGGAACTGACCGCCACCGTCCTGTTTATGGATATTCGGGGCTTCACCACTATCTCAGAATCCCTGCCCCCCCGCGAGTTGCTCAGCTGGCTCAACCTGTACCTGGATGCGATGGCTAGCTGCATCATGGAGCATGGGGGCGTGATTGACAAATATATCGGGGATGCGATTATGGCGGTGTTTGGGATTCCCTTCCCCCAAGGTCAAGACGAAGACATTAAACGGAGCGCCCAAGCTGCAATTGCCGCCAGTCTTGCTATGCACGAACGCCTGAAACTGCTCAACGAGCGCTTTAAAACCGAAGGCAGACCGCAGATAAAGTTTGGGATTGGCATCCACACCGGCACGGTTGTTGCCGGCACGGTGGGGGGAGCGGGCCGGCTGAGCTATTCGGTACTCGGCGATACGGTGAACGTGGCGGCGCGACTGGAGTCGATGACTAAGACGCTGACTGCGGACAAGCCTTATAAAATTTTGCTGACGGACAGGACGCTAGCCTGTGTGAGCGACTGCTATGGCGCAGAGGAAGTCGGTGCTATCCAACTGCGGGGCAAGCAAACCGATACGCTGGTTTACACGATTTCGGGGGAGCTGCCGGTAAATTAGGGCTAATGAACCGCCCCCGTGAAGGGACGCCAAGACGGAAGAGGAAGGGGGATAACCAAGATCCCCGCCCAAATGCCACCGGCCACCCCCCACCCTCTGATAAGCACAACTTATCTCTCACATCAGAACA
>JAHHHT010000010.1 GCA_019359235.1 Oscillatoria princeps RMCB-10
GCCTGCGTGAAGGCGGAATCGCTAGTAATCGCAGGTCAGCATACTGCGGTGAATACGTTCCCGGGCCTTGTACACACCGCCCGTCACACCATGGGAGCTGGTTTAGCCCGAAGTCGTTACTCTAACCGCAAGGAGGAGGACGCCGAAGGCTGGGCTGGTGACTGGGGTGAAGTCGTAACAAGGTAGCCGTACCGGAAGGTGTGGCTGGATAACCTCCTTTTTAGGGAGACCTGCTTGCTGAGAACCGCCCAACAGTTTCAAGGTTCCAGTCAAGTCATCCCTAGGTCGTTCGAGATTGAATTTTCTGGCTTTCAAACTATTAATCGGTTCGGCATATCTCGCCTGAATTTCACCGGCGGGTCTAATTTTTTTTACCACTTCCAATAATGTTTCGCAGTAGCAAGCGGCTGAAGTAAGAACTCTGTCGCAGGTTTTTTGCTTTTCGGAAACGGTTCGCGAAGGATCGGAGGGAACGCCTGTCCTACGAGATATAGCAGTAGCCATTTAGGTTAGGACATTAGATATTGAGGGCAGGCGTCTCGCCTGCCCTACGTCTATATTTCGTAGGACAGGCGTCGCGCTAACGCGCCGCTTCGCTAACGCCTGTCCAAGTGTCCTAAACTGACTGTCTATTGCTATATATCCGTAGGGCAGGCCGTTCCGTGCGGGCGCATGCGCTCTTGAGCTTCTGGCGCAAGCGCCTACAGCGCGACGCCTGCCCTAAATGTTTAATGTCCTAACCAGTTTGGCTAGCGCTAAGCTGCTAGACTTTTAATCTGCTAGTTGGAGAAAGGGGGCACAGCCTCCAGAGCCTCGCTCCCAGACAGTAGGGGCGGGTCCCCGTGCCCGCCCCGGAACGAGGGATAGAGAGGGATAGCGCTTGCTTCAATGCGTAACAGCTTATACAAATCCAAATCCAGCCGGCTCTAGTGGGTGACGAACGGGTTAACCGCGAGTTCAACTGCGATTAGTAGGGTGCCGTATTATAGCTGTAGCCACTTAGATTAGGACACAAAGGATCGGAGGGAACGCCTGTCCTACGCCTTCTATCCGTAGGGCAGGCGTTCCCTCCCACCCCCAAGGTCTGATGTCCTAAGCAATGTGGCTAGTGCTATAAGCCAGCGCAGTGCTATTCGTTAACAGGACACCCTGCTGCTGTTGGAATTTCCAGCAAAAGGAAGGGCGGGCGGTTTGGAAAAGTCTGCTTTAGCAGGGGCATAGACACGTTGTAAACGGGGATGTTGCGGCTCGTCCGCCCCTCAGGGCTGCCGTGGTGGGCGTGACCGTGAAAAACCGCTGTTACTGAATAGCGATTCAGCGGCTCTTCGAGCCGGCTGCAGCCAAGAAAGGGAAAAATTTCCCGAGGTTCGCCCTCGACGGTGGCTTGGATGGGGGAGTAATGCAGCAAGGCGATGCGCTGGGGAGCCTGCAACTTCACTAAGGCGGATTCCAGTTTCAGCGCTTCACTGATTGCTTCCTGAACGAAATGCTTAATTATCTCTTCTCCCCAAGCTCCCAAAACTCCCCGACCGAAACCGCCGGCAAAGCCTTTGATGCCGGCGAACCCCACGCCGCAGATTTCGCAAGCTTCACCGTCGAGCACCACCGGCATCAGTAAGGATCTGCCGCACTTCCTCTTGCTTTCCAGATTGAAAGTCATGATTGCCGAAAACCGCCAGAACAGGAATCTTAACAGGTGCTAGTTCCTTGCAGAGGATTTGCGCTTCCTCTGGCAATCCAAAATCAGTCAAGTCCCCACACAGCAACAGCACGTCGGCACTGCCGGCAATTTCCTCAAACAGCGGCTGTAAACGTCTCCGGGATGTCTTGGTGCAGTGAATATCCGCGACTGCAGCCAGACGCACTTTCTCCTTTGGGATCGCCATCAGTTCCTCTCTCAAAATCCTTATTTTAGCTTTCCTCTTCAATCATCAGCCAGAAGGAGTGCGGCTTTCATGCGCCATTGGGAGCATTTTGACCGGCCTAAATTCAACTCGTGCCGGTGCGGTTTCAGTCTTGAGATAGAGGGAGTTTCGGCTGTTATAGGTCAGGATGAGAATTACTAAAGGGTCTTTTGACTTTGCGCGAGGTGCGGGAGGGGGTATCAGATGATGCAAAACCATGTGCCGGTTCAAGCTAAACTCGATCCCAATGTCCGCGCCTTCTACTGTCAGGCACTCACAGTTGCGAGTGAAGCTCAAATACCGTTTCTTTTAGGCGGTGCCTATGCGTTTGAGCGCTATACGGGAATTGCCCGACCCACCAAGGATTTAGACCTGTTTGTGCGTCCGGGGGACTGTCAGAGGATTTTGGAGGTGTGCCGCAAGGCGGGCTACAGCACGGAAATCCCAGCTCCCCACTGGTTAGCAAAAGTTTTTTTTGGGGAAGATTTTGTTGATATTATCTTCAGGTCTGCTAACGGTGAGAGTGAGGTTGACGATCTGTGGTTTGAACACGCGGTGGAAGCCGAAGTTATGGGTGTGCCGGTGCTGCTCTGTCCGCCGGAAGAAATGCTCTGGTCAAAGGCATTTGTGATGGCTCGCGACCGGTTTGACGGCGCGGATGTGGCGCACCTGCTGCGAGCCTGCAGCGAGCGCCTGGACTGGTTGCGCCTGCTCGATCGCTTCGGCTCCCACTGGCGGGTGCTCCTCAGCCAGCTGATTCTGTTTGGCTTCATTTACCCTGCGGAGCGAGGGCGGATTCCTGACAGGATCTTGCGCGAGCTGTTGCGCCGGCTGCTGGAGGAAATGAATGCAGAGCCCCCGACAGAACGCCTCTGTCAGGGCACACTTCTGTCGCCGATGCAGTACCGCATTGATGTTGAAAGTTGGGAGTATAAAGATGCGCGGCTCCCTCCGAATGGCAACCTGACACCGGAGGAAATCGCCCAGTGGTCTGCGTCGCTGGGAGAGTCCTCACGGGTTGGTTAGAGCTATAGCGGTTTTCAGTTGGATGAAGTGCCAGAAACCCGGTTTCGTAGGGGCGGGCCCCCGTGCCCGCCCTCTTCCGGGTTTCTCAGTACCTTCTTCAAGAAACCCGGTTTCTGGCCACGCCTTAAGTCAAGCAACGCCTAATCTCCGCCTAACTCCACCAACTTGCCAATATTAAAATCTATCCTAATCCAGCCTTTCAATCTTCGCAAATTGTCCAGCAGCAGTAAAGGAATTTGCCAGTGGTGCACCATCAAAAAGGGCAAGGGGTCACTCACCTGAAACATGGCGTCAGTCCCGCTGACAATTTTATTCCACCACGCTCGCAACTGACTCAGTGACCTCACCCCAGTCAGCCGCCAGAGCTCGTGGTACAGCCAATAAGTGGGCTTGCTGTCAGGAAGTGGCTCTAGTGGGGGTTCGCTCTCATCTTCGCTATCCTCAAGATAAGCGCCGGCGACCCCAGGATGGTTGTAGAACATCGTAATCGCTGTGTGAGTGCGCGGGTTGCACTCAATGGGATAAACTGTGCCATCCTCCGCCTGAATAAAGTCAAAGGAAATTTGGCCGGTCAGGTTTAATTCCTTGACAAACCGCTTCACCCACTGTAAAATTTCCGGCTTATCTACCTGCTCGTAGTTCACTTGGAACGCCGAGGACTTGGAACAGCAGTGCAGCCGTATCTTTCCCTTGCGAACGGTGCTGTGGGTGCAATACTCCTGTCCGGGGATGAACTCCTGCATCACCCAAGGTCTGTCCTCGCTAATGGGCAATTTCCTGACATAACTTTCCATGCCCTCAAAAGGCAGCTTCGTCATGTCCAAGCGAGTCACGGAATCATACCGTATGCTCTTCAGTATATACTTGCGGCGCTCGCCTGTAAAGTCAAATTTAAGAATTTGTTCTGGGTCAGTAATCAGGAAGGACTTCGGCGCGGACAAGCCGAAAGAGCGAGCTGTTTCGCACAAGGTGTACTTGTTATCCAGCATTTCGGTGATGTCTGGATCGAAATGCACGACTTCGCAGTGGGGCGACAGCAGGGGTTTGGCCAAAGAGTCGTAGTAACTGGCAACGGGACTGGATACGGGAATAAAGACATTGATGTTTTCCCGCTTGACAATATCCAGCAATCCCTGACAGTAGCCATCGGGGTCTTTTTCCGGTGCGGGTACGGTGTAGAACCCTGAGACGGCATTAGAAAACCTGTGCCCCGACAGCCAGTATTTGTGGGTTTCTACCAGAAAAGCTTTATGACCGGCAGCGTGAAATGAGCGGGCGAGCTGAAGGGCTTTCGTCATCTTCCCGCCGGTGATCAAGATGTTTTTGGGATTTTCGGCTACTGCCTTTTTCCGAAAGGGAGTCCCGACCCAACTCAGCAGCAGCGCGGTTAGGACGACAAGGCAATTGATGGGGAAGGCAACCAGCAGTAATGCCAGAGTGCCGATATTTTTGAGCAGGGCAGAACTTCGCCCTCCGATAAACAGGAGCTGTGCCATGAGCTAAGAAACCTAAGTGGATTGAAAAAGAATGGCAGGGATTTTTTGATAAACGTAACGGATGAACTGGGATTGTAGAGACGCGATTCGGCGTTCTACAAGTCCCAGAATAAACTACCGGCTCGCCGGCGCGATCGAAAGCCCTACTTGCGTCTGATGATGGTTAACCCATCTCGTAAAGGCAGAATCACTTGCTCTACTCGCGGATCTTCAGCCACAGTTCGGTTGAACTGGGAGATCGCCTCTCCATTGGGCGTGCGAGAGTGTGCCGGCAGATATACTTGCCCTTGTAACAGCGTATTGTCTACGCAGATAAACCCGTCAGGAGCGAGCAACCCAGTGTCCAGCAGCATGTGGAAATAACTGACATACTCCTTTTTATCGGCATCAATGAACACCAAATCAAAGGACTCACCGGCATCTGCCAATTTACGCAGCGTCTCCAAAGCTGGGGCGACTTCTACAGCGATTTTGCTTCCGTGAGGGGACTCTTGAAAGCAAGCTTTAGCAAAGTCCGCCACATACTCATCCACCTCACAAGCAACCACGCGCCCATCTGCCGGCAAAGCTTCTGCCATTGCCAAGGCTGAATAGCCGGTGAACATGCCAATTTCCAAGATGCGTTTGGCTTTTGTCATGCGGACAAACATTTTCAAAGTTTGTCCCTCAATATGTCCGGAGAGCATTTCCTGCTCTAGCTGGCGCACCGTCTCACCGTCAGAAAACCGCTTGCTCCAGTCTTCTTTGCAAGTCTTCTGCGCCAGTGCAGCCAAAGCTGGGGACTCGCCGGTGGTGCACTCATTCAAATAAGGGTCAAGTCCTGCAGCCAGTTCGTATGCCTGCTGGAGAGAAGCGGCGAGCGAAGCCGGCACATTCCCCTCCTTTGCATGCAGGACAATTTTCTCAAGCTGCTCTACTAATATCCCCAAAGGAGTGACAGGTCGGGCGGTGTTTGCTGTTTTTTCGAGTGTTTCAGGCATACAGCTACTCAAGCCCCAAATCGCTGAGATACATCTCAAGACCGGCTCCTCCATCAGGCAAAGAAGCGCACAAAGCTTTGTATTCCTCGATAGCAGCTTGCAGCAGTTCGGGCGACACATCTTGCGCGTAGTCGCAAGAACCGATACTTCCCTGTGGGAGCGGTGCCCACAGCCCGCCATCTCCGCGCTTGCGGCGCATGTTTTTCTGAGCTTCAATCATCAGGTTGAGGTCTTCCAGAATGGGGTGGTAAACTGCCAGACCTAACGAGCGGGTGAGCGCTATGAGCCGGTCGCGATCAGCCGGTTCCAGCCAGCCCAGCTGCACCGATAAAGCCGCGCCGAAACACATCTCAATAGCGATTGCGTGACCGTGCATCAGCTTAACCGCAGGCTCGTAGCGGGGGCTCCAGGTGTGACCGTAGGCGTGGGGGCGATCCTGGTAAGTCTCGAACATATTTGTCCCCTCGTGCTTCATATAAGAGAACAAAGTCCGGTAGATCACCTCATCAGCGATGTGAGCCAGTTCTTTGTCGCCATCGAGGGTGGCAAAGTGCGTTTCCAACAAGCGCGGACCGTACTGTTCGAGCATCTCAAACAGGACGATATCGTCTGTTGTCGCCATTTTGATCATTTCCGCCATGCCGTTGCGAATGTGACCGGTGGCGAGCGTGCGGAAAAAGCCGCGATCGACTAGGGTGACAACCGGCGGGTGATAGGCACCAATGCTGTTTTTGAACAGGTTGCCGTTAACGCAGGTGCGGGGCGAGGGACCGGCGTCAATGCTGGCAACAATCGTTGTCCCAACCATAACATAAGGTGTGCGCCGGTGCTGCAACGCACAAGCCATCCCCGCCACATCGCTGAGCACTCCGCCCCCAACCACGAGCACCGGCTCGTTGCGGGAGACATCACAGCCGTCTTTGCCCAAGAACTGGAGCAGCCGGTGGACTGTTTCCGAGGTTTTGTCCGCCTCCCACGCCCGACACGCTAACATTTGCAGGGGTATTTCATAGTGATCGAAATAGCGGCGCAGCGCTGACCCATAGAACTCGTCTACTGTCTGGTCTACGATCGCCACACAGCGAGTGCGAGTTTTGTAAATATCAGCCAGGGCTGGGTTGGAGGTATCGAAAACTCCATCCACTACCTTAACTTCCGCTTTCAGGTTGAAGCTTGCGGATATCTCGAATGAACGACCGTCCTCCCCCGGGGTAATTTCTCCATGACCGGTGTACCATTCCGAGGTGCGGTACTTTTCTGGGTGGTTTACCTCAATTGTCTTTGTTGTTTGCTTGCGGAACGCCTCTACGGACGATTCTTTCGTCAAAATCCCGGTAAGTTCTGTCTGAGGAATACTTGTTAGCATTGTAGTTTTATGAAGCTTGGACTTAACTGAGATAGCGAGCGCAATTGGGTCAAGTGAGAGGGCGTTCGCGCTTCCCCATAACCCGGTTTGCCACTCCATCAATCTCGCAAAAAATTAAGGGGCGAGTTGGACTTTTTCAAGAGGTTTGATTGGCGATGGAATATCTGCACCTGAAAACAGGACAGTTCAACTTCCACCGAAGCTTCCCCCCTGCCGGTGCAAATCCACCTGCAAGTTCTCAGGATTCAACTGGCATGCGTCAGAAAAACAGACCCATCGCTGCCGAGCTAGAAAACTCGAAGCATCCTGGATTCCTTAAGAATCCCGCACACCCAGCTCCTGGCTGCTGTTTTTTGGCATGGCTCAGTTCCTCTCCTGAACCCCACAATTCTCAATTTACCGCATATTCACAATACTTAACATATCATTAATAATCCTGAAATTTATTATCTGAAAGATAAGTAAAGCAAATCAATTGAGGTAGAAAAGCGGGTTTTGTGAGGGACGGGTTCAGCGGTGACAAACTAACTAAGATAGCGAAGCTTTTGTCAATCCGCAAAAATACTTAATAAGACGAAGGTCGAGCAATTTTACTTGACAAAAAGCTAGTGACGTAATAAAGCGACTTCCATTTCGCACAGAAGATGAAATGGGTACTGATTTAGAGGAATGACCGCAGCGCAACTAGAAACTACCGTTCCAGACCTGTTTAGGCATAATTGCCTGGATAGTCAGCGAAATCGGGCTTTCCAAAGTTGGCGGCGATAAGTTGTTCGGCTATCAACCTAAGTCGGGATAAACCTCACCCCCCCAACCCCCCTCGTAGTGTGCGCAGGCGAGACGCCGAAGCCCTGCGTCTTCAAGACGCAGTCCAGGCGTCGAGCCTGTCCCAAAAACGGCAAGACGTGCACAGGCGAGACGCCTGTGCCCACACCGTCGAGCCTGTCCCACCCCCACCGCCCCTCCGCCCAGCTCTAGAGGAGCGAGGCCCACAGAGAGTTGGGCCCGGCTGGCGAGCCGGCGATCACTACTTATATAGATAAAAAACTTCAGATGGCAGATGGGACAGTTCAAGATGGCGCGAGGCGCAGTACCCTGACCCTTTCCACCGGCTGCTCTTACCCGCGCCCGCTTGACCCCCAATCCAAGAGCGTGCCGGCACATAAAGCGGCGCAAACCGGCACAAAACACCAATTCACAGCCCGATCTGGGGCAACATCCCTTTAATTTGCATCGCCGGCAAGCCGGTAATCTGGGATAGTTGCTGCGCGAAACTGTCCTGAACTGGCAGCATAGCCGCCTTTTTCTCCCGATCTGCCCTAATTATCTCCGCCCTTTCTGCAGCTGTCAGCGACCTGCCCAAAATCGCCTCAATTTTTGGGATGATATTCTTGTCAAAGTTGTTGTTCTGTTGCCCGATCGTGGGCATCATCGGTCTAATCTGAGCTTCAGAAACGCCAGTTGCCTGCGAAACCTGCTGCACGAACCGGTTCTGAGCGGGTATTAGAGCTTCCCGAGTCGCTCTGCCCGCCTCAGCTATTTGCCGCTTTTGTTCGGCGCTCAGCGGTGCGCCCAGCTGCGCCTCCAGCTTTTGAATCAGGTTAAAACCGGCCCCATTTGGTCTTTGGCGCTGTGCTGCCGGCGCTCGATTTTGCGCCACAGCGCTGCCGGTAACGCCCCAGGGCAGCGTTAAGGCACCGGCGGCGCACATCAAAGCGAAAAAAGCGGAAAATCTGGTGTTCATAGGATAAAATTATTTCTTATCAAACTGGAGCTTTGAACAAGTTGAGCCGGTGATAGCTTGGAAATAAGCTCCCTGGGAGCCGGTGCAGTCCAATAACAGCCGGCAGCTGGCAGTGCGCTTCACGGCTCTATTCAGTATAACTTGTCACCCGGCACGCCTTACCGTTTTCTGATCAATTCTTAACCAGCAGTCAATCAACCAGCAGAAATAGGCTAGACGATGGCAACGGGATCCAAAAGTTGAATGGGTTTCATTCGTACTGATGACTTCTGCTTTGTGCTTGGCTTTGGGATGTTCGGGGTTCCAGCAATAGCCGGTCACGCTTTGGCGCGGGAATTTCGGCATTCGCGCCGTTCGGTAATTTCAGGGTGGGCGGGATACCCTGACTGACTGATTCTATTTTACTGGCATTGAGGCGAAAACATTAACCCAGATCGCAAGCAGGGAAAGGGGGGAGCGCATGGGTTGCCGGTGGTGTTTGGGGTTACTGCTGTGGACAGACAAGGGGCGGGGGCGGGTTTATTAACACCCTTCGCTGTGTCAGAGAGATTTTGGCGCTCACCCGCCCCTACAATACCTTTATATATACAAAAGGGGGCGGGTTTATTAACACCCTTCGTTGTGTCAGAGAGAGTTCGGGTGAACCCGCCCCTACAATACCTTTCTATATACAAAAGTGACGTACAGCCGACATGATATTAAAAGGCGCTCGCCTGACAGGTGATATCATTCCTGTGGGAGATGCCAGCCGGTTTTTTCACCCAACACCGGCACTCCCCGCGCCGCCGGACGATCGCTCAGAGGGGTTGAGAGCCGGTTTGAGAGCGACAGGTACTTGCAACAAGCGCGATGGTTCTCAGGTGAAGATTTGGAAGACACATTACACCAGCAGTTTAATCGCTTGACAGAATCACCCAATCTCCAAACAATTCCAGAGCCGCCTCGCACCCTTCCCTTCCTCTGCGTCCTCTGCGCCTCTGCGGTTCCTTAAAAAATCTCCCCTACTGGGAATCCCCGCGCCACGTCAAAACAATTTCCTCGTCAGCTTGCCTGAACTCAATATTAAACTTATCAAACACAACCTCTCGCCCCAAAAGCATCACATCCGCCGTATTATTTTGCAGCCACGCGACAGGAGCAATAAAAGTGCGCCCATCAATCGTCATTTCAATACGCCGCAAAACATACTCCACTCTTCCGCCTATCGCCTGCCCTACTAATATCTCCTCATTCTCAGCTAAAGCGTATCCCAACTCTTGACCGGCCTTCAGGGAAATAACACTAAAATCAGCCCCTGAATCCACAACCATCGTAGCCTCTATTTGAAATTCTTTATTCTTCAGAGTTACCGCATAATTTGGCGACCACTCGTGGCGGCTGACTGTGCGAAAATAAATCGGCAAAATTACAATAGAGCCGGTAAAACCGGGAACTAAGTAAATTAAGAAAATCTCTCCAGAGTCTTCTGCTGCCTGCAAAACTTCCCGCAACTTATCCCCGTGAGCGATAATTCCGCTCGCATTGTAGGCGATAAATTGATGGGCGTACTGGTTTAACTGCCGGCGGTTCTGATTCAGCCACTTCAGCATCTGCCGGCTTTCCTCTTTAGAAGGAGTTCTACTCATATAACTTGCCCTTCATAAACTAATGATTAATCTTATCATCAACCGCCAAGGACGCCAAGGACGCCAAGCAGCGTCCTCTTGGCGAACAGGCGCGTCTTGGCGGTTCATTATTAAGTTTAATTTGGCACCGATGACGCACCGGCTCGCCCCTACAAATATTATAAGCTGTCCTGCATTTAACCTGCGCCAGCAAAAGAGGGAGGCAGAGCCTCCCTGTTGGCAACGAGGTTAACGAAGGTAGGACGTAGCACAGGCGTCTCGCCTGTGCCTCTTGTAGCACAGGCGTCTCGCCTGTGCCTCTTGTACTGCACCGGCTGCCGACTTTTTCCCCTCTCCCTTGATGGGAGAGGGGGTAGGGAGTGAGGGTGATTACACCTTCGCCTCATCCTTCACCAACTTTGCCCAACCCAAATCCTTCAGGCTGTTATTCCGGCGCAGAGGACGAGTCACCAACTCCAGAATGTCGCGAGCATTCGTAAAGCCGTGAATCTGAGCGAAAGTGAACTCAACCGACCACTTCGTATTAATCCCCCGCGCCTCAAGCGGATTCGCATGCGCCATGCCGGTGATCACCAAATCCGGCTTCAACTCATAAATCCGCTGAATCTGGTTGTAATTGTCCGGCTTCTCCACAATCCGAGGCACCGGCACGCCCATCTCCTTACAGGTTTGCTGCAGCATTGCCAGCTCAGCAGCTTGATAGCGCTTATCCATATAAGGAATCCCAATTTCAGGGCAAGTCATGCCGCAGCGAATCAAGAACCGCGCCAGAGAAATCTCCAGCAAATTGTCCCCCATAAAAAAGACAGACTTGCCGCGAACCAGCTGGATATAATCTGACAAACTCGCCCATATTTGCTGTTCCCGTTCCTGCAAACCCTTCGGCTCAATCCCCAACACCGAGCAGATTTTCTCAATCCAAGCCCGCGTGCCATCTGGCCCAATAGGGAACGGAGCGCCAATCAACTTAGCCTTGCGCCGGCGCATCATCGCCGTCGCCGTGCGGCTGAGGAAAGGATTCACACCGGCAGCAAAATACCCCTCCTCAATCACCGGCAGCTCAGTGTAACGCTTGCTCGGAAGCCAGCCAGAAACCTTAATCCCTTGCTTCTTCAACTCCAGCGTCAGCTGAGTCACCACCGGATCGGGCAGCGAACCGAAAAGAACCAGCGGCGTGTGATTGACATATTCCGACTCTTCTGCTACCACATCTTCCTTCTTTTTGCCGAAGTTGAGCAGTTGCTGAATCCCACTGCGCTTTTCCTTCTCCACTTCGGGAGCCTTTTCTGGACAGCGAGCAGCCATCGCCGCCAGAACCGTATCTTCCCCTTGCGTAAAAGCGTAGTCCAGACCGTTGGCGCGAGCCACCACAATCGGAATGCCGATCTCAGATTCCAGCTTAGGAGCCAGCCCTTCCAAGTCCATCTTAATGATTTCCGTGGTGCAGGTGCCGATCCAAACAATCACGCTGGGGTTGCGGTCGCGCTTAATCTGCAAGCAGAGGCGCTTCAGCTCTTCATAATCATTCAGCTGAGCCGAAATATCCCCTTCCTCCAACTCCGCCATTGCATAGCGAGGTTCTGCAAAAATCATCACCCCCATTGCATTTTGGAGGAAATAGCCGCAGGTCTTAGTGCCAATCACCAAAAAGAAACTGTCTTCTATCTTCTGGTAAAGCCAAGCCACACAGCTGATCGGGCAAAACGTGTGGTAATTGCCGGTCTCACACTCAAAATTTAAGGCTTCAGGTTGAGCAACAGTCATGGCGGATTTTTTTTCTCCTTAATATTGGCTGCAGGAAATCAAGGCTGAACAAGTTATTACAAATCCGACAGCAAGTTAGAAAATTCTGAATCTTCTTCGTCGGAAGCCCACTCGTCCCGCGCTAGCGCTTCGAGGTCATCATCCAGCTCGTCCGAGGACTCCTCATTCACGTCATCGAAAGCCAGATCGTCAAACTCATCATCGGCTGACTCTTCAGCGAGGTCTGAAGACATGGCATCATCCAGGACACCCAGCCCCATATCATCCAGCTCCTCAGAAGACTCAACATCGAGATCGCCGAGTTCCATATCGCCGAACTCATCGCTGCTTTCGGCTCCAAAGTCAGCGGCAGACTCTTCATCGAAATCGCCACCGAGATCGCCGAACTCGTCGTCGGTTTCTCCTCCAAAGTCAGCGGCAGACTCTTCACCGAGATCGCCACCGAGATCGCCGAAATCATCGTCGGAGGTTTCCGCTTCAAAGCCAGCGGCAGACTCTTCATCGAAATCGCCGAGGCCCATATCCTCTAGCTCGTCGGATGACTGTTCACCAAAGTCAGTGTCGAGATCCATATCCTCCAGATCGTCGGATGGCTCGTCACCCCGACCGGCTGTCGCCGCATTCACTAGCGCCGCCGTTCCCGCTACCGCACCGGCCACCCCGATGACCCCAGCCGCACCGATTGCTGCTGCTTTGAGCCCAGAGAACTTGTCTGGACTCGGCGCAGAAGGCGTCTCGTCAGCCAGGGCAAAGGGTTCTGCTGCTGCGGGTGCCGGTTGTGGCGCAGCTTGTGGGACAGCTTGCGGCGCAGCTTGTGGGACAGCTTGCGGCACAGCTTGCGGGACAGTTTGCGGGACAGCTTGCGGGACAGTTGGCGGGACAGTTGGCGAGAAAAGCGTTTCGCCGGTGGCTTGTGGTGCCGGCGCAAAGGGTGCCGGCACTCCGGCTGCCGATGCCACCAGAAAGGGTGCCGGTGGTGCCGGTGGGGCTGGACGATCGGCGGGTGCTTCCGGTGCCGGTGGATTGCCCAGTGCTATGTCCGGGTCAAAATTCAGGCCCAAAACATCAATCAGCGTCTCTGCATCCGGATTCAGCCTGGAAAAGGGCAACATCAGCTGCGCTAGCTTCGGTTCGAGCGCATTCATGGCTCCCAGGATGAAGTAAGAAGGGGGACGGCGGCCACCATCGGGTGTTTTAACAGATGCCGACCTCAGATGCAGGCTCAACCAATCATGATTGGCTTGGTAGTACTGCAACCACTTTTGCTTTAGCGCCGATGAGAAGTCTTCAAAAAAAGCCATAGTGTCTCTCCCCTGGGTTGCTTCAATAAAGTATCATTCTGTTTTTCGAGACGCCCAGTCTCGTCCTGAATCATACTAGCCAATTCAGCAACCCTCGCTTACCCTCATCTTGGAGGCCCGGAATACCGCAGGTCAGTCTACACCATCATCAGGTCTAGCTCTTCGTCCTCACTCCTCACCTTGGGCTGGGCCGGGTTGAGGTAGAAGTCAGACAGCAAGGAGAACAGCTCCCGATCCGGGGAATCGTTGGGCACAACTCCCTCAGGACGGGCCAGAATTTGGTCAGCGATGTTGAGGTAGTAGTCGCAGACGTAGTTGAGGGAGGGGTCAGTCTCGGCCATCTCGAACAGCGTCTTGCCCTTGACGCGGGAGACGCGAATGTCTTCTATCAGCGGCAGGACTTCCAGCACCGGCATGGGCACGGATTCTATATATTTGTCGATCAAGTCCCGCTTGGAGGTGCGGTTGCCAATCAAGCCGGCGAGGCGCAGCGGGTGGGTGCGGGCTTTCTCGCGCACGGATGCGGCAATCCGGTTGGCGGCAAACAGAGCGTCAAACCCGTTGTCGGTGACAATCATGCAGTAGTCGGCATAGTTGAGCGGTGCCGCAAACCCGCCGCACACCACGTCACCGAGCACGTCAAACAGAATTACGTCGTATTCGTCGAAGGCGTTCAGCTCTTTGAGCAGCTTCACGGTTTCGCCCACCACATAACCGCCGCAACCGGCACCGGCAGGGGGTCCGCCCGCTTCCACGCAATCCACCCCGCCATAGCCTTTGTAGATCACATCTTCTGGCCAGACGTCTTCGTAGTGGTAGTCCTTGGCTTGCAGGGTGTCAATGATCGTGGGAATCAGGAAGCCGGTCAGGGTAAACGTGCTGTCGTGCTTGGGATCGCAGCCGATTTGCAGCACTTTCTTGCCGCGACGCGCCAGAGCCACCGAGATGTTACAGCTGGTTGTCGATTTAC
Organism: Oscillatoria princeps RMCB-10; assembly: GCA_019359235.1. Lineage (GTDB taxonomy): Bacteria > Cyanobacteriota > Cyanobacteriia > Cyanobacteriales > Oscillatoriaceae > Oscillatoria > Oscillatoria princeps. The sequence goes on from JAHHHT010000010.1 coordinate 14,177, forward strand.
CGATTCCGCCTTTTCCGTAAACTGCGAGTTTCACCCTTGTCTTCTCCTTAACGCTTGCTTCTCAAAACTCGGATCTCTATTGTCTGCCAGCTTCATCGCCGGCTGCGCTCGCCCACAGCTGACTGTGGCGGGCGCTTGTTCTCGTCTCTGAACGCATTATTGTCTAATTTCGCAGCAAAAAAAAGGGCTTCAAGAGATGGCTCGGGGCTTAAAACAGACTATTTAGCCCCATACAATCTTCCGCAGCCTCTTATCTCCCCTATGCGCCCTCTAGCAGTCTTTATAAACCATAAAAAGCGAGCTTATGTACTTTAATTTATAAAAATGTGTGCGAAAAGCAAAAAAATCCCGGCTACAGCTCTCCCACCCCTGACCGGCAGCGGCTCAGAAGTCCTGCCGGTGCTGGATTCTGGCTTAGAAGAGTCTCCCAGCAAGCCTTGTGGAGCGCCGCGATAACTCGAATTGACTTCGACTTTGCGGGGCTGTGGCGGAAAACTTTGGGGCGCGAACACCCTCAGGTAGGGGTTGGCAAACTGATTTGGGATTTTTGTAAAAAATTGTGAATTTTTTCAGAAGTCTCCACACGCCCGGGATGCAGGGGCTGGCCGTGGGGGTTGGGGGTGCCGGTGTCACAGTCCTGAGAAGGTATAAAATTATATCACATTTGATAGCGGCTGTCAAGCTAAACCTGTAAGGATTTTTAACAGCGCACCCTGGGAACCCCCTGCGGGGGGAAGGATTCGGTGAGAAGCTTTGGGATGGAACCGAGAAAGTGTGGCCCGCCGGCGCACGCCGCGCGGGGTGGGCTTCCCCCTTCCAGGCGATTTTCCCTCGTTCCCGGGTTTAACCGGCTTGTTGGAAACAATCCGGTTTGCGGTAGCTCCGAATACAGGCATGTTTCGCAGCCGGTTGGAGCCGGTGAACATATTGAGATAAAAGAGACGTAAACAGCAGTGTTGGTGTGACCCGCCAGAGAGGAGATTTCCCGCCCAGCAATCAGTTGCCCAAATCTCTACCGATCCCGTCATTGCTGCTCATACCGGCAAGGAATCAGCAGATTGAGTCTGCGATCAACCTTCCCAAAGACCCATTGACAAAAGGCCGGCATCACAATAAATAGACCCCAGCACCCCAACACCTGCATGTTGAGTGGTGCCTCAAGCTTCCAGACTGCGGGTTAACCCCATCTCAAAAGCCGCAAACACCGATCCAGGCAATCTCCCCTATCTCCCTACAATGACCTTCAAGAGGTTATACAAAATCACTGCCTTTTTCCGCGCAACCCCGACCCCGACGTAGGAATTGCGTCCCGCCTGTCGCAAAAACGAGAAGGCGTAGGAATTGCGTTCCCTCCGACCCAGCAGCGTCCGACGTTGGAATTGCGTTCCCTCCGACCCCTCCCCCGACGCCGGACAGGCGTTCCCTCCGACCACCAGCGTCCAACGTAGGAATTGCGTTCCCTCCGACCACCCCCTAAACCCCGCGCCTCCTAAACTAGAGAGACTATGCAGCCAACCAATCCCAACCAATTTACCGAAAAAGCCTGGGAAGCGATTGTCCGCACCCCAGACATCGCCAAACAAGCCCAGCAGCAACAGCTGGAAAGCGAACACCTGATGAAATCGCTGCTGGAGCAAGACGGGCTCGCCACCAGCGTCTTCAACAAACTCGGCGCTGACGTGCAGCGAATGCGCGATCGCACCGGCGACTACATCAACCGGCAGCCCAAGATCAGCGGTGCCGGCGGCTCCGTCTACCTGGGGCGCAGCCTCGACACCCTGCTCGACCGCGCCGATCAGTACCGCAAAGACTGCGGCGACGAATTCATCTCTATCGAGCACCTGCTGCTGGCGTATGCCAAAGACGATCGCTTTGGCAGAGCTTTATTGCAAGAATTTAAAATAGACGAAAAGAAGCTCAGAACTACCATTGACGAAATCCGGGGGAGCCAAAAAGTGACCGACCAAAATCCAGAAGGCAAATATCAAGCCCTGGAAAAATATGGCCGCGACTTGACAGAAGCCGCCCGCCAGGGTAAACTCGACCCCGTAATCGGACGGGATGACGAAATTCGCCGCACTATTCAAATTCTCTCCCGCCGCACCAAGAACAACCCGGTACTGATTGGCGAACCGGGCGTGGGTAAAACAGCGATCGCGGAAGGGCTAGCCCAGCGAATTGTCAGCGGCGACGTGCCCCAATCGCTGAAAGACCGCAAGCTGATCGCTTTGGACATGGGCGCACTGATTGCCGGTGCCAAATACCGGGGTGAATTTGAAGAGCGCCTGAAAGCGGTGCTCAAGGAAGTCACCGACTCTCGCGGGCAAATCATCCTGTTTATCGATGAAATCCACACCGTCGTCGGAGCCGGCGCGACTCAAGGCGCAATGGATGCAGGCAACCTGCTCAAACCCATGCTCGCCCGGGGCGAACTGCGCTGCATCGGCGCAACCACCCTCGACGAGTACCGCAAATATCTCGAAAAAGATGCGGCGCTGGAGCGCCGGTTCCAGCAAGTTTACGTCGATCAGCCCAGCGTGGAAGATACTATCTCCATTCTGCGGGGTCTGAAAGAGCGTTACGAAGTCCACCACGGGGTTAAGATTTCCGACAGCTCTCTCGTAGCAGCAGCCACCCTTTCCTCCCGCTACATTAGCGACCGCTTCCTCCCCGACAAAGCTATTGACCTCGTGGATGAAGCCGCCGCACGGCTGAAAATGGAAATTACCTCCAAACCGGAAGAACTCGACGAACTCGACCGCAAGATTCTCCAGTTGGAAATGGAGAAGCTGTCGCTGCAAAAAGAAAGCGACCCCGCTTCCCACGAGCGACTGGAACGCCTGGAAAAAGACCTCGCCAATCTCAAAGAGGATCAGCGAACCCTCAGCGCCCAGTGGCAGTCTGAAAAGGACGTTATTACCAAAATTCAGAACATTAAAGAAGAGATTGACCGGGTTAATGTCGAGATCAGCCAAGCGGAACGCGACTACGACCTCAACCGCGCTGCTGAGCTGAAATACGGCAAGATGACCGATTTGCACCGGCAGCTGGAAGCCGCTGAAACCCAGCTGGCGCAAACTCAAAAGAGCGGCAAATTCCTCCTGCGCGAAGAGGTAACGGAAGCAGACATCGCGGAAATTATCTCCAAGTGGACGGGAATTCCGATCAGCAAGCTGGTAGAATCTGAGAAAGAAAAACTCCTGCACCTGGAAGACGAACTGCACCAGCGGGTAGTTGGCCAAGAGGAAGCCGTCACAGCGGTTGCCGACGCGATTCAGCGCTCGCGTGCCGGTTTGGCTGACCCGAACCGCCCGATCGCCAGCTTCATCTTCCTCGGACCGACCGGCGTGGGCAAAACAGAACTGGCAAAAGCTCTCGCCGCCTATCTCTTCGACACGGAAGAGGCGATGGTGCGGATTGACATGTCGGAGTACATGGAGAAACACGCCGTCTCCCGTTTGATTGGTGCGCCTCCGGGATATGTGGGTTACGAAGAAGGCGGACAGCTGACGGAATCCATCCGCCGGCGTCCGTATGCGGTGGTGCTGTTCGACGAAATCGAAAAAGCTCACCCGGATGTGTTCAACGTGCTGCTGCAAATCCTCGATGACGGTCGGGTGACCGACTCCCAAGGGCATACGGTAGACTTCAAGAATACCATCATCATCATGACCAGCAACATCGGCTCGCAGTACATCTTGGACATTGCCGGTGATGAGTCTCGCTACGAAGAGATGCGCAAGCGCGTCATGGACGCCATGCGGGCGAATTTCCGTCCGGAGTTCCTCAACCGGATTGATGAGATCATCATCTTCCACAGCTTGAACCGGCAGCAGCTGCGGCAAATTGTTAAACTGCAGGTGGCTCGTCTCGACCGGCGGCTGGCTGAGCGCAAGATTTCTTTGAAACTTTCCGACGCGGCTCTTGACTTTTTGGCAGAAATAGGGTACGATCCGGTTTACGGCGCTCGTCCGCTGAAGCGAGCGATTCAGCGGGAGCTGGAAACCCAAATTGCCAAGGCTATCCTGCGCGGCGAGTTCAACGACGGCGACACTATCTATGTGGATGTGGAGAACGAGCGCCTCGCCTTCAAGCGCTTGCCGGCGGAGTTGCTGACTGCGAAATAGTCATGTTGGTTGGGTTAGAAACCGGGTTTCTTTGAGAAACCCGGTTTCTCCGCTTTGGGTTAGAAACCGGGTTTCTTTGAGAAACCCGGTTTCTACTAATACCGGCAGAGAATTTGGCGCATTTGCCGCATATTGGCCGGCAATTCCATAATCATCGCCTGTTCAATGAACATCGCCGGCACCGGGATCGTAGGAGTCGCCCGCACCGAGTAGGTGAGCGCAGTGCCGGTGCGGCAATCTTGCAGCTTTAAGTCTGCCGCAAAATCCACAAAGCTGCCTTTTTCCAGCCGGAACTGGATGTGCCGGTGCAAGGTTTCCACTACCTTTAGGTAGATTTCTACCTGAACGCTCAAAAATAGAAAAGCCTTGGTAGCAGCTTGGTAGAGACGTTTGGCCCCTTGACTGAAACCCAACACCTCACTGCGGGTGACATCTGGGAAATAGTGCACCCAGCGGGGGTAATCGGTGAGCTGCTGCCAAGCTCCCGCTCGCGTCAAAGGCAGGTACATGGAAGCGGTGACCGCACCCCCCCAGAGCGTATGGGATTGAGTTTTTAGCAAAATCTCCCCTCGCAGGAGTGCGGCTTGTTCAGCCTGATTCCAGTCTAAACCGGCAGCCGAATCAGCAGAGCTTGATGGAGTTAATTCAGTCATGGTGGCTCCCAATGAACTCATTTAATCGAGTCTGGAACGGTCAAATCTTATATCAAGTTTGGTTGAATACCCATCACATCTCTCAGTCAGGGCAGTGGGCAGTGGGCAGTGGGCATTGGCACTGTTAATCCCCTGCCCTGAGCCTAATTACAGTTAATCTCCCGGACATGATAAGAGAGCTAAAAGGGAATTGCGCTGCTGGGCGAGCGAGCCGGCTGTCTCCGACCGCTCTTGCTACCCCGTTTCTCGGGAGGGTCTTTCGGATAAAAGACGGGGGAGCTACCTCAATTGTGGCTCAAATGCCGGGGGAACAGCTTCATTTGGCCAGAAACATCTTGTGACACAGTGCTGGGGTCAGTCAGAAGCGATCCAATCATTTTTAGAAAGCCGTCAAGGTTGCTTTTAAGGTTCAGACAAGTCAGGATTGGGTTGGAGTGGGAGCTGGCGAGCTGCTATCGTTGGTGTGGATACTCGCGGCGAGCTTACCAGGAGTTAAGTGCATGAGTCGATCCTCCAATTCCGTCACTGAGATGCTTCCATACATTTTTGGCATTCTCCTGGGGACAACAGTCCTTGTGTGGGTGCTAAGGGGTTTCGGCGTTCTGACGTTTGTTCCCGGATCGGCGATCTGGATGTTAATGTTTCTTTCCGTCGCCACCGGCATCGCCTGGCGCGTGTTCGGTCCGAGAGGGCGCTACTGAAGTATTGGGCATGGGGCATTGGGCATTGGGCATTGCTGATTCGCGAGCGCCGGTCAATCAACAGGACTAGATATTTGGGGCAATTAGCCGGATTTGATATAAGTTCAATCTCGTTTGGACTCAGACGGCTGAGAGTCTTGCAGAATTGCCGAGTTGAACTTGGCCCGCTGCATTGCCTCCCCCACAGTGACGTTGAGCTGAGCGCCAATCAGCATCACCCACGAACTCAAGTACAGCCACAGCATTAAAACTATCACAGCGCCAACCGCTCCATAAGACCGGTTGTAATTGCCGAAGTTGCTGACGTAGAGCCGAAACAGACCGGAGATTACAGCCCACGAGACTGCTGCCAAAATCGCTCCGGGCATAATCGGCGTTCCTTTGGGCCTGCGGCTTGGGCCATAGCGATAGATAAAGCCAAAGGCAGCGGAGACGATGCCCAAAGCAATTGGCCAGCTAAACAGCCGCCAAACCGACAGGAAAGTTGGCACCAGCTTGCAGCTGATATTGGGGTCGAACCGGCAGCTTTGCTCCGCCACCATTTGCACGATCAGATCGCTGACAAACACCAGTGCGCTGGCGGCGATCAGCAGCAGGATAGTGCCAACACTGAGAGCCAGAGAAACGAGCTTGGCTTTCCAAAAAGGTCGCGCCCGCTCTGGGGGAATGCGGTAGATTTGATCCAGGGCAGCGATTGCGGCGCTGATGGCTCCGGAAAATGCCCAAATTGCCCCAAAAAAACTAATCGAAAACAGGCTCTGGTTTTTCGAGACGGTGATTTCACTGATAAACCCGCGAATCAGCGTCTGGACTTCCAGGGGGGCGAACTTGCCCAGCTGACGCGCCAGTTGGTTGAGGGTGGATTGCAAGGATTCAAATAGCCCAATGGCCGTCAGAACAGCCAAAATTGCTGGAAACAGGGCTAACATGGCGTTATAAGCCATCTCAGCTGACAGACCGGCCAGCCGCTGCTCGCCGGCACGCTGAAAAACTTGCCGCAGGGTTGGTAAATTGAGGTGGCCAAAAAAACGGACAAAGCGGAAAGATGGCATTGGATTTGGGATGGAAGGATTGACATCCCCAATTTAAAATCTAAAAACTAAAACCTAAAATTCTAATATCTCCCACCCAGTTTCTAGAATCTCTCTCCCCCTCCCCGTTTTTGGCGTAGCGCAGGCGTCTCGCCTGCGCACACGAGCCTAAAATTATAACATCTCCCACCCAGTTTCTAGAATCTCTCTCCCCCTCCCCGTTTTTGGCGTAGCGCAGGCGTCTCGCCTGCGCACACGAGCCTAAAATTATAACATCTCCCACCCAGTTTCTAGAGCCCCTCTCCCCCTCTCCGCTAGCGGGGATGGGGGGGGTACAGGGCAACCGGCAAAAGCTCAGTAAAATTGAAAATTCCTATGAGTCAGAACTTCTCGCAGTGGTTGGAGGAAATCAAGACTCTGCAACAGCAATTGGCAGAGCGAGAGCAAGAGCGCGATGCGGCCAATGCCAGCGCCGACCGCTGGCGCGAACTCTACAATACAGAAGCGCAGCAGCGCCGCACTGAGGCCAAGCAAGCTCAGCAAACTATCGAATCGCTGAAGGCAGAAATCCAGCGCCTTGAGGAGGAAGCCGCCAGAGCCAAAGAGGATGATGCCGGCAGTTTGTCTGCCATTGAGCAAGAGTTGGGCAGACTTGGCTCTGGTGAGTTGACAGCCAAACTGGCAAAATTGCTCAGCTCGCGCTTGGAGGCGCTGCAAGAAGTGGATCGTCTGGCTCTTGCGCTCAAAGACGAGCAAGCCGCCCACGCCAAAACCCGCCAAAGTTTGACGACAGCTTTGGGGGATACGATGGACCGGCTGAAAGCCGCCCGCGCCGCCCTCACCGATGGCGAAGAGGCAGCGGACTTTGCCGCTGGCAGCAGCGAACAAATGCCGGGGGCGTCTAAAATCCCATCACTGAAGCTACCTCGGATAAGACCGGCTCAACCCCCTGCTTGAGGGGGTTGTTGCTGTGATTGATGGCCGTATCTGGGTCTTTGAGACCGTTGCCGGTGAGGACGCAAACCACGGTTGCGCCGGCGGGCACTTGGTCTTTCACTTTCAGCAAGCCGGCGACGGAGGCGGCGGAAGCGGGCTCGCAGAAAATGCCTTCAGAGCTGGCCAAGAGGCGGTAAGCGTCGAGGATTTCGGCGTCGGTCACGGCGTGGAACTGCCCCTGACTGGCGGACTGGGCGGCGACGGCTTTCTGCCAGGAAGCGGGGTTGCCAATGCGAATGGCGGTGGCCAGGGTTTCGGGATGGGCCACCGGCTTGCCGCTGACGAGCGGTGCGGCACCGGCGGCTTGGAATCCCATCATCCGGGGCAATTGCTGGCAAATTCCCGCTTGGTGGTACTGACAAAACCCCATCCAGTAGGCGGTGATGTTGCCGGCATTTCCCACGGGAAGGCACAGCCAGTCGGGGGCGTCGCCGAGGGCGTCTGCGATTTCAAAGGCAGCGGTTTTCTGACCTTCCAGGCGGTAGGGATTGAGCGAGTTGACCAAGGTCACCGGGTAGTGGGCGGCCATTTCTTGGACAATTTCCAGGGCGCGGTCAAAGTTGCCTTTGATGGAGAGGACTTCGGCTCCGTAGACTAAAGCTTGGGCCAACTTGCCCAGGGCGACATAGCCTTCAGGAATCAGGACAAAGGCTCGCATGCCGCCGCGTCTGGCGTAGGCGGCGGCGGAGGCGGAGGTGTTGCCGGTGCTGGCGCAGATCACGGCTTGCGCCCCTGACTCCTTGGCTTTGGAAATGGCCATTGTCATCCCCCGGTCTTTGAAGCTGCCGGTGGGGTTGAGTCCGTCATATTTGACAAATACTCGCACCTGTCTGCCCACCAGCTGGGCAATTGAGGGTGCGGGGATGAGAGGGGTGTTGCCCTCAAGCAATGTTACCACGGGCGTGGTATCACTCACAGGCAAGTAGCGCCGGTAGGTTTCGATCAGCCCGGGCCAGCCCTTGGGGGTGGCTCGCCGGTCGCCCGCACTCGGGATTGCGCCGGTGGCGTGGTTTTCAGCAGCAGACAGACTGAGAGTCACAGTAATTAGTCTTTCAGATGCAAACAGAATCGGTGTTAGCCTTTAGTGTACCTTGAGAATCCCGGAAGTCCGCGCCGGTGCCGGGAGGGCAAGGAAAAATTGCAGTCACTTAGAAAAGTGACACAGTTGCTGCTGACTGCGGGATTGTATCCGATTTAACTTATAGTTCAGGTTAAAATAATGTGAAGATGTGAGTAAGTAGAAATGACCAGCCAGTTACTAGAGATGTCAAATCCCGCATCCACTCTGTCCAGTGCCCCCAGCACTGTTGCTAACCCCGCTAGGGTGAGCGATGCAACGGTTGCGTCGCCCAGTAGAGCCGTGCCGGTCGAGCCGGTGCTGTCCCCGTATCAAGCAGACCAGCAAGTGAAGTTCCTGCACTTGCAGGCTGAAGTAGAATCCCTATTGCTACAGTTGCGTTCGCTCAAGCAGCAGCGGCAAGACCAAGCGCCATAACCTGCGGCGCTCGTCCGCACTGCAGGGTGTGGGGACGCGACATCTCGCGTCTCTACCGTCGCGTCTCTACCGTCGCGGCAGTCGCGGCAGTCGCGTCGGTGCAGCAGCTTTTCTCTGCCTCTCCCTCATCCCGGTATCGGTGAAATGCGTAAGTCCTGGATATTTGCGGGCTGGTTGGGGCCAAGTTCTCAACCGGCATCTTTGTGAGAAGAGAGGCGCTTGACGCGCAAGCCTTCCCATCCGCACTGGCGGTTGCGGCACCTGTAGCGAAACACCGGCACGAAGCCACTAATCAAGCGCTCGAAAGAGTGGCGGTGGCTGCGGTGCAGCTTGCTGCCGCAGGCGGGACATTTCAAACTCACCAAATGCTCTGAGGTTTGCAGGCGGTAGCGGATGCGATTAACCAATAAGACGGCACTAACAGCTAGCAACAGAACAGCGATAGCGTCAGAGGCCGTCATGTGGCGGAGGGTTTTGAGACTCTCCAGCCCCACCCGAGCCGCCTGTGCTCCCAGACGCCCCAGGGTGGCGCGAATCGCAAAAGGCTCGACGAGCAAGAAGATTCCCAAACCAGCCAAAAACAGCGCAACAAATTCAATATAACTTTTCTGGCGGAAACGCTTGATCATAGATAAATACCAGGGGCTTGCTGATTTAAACTATCATTCTCCCCTCTCGCTCCTCACTCAGAATGACTTCTCTTAATCAATAAATGTTCTCGCAAAAATCTTGGCCCTATCGGAGTTAGGAACCCAGCTATAATCCAATGATTTACATTAAAAACCAGACGGTTTTCTGAGAAAATACCTGAATATATAAGGGTTATTGGTGCAATTTTTCTGCCGGAAGACAGAGAAGTAATTCAACAATTCTTGTTATAAATACTCCCGTGCCGTTGCGCGAATCATTTCCAGTGGCGGGGCTGAGGGCGGTGAGCAGTCCCACCAGCGCTCTGGACTGCCTGCTGAGATTGCTCCGCTATTGGTTTGTCGTGCCGGCGCTCTCAAGGCTTGCCTTACTGTCCCAGTTATATCCGGCCAATTGCCCACAATTATTTCGCCCCCGCACACCTGCTCCCAAGGGAGGGCGCAATTGGCCCGCCGGCGGCCACAATTGGCCCCCCACTCCCGCAGATTGCGGTCAATTCACCGGACTAGATATTATAGCGTTTTTCATATTAGTTAGGTAGTGATAAACCCGGTTTCTTAAAGAAACCGGGTTTCTGGGGCGTACTTCATCCAACTGAAAACCGCTACAGACGCCAGAGGGCGCAACCGGCGGTGGGGCGGGCCGGTGGAGCGCCCCGGCTGTGCGCCCGAAGTGGGGGGCGCAGTGCCAGCAGCCGCCAGAAATTCTCCGCACAGTGGCAATATTGTGTTATAAAAGTTGAGGTTTTGTAACCAGCAGTGCTGTTTGCCCATCCTACTGCTAGCAGGCTGTTTGCGTGAATCCACTGATTAACTTGTCCGAATAGCACCTGGAGAATATTAATCTATTCATGACTGCATCGACCGTAAAGCCCCAGAAGTTGGCATCTGCGCCCACCGGCTCAGACTTGCGGCTCAAAGACATTATAAAAATCCTGCCGCGCGAATGCTTTCAGAAAGACCGGCGCAAAGCTTGGCTGTCAGTGGCAATCAATGTCTTATTGGTTGGCGCGGGCTACTGGGGGCTGGCCATTGCGCCCTGGTTCCTGCTGCCGGTGCTGTGGATTTTTACCGGCACAGCACTGACCGGCTTTTTTGTGATTGGCCACGATTGCGGGCACCGGTCATTTGCCAACCGCAAATGGGTGAACGATTTAGTTGGCCATGTAATGATGCTGCCGCTGATTTATCCCTTCCACGGCTGGCGCATCCTGCACAATTACCACCACAAGCACACCAACAAGCTGTCGGTGGACAATGCTTGGCAACCCTGGAAGCAAGACGTGTATGCCGGTGCGGGAGGCGGGTTGCAGTGGATCTACCGGCGGCTGCGGGGGCGGTTTTGGTGGCTCGCCTCAATTGCCCACTGGGCGAACTTGCACTTTAACTGGACGAAATTTGAGGGCAAACAGCGATCGCAGGTGAAGTTTTCTGCGCTGTTTGTGCTGGCGGGTGCTGCGATCGGCTTCCCGTTGCTAATCGCCACGACCGGCATCTGGGGATTCGTCAAATTTTGGCTGCTGCCCTGGCTAGTTTACCACTTCTGGATGAGCACCTTTACCCTGGTGCACCACACTGCGCCCGAGATTCCCTTCACCCCAGCTGAGGAGTGGAATGAGGCGCAAGCGCAGCTGTTTGGCACTGTCCACTGCGATTACCCCCGGTGGGTGGAATTTTTCTGCCACGATATCAACGTGCACATCCCCCATCACATTTCGACAGCGATTCCTTCTTACAATTTGCGGATGGCTCATCGCATTCTCAAAGAAAAGTGGGGGGATTCTCTGGTTGAGTGCCGGTTCTCTTGGTCTTTGATGAAGACGATTACTGACCGGTGCCACTTGTACGATCCGGATGAATGCTACCGCAGTTTTAAGGATTTCCACGCCGCCAAGTAAACCAATAGCGGCGGTTTCCCCTCATCCCATACGCCCCTTCTCCAACAGGAGTTGGGCAGAAACAAAACCGCAGTGCCAGCGCCATCGCGGAAGTTCGGGATTCCCCGGGCTTCCGGAAAGCCGGCACTGCGGCTTTTGCTGCAAGCCGAAATGATATAAAAGATTGATAGGCTTAAAAAATTTGACTGCCCCAGGGTAGGTTGCCATGAGCGATCCGATTGTCCAGCGAAATGCCAGCGACGCCGCCAAGCCTTCGCGCGGTAAAGACGCGACTGGGCGTTCTACAAGCAGTCTCAGCTATCAGGGGGTTTACAGCTGCCCTGTGTGCCGCAAGGGTGAGATTTCAGCCATGCCGCTGATGGAGGCTTTTGCTTGTGACTTTTGCCGGCACATTTTCACGGCTAACCTGGAAAAACAGGTGCTGAAGATGGCAGATAGCTCGTTACCCCTATCGTGGCACTGGAACGGTCGGAGTTGGCAAGGTGCTCATCGAGCCGGTGCTCAGCTGGGTTGGGGGATTTGGGTGGCGGCGCTGGCTTTTGTGCTCTTTCCGCCAATGCTGGTTGGGCTGGGTGCGTATATTTTTCCCCCGTTACCGGGGAGTCGCTTGTCTTGGCTGCCGGTATTTTGGACGGGGCTGACATTTTTCTCCCATCTCGCTTGTGTTGGTTGGCTGGTTGTGGAGTCCTATCAATTTCCAGTTTTTGCGTTTTTGAGGGCGTGGCGGCGTCGGTTTCTGGGAAGCCGGTAGCTGACCGGCGCTTCCGGAGATGCCGGTGTTTGGGCGCGGCACAATGGGCGGATGAACCCCACCCCCCAACCCCCCAACCCCCTCCCCGCGTGCGGGGAGGGGGAGCAAGAGGGGGGTGTGGGGGCGCAGGCGTTCTGGCCGGTGTCTGCGGATTTGAGACGTAGGACAGGCGTCTACGGCTAAAATGCCAGAATTTCGTTGCTCCCATCCAAAGAAACCCGATTTCTGGTATTATAAGACCTGCGCTCTAGGAATGCCCCGGTGTTCTGTGCGGCTGTTATAATGGAAGTGAGTGCCAGCTAGCGAGGAGGTTGTAAGATGACAGCCCTAACAGAAATTTCCCAAAGTGCGATTGAGGGTAAAGAACAGCGCTATTACTCTCCTGAGGAGTATTTGGAGCTAGAAACGGCGGCGGAATACAGGAGTGAATATTGCGACGGCAAGATAATTCCTAAGACTGGCGGGACACCGAATCACAATCAGATAGCTCTTAATTTAGCTGGGGCGCTGAATTTTGCTTTTAAAGGGCAACCCTACCGAGTATTTATGACCGACCAGCGATTAGGGATACCCCTGAATCGGCTCTACACCTATCCAGATGTGATGGTAGTGTCGGGTCAGCTAGAGTTTGCTGAGGGTCGGAAGGACACGATTACAAATCCTGTGATGATTGCCGAGGTGCTGTCAGACTCTACAGAAGATTACGACCGGGGTAAAAAGTTCAAGTTGTATCGGAGCATTCCCAGTTTTAGGGAATATCTTCTCATTTCGCAGTCGGAGAGGTACGTCGAACAGTTTTCAAAGACGGATGATAACAAATGGCTGTTGTCTGAGTGGGCGGGGGAAGATGCTGTGCTGGCGTTAAGTTCTGTTCAGTTCCAAATTTCTTTAGCAGACCTCTACGATAAGGTTGAGTTTGAGTCGGGGGGTGAAGAGGGTGCCGGTGGGAGTTGAGGGTATAGCGGTTTTCAAATCGCTGTGGCACACCCCCCAACCCCCCGCGATAAAAATTTTCCCCTCGCTTTCCCTTTTTTTAGGGAGGGGCGAGGGGTTGCAGATATTTGCACTCCATTCAATTGCCAAATGGTATAGCAGTAGCCACTTAGGGAACCGACGTAGGACAGGCGTCTCGCCTGTCCCAGAGACCTTGAGGGCAGGCGTCTCGCCTGCCCTACGCCTATACTTCGTAGGAATTGCGTTCCCTCCGATCAAGCGTGTCCATTACTGAGCTGTCTATTGCTATATAATTCAGCTGTCAAGCAAGTTAAGTGCGTTTGGCCTAGCCGGCCACTCAAAGCTCCCGCGCAAGCCGGCTCCGCTCCTCCTGAGCCATCTGCCTTCAGCCGGCATGCTATTGGCCACATTGATATTCCGCATCTAAAATTCACATGCTAGGGCAAACCATTACATGGTAAAGGAGGAGAACCAGATGAGCCGGTCGATAAGCTAGATAGGCTGTCTGATATGCTATCCATCTGACATCGGGCTGCTGGACAGTGATTCATAAGATCTTCCATACTCGTACCCCCTACACATTTACTTGGGGTGCCAGGGGGGGGTTTAATAACTGCGGTGCCTTGATTCGGACACGGTGCCCACGTTGATGATGAATAGAAACAGAAACTTTGTCCAGTGTCAGGATTTACATATTGTTGTGGAGAAATAACAGTCCCCCACGGGCTGCCTTGGTTGCCTTGTGCCAAGACGCCACTGGAAGAGAAAACTAGCAGCATTGAAAGCGAGAATCCGAATCTAGGTACAGAGAATAATTTCATAACAATCCCCTTAAAAACCACGGATAATGCTGTGTTTAAGAAGCCTATCGAATTTTGCATAGACCGCAAACAGCCGAACCGGCGCTCGCCAAACTCATGGGGACAATTACAGCAATCATCGCCCCCGACGTTGAAATTATTGGCGTCGCACAGTAGAAGGACGAAACGCGCGTTTCGCGCATCGCAACGCTAAAGGAACCTTTTTCCACGAGCGCGAAAACCGCCTCTTACTCGCCCTCCCCGTACACGGGGAGGGGGTTGGGGGGTGGGGTTCATCCCTCAACTTTGCAACGCCAAATTATTTAGTTGTCTCACACTCTAGCAACATTTCTCCAGCCTTACCAGGGATAAAAAGTGATAAAAAGTGATAAAAAGTGACAGGGTTGCGCCGGCTGTGCTAGACTTTACCTGAAAGATGCCCCTGGGGGTAGGATACAATGAATTCCACCGGCACCGGCACCAACCGGCTCTTGGCCCTGAGGAGCATCCCATTTTTGTAATCCCCCTCACCCCCAACCCCTCTCCCACAAGGGGAGAGGGGAGAATTCTTTATTTTTCCCCCCTCTCCCGCCCTGGGAGAGGGGGGTTAGGGGGGTGAGGGTGAAAACCTTTGCAAAAAGGGGATGCTCCCTTGGCCCTCGGCATGGCAATCCTCACTGGCCTTTTGTAAATCACTGCCGGATGAAACATCACTTTTCAGGGAATTTGACCCATGACCGCTGACGAAGCACTGGCCATTGTGGAAGCAGTCTTAGATGACGAACGCCTAAACGACGTTCAAGAGCTAATCTTCCGGCAATGTTGGGAAGGGCGACAGTCTTATGAGGAAATTGCTCAACTATCTCAATATGATGATGAATATATCAAGTTGGTCGCTGCTAAACTGTGGAAGCTCCTCTCAGACGCTTTTGGTGAAAAGGTAAAAAAAGGTAACTTCCACTCAGTCATCAAGCGATACGCACGGCGAATTAAAGTGAACTTACAGCGAAATCTGGTGATTGAAGTCAACCTCACCGGCGCAAATCTCAGTGGAGCAAACCTAAGTGGAGCGCGACTGTTCGCCAACTTAAATGAAGCTGATTGTGTTCAAGCCGATGTACACCGCGCAATAAGAGCTAATGATCAGACTGAATCAGCAAAAGAAATCATCCAGCCCGAAAAAGCGGAGAGCCAGGAAAGTCCATCTACCTCTAAAAACCGGCTCCACTACTGGAATGGCTATCACTTCCGCTCAGACGAACACCTGAAAATAGCCGAAGCTCTCGAACGCACCGGCATCCTCTTCATCCCCAACCCCAAGTTGCGCCTCACAACTCCCGAAGGCAGAGAGAACAAAGAATTTGACTTTATGATCCTCCACCAAGGCAAGTGGGGTATCCTTCAGATAGATAGCGAGGAATCGCAGCAAGAGCCGGTAAAAGAGGAGGAACTCCACCGGCTTTTTAAATATCACGGCATCCGGACTGTCCAGCATTGTGACGCCAGCCGGTGCGGGGAAGAACCGGATAGAGTTGTTCAGGAGTTTTTGGAAATGTTGAGTCAGGCATAGGGGTGAAACTTCTCCCAGGGAGCATGTCACTTTTGAATCCCGGAGCGTGTATAACGCCGAGGCGTTCGTACAATTAGCCCGCGCAGGCGGGTGAAAGTCTGTCGCAGTAGCTAGAGCAAGGAAACTAGCAAAAGTGACAGGCACTGCTGTCAAAATCCTAACTCCGCCTTTAACTCTTCTAAACTGATGGTTTCTCCCGCTTCTGCTTGCCCGATTCCCTCTCGCAAGTGAGCCATAAATTCCTTATCCGAGAGAATTTCCAGCGTTTACAGCAGGGATTGAAACTGTTCGCAACTCATGGCAATCATCACCGGCTTGCCATCCTGAGTAATGATTGCCGGCTCATTTGCCAGCGAGCGCCGGCAACTCTGGCAGCTGTTGTTGCGCTTCCGTTACAGTCAGGTACTTGGGCATATTTATAGGGATTTATAGGGAGTGATATCTGCCTTCAGTATAGCATAGCGTTACGCGCACCGGCTTGCCCGCAGTCTGGTGAGAAACGCCGCAGCACTCACCCCATCCCCCACGTGCCAACCCCCCACGAGCGGGAAAGTGCTAGAATAGCTGTGGCATGACTCAGAGGCATTGATTATGACCGCAGTCAGCGCAAAGATTACACTCAAAGAATTGCAACCGCAACTGCTTGCCCTCACCCCGATAGAGAAAATTCAAGCCATACAGCTATTAGCGCAAAGTCTAGCGAACATTTGGCCCGGAATTGAAAAAACCCCCGGCGTGTGTGGGGGTAATGCCTGTATTGGCAACACTCGCATTCCCGTTTGGCTGCTGGTGAGCGCTCGTCGGTTAGGAATTTCCGAAGCCGCTCTCCTACAGGACTATCCGACTCTGGGTGCCGCAGACTTGGCGAATGCTTGGGCTTATGCTGAAGCGCACCTTGATGAGATTGAAACAGCAATACGAGAAAATGAGGAAGCTTGAAAAGTGGCGCGTCTATATGCAGATGAACAGTTCCCACGGCGGGTTGTGGAATTCCTGCGGGCTTTTGGGCACGATGTCCTGACAGTACAGGAAGCGGGAAACGCAGGACTTAAAATTCCCGATGAACAAGTGCTAGCCTTCGCAGTGAGCAACGACCGCGCAGTTCTGACGCTCAATCGAGTTGATTTTATCCGGCTGCACAACTTACAGCCCGATCATGCTGGTATAATTGTGTGTACAGATGACCCGGACAGGGAAAGGCTAGCTACACGCATTAATCAGGAAATTTCTACTGCCGAAACCTTGAGAGGCAGACTGATTCGAGTCAAGCGTCCTTCGCAGTGAAAATGAGAGCTTTCATTTTATAGCAGCACACAGTCAGTTTAGGACAGGGCATTTCACTTGCTAGTAGGGGTAGGGGCGGAGGGAACGCCTGTCCTACGTCCTATAGCAGTTGGCACTTAGGTTAGTGTGATTCGTAGGGTGCGTTCCCTAAGAGGGAACGCACCCTACCCCCGGCTTTCTGTCCTAACCAATATGACTGCTGCTATAACCTATAGCGGTTTTGATCTGAGTGAGGTACTGAGAAACCCGGTTTCTTTAAGAAACCGGGTTTCTGGCATGTACTAACTGAAAACCGCTATAAAACTCCCCTCCCCGTTAACGGGGAGGGGTTGGGGGTGGGGTAAAACAAAGGATCGCCCTACTCAAACCGGCCTGTTTGCGGCACCCAACGCTTGAGACTGTAACCGGCATTACCCCTGACCATCAAAGCCACCGGCAGCTTGTCCTGCAAATCAACAAAGCCGGTGAGAGACTGACCGGCACCCGCAGTCAATTCACTGTAGAGCAAAGCGCCGGTGTCATCAAAAATCAGAGTGCGCTCCCCAGAAGAACCGCCGGGCTTGTTGCCGCTACCGAAAGCATCTGAACTGAGAGTCAGCACCGCCTCTGGCAGCTTGTTCCCCGTCAGATCGATCAGCTGCACCGGCCAATCCCCACTCTCCTTCAGCATCCGCTCAACATTCAGCGACCGGTTCCCAGCCAATCGCCCCGCGGCTTGCAACTCTTCCGAGAGACTGCTCAGCATTCCTGTCACCAACTCAGGCCGGTCTTTTTTCAGCTGAGCTAGGGCAGTCAGTTGCGGCTTCAACCACTGGACTTTTTTCGCCGTAAAAGCCACACCCCTCGGCCAGCTTTTCCCGGCACCAAAATCGGAGGGCGTCGCACCGGCAATCCCATCACCCTCCGCCAGCAACTGCATAGCACCGTTGCGGAATTGAACCGCTTTCACCGTCGCCGCCACACTTCTTTCTTCCCCATTTGCCGTCCACACCCCAATCTGGATCTGAGAGTCCAGATTTAACCCCAAAACCTTCCACAGACGCCGCCCGGGCTCAATCCGAGGCACCTGCAAAGAAGCAAATGGCGCTCGCAGCCAGTCCTGACCGTCGTGAAAAGCCGCCACCCGCACCTGATACCACACCTTGCCTTCCGCCAGCGGCAAAGAAGCACTGGATTGGGATTGCAGCCAATCTGCCGCCTTCACCTCAGCCACCGGCACTGCCGAACCCACAATTCTGCTGGAGTGATCGATCATCGTTGACTCTGAAAGCGCCACATCGAGGCGTTCGAGCAATTTATCGACCTGCCCGACTATAGCAGAAGAGTTGTTTCCCTGCGCGTCCAGCCATGCCAGCGCTTGGGCTTTACCCTCCTGCGCCGCCACAATCAGCGCCCCCCAACCTTTGGCAGCCGCTCGCTGCGGATTGACTTTCAGCGCCGCTTCCACCCGTTTCCACAGCTCCCCCTTATCCGCTTTCAGGATCAGGGCAGTCTTGTAACTGTCATCCAAGTTAGCCTCAAACATCTCCAGGGCTTTTTCCCAGCGAGCGTCGAGCAGCGCCATGAGAACGCGATCCTTGGGGTCAGCCCAAGAAGCGTCCGCCTGCTTCTGGCTCATCTTGGCGTGAAAGCCGATCGCATCCATCTGAAGTTGAGCCGCCTTTGGCCACCCCTCTCCATTCTTGCTGCGCTCAGCTTTCAGCGACTGCATCAGCTTCCAAGCTTCCGACCACAAGCCGTTTTTGGCCAACTGGAGCGCTTCCCAGTAAGACTCGTCAGGCAAAGCCGGTTCCTTCAGGGAAATGGGCTCCAGCTCAATCGGGTTGGGCACAAAATTCCGGTGCTGCAGCTGGTAAACCTCGAACTGCAGATCCTTGCCCACCGTCTGGTTGACAACCAATTCCGGCTCCCCGCCGCCGGTGACTTCCTGCCAAATAGGAACAGTGCCGGCGGTCGAAGTCCACTCCACCATCAGGCCCAGGTGAGCGTGATCCGGGTTGTAGTGATAGACTTGTCCGTAAGCGATTTTAGTTTTGCCGTAAGACCGGTAGCCGGTGAAATTCAGCCAAACGCCCGTCTTGGGCGCTTGACCCCTCAAGGGTTCCAGCGCTGTCAGGGGTAGGGGGCGAGAAGAGCCTTGCAGGTCGTATTCGGATTTGATCGCGGGGGCAATCACAAAAGATTCTGCCGGTCCTGACACCGGCACCTGAGTCACCAGGCGAAGATATTGCTCTGTTTCTGAACCGTCGTGGGGTGGCGGCGAAGGCTGGTAGATTCTCAGTTCCTGAATTGGCTGGCAGGGAGACTGGCACTTGACAGACTTTGGCGGCGAAGCCACCAGCACCTGCATCAGCTGTTCCGGCCCGAGTGCGCTGGGCATCAGCTGCTGTGTCTTGGTGTTCAGGGGAACTAGCTTCGCCGGCACCAGTTTCGACTTCCGCAGCTCAGCCCGGATTTCTGTTAGACTCACAGTCGGCTGGATCTCATCGCTGACCGGCACTTCACTTTTGCCAGGTAACTGACTCACCCAGCTTGCCGGTGCTGGGCTGGTTATCAGCTGCACGCTCAGCCAGGCACCGGCTGCCAGCAAGCCGGTGCCGGTGCCAAACGCCGCCAGGGCCACCAACCCCGAAGGCCCACTCCTCCGCACCCCAGGCGCTTGGGTTTGCTTGCCGGTGCGCACTGGCAGGTTAGCCTTAGCCAAAATCGGGGGCTGTTTTGCCTTCATAACTGTCAGACTGTGTTCCCGGGATTCAGATGTCTGCTCGGGGTGAGCACCGCTATTGATCAGGTTATTGTTCATCCGCGCTCTCGAGTTAGTAGGGGCTAGTGGTCAATGGCTCTGGCTAAGTTGGCCCTTTTTAAGTTTTGGTTAGCAATTAGCAATTAGCAATTTTTCATAGCGCTGACCGGCTCGCTCCCAAGTATATTCGGTTTCAATCAGCGCTCGCCCGTTGCCCGACAGTTGCTGGCGCAACTGCGGGTTTTCAAACAGCTGGCCGATCGCTTCAATATACTCCTGAACCCGGTTCGCCCGCAAAGCTCGCACCGGCACGCCGGCACCTTCCACCTCTAATCCTTCCAAACCGCGATCGCTCGCCACCACCGGCACCCCAGCTGCCATCGCCTCCAGGGTTTTGTTTTTTATCCCGTAGCCGGTGCGCAGGGGAATCACGCAGACCGTGGCTTGATGTAAATATTCTGCCATTGAGGGGACTGCGCCGGTGACGGTGACGCCCGGGCGGCCTGAAAGCGCTAGAACCTCGGGTGCCGGTCGAGCGCCGGCAATGGTGAAGGTGGCGTCGGGATACCGCTGTTGCAGCTCTGGCAGCACTTCTAGCGCAAAGAATCGCGCCGCGTCAATGTTGTGCGAGGCGTCCATCGCCCCGACAAAGATTAGCCCCCGACCCCCCGGCTCTTGACGCCGAGCCGGAAACAGCTGCAAATCCACGCCATTGGGGATGACCTCAATCCGGGCACCGGGACTGAGTTCGAGCAGTTGACTCCTGTCATCTTCTGTGGTAACGGCAAGCCGGTCGAATTTGGAGCAGTAGCGTTTCTCGTAGCGGTTTAGCAATAAGTGGAGGTAGAGGCGATCGCGCAGGGGGTTGGGGGAGGCTCCCATTTCCAGGTGATTGCGAATCCAGCCCGAGACAGAACTGTGGATATTGACCGCTGTCAGGGCTCTGTTGCGGAACTCCGGGCGGATGTAGATTTCATTAACGCTGTGCTCGCAGGTGATGGCGTCGCACTTGCCGGCACTGACGTGACTGTCCACCCAAGCTTGCACCGCCGGCGAGTAGCGGTGCAGCACGTTGGGGGGTGTGGCAAGAGCCAGCGACTGGAGGAAGCGCCCCACCTTGCCGGCGGTGCCGGCTATCCCACCTTGCGGCAGGGGGTCGGGGGGGAGCGGAAAAATTGCCAGATCGCTGACAAAGCTGCGCAGATCTTCGACTTCCGCCTCTGTCACGCCGGCGTGACGCTGCGTCACCAGCGTCACGCGGTGGTGCCGGTGCAGGTATTTGAGCAGGTTAAAGGTTCTGATCTCCGTTCCCCCCCGGCTGGGCGGATAGGGGAAGGTGGAGGAAAGCATGAGAACATTCATAAAGATTTTCTTAACGTTTGCTCACTGGGGAGCTGCCGGTGACAAAATCCTTGGAATAGTGTAGCTCTTGTGCGGGGAAGCCTCCCAGAGAGATTGACTTTGACGCTCTAGTGGGGCAGATATAGCGCGCAGAAATCCTCTGGGCGATAACTGTAGGGGCAGTCCCCCCGTGGCTGCCCCTACCGGCGGAGGTTGTATGAATCATTTAGACGCGCTATATACCAGAGGCCGGATGCAGCCGGCGGTGGCTCTGGAGTGCAAAAACCCCCTCGCGCCCCAGACGCAAGAATGAATCCCGGAAACGGGACTCAAACCGGATGGGCACACCCCACTTAACCCCGGCCTTGTGCGTGACTCGTGTGTCGCCGCAATCTAAACTAGGATTTGGGCGTAATTGCCAGGAGGGCAAGGGCGAGCGAATGGACGTGCAGGAGCTGAAGTTTCTCTTAAAGTTACTGGGCTTTCCCGACTGTCGGGCACCGCTGAGCGAGATTAAGCCCAATCCAAAAATGAAACCCGCCGAGCGAGACAGCATCTGCCGGTCGCTGCGCGAGCGGGACTTGGTGGCTTATTCTTCGGAAGTGTTAAAATTCACCATTGCCCCTCCGGGGAAATCCCTGCTCAAGCTAGACACCACCGGCTTGCCGATTACAGACAAAGAACTCAAGGTGCTGCACGCTTGCGCCTCCGCGACGATTACCCCCGCCGAAGCAGGCATCCCCGCCGCCAACCGGCAGGCGATCGTCCTTGGGTTAGCAGAGCGGGGTCTGATTAAGGCCGAGAAAACCGAAATCAAAGACGTCTGGCTGACAGAGCGAGGAAAGGAGTATCTGCTCGACGAGTTCGTTCCCAAGGGGAGCGCAGTCGAGATCAGCTTGGATATGCTGGCCAATTACCTGCGCTTCTTGCGGAAATCCCTGCGGGCGGCGGGGGTGCCGGCAGCCCCCCTGCAGGATGGGGGGCCGGCAATAGATGGCTATCCCTTGTGGGAGCGCCCCGCCGGCACCGCCCTGAAAAAGGCGGGAGATTCCTCGCCAGCGTCGGGGGGGACAGAGGGAGAGCCGGCGCAAACACCGGAAAGCCAGCTCACTGACGCCGATATTTTGCAAGCGATCCGGGATTTGGACCGGCAGCTGGATACGGACAATTACTTGCCGATTTTCCATCTCCGGAAGAAGCTAGAGCCGCCGCTCTCCAGAGAGGAATTAAACCGGGCCCTGTATCGCCTGCAGCGCAGCGATAAAATTGAGCTGAGTTCCTTGCAAGAAGCGATCGCATACACCCCAGAACAGCTTGAGGCCGGCATTACCCAAGATGTCGGAGGGCCCCTATTTTTTATTATTGTGATTTAGTGGCTCTGTCTGTAAATCACCCGGCAGGGCATCACCCCCTCTCCGTTTTTGGACAGGCGTCCCGCCTGTCCAACGTCCCGACAGGCGGGACGCCTGTCCAACGTCTCCCAATCCAAAATCCAAAATCGAAAATCTAAAATCGCCGTGGCATCCATCGATCAGATAATTCAACGAGATCCAAACCCCTTTGACGCCGAGACGTTTTGGTCGGGTAACTTTTGGCAGGAGCAGCAAAACCCAGCGCTCACTGTTGAGTCGATTCATCAAGAGGCGATTGCCGAGATCGAACTGTTTCTCGACTTCGTGGCTAAAGATCACCGCACCCGCACCCTGATGCTGGAAGGCGAAACCGGCTCTGGCAAGACCTATTTATTAGGCCGGCTCAAACGCATCCTCAACCCCAAAGCCTTTTTCGTCTACATCGAGCCATTTACCGCCAGCGACCACATCTGGCGGCACATCCTGCGCTACACTGTAGATAGCTTGCTGGAAGTTCCGCAAGGGCGAGAAGAGTCACAATTGCTCATCTGGCTCAAGGGTCTGTCGGAATTCAAACAGCGCAGCATTTTCGACATGATCCGGGGCGACCGGCAAATTTTCATTCGCAACCTCAGGGAAAGCTATCCCGCCGGCATCTACAACGCAGCGGAATTCTTTGGCGTCCTCTACGACCTCACCAATCCCAAACTGTCCGCCCTCGCCTGCGAGTGGTTGCGGGGCGACGACTTGGACGAGGAGAGTTTGAAGCTGCTGCGCGTGCAGCACTCGATTGACACAGAAGACGCCGCGCAGAAAATGCTCGCCAACTTTGGCAGAATTTCTGCGGAAACCCAGCCGATTGTCCTGTGTTTTGACCAGCTAGACAACATCGCCCGCTTGCCAGACGGAGCGATTGACCTGCAAACGCTGTTCAGCGTCAACTCCGTCATTCACAACCAGAAGCTGAAAAACTTCCTGGTAGTTGTCAGCATTATAACAGATACTTGGCGGCAGAATGCCAGCCGCATCCAGCCGACAGATAAAGACCGGATTGACGGGACGATTAAACTCAAGCAAATCACCCTCGACGAAGCCGAATCGCTGTGGATGAGCCGGCTGTACACCCTGTACCGGCAAGCGTCTCCCCCGCCTCCCTCACCCATTTACCCCTTAACCAGGGCAATGCTGGAAGAGAAATTTCCGGGCGGCAAGACGAGGCCCCGGAATGTCCTGATTTTGGGCCGGCAGTTATTTCAGGACTTCAAAGTCGGGCTCGTCCGGCACGATGTCCAGCAAGCCCAAGTCATTCCAGCCCCACTCCCCCAACTCCCTCCTTATCGAGGGGAGGAATTGAAAATTGTTGAACCGGCTGTTGAACCGGCTGCTGCACCGGCTGTTGCACCCGCTCCTGAACCGGCTGTCATTGAGAATGGGTTCGATGCCATAGCCGCCTTCAAGCTGGTGTGGTTGCGGAAATTAACTCAAACCCAGCAGAGAATCACTCGAATTCGCCAATTTTCCTCACCCGAACTGATACAGATGCTAGCAGAAGCCCTGGGGGCTTTGCAAGTAGAAGATATTCAGCCGCGCCTGCTTCCCAGCCGGACTTATGCCAGCTATTCTCTCAGCTATTGGCTGCCGGAACAGTCCCAGCGGGTTGGGGTTGTCTGGAGCGAAGACATGAACAGGACCAAATTTTGCAACCTGATCAAGGTCTGTCAAGAAGCGATCGAGCAAAATCTCTGCCAAACCCTGCAGCTGATTCGGTTTGAGGGAGTCGGGACGCCCAGCAATATGGGGTACAAGCTCTACACGCAAGTGTTCAGCGATTCCCCCCACAATCACCTGATGCCGGACTTGTCCTCGGTGCAGTACCTGGCGACTTACCACAGTTTGGTGAATGACGCTTACTCTGGGGATTTGGTAGTTGGGCAAGAAACTCCCGATATTAAGGAGCTGGAAGCCTGGATGCGGGAGTCCAAGATTTTGCTGGAGTGCCAGCTGTTGGGGGATTTAGGGATTGTGCGGGTTCCCCTGTTCAGGGAGGAAAACAAGGCGGAGTGGCTGCCGGTGGAAGATTTCTTGCTGAATCGGGTGCGCAACCAGCAGTGTCTGGCTCGACAGCGCTTGATCCAAGAAACGGTCAGCCAGTTTTCTTATATGAGTGAAGATCGCGTCAACCAGCTGATCGAGCATCTGTGTCAGGAGAATCACCAGATTAAAATTCTTGACCCGCTGGCGAAGCTAGATGACCAGCTGGTGTATGTGCGGCAGAAGTAGTGACGTGTCTCTCGTTGCGCGGGGCCAAGAAAATGCGCCCCTCCCGTAGGGGCGGGCCAATTGCGCCCGCCCAGAACGAGAAAAAAATCTTCCAACGAGGTGACAGTGTGGCATCTATTTATCAAATCATCCGAAGAGAAGTGAACCCATTTGACTCTACAACGTTTAGACCCGGTAACTTTTGGCAAGAGCAGCAAGATTCGGCGCTCACGGTTGAGTCGATTCACCAGGGAGTGGTTGCGGAAATCGAGGAAGTTCTCGACAAAGTGGCCAAAGACCACCGCACTCGCACGCTCCTGCTTGCCGGCGATTCCGGTTCCGGAAAAAGTTATCTGTTAGGCCGGCTGAAACGGCTGTTTAACTCGAAAGCCTTTTTTGCCTACATCGGGCCTTGGCCAGACAGCGACTTCATCTGGCGTCACACTCTGCGCAATACCGTTGACAGCCTGATGTGCGTCCCCGATGGCAAAGAAGAGTCCCAGCTGTTGCTGTGGCTGAAGAGTTTGCCGGCGTTCAGAAGTGAAAACCCCCTGAAGCAGGTGCTGGGTGAGCGCCAGCTGTTCATCCACCACTTAAAGAGCACTTACCAAAAGGGCATCTACAATGCTAATGAATTTTTTGGCGTGCTCTACGCTCTCACCAATCCCGAACTGTACCCTTTAGCCTGTGACTGGTTGAAAGGAGACAACTTGGATGACGAAGCTCTCGCTACTTTGAGGGTTAAACGCGCCATCGAGACCGAAGAGATAGCGCGGAACATTCTGGGAAATTTTGGCCTGATTTCTGCGGCGACTCAGCCGATTGTCCTGTGCTTCGACAATCTCGACAATATCGACCGGGCGCTGGATGGGTTTATCAATCTGCAAGCCCTGTTTAATGTCAACTCGATTCTTCACAACCAAAAGCTGAAGAATTTTATGGTGATTGTCAGCATTGTCACGAATACTTGGAAGGAAAATTCCAAGCGCGTCCAGCCGGCGGACAAAGCCAGACTGGATTTGGAAATTCGCCTGCAACCTATTAATCTGGAGCAAGCGGAGGCGCTGTGGGCGAGCCGGCTTTATCCCCTGCACCGGCAAGCCAACCCCAAGCCCCCATCGCCGATTTACCCCTTAAGCCGCAAACATTTAGAGGAGAAATTTCCCGGAGGCAAAACCCGCCCCCGCTATGTGCTGATGCTGGGTCGCCAGCTATTCCAAGATGCAAAAACTAAAGGGTTGCCAGACAGCTCCTGGGATGCCGGTGACGACCCGATTGACCCGCTAGCCGCTTTTCAATTGCTCTGGCTCAAGGAATTCTGCAAAGTTGAGGACAAGATTTTTCGCATCCGCCAGATTTCGGCACCGGAGCTGATTCAGATGTTGCGAGAAGCTTTAGCCGCTCTGCAAGTGCACGGGATTATGCCGAAACTCTTGCCGAGCCAGACCTATGCCAGCTATTCCCTCAGCTATCACTTACCGCTCCAGCTGGGACGCATCGGGGTGGTCTGGACGGAAGACCAGAACTTAACCAGCTTTTGCAATATGATGAAGGCTTGTCAGAAGGCGGTGAAGGACAATCTGTGCCAGACTATATATCTGTTTCGGGCTGAAGATGTGGGGACGCCGAAAAACCAGGGGTACAAACTCTACAGTCAATTTTTCACCGGCACCCCCCACCGTCACCTGGTTCCCGATATGACTTCTGTCCACTATCTGGCAACTTACCACAATTTTGTCAATGCAGCTTGTGCCGGCGAGCTGGTGGTGGGCGACCGCACTCCCAATTTGAGCGAGTTAGAAGTTTTGGTTCGCAAGTCAAAGGTTTTGCAGGACTGTCCTTTATTGCAGAAGTTAGGGATTTTTACGGGTTCCACCTACGACATCCCCTCCCAGGTGCCGGCGGGAGAGGACGCCGGCACTCCTGCAATCCCCGCACGCGAACGGCGGCGAGAGACTGGGCGCAAGCATCTCGCTCAGGCGTTTAAGGAAGTTAAGGAGTTTTTGTTGAATTTGATGAAAACTCAGAAGATGATGGGGCGCACGGTTCTGGTTCAAAATGCTGTGGAGCAGTTTCCTTTGGTGGACGAATCTCAGGTTGCGGAATTGATTGAGCAGCTGTGTCAGGAGAATCACATAGTGATTCTCGAACCCGACGCGCCGGTGGAGGCGCAATTGGTTTGTTTGGTGAGTAAATAGTGGGGTGCCGTATGTCCTTGAGGGCAGGCGAGACGCATTGGTGACAACTCAAGCTCCCCGGCGAATGGAATTCGCAGCTATACAAACGAAGTCCGCCTTCGCGGACTAAAAGAAAAACGAGACTCTTAAAACCCGCGCAGGCGGGTTTTGTTGTAGTGCTGCGGTTTCAACCGCCCAGAAACTGCCGGACACAGCCCCAACCGCCCAGTTCAACTTAAGTTGACACCAATGGGCCAGACGCCTGCCCTACGGGTTTCCCTGCCGGTGCCTCGTTCCGAGGATAAACGCCCCTACAGCCTAATCAAGTATCTCTCCCACCTGTTGCAGCTTTTGGTAAGTTCCCTTCGCAAAGCCCAGAATTTTATCTGGGCCCGTCTTAATAGATTTTTCAAGGTTCTCCCAACTTAATTTTTTACCCTGTTTCTTCCAGTATTCAATGGCTTGACATGCAGATTTTCTCTGATTAGGAATGGCTCCAATCTCTTTCAATGCCCGCTCAATTTCTGCGCGGGGGGCCTCCCGTAAATTCAACTTGGGAGGTTTGGGGGTTGGGGGTGCTGGAATGAGTTTCTCAACCAGACCGGCAAGTTTCTCGACTGCAGATGAGAGCCCCTCAATTTTGCTCTCGATGCTGCTTATTCTGTCCTCTGAAGTCTTTTCGACACTCCGGGAAGATTGGGCAAGTAGCTGATTGAGCAGGGCAATAAGGGGTTGCAGCTTTTTATCGAGCAAGCTCTCATCAATTGCAGTTGCTTCTGGCTGAACTCGCTGACCTGCTACTGGTTTTTGCTGTTCTGAGTCTGTTTTTTGGTCAGGGGACGAAAAACCTGCCAGCAGCTCTATTTCTGCTTTAGCAGCAGCCGCCTGCTCATCAGTCAAGTCAAAAACCCAGACCCACAGCCTTTCTATGTCCAGTTCCTTGGCAACAAGATACCAATCAGCGCCACAGACAACTTCATATTCTTCCTCCTCGCTGTACTGGTCAGTACGCCGCACAATGAGAGGGAGCAAGTTGCTGCCTCGCTCAGTTAGGCTTTTGCTTAAGACTTCCCGTCTTTCAGGAGAAATTTCCCCCATTTCAGACGGCGGTACAGCAATTTGACTTGTGTGTAACTGTCCGTGGCTTATTGGCTGAATTCCTAACTTTTCACCAATCCGAACTCTCCGCTCCGAACGCTCCATATTCTTTATGACTCTCCTCGCTCGTCGATAGTGGCAATCAAATGTTTGGCTAATTCCCGATAACGATCTATAGCATTTTGGGCTGTTTGTTTATCGTGCTGGCTCAGCTGGGGCTCGAATTCTACTTGGTAAAGGGGATACCCCCAATCGGGGCATTTGGAAACAACATTTAGGCGAGGAATCCAGGTTTTCTCAGGAAACAGCTTAATCTCTTCGCCTTCGGGGTTTTTTTGAAAAATTTCATAAATGCGCTCGACCATTGAAAGATTGAACGTGGATGACCTTTCATCATACATGCTTACGGCAATACCTAAAATTGGCAAATTATCCTCTCTATACTCTTTTAACTGGTAGGCTTGTTCGAGCACATACTCCAAAGCCCGAACTGGGTAAGGAGAGAGTTGAGTGGGAACAAGAATACCTGAAGATGCCATGAGAGAAATTCGATTGACTTTCCCGAACGAGGGAGGGGGATCGATGAATACGAAGTCGTACCCGTGATTCTTAAGCTTTTTGGTTAGCAGGCGGTCGCTATCCACAGTTTGCATGAGTTGATTTTCCATTTGACTTAAGCGAATGTGAGAGGGTACGATATCTAGTTCGATGTCAATCGCTTTCCATCGCTTGCGAACAATCGTGTCTTCCAGCTTAGTCTTAGGCTCGGTTAAGAGATGAGTTATATCTTTTTTCCCTTGCAATTCAATATCGTCTAGGGGGTCAATGCCTAAGCCAGTTGTCAGGTTGGCTTGAGCGTCAATGTCAATCAGCAGTACCCGCTTACCGAGCTGGTTGAGAGCAGCCGCAAGGTTAATCGTCATTGTGGTCTTCCCCACACCACCTTTGTTGTTAAAGACCGTAATAATCATGGACTTACCCTCTTTAGACTTCTGAACTGGAGTTGTTGACTCTGGCTCCACCAGGCTCGCTTCTACTTGATTTATATCTTCCCCCGGAGAGGGGGGATTCTTCTTCTTGAATAGTCCCAGCATGGCTTGATTGGCAAAGGCTTTTGATATGACAGTTCCAAACTGGATGTGAAACTGCTGGTGTTTTTTATACAGGGCATCGATCGCTTTTAAACAAGTTTCTTTGCACAGCAGCTTGTAAAATCGATTGAACTCCTCAATGAGCTGAGCCTGCGAGTATTCTACAACCGGCTCGATTTTTCCCTCATAATGATAGAATAACCTGAACTGGTAGCCATTCGTTAACAGTCCCATCACAGCGCCGGACTTTCGCATATATCCGCTAATCTGCCAGCCAAAATGGGAAATGTTCTTACTGGCAGCCTTGGCTTCAATGACCAGATAAGGTGGGTAGGGCAAAGCGGCTTCTTTGGGATGGACTAGAAAATCCAGTTTGACTTTACCTATTGTAAATTGCTCCCGCCAATCCCGAGCGCTGTAACCGAGGATACGCAAGAGGGGGACGATCACCTTGCTCTCTACATCCGCTTCGCTACTGTAAGGGGTAATCGATACAAACAAATCTGACAGGGTGGAACTATTCCAAGTCGTCATGCCAACACTTTTATCAGGCAGCTTATGTCACTATACTTGCCCGGGTGTCCGCCGGCATACCTTGCTTCATAAATTTTTACTAACTCTGTGGAACCCAATTCGGTGGGATGCCTCTCCCTTGCGCACCGCGAACATTTTCTGACTCAATCCCAGCCATTCGCAACCTCTCGCCAGATATATCTGCCGTCCTGAGATGCTCCCGGAGAACACCTCTTAAGCTTCAGATTATCCCTTAGAGCGATCTTTGGCAAGACCGTAGTATTACTTAAATTGGCTACCTGTAGCGTTCCCCCCGGGAACTACCAACTCACCAGCCGCGCATATAACCGCAAATTTGTCAAGCCTTTACTCCGGCGAAACCGGCATCTTTGACCGTCCTGAAAAGTAGGGTGCGTTCCCCAAGGGGAACGCACCCTACCAACTCGCCTTGATTGATGTCCACCGGCTCCCTTAAGCCCGCTTCTTCAGCAGCGCCGAGACGCTCTCTCTCACCCGGTCGATCGCCCCTTGAATCAAGCCGGCGGGCGAAGGCTGGGGCTCAACCGCCAGCTCGATTGGATCGTCCGCAAAGTCAGCTCCCTTGAGCCGGTAGCCGTATTCCAGATTTTGCTGGTTCTTGCGCAGGAGCGGAAACAGGCGAAAAGCCCCCTGGCGCAACTCTTCGGCGCTGTCGAAGATCGCTTTATGAATCTGGCTGCTGCGGCTCACCGCCAGAGATCCCACCGGATACCAGTTCTTCTTGTCCTTAATCCGAATGTAAATATTAAACTCTGGCATGCCGTCCGTCTTCATCTTTTCGTACTGCTGGGAGGCTTTTTCCCGTTTTTCCGCGCTTTTGCTCGATTTCTTGCGGGTCTGAACTTTGCCGAATCCAGTGCCGGTGGTCATAGGGGTTGCTCCTTTGCGCTCTTTACAAAATTTTACATCATTTTCATAAATCTGGGAAGGGTGCGAAACATTGCGCTGCCGGCGGCGGCTGGGGTAAAGTAGGGTGCGTGCCGCTCCGCCGGTTGGGCAGTCCGCCACCAGACCAGCTGGGTGCCGGCAAGCAGCCCCGACTGGCTTGGCCCCACGCCCTGACAGTGTTAATATCTGTTAAACAGCTGCCTCTGGGTAGGGCCACGAACTCTGCCCCGACTCACCAGGTTAGGGACAGCATCACGCTTAGGACTCAACCGATGGGATACATAATCGCAACTACCAACATGAAAGGCGGTGTCGGCAAAACCACCCTCACCGTCAACTTGGCCACCTGTCTGGCCAAAAATCACGGCAAGCGGGTCCTCGTCGTGGATCTCGACACTCAAATCAGCGCCACGCTCTCCATGATGTCGCCGGCGGACTTTGCCAAACTGCGGCGAGACAGACGCACCTTAAAGCAGCTGGTTCACGCAACCATAAAATCGGATGGCAGGAGGTTAAATGATATAATAATAGACACCGTTTATGGCTTTGTTTGCAATATCAAAGGTCTGGATTTGTGGCCGGGAGATATAGAGCTTTATGATGAATTTATAGTCTCCGAAGTCTTGCACGAACAAGCCCTGTATAACAGCGAATGCAGCTTTCAAGAAGTTTGGAACCGATTTGAAAAGCTTTTAATCAAAACAATGTTACAGCCGGTGAGGAGCGCCTATGACTTCATCTTGCTGGATTGCGCTCCCGGCTACAATCTCCTCACCCGCAGCAGCCTGATGGCTAGCGATTTCTACCTGCTGCCGGCCAAACCAGAACCCCTCTCCCTGCTTGGAGTTCAGCTGCTAGAAAGGCGGATTTCCCAACTCAGAGACACTCACGAATACGAGACTCCCCTCAATCTAGAGCTGCTCGGCATTGTGTTCACCATGTCCACCAGTCTGCTCGGCGGCAGATATTACAAGCAAGTCATGCAGCGAGTGCGTGAGGATTACAGCGAAAACAAAATATTCCACACCCCTATCCCCACCGATATCAATGTCTCCAAAGCAGTTGACCGCTTCATGCCGGTGGTGCTCACAGACCCCAAATCATCCGGAGCCCAAGCATTCGCCACCTTGACCCAAGAGTTTTTACAAAAAATAGAGCAGGCAACTGACAGGGAGCGGAAAAACACCAAATTCCGCTTCGCCTAGCTCCCTCAATACCATGTCCTGCGGCTTCGCTTGTGGATAGCTTCGGGAGCTCGGTCGCGGGGGAGCTAGCAAAAGCATCTGTAGGGTGCGTTCCGCCTGAGTGCACCCCTTATTTGTGTGCGGAAATAGATAAGGCGGAACGCACCCCCCTCTAGCGGTGCGTTCCGCGTGCGAGTCCACTCCACTATCTGTGCGAGAATGGATGACGCGGAACGCACCCTACTTTCTGTCACTCTTGGCTCTCCTCATCTTCCTCATCCCTGTGCCGCCTGGCATTCAAGCGCCAGTTAACAACCCTCTCTTTTACCAAAGGCAGCTCACCGGCAAACGTTCCCAGCTGACTGCGCATCTGTTTCGTCAGCGCCACCGTAAAATCTAAACCCAGCCCCCACTTGAGCACCACTTTGGCCAGCTCCGAAAAAGCCACCTTGACACTCACCCGCTCCTCACCGCAGAGCTTCCAGTGTTCCGTCTCCGTCACCCCCTGAACCAGCATCGCTTCTTTCAGGCGCTTTTCCAAATAGCTCACCTCTGAATTGAGCAGCTTCAGCTGGTGCTTGAGTTCCCAGTATCGCTGAGAAACCGCCGCAATATCCTCCGTCGCCGGCTCCCAAACGGACTCCCTGGCCAAATCCAGCAGCAGCCGGTGGGCGTGAGCCAAATAAACCGGGTCCATCGTAGCGTAATACAGCTGGTTCTCACTCAGCGGTCGCTGCCCCCAGTCGCTTTGCTGCTCAGATTTTTCCACCTCTGGCAAGTGGCACAGCTGCACCGCCAAAGTTTTCAGCTTCAGATTCCGCACCGGCAGAAGGTACGCCGGCAGCTTCCTGGCCATTTCCCAAGTGCAGGTGACATTCTGGGCCCGCTCCTCCCCCAGGAACCGCAAGTCGTAGGCGGCATTGTGAAACACCTTCTCGATCTGGGCGCTGACCATAATCCGCTCAATGAACGCCGCCGCCAATTCTGGCCTGTCCAGCACGTCCAGCACGCAAACCCGCTCGCCGGTGCGGTCGCTCTTGTCATCCAACACCTGAATCAGCGACAGTCTGGGAGTCTCGCTCAGATAGTCCGCTATTTCTGTATCCACCCAGAGCGTGTTCGCCTTGGCATATTCACCGATCGCCGCTGCGATCTCCGACGCCTCTGTCAGGTACGGCATGGGCTAAACCCCCCTCTCCCCTTAAAACGGACTCGTTTCAACTACGCGGCCTTCAAGTGTATCTTTTTCAGCGGGAACTGTCAACAGGGAATCTTTCATTTGCCTTTGTGAGCGGCATCACGGCACCCCCCCCAGAGAGTCACAAATTCCAGAGCGCCTGCGTCACCCGAAATTCCCAAAAACATCACGGGGAGCCGAAACGAGCGTCACTGATCAATCTTTTGGCAAGCCCGACACTAAAGATATCAACCAAGTGAATTCACCAAAAGAGTGAACTGTGAGGCGTTATGATGGTACTGATTCGTGAAGTTGTCGAGCAAGCTCTGAGAACTGGCTATCTGACCGTAGAAGCAGAAGAGGAGCTGCGCCAGCTGCTAGCCCGGAAATACGACTTAGAAGACCTCAACGCCTTTATGCTCTTGCAGCACGCAGCGATGTCCGGTCGTGTCAAGCAACAGTCCAGGGAGTTGCTCCGCCGACAGCGGGAGGCACAGGAGACTGCCGGTGCGGAGCACCAGAAGTAGGGTGCCGAACGCCGGCCCCCTTTCTCACAATAATGAGGGGCGGGGTGCGTTCCGCCGGCTCGATGATTCCTGAAAAATGAGGCGAAAAGCGGAACGCACCCTACAACTTAGTTCCGCCGGCTCCCATAACTCACAAAAATGAGAAAAGGAGCGGAGCGCACCCCGCAACTTAGAACTGACCGGCTAACGCTGGGACGCAGCGCTCGCACAGCAAAGGATGCTCCTCAGATTTCCCCACCTGCGTCGAATAATTCCAGCAGCGGTCGCACTTTTCGCCATCCGCCTTCACCACACCGGCACCGAGCGCCTCAGACTGGGAGGCAAACTGCAATCCTTGCAAAAGTGCCGGTTCCTCCAGCAGTTCCACCTGGGAAGTCAGAAAAAGATAGCGCAGTTCATCCACATTATTCGATGCCGGGATTTGGGGATTAGGGGATTGCGGGTTGAGCGAAAGCAGCTTTTGCCGAAGTTCCGCATCCGCCACATAAAGCCGCACCTTAGCCTCCAGAGAAGAGCCAATCGCCTTTTCAGCGCGAGCTCGCTCCAGCACCTTGTTCACCTCACCCCGAATTTGCCGCAGCTGCTGCCAGAATACAGCCAGTTCTGGTTTTTTCCAGCCCTCCTCCAGCCGCACCCAGCCGGCTTCAAACACGGACTGGTACGGTGTCGGGTAGGGGAGGTACTGCCAAATATCCTCTGCCATGTGGCACAGCACCGGCGCAATCGCCCGAGCCAGATTTTCCAGCGCCACCGCCAAAACCGTCTGGCAGCTGCGCCGGCGGAAACTGTCCGGCGCACTGATATAGAGCCGGTCTTTGGCAATATCCAGATAGAAATTAGACAAATCAACCACGCAGAAATTCTGCACCGTTTGGAAAAAGCGCGAGAACTGGTAAGTCTCAAACGCTTCCGTCACTTCCCCAAACACCTCCGTCATCCGGTGCAGCAGGTAGCGGTCGAGTGCGGGGAGTTTATCGTAGGGAACCGCATCCTTAGCGGGGTCGAAGTCGTGCAAGTTGCCCAGCAAAAAGCGAGCCGTGTTGCGGATTTTGCCCCGGATATCCCCCAGCTGCTTGAGCATGTTCTTGCCAATCGGAACATCCGAGGAATAATCTACCGAAGACACCCACAGGCGCAGCAAGTCCGCGCCGTAAGCCGGCTCCTCTTTTTGATTTTTGCCGCCTTCGATGACAATTTTTGGGTCAACGACATTGCCCAGAGATTTGCTCATTTTGCGCCCTTGCTCGTCGAGGGCAAACCCGTGAGTGAGGACGGTTTTGTAAGGGGCGCAGCCGTTGGTGGCCACACTGGTGAGCAAGCTGGACTGGAACCAGCCCCGGTGCTGGTCAGATCCTTCTAAATACATGTCGGCGGGATAGCGCAATTCTGGGCGCAGCGCCGCCACTGCAGCCCAAGAGGAGCCGGAGTCAAACCAGACATCCATTGTGTCGGTGCCTTTGCGGTAGGTTTTGCCGGTGTTGCGATAGGCTTCTGGCAATAGGTCTTCAACCGGCAGCTCCCACCAGGCATCCGAACCTTTTTCGGCTACAAGTGCCTGTACATAGGCGATGGTTTCTTCATTGAGAAGGGGTTCGCCGGTTGATTGATCATAGAATACCGGGATGGGGACGCCCCAGCTGCGCTGGCGGGAGATGCACCAGTCGGAGCGATCCGCCACCATTGCGGTGATGCGGTTTTCGCCTTGAGCGGGAATCCATTTAACTTCTGCGATTGCCTTGAGGGCGGCTTCGCGGAAGCCTTCCACGGAGGCGAACCACTGTTCTGTGGCGCGGAAGATGGTGGGTTTTTTGGTGCGCCAGTCGTAGGGGTATTTGTGGACGTAGGGTTCTTCTTTGAGGAGGGAGCCGGTATCTGCGAGCGCCTGTACGACGGCGGCGTTGCCATCACCGAGTACGTTTAAACCGGCAAACTGGCCGGCTTCCGAGGTGAAGTTGCCGTCCTCATCCACCGGCGCGAATACCGGCAGCCCGTAGCGCAGCCCGACTTGGTAGTCTTCCAAACCGTGCCCGGGTGCGGTGTGCACCAAGCCGGTGCCCGAATCCGTGGTAATGTAATCGCCGCCGACGACAATCTCGCTGGTGCGCTCGTACAGCGGGTGCTTGTAGGTTGAGTGTTCAAGCGCCGCTCCTTTGACTGTGGAGAGGACTGTGAGACTGGTATTGAGGGTGGCGGCGAGCCGGTCAACCAAATCAGCCGCGACAATCAGGTATTTTGTGTGCCGGGATTGGGGGATTGGGGGATTTGAGGCTTCTACGACGGCATAGGTTAGGTCGGGGTTGACGCTCACGGCTAGGTTCGCGGGAATTGTCCAGGGTGTGGTTGTCCAGATCGCCACTTTCAGTTCCGGCAAATAAGTTTGCCATTCGGGGGGAACTGTTGGTGCCAGACTCACCATCGGAAAAGCGGCGTAGAGGCTGCGGGAGGTGTGAGTGGGGCGACCTTGGGAATCTTCGGGATATTCCAGTTCGGCTTCGGCGAGGGCAGTTTTGGAGCTGGGACTCCAGTGCACCGGCTTGCGCCCCCGGTAGATGTAGCCTTTGAGCACCATCTTGCCAAAAACGCCAATTTGTGCTGCTTCGTATTCGGGAGACAGGGTTAAGTAGGGGTGCGCCCAGTCGCCCCACACGCCGTAGCGCTGGAAGTCTTGTTTTTGTTGAGCGACGGCTTTGAGGGCGAAGTCGCGGGCTCTGTGGCGCAGTTTCAGGGGCGTGAGTTGTTTGCGCTCCTCAGGCTTCATGTCTTGCAGGACTTTGAGCTCGATGGGTAAGCCGTGACAGTCCCAACCGGCAACGTAGCGAACTTTGCGCCCTTGGAGAAGCTGGTAGCGGTTGATGATGTCTTTGAGGATTTTGTTGAGGGCGTGACCGATGTGGAGGGCACCGTTTGCGTAGGGCGGGCCGTCGTGCAAAATAAACAAATCACCCGGATTTTCCTGTGAGAGTCGCTCGTAAATCTTGTGTTCCGCCCAAAATTGTTGCAGTTCCGGTTCGCGTTTGAGGGCGTTCGCCCGCATGTCAAAGTCGGTCTTGGGCAGGTTTACGGTGTCTTTGTAGCTCTTTGCTTCTGTCACAGTTGTAAGGCGGGTAGGGGATGAGAGTTTTGCTGGATCTACATTATAAAAGCTGCGGGGAGCACCGGCTGGTGGGGGTGCCGGTGGGGGTTTGGTGAACCGCCCCCGTGAAGGAGCGCCAAGAGAAGAGCGCGTTCGAGCTCAGAGGTCCACCGTTCGAGCTCGGAGCTGCATCGTTCGAGCTCGGAGCTGCATCGTTCGAGCTCGGAGCTGCATCGTTCGAGCTCGGAGCTGCATCGTTCGAGCTCGGAGCTGCATCGTTCGAGCTCTGAGGTCCACCGTTCGAGTTCGGAGCTCCATCGTTCGAGCTCGGAGCTGCATCGTTCGAGCTCGGAGCTGCATCGTTCGAGCTTAGAGCTCCATCGTTCGAGTTCGGAGCTCCATCGTTCGCCTTAAAAATGTTTGTAGTAGGGCTTTAGCCCTCCCGACAGATATCGCCCCCAGAGCAAATTTTCATTGGGAGCGGTGTGCGCAGTTCATCCCCACTGCCTTAAAAATGTTTGTAGTAGGGCTTTAGCCCTCCCGGCAGGTATCGCCCCCAGAGAAAGTTTTCATTGGTGGCGGTGTGCGAAGTTCATCCCCACTGCCTTGAAAATGTTTGTAGTAGGGCACCCGTGGCCGCCCCCTGTTTCTGGCACCTTCACGTTTTATTTATAAAAAATATCTAAGTTGAAACCAAGGCTCTTTTATTCGCTATGCTATATTTAAAATAAATCCCGGTGCGGCATCCAGTAAGCCCCCTTCCCTCTTCCTCTTGGCGTACTTGGCGTCTGCCCTGCGAGGTAGGGGCGAACGGCTTTTCACCCCTACTGCGCATGCCGGTTTGTTCAAGCTACTTTAAATAATTTTAAGGCATCCAATGAACACAGAACCATACTCAATCTATCACATTGGCGGCTCTCTCCCCCCTGACTCCCCCACTTATGTAAAACGACCGGCTGACGAGGAACTCTATGAGGCGGTAATCGCTGGGGAGTTTTGCTATGTGCTCAATTCGCGCCAAATGGGCAAATCCTCTCTCAGGGTGCGCACGATGCAGCGGCTTCAAGCTGAAGGGGTTGCCTGCGCGGCGCTCGATTTAACGGCAATTGGCAGTCAGAATCTGACTTCGGAGCAGTGGTATGCCGGCATTGTCCGCCATCTGGTCAAAAGTCTGGAACTGGCGGACAAGGTTAATGTGCCCAGTTGGTGGAAAGAGCGGGAATTTCTCTCGTCGGTGCAGCGAATGGATGAGTTTATCGAGTCGGTGCTGCTGGCAGAGATATCTGCTAAGATTGTAATATTTATAGATGAAATTGACAGCATTCTCAGTTTGAAGTTTGACACGGATGATTTCTTTGCCCTGATCAGAGCCGGTTACAACAAACGCGCCGACAAGCCTGAATACAGCCGGCTGAGCTTTGTGCTGCTGGGGGTGTGCACTCCCTCGGATTTGATTGCGGACAAGAACCGGACGCCGTTTAATATTGGCAGGGCGATTGCGATGACCGGCTTTCAAATGCCGGCGGCGATGCCTCTGGCTGGGGGATTGTCAGCGGCGGTTGAGAATCCTGAGGCGGTGTTGGGTGAGATATTGGCGTGGACAGGAGGGCAGCCGTTTCTCACGCAGAAGGTTTGTAAATTGGTTGGTTTGAACCGCCAAGACGCAGAGAGCGCCAAGAAAGAGGGTGATGCGTCGTGGGTTGGAAAGTTAATACAAGTGCGGGTGATTGAAAATTGGGAAGCGCAGGATGAGCCGGAGCATTTAAAGACGATTCGGGTGAGGATTGTCAGAAGTCAGGAACGCGCAAGTCGGCTGTTGGGATTGTACCAGCAAATTTTGCGGGAGGGGGGAGTGGCGGCGGATGACTCTCCGGAACAAATGGAGTTGCGGCTGTCGGGGTTAGTGGTGAGGCAGCTTGGGAGGCTGGAAGTTGCTAACCGCATTTACGGGGAGGTTTTTAATGCCGGTTGGGTTGAGAAAGAATTAGGCAATCTCCGCCCTTATGCGGAGGTGTTCCGAGCGTGGCTAGCTGCTAGCCGGCAGGATGAATCCAGGCTGTTGCGGGGACAGGCGCTGCGGGACGCGCTCGCCTGGGCGGCGAGTAAAAGTTTGAGCAATGAAGATTATCAGTTTTTGACAGCGAGTCAGCAAGTGGATTTGGCAACGGAGCAACAAGCCAGACAGATGGAAAAGCTGGAAGCGGACATTGCTCTGGATGCGGAAAAAAAGGCAAGGGTAGACGCCGAGCTGGAGCGGGAGAAAAAAGTCCGCCAAGTCGCTCAGGGAAGAAATAGAATTGCGGCGGTTTTGCTGGCTTTGGTGACAGCGGTGAGCGGTTTGGCAGTGTTTCAGTGGGCAGAAGCCGAAAAGGGGAAAGTCAATGCCGAGATTGATGCCCTGACTTTATCGTCGGAAAAGCTGTTTGCCGTGAACCGGGAGTTGGAGGCGCTGGTAGAGGGGATAAAAGCAGCGAAACAGCTGAGCAGATGGGGGGTGGGAGCCGGTAGGAAAACGCCGGTTGTGGGGGCGCTACAGCAGGCAGTTTACGGAGTCAGAGAGCGCAACCGCTTGGCAGGGTACAGCGCTTGGGTAAACAGCGTAGCTTTCAGCCCGGACCGCAAGACAGTCGTTTCTGCTGGTGAGGACGGCACCGTCAAACTCTGGAGCCTTGATGGAAAGAAAAAAGCCACCTTC
Organism: Oscillatoria princeps RMCB-10; assembly: GCA_019359235.1. GTDB lineage: Bacteria > Cyanobacteriota > Cyanobacteriia > Cyanobacteriales > Oscillatoriaceae > Oscillatoria > Oscillatoria princeps. Next base: position 53,241 of record JAHHHT010000010.1, read on the forward strand.
CAGGGGCATAGCGGTTGGGTCTGGAGCGTAGCGTTCAGCCCGGACGGCAAGACAGTCGCTTCCGGTGGTGAGGACGGCACCGTCACACTCTGGAGCCTTGACGGCAAGGAAAAAGCCACCCTCAAGGGGCATAGCCGTGCGGTCAGGAGCGTGGCTTTCAGCCCGGACGGCAAGACAGTCGCTTCCGCTGGTGATGACCCCACCGTCAAACTCTGGAGCCTTGACGGTCAGGAAAAAGCCACTCTCAAGGGGCACAGCCGTGAGGTCTGGAGCGTAGCTTTCAGCCCGGACGGCAAGACAGTCGCTTCCGCGAGTGTGGACGGCACCGTCAAACTCTGGAGCCTTGAGGGTCAGGAAAAAACCACCCTCAAGGGGCATAGCGGCGGTCCGGTCAACAGCGTAGCGTTCAGCCCGGACGGCAAGACAGTCGCTTCCGGTGGTGCGGACGGCACCGTCACACTCTGGAGCCTTGACGGTCAGGAAAAAGCCACCCTCAAGGGGCATAGCCGTGAGGTCGTGAGCGTAGCGTTCAGCCCGGACGGCAAGACAGTCGCTTCTGCCAGTAATGACGGCACCGTCAAACTCTGGAGCCTTGAGGGTCAGGAAAAAACCACCCTCAAGGGGCATAGCAGTGGGGTCTGGAGCGTAGCTTTCAGCCCGGACGGCAAAACACTCGCGGACGCTAGTGTGGACGGCACCGTCAAACTCTGGAGCCTTGAGGGTCAGGAAAAAACCACCCTCAAGGGGCATAGCGATGGGGTCAGGAGCGTAGCTTTTAGCCCGGACGGCAAGACAGTCGCTTCTGCTAGTGATGACGACACTGTCAAACTCTGGAGCCTTGACGGTCAGGAAAAAACCACCCTCAAGGGGCATATCAATGATGTCAGGAGCGTAGCTTTTAGCCCGGACGGCAAGACAGTCGCTTCCGGTAGTTTTGACGACACTGTCAAACTCTGGAGCCTTGACGGTCAGGAAAAAACCACCCTCAAGGGGCATAGCGGTGATGTCTGGAGCGTAGCGTTCAGCCCGGACGGCAAGACAGTCGCTTCCGGTAGTTATGACGGCACTGTCAAACTCTGGAGCCTTGAGGGTAAGGAAAAAACCACCCTCAACGGGCATCCCGGTTGGGTCACGAGCGTAGCGTTCAGCCCAGACGGCAAGACAGTCGCTTTTTCTGATGAGGACGGCACCGTCAAACTCTCGAGCCTTGACGGCAAGGAAAAAACCACCCTCAAGGGGCATGGCAGTTCCGTCAACAGCGTAGCTTTCAGCCCGGACGGCAAGACAGTCGCTTCCGGTAGTTATGACGGCACCGTCAAACTCTGGAGCCTTGACGGCAAGGAAAAAGCCACTCTCAAGGGGCACAGAGGTGGGGTCCCGAGCGTGGCTTTCAGCCCGGACGGCAAGACAGTCGCTTCCGGTGGTGAGGACGGCACCGTCAAACTCTGGAGCCTTGACGGTCAGGAAAAAGCCACTCTCAAGGGGCACAGCCGTGAGGTCTGGAGCGTAGCTTTCAGCCCCAACGGCAAGACAGTCGCTTCCGCTAGTCAGGACGGCACTGTTATCCTGTGGAACCTGGATTTAGACGATTTATTAGCGCGGGGTTGCGACTGGGTGCGGGACTACCTGAACAACCCCAGTGCGAATCTCAGCAAGGAGGAGCGCCATCTGTGCGATGGCGTTAAGCTTAAGCCTTCGGCGCGGTTATTAGTGGAGGGAGGCAGATATTTAGCGGAAAACGGGGATATTGAGGGCGCAGTGGCTCAGTTTCAAAAAGCCAAAGAGCTAGAGCCTCGCCGGGAACTCAATCCAGAAGCTGACGCACGGCAATTTGCCGCGAAATCTTTGATTGATAAGGGAGAAAGCCTTGTGCGGGAGGGAAAAGTCAGGGAAGCTATAGCAGCATACGCCCAAGCGCAGAAGCTGGCTCCAACGCTGGAAATTTCAGCTAATTCTTGGGACAAACTCTGTTGGTACGGCAGTCTGCACCGGCATGCCAAAGACGTGATGTTTGCCTGTGAGAAGGCGGTGGCGCTTGCGCCTGAAGATGGAGGTATTCGGGACAGTCGCGGTGTGGCTAGGGCGATAGCCGGCAATAAAAAAGGAGCAATTGAGGACTTTCAGGCATTTATCAAGTGGACTGGCAGTGCTGATTATAAATCGCACCGGCAGCGCTGGATTGATGCCCTCAAAGCCGGGAAGACTCCTTTCACGGATGAAGAGATTTCGAGGCTATTGAAGGAGTAATATAGGGATGGGTTGATTGCCGGCATTCCCCCTCACCCCCAACCCCCTCTCCCACAAGGGGAGAGGGGGAGGCATGAAAAATAGCGGCGCAAACTATAGCGTTTATATTTGGGTTGTGAGAGCGTAGAAACCGGGTTTCTGGAAGAAACCCGGTTTCTGTCAGCACTCAACAAACTTTCTTGCTGTTAACTGTTTCCCTCACCGGCAGCGTGCGCCTCACTGTCTGCAGGCGGGGGAGTGACAGACTTAGCCTCAGCCGGCTTTTTCTCTGCTTCTACCACTGCTGGGTCGGTTCGTTTGGGGCGCAACAGCTGAGCAAAACCCTCCTCCTGTTTGGGCGCTTCTGCCGGTGGAGCCAGTTCCGCTTCCGGGGCGATTTCCTCAGCCTGCCCCCCCGCCGCCGCTTCCGTCTGTGCCGGTGCCTGTTCCCTGGCTGCTTCTACCAGTTCCGGGCTGGGGGGATTGGGGCGAACCAGTTGCGGCGGGGTTTCTTCCCTTGGCTCTGTTGCCGGGGGGGTGCTCTCCTCCACCGGCGCGGCTGGGGTGGCGGCTTCGGGTGCCCTCACCGCCTCCGGTTCGGGAAGCTCCTCGGGGGGCGCTTCTGCCGGTGGAGCCAGTTCCGCTTCCGGGGCGATTTCCTCAACCGGCTCCCGCGCCGCCGCATCTTTCACGTCCTCAGCGGATTTTCTGGCGGCTTCTAGCAGTTCTGGGCTGGGGGGATTGGGGCGAACCAGTTGCGGCTCCGCAGTGGTGGCGGAGTGTGCCGGTTCAACCCCTGTCGCCACTCCTTCAACGATCACTTCTGCATCTACAGTGGCAACTTGCAGCTCCACCTCGCCGATGGCTGGTTCCTCCAATTCGTCTGTTACCGGCTTCCCGGGTGCCCGAGGTTCAGATCCCACTGGAATGTGAATCGATTCTGCGGAAGCCGGCTTTGGCGGCACCGGCTCAAAAGTCACATCCATTTCCAGCGGGAAGGCATCGTCATCGCTCAGTTCTGTTGCTGTCTCGGGAACGGCTTTTGCTGGGGGCGTCTTGGGGGCCGGCGGGCTCTTGGGCTTGTTAATCTTGCTCACCAGCCCCTGAATTGCTTCTTGGAGCTTGCTGAGCGCCAAGCTCACCGGCGCGAGGACAATGCCGGCACCGGCACCCGATGCCGGTTTGGCTTTATCCCGTACCGGCTTAACCGCAGCTGCTGGGGGTTTTGCCTGTACGGAAGGCTGTGGGGGCTCGGGCTCAAACCCTTCTTCCTCCAGTGTTTCTTCCTCTGGTGGGGCAGCAGATTCAGCGGTTGCTCCCTCTAGGGCTGCTGCTGCCGGTATTTTTTCAGGTTCGCTTTGGGTTGGAGCCGGTGCCGGTGCGACTGCAGCCGATGGAGCCGGTTGTTCTGCTGCGGGAACTTCTGGAGTGAGCGCTTCAGTTGGAGTTGCCGTTGCGGCAACGATCGCTTCTTCCTTTGGCGGCATTTCTTCCGAGAGCGCTTGTGGTGCGGCAGCTTTTTCTGGCTCCGGTGCCGGTGCCGGGGTTTGCACTTTAGGCTGAGGAGTTTGCGCAAGCCCAGCCTTTGGCTGTTGGGGCTTGCCTTTGAACAAGCCGGTGACGCGCCCGCTCAGCTGGGACACGCCGGCGGACAGCTTCTCTTGAGAAACCTGAGTCCGCTCTCCGCTTGGGGTGACTTCCCGTCTCAAGCGCAGGGTTTGCCAGCCCAACCAGCCCAAGAGGGCGACGCTGGCTGATTCCCCGAGAAGCACAGCGCCGGTGATCCGCCCAGCACAGAACCACAACACCAAGGCGTAGAACATTGCCACGCCACTCCAGATCAAGTCCCCTTTGCGATGGACTTCTGGGAAGAAGAAGGCTGCCATATAAAGGGCAAAGCCACCGATACCTACTGCCAGCGCCAGAATATATGAGAGCATGTTTGCCGGAACCCCCCGCGTCGCACAAGATTTTCCACCGATTTTTCGTAACCAGGCTTATTTTATCGTTCCGGCAGTCTCTTGATCTCTTTCTTTCGGGACACTCACCTGTAGGGTGCGTTCCGCCCTACAGCTCCCCACTTCTGCAGAAGACTCTATAACGCGGAACGCACCCTCCCTTTCTGGCCCTCCGCACAAAGGGCCACTGCGCTAAGACCGCACGGCGGAACGCCTCCGCAGGCTGGCTCTTGAGGGATTCCGCCAGCTTAACAAGCAGGTGACTTTTATCTATTCCGCTTAATTAGTTAATAATATTTTCACTGCCAGTTCCGCTTTTAAGCTAATAAAAGCCATAAAATATCCTAACTGTTTAATAAGTCTACAAACAGATATAAAGTCAGCTTTCTTTAAAGCCACCGGCCAGACTTGTGCCAGAAGATAAGATGTCCGGTTAATTGTCCGCAATTAATTTCTACCGGCAGCACCCGCTCTCCCCGACTCTTAATGTCTTCTTTACAGGCTCTCCCAGTGAGGGCGGGCTACCCTGAGTGAAGGAGCAGCTACTGTTCCCGAAATTACAGAGTTGAACAATAACGTATGACAAAGCAGAGCTTTGGTGTGATTGGTTTAGCCGTCATGGGGGAGAACCTGGCGCTGAACGTTGAGCGCAACGGTTTCCCGATCGCGGTGTACAACCGAACTCCCGAGAAAACGGATGCCTTTATGGCCATCCGAGCCAAGGGCAAGAATGTCAAAGCCGCCTATTCCCTGGAAGAATTTGTCCAGTCGCTGGAGCGCCCCCGCAAAATCCTGATCATGGTGAAAGCCGGCGCGCCGGTGGATGGGGTGATTGAGCAGCTCAAACCCCTGCTGGAGCCGGGTGACATCATTATAGACGGCGGCAACTCCCTGTATGACGACACGGCTCGCCGCACCCGCGACTTGGAGGCGACTGGGTTCCGGTTTATCGGCATGGGAGTCAGCGGCGGTGAGGAAGGGGCGCTGAATGGCCCGAGCCTGATGCCGGGAGGCACGAAAGACTCCTACGAGTATTTGGAGCCAATTTTAGCCAAGATAGCCGCGCAAGTCGATGACGGCCCCTGCGTCACCTATATTGGCCCTGGCGGTGCCGGTCACTACGTCAAGATGGTGCACAACGGCATTGAGTACGGCGACATGCAGCTGATTGCGGAAGCCTATGACCTGCTGGAGAATACCTTGGGGCTCGACCACAATCAGCTGCACGAGGTGTTTGCCGAGTGGAACACCACCGAAGAGCTAAACTCCTACCTGATTGAGATTACAGCTGACATCTTCAAGCAAATCGACCCAGAGACGAACAAGCCTGTGGTTAATTTGATTCTGGATGCGGCGGGGCAAAAAGGCACGGGGCGCTGGACGGTACAGAGTGCCTTGGAACTGGGCGTGTGCATCCCGACGATGACAGCGGCGGTGAATGGCCGTATCATGTCTTCCTACAAGCAGGAGCGGGTGGCAGCCTCAAAGACGCTCACCGGCCCGAGCGGCAAGTATGAGGGTGATACTAAAGAGTTTATCAACAAAATTCGCGACGCCCTCTACTGCTCAAAGATTTGCTCCTACGCTCAGGGCATGGCCCTGTTGAGCACCGCTTCTAAGACGTTTGGCTACAACTTGAATCTGAGTGAAATTTCCCGGATTTGGAAGGGCGGATGCATTATTCGGGCTGGGTTCCTGAATAAGATTAAAACCGCTTTCAATGACAGTCCGACTCTGCCAAACTTGCTATTAGCGCCGGAGTTCAAGCAAACGATTTTAGACCGGCAGGATGCCTGGCGGGAGGTGATCGCGGTGTCGGCGAAGCTGGGAGTGCCGGTGCCGGCGTTCAGCGCCTCGCTGGATTACTTCGACAGCTACCGGCGCGACCGCTTGCCGCAAAATCTCACCCAAGCTCAGCGCGACTACTTCGGTGCCCACACCTACGAGCGCATTGACAAACCGGGCGTCTTCCACACTCAATGGACTGAGACGGAGTAGGAAACCCAGCTTGCCTTCCACGTTGCCAAACTAGCAAGCAGCAAAACCGCTGGTTTCCACCGGCTCTATTCAAAGTTAGACAGGCGGTATTCTGAGGTTACCGGGGGGGCTGCCGCCTCCCTTTAGTCTAATTTTAATTTTGGATTTTAGATTTTGGATTGGGCATTGGGCGATCGGGCAGCTGACCCAGCACACCCGGTTTCTATTATATTTCAGCCATGCAGAAACTGGGTTTTAAATCCCCACTCAAATTACATCACGACTGACATCGGACGGGTTATGAAACAAATGTTTCGAGCCCTACGACATCATCAGAGATATCGATTTTCCGATTCCTTAACTTTTGATTTAAAACGAGTTTTGGCGACGACCCCTCGATATCAACCACTAAAATTCTTGCCTCTCTACAAGAAATATTCAAAATCCTCGACCGTCTACAAACCTTGAGAAAAATATACAAATATTTGGCTTCGCATTTAATTATTGCTTCACAACTCAGTGTAGTTTCTTTTCCAAATTTATAACTTGGAGTGTCAGAAACTATCAAGCTCCCTAAATTAAGCATTTTTTCAAATTGCACTCGATTCTCTTCCGTGCTGACCCTTGACAAATAAATACTTTTCTTACCATCTTGAATTATTGCCCATACGGGATGAAGTTTGGAAATTGCCAGAATCTTAATATTCCCAATATTCCTTCCTTCCCACGATTCTCCGCCCCACGATCCTCTTGAAATTGATTGACGATTTAGATAATTCACAACTTCATTGCCAACATCGAGTGTAAAAAGCAGAATATTCTCGCCACTTCCGCCCATGCAACAATATCGTTGAATAATACACCATTGAGATAGTTCGGGGTTTAGCCATTGGTGGATGAGATGATGATTTACACCTCTTATTTGAACCTTGGAAATAATTAGAAGCTTATGATGATTGCTAATATCGACACGCAATATAAATACTGGGTAGTAAATATTGTCGAGAAGATAAGCAGTATTTTTATACAGCAAAATGTCATGGGCATTCTTCTTGATACCATATCTGTTAAGAAACGAATGAATTTCTAAGTTCAATTCACCCAAAACTTCTAAACTTTGGTTGAGGGCTAAAAATTTACCTTCCGTTGATACAAAAATTATTTTGCCATCTGTTGCCATTGCCGGGACGGTTTCATCTTGAAATTCTCGGCAATTTTGCTTTTCCAAATTTTTTGTCAATTTGACGACGACTGAAGTGGTCGTCTTAACTCTAAAATCCCTCGGTTTACTGCTGACAAATACATGGCTGTCAGTTACGACAAACTGGGCAATATCGTGTTGTTCTAGCGGTTGAGTTGTTTTACTTACATCATACAATTGACGGGAAGGATTGTAAACGAGTCGTGTTAGTTGATTGCGGTTGACCAGCAATAAGTCCGAAAAAGGATTGTTCGATGACAATGGTAGGTTAGTCTTCATTTTTTTAGTATTGAGTCTGGATGGGAAGACTTTTGTCGGCTGCGGTAGTGATGACGGTAGAGTGCGGTTGTGATACTTGAAAATCAACCTCCAAGGTGAACCGCTCAAAGGACATGAGGGTCTTGTCTTCTCAGTCGCCATCAGTGTGGATGGGAAGATAGTCGTTAGTGGTGGCGATCGCGGAATTGTGTGGTTGTGGGACACCGGCCTATAGATTCAGCCGGCTGTATTTAGGGTTGCCCCCTTCGGACATCTCCGGATCATTATCACACTGCTTTTTTCTGACTTGCTTTTTATCTTATCACTGCTGCTTTTTGATTGTCAATGCCAATTCTGGAATTTTTTCTTAAATCCCAGGCAGTGGTCTGAATGTCTTCCCGTTGCTCTCCGGTTTTTAAGCTTAACACATCCTCTCCGGAGTCTGTGAAGACCTAACCCTGACGATTTTATAGCAGTAGACAGTCAGTTTAGGACATGGGCATCACCCATGCATGGCATTGGGGCACTGGGCGATGGGGCATTGCTGTGAGTCTTCCCCATTTCTGGGGCCATGCGCCTCACGGCCATGCGCCAGCGGGGAGTTAACGCAACTCGATAAAAACAAAGCGGTCGCACTCTCAGGCGGAGGCGACCGCAGGAAAAAGGGCTAGGAGCTAACCGCTAAGGACACAGACGCCACAGCTTGATAGTGTCATCAAAACTGCCGCTGACGAGGGTTTTACCGGCAGGGCTGAAAGCCAACTTGACCTCCGATGAGTGCCCCTTGAGCGTGCCCCGCTCGGTGCCGGTGTCGGGCTGCCAGAGTTTGATAGTGCCGCCATAATCGCCGCTGGCGACCGTCTGGCCATCCGGGCTGAAGGCGACCGACCAAACTTTATCTGAATGGCCCGTGAAAGTGTTGAGTAACTCGCCGGTTTTTAAATCCCAAATCTTAACAGTGCGATCCCAGCTGCCACTGGCGATTTTTTGGCCATCGGGGCTGACCGCCACCGACCAAACCGCCTCTCCATGACCGTGAAGCGTGCGCCGCAGCTTGCCGGAACGAGCGCTCCACAGCTTGACAGTGCCGTCCGTACTGCCTGTCACTAGCATCTTGCCATCGGCAGAGAAAGCGACTGACTGAACGTCTGCTGTGTGCCCCCGCAGGGTGCGCAGCAATTTGCCGGTGCGGGCGCTCCACAGTTTAACCGTTTTGTCTTCGCTGACACTGGCGATTTTCTGGCTGTCAGGGCTGAGGGCAACAGAGAGCACCGCCCCAGAATGGCTGTAGAGCGTGCTTCTCAACTGGCCGGTTTTCAGATTCCAAAGCTTGACAGTCTTGTCCTCGCCGCCACTGGCCATAATCGCGCCATCCGGGCTGATGGCCACTGACCAAACCGCTCCGGAATGCCCCGCCAGAATGCCCGTCAGCTGGCCGGTGTTCAGCTGCCTGAGCTGGATTGTCCCGTCATAGCTGCCACCGGCGACGGTCTGGCCATCGGGGCTGACGGCCACCGTCCAAAATGGGCCGTTCTTCCCCTCAATGGTGCGCAGGGGCTGAATTTCGTCCCACATGTAGGGAGTTGAGTACCCGATTTCTGGGGGGGCGAGCAGCACCTCTGGGGGCATTAAAGCGGTTTGCGGCACAGGAGCCGGCACGCGAGAGGTGAGGTTCCCGACAAGCAGCGCCAGTGCCGCCCCGCCCAAAGCGCTGACAGCCAGCCGCTTCTGGCGAGGGCTGACCGGCGGAAGCATCCACGAATTCAGGTCTTTGAGGACTTCATCGGCGGATTCATAGCGCTGCTTGCTGCTGCGCCGCACCATTTTGTCGAGAATCTGGCCCAAAGAATAGCTGACCGGCGTTTTGATGTAGTCCCGCCACACCCAGGCATCGGCTTTGATATCGAACATATCAAAGGGAGACACTTGAGTGAGCAAATAAATGCAGGTGACGCCCAAGCTGTAGAGGTCGCTGCTGCTGGTGGCTTGACCTTTCGTTTGTTCCGGTGCGGCGTACTCGGCAGAGCCGCTCACCGGCCCTTGGGTGCCAAAGCTAAAGCCGGTGCGCAGGGAACCGTCTCCAAAATCAACCAAAACCAGGCGGCTGTCCGACCGGCGGCGAATGATATTTTCTGGCTTGATGTCGCCGTGAATCATCTGGCGCTCGTGAACAAACGCCAGCACCGGCAGTATATCCCTGAGCAACTTGCGGATGCTGCTCTCGCTGAAAGTGCCGCTACTGGCCAGGGAGCGGGCTAAATTTTCCCCCTCGATATACTCTTGCACCAAATACTGGTGGCCATCTTCTTCAAAAGACGCCCACAGTTTGGGAATGTGGGCGTGTTTGCCCAACTCATCGAGGCGGGAAGCAAAGATGCGAAATAGCGCCGAACCCCCTCCTTTGACGGGGGTTCCAGAGGGGGTGCTGGCGTCTTGCGGGAAAAACTGCTTGATCGCGCAGCGCGGTTGGGCCGGTTGGTCCTCATCCACTGCGAGATAGGTTCGGCCAAAGGCCCCCTGGCCAAGCAGTGCGATGGCCCGGTAGCGGTCTTTGAGCGACAATTTTGACCCACAGGTGAGGCAAAACCCTGTCCCGTCAGGATTCTGGGGATTCTGGCAATCGGAATTGAGGCAGTAACTCATACCGCAATGCAATTATAGGTCTGAATTCTATAGTAAGACTTCCCCAGAATTTTCCCCTTTCCGGGTTCGAGCGGCCAGAAGTGCCGCCATCTCTGCCTTTTGACGCCCTTCTCCCGCCGTGAACTGCCACCGGTTGAAAATTAAGAATTATAGATTGTCGGGAAACAAAGCATTCTCAACTGCAGCTTGGGGCGAGCCACCGGGCGCGCCCCCAATCTAAAATCTCAAATTCCCGCACGCGGGAGCGTGGCGGACCGCCGGCAGAGCCGATTTTTTTTACGTTTGAAAACTTTTGCTTTGCGGCGGGGGGTTGAGGGAGCGGACTCCAGCACAGCAAGGATTTTCACCGTGCGGATAGCAGCGAATCTATCGTTTCCGGTTGCGCCTGAAGGATTGGCAATCAGGGGGTTCAGGGGTTGTTGTCGAGAATCTCAGCTTCAAAGCTCTTTGGTTTTTACGAATCGCTTGCAACCGGATGCGCGGTTTTCGCACAGCAGGAATTTTGACGGATTGCGTCTTGTCCGCCTGTCCCGCCAGCAGGGTGCGTTAAGATAGCAGCTCGTCGCTCGGGGAATTGCCATCAACCGGCAGCCGCCGGCAGCCGATAATGTTACCGGCGGAAGTTAGAGGTAAGAGCGCAGCGATTGAGAGCGGCTGCGCTCTGAGCAGGCGCTAAGACTGCCCGAGCAATTAGGGATAAATTATTATATCGTGGTTCTAAATGATTTGTCAAACCTCTGGGGGGCCAGAAACCCGGTTTCTTTGAGAAACCGGGTTTCTACGCTTTCACAACTCAAATAGAACCGCTATATCGTGGCGGGTTGATTAATGGGAAAAACCGCTCTCTCTCTCCGGGCAGAGGAAAGGAAGGGAGAGGAAATCTCACCTTGGGGGGAAGAAGAATTTATTCCCGATCTGCCCCGTGAGTAAAAATTATTCTTTATCTTTCCCCCACCCCCCTTGCCCATTGGGGAAGGGGCGGGCTTGCTTTGGGCAGGTTTTTTATTTAAGTCTGAGGGAGCGGGCGGTCGCCACTTGCTAAAAACCTTATATTAAGGTCAATTCACCCCATCAGAAGGAAGAAGGAAGAAAAGTTCGACCGCTCGCGCCCGCTCGCGCCCGCTGACCCGAAACAGGGGGTTGGGGGGGGCGGTCGATCGCCTGCTGCGGAGTCAGAATTGATATTAGCCCAAGTGCCGGGGGTGTCAGGGCATGTCGGGGATTGTCCTGTGTTATTTCTCACGGGATATCGCACTGCCAAACCTTGATTTTTTTATCCTGAGCGCAGCTGATCAGGGTTTTGCCATCTCTGGTGAAACGAAGACCAAACACCACGCTGGAATGACCGGGGATGGTTTGAATCGCCTTGCCGGTGCGGGTATTCCACAGCCTGATCCTGCCATCCTTGCCGCTGGTGGCGAGGACGAGGCCATCGGGACGAAAGGTGACAGCCCGCAGGGATTTGATGTGGCCCTTGAAGGAGTGGATGACTTCGCCGGTGCGCAGGTTCAGCAGTCTGGCCATCCTGTCTGTATCGCCGGTGACGGCGAAGGTCTGGCCATCGGGGCTGACGGCGACGGAGTGCCCCCAGACTGCCTCAGCCATGTAGTTGTAAACACGCTTGCCGCTGCTGACGTGCCAGACTTCACCGCTGGTGACGAGGAATTCGCCATCCGGGCTGAAAGCCAGAGAGTCTAGCTCGTGGCAAGGTTTCTGGTTCTCGGCGCTCCCCAGGGTGTCGAGCAGGGCTCCGCTACTCAACTCCCAAAGCTTGACGGTGCCGTAGCGCTCTCCCGTGGCCAGCATCTGCCCGTCCGGACTGAGAGCGAGGGCTGTTATGCTGTGCTCGAGTCTGGCGAGGGTGCGGACACACTTGCCGGTTTGGGGATTCCACAGCTTGACAGTTTGGTTGTTGCTGCCACTGATTAGGCTCTGCCCGTCTTGGGTGAAGGCCAAGGCGTGCACGTCGTAGCTGTCGGCTTCGATGGTGCGCAGCAGGTTTGCTGTTGGCAAATCCCACAGCTTGATTGTGCCGTCGTGGCTGCCGGAAGCGAGGGTTTGCTCGTCGGGAGAGAGGGCGATGGAGCGAACGGTGAGGGTGTGCCCCCTGAGGATGTGGGCGCATTTCCACGCCACCGGCTCGACCGGCATCGGTGGGGACACCGGCAGCGGCGGCTGTGCGTTCCGGGCGGTTCCCGGCTTTGACCCGGGCTGCAAGTCGATGAGGACATCCCCGGCGGACTGATAGCGGTGATGCGGCTGGCGCAGCAGCAGCTTGTTGAGTGTCCGCCGCAGCGGCGAGCTGAGGTTGTGGCGCAAGTAATCCTGCCAAACCCAGATATCCTGCCGGCTGTCTAGCAGTTCTAGGGGGTGAATCTGAGTCAGCAGGTGGATGCAGGTCACGCCTAAACTGTACAAGTCGCTGGCTGCGGTTGCTTTGCCCGAAGCTCGCTCGGGTGCCGTGTGCGGGGAAAGGGCGGTGCCGGTGGCGGGAGCGCCGCTAAAACCCACCAAAACGAAGAGCGGCTGCGGCAGGTCGCCGGTGGCGCTCCCGCTGCGGCGGATAATGTTTTGCGGCTTGATGTCTCCGTAAACGAGCTGTTTTTCGTGCAGGAGTTGCAGCGCCGACAGCACGTCGCTGAGCAGCTTTTGCATTTCCACTTCGGTGAGGGCACCCTCTTTGACTAGCAGTTCAGCCAGGGACAGCCCCTCGACCCATTCGCACACCAAATACTGCTGGCCATCTTGCTCGCAATGCGCCAGCAGTTCCGGAAACTGGGGGTGCTTGCCCAGTTCCGCGAGATGGGCGGCTGTTTGGTCAAATAAGTCGGTTTCCTCTGTTTTGATTGGCTCCGAGCCCGCCCCACGCCAGAGAACCGGCAGCGACGTGTTCGCTGGCGTGCTTTTGCCTTGGGGGACAAACCGCACGATCGCGCATTGCGGCTTAGACCGCTTGCGCTCATCAGTGGCCAAAAAAGTGCTGCCGCTTTTGCCGATTGGTTGGATGGGCCGGTAGCGTGCCTTGAGCAGCAATTTTGACCCACAACTCTGGCAGCGTTTGGCGTCATCGGGATTTTCGGGGTTCTGACAATCGGGATTGAGGCAAAAAGTCATAGGTGCAAGGAATCAGCAGCTAGATTCTATGTTAAGTCTTCCCCAGAATGTTGCGGCGGTTAAAGCCTCTCGCGCCGGCGGGGCGATCGCAGCCCGCCCGCAGCTCCGTGAGGTGCGATCGCATCCGATCTCACCTGGGATGCCCGGATGGATGGATGCAAGGATTTTGCATGCAAGGATTTTGCATGCAAGGATTGCGGATTGGGGATTGCGGATTGGGGATTGATTGTTTTGCCCCACACCCCATCCCCAATGCCCCATGCCCCATGCCCCATGCCCCATACCCTACAATTTTGGCATGCGCCAAATTTTGATGGTTTTGTCACCGCCGCCAGTGATTACTGTCTGCCGGTCGGGGCTGATGGCGACAGACCAAACGGGGCTGCTGTGACCGGTGAGGGTGGTTTTTAGGGTGCCGGTGGCGAGATCCCACACTTTGATGGTGCTGTCCCAGCTGCCGCTCACCAGGGTTCGCCCGTCTGGGCTGATGGCGACAGAGCTGACGCGGTCGGTATGACCGGTGAGGGTGGTTTTTAAGGTGCCGGTGGCGAGATCCCACACTTTAATCGTTTTGTCCCAACTGCCGCTGACTGCGGTTCGCCCGTCCTGGCTGATGGCTACAGACCAAACCGAGTCGGTATGATCCGTGAGGGTGGCTCTCTCTTTGCCGGTGGCTAGATCCCACACTTTGACCGTGCTGTCATCGCCACCGCTGACCAGGGTTCGGCCATCTCGGCTGATGGCGACAGCATTGACATCGTTGCTGTTACCCCTGATCGTGATTTTTAGGGTGCCGGTGGCGAGATCCCACACTTTGATGGTGTCGTCCCAGCTGCCGCTGACCGCAGTCCGCCCGTCGGCGCTGATCGCGACAGCAGAAACCCCGCCGGTGTGACCGGTGAGCGTGGCTCTCACGGTGCCGGTGGCGAGATCCCAGACTTTGACCGTGCTGTCATCGCCGCCACTCACCAGGGTCTTCCCGTCCGGACTGATGGCTATAGAATTAACATCGTTGGCGTGACCTGTGAGGGTGGCTCTCAAGGTGCCGGTGGCGAGATCCCACACTTTGATCGTGTTGTCCAGGCTGCCACTCACCAGGGTCTGCCGGTCGGGGCTGATGGCAATGCAGCCCTCAAAACAGATTGAGTCAGTATGTCCGGTGAGGGTGTTGAGGAGGATAGAATTTTTCGAGGCGACAGTTCTAGCCTGGATAGAAATCGGCTGACTTGGGGTTGGGCTAGCAATGGGTTGACTTGGGGTTGGGCTAGCAATGGGTTGACTTGGGCCCGGCGGTGCGGTGGGCTGACTCGGACTGGGGGGTGCGGTGAGCTGGCCCAACAAGTCAAAATCTGGCTGCGTGGCTTTGCAATACTGATATCCAGCAACGGCTAGCAGCAGGATGGCAGCACCGGCAAATAAGCTATTTTTTGGCAGTGACACCCGCTGAGGTTTCAAATCTTTTAGCACTTGGTCAGCGGATTGGTAGCGCTTGTGGATGTCTTTTTGCAGCAGTTTGTCGAGCACCAGAGCCAATTCCTCACTAATCGGACTCTTCAAATGTTGCTGCCAATTGGCAGTCCAGCTACCGCCATGTTCCGCAAGCAGCTGCAACGGATGAACCCGGGTGAGCAGCGCAAAGCAGGTCGCACCCAAACTGAACAAATCGCTGGCGGGAGACGCCTCACCCCCCTGTATTTGTTCCGGCGCTGCGTAGCCTTGATTCCCCAGCTTCGCCCCCAGTTTGGCGCTCTCGGCTGCCGGCACCTGCTTGCAGCCGGCAAAATCAATCAGCACAAACTGACCCCCCTTTACCTCGTCTTGGTTGGGGGAGGTTGAAGGGAGCGGGCGAATAATATTCTCCGGCTTGATGTCTCGATGAATCACCTGTCGAGCGTGGATAAACTTGATCGCCGGCAGCAAGTCGAGTAACAGTTCCCGAATCTCGCTTTCTTTCCAAACTCCCTGCAATTGCAAGAGCTGCCACAAATTCTGCCCGTTAATAAATTCCCGCACCAAGTACAGGTAGCCGTCTTGTTTAAAATAGGCGCACACGGAAGAAATTTGCGGGTGATCGTTTAGCTGTTGCAGTTGCTTCGCCTCTCGCTCGAACAGTTCTACGGCTTTCTTCAGCCTCCGGGTTTCCTGGACATTCGGTGCTAGCTGCCGGACGACGCAGTGCTGGTTTTTCTTTTCTATATCTTCTGCCAGATAGGTTCTGCCCGCGCTTGCTCGCCCTAGGGGCAGGACGAGGCGGTAGCGCCCTCGCAGCAGGGGCACCAGGAATGTCCCGCAACTCTGGCAAAAGCTTAAGCCATCCGGATTTTGGGGATTGGGGCAATCGGGGTTGAGGCAGCAGACCATAACTGTGCTTCTATCGGCGGATTGACTCTATCATAAGTTTGACCTATTAGGGGTCAGGGGGTAGGGGGTAGGGGGTAGGGGGTAGGGGTTAGGTTCTAGGGGGTAGGGGTTAGAGGATAAGTGATAATTCACCCCATGCCCCATGCGCCACGCCTCACGCCCCATACCCCATGCCCCATGCGCCACGCCCCATGCCTTATGCCCCATGCCCAATCCCCAATCCCCAATCCTTGCATCCAAAATCCAAAATCCTTGCATCCAAAATCCTTGCATCCCCTATGCCCCACACCCCATGCTAAATCCCTTGCAAACCCCTCACAGCGGCTACCACTGGGACAAGAGCAGCCGGCGATTCTTTGAAGGTTGGTATTACCGCGTCACCCTACCCGCACACGGTAGCACTTTCGCTTTTATGTACTCTATTGAAGACCCTGCCGGTGGCAGCCCCTACAGCGGCGGCGCTGCCCAAATCTTGGGCCCTTCCGACACCTATCTGTGCCGCACGTTTCCAGATGTCCGCCGGTTTTGGGCTTGGCGTCACGCTTTGGGATTGGGCCACTGGGGCCGCTCCCCAGGGGGGGATCTCAGACCGCCCGGATTTCTTCCGCCGGCTGTGTTTGACCGGCATGTCGGGGAAGGCTACCAAGCTACCGCCACTTGGCATCAGGGCGTTTTGCGCGATCCCGCCACCGGCCTGAAAGCCCGCTGGCAGTATTCTATTCAACCAGTATACGGCTGGGGCAACACCGGCAGCTTCCCGCAATCCACCGCCGGCTGGCTGTCTTTTTTGCAAATTTTTGAGCCCGGATGGCAAATTTTAATGGCTCACGGTTTAGCCACCGGCTGGATTGAGTGGGGTGGACAGCGCTACGAGTTCACCGACGCCCCCGCCTACGGGGAGAAGAACTGGGGCGGCGCTTTCCCCAAAAAGTGGTTCTGGCTCAACTGCAATTGCTTTGACGGAGAGCCGGATTTGGCTTTGACTGCCGGTGGGGGGCGGCGCGGGGTGCTGTGGTGGGAGGAGGAAGTGGCGATGATTGGGCTGCACTATCGCGGCAAGTTCTACGAATTCGTTCCTTGGAACTCCCGTGTCACCTGGGATATCCAGCCTTGGGGACTCTGGCGCATGCAAGCGAGCAACAGCCAGTTTACTATCGAGCTGGAAGGGCGCACGGATCTCCCCGGCACTCCCCTGCAGGCACCGGCGGAAAAGGGTTTGGCTCAAGTCTGTCGGGACACTATGGGCGGGCACCTGACTCTGCACCTGCGGCGAGCTGCCGGTGGGCAATCCTCAACCCTCCTGAAAGCCACCAGTTCTCTGTGCGGTTTGGAGACGGGCGGGGGGGCATGGGACGCCCCCTGGCAGTCTCCCCAGCTTTGAGCCGGTGCCCTGATCCCCCTCTGCCAGCCGTTTAATTTGTCAAAATTTCCGCATTTTGCTGACGCAAGGCTGCTAGTGCTGCTATCATTAACATCTAGTTGGGGCTGTAGCTCAGTTGGATAGAGCGAGCGCCTCCTGAACAATCGGGCACCGTGGGGGAAACTCTGCGTGTGAATGTGGTCAAATTCAAGGAAGCCTAAGTCTGGCAACAGATAGGGTAATCTTGAGCCAAGCCAAGGTTAGTGCTGAGTCCGGGCTGCTGAGTGCTGAGTGTTCGGCGTTCGGTGCTGAGTGGTGAGTGTCTTTCTCACTCAAAACTCTCCCGCCAAACTCAAAACGCTTTGGAAGGTGCAGAGACTGGTTTAAGGAGTAAAACAAGATAGACTGTCATGTCTTATCAAAAGTAGAGCAAAGAGGTATTCTGGTTGGAATTCTACTGGGTGATGGCCGGAGAAGTCTGAATAACTTCTTTATCCAGCACTCATCGGAGCGAGAGGACTATATTCTGTACAAGAAAGACGTTCTCGAACAAATCACCAGGAGGCCAGTACACGTCCGGAGATGGGAGACAAAGGAGGGCTGCGGCCTGATTCGCATCGAACCCAAGTTAATTCCTCTGACAAGGGTCTTGGTTAACAAGCTGTACAGGGGCGGAACTAAAACAATCACTAGAAAGTTCCTCAACCTGTTAACCCCCCAAGGAATAGCAATCTGGTTCATGGATCGCGGTGCTAAGTCCTTCAAGAAGAAAAACGGTAATGTCCACGCTCTGGAAGTCACCCTGAATACTTATATCTCCAAGGAAGAAAATGAGATTATCGTGTCTTATTTTTCAGAGGTGTGGGGGTTTAAGTGGGGGCTGAATAGGAGTAATGGTGCTTACCGGCTCCGCATGGGCACGAAAGAAGGAAAACGGTTTCTCGCCTTCATCACCCCTTTCGTTCCGGAAAGTATGCTCTACAAAGTGCAAACCTCTTTAAACATTACGGCCACCACCTAAGGGCTGCCGGCCTATGGTGAAGGAATAGTCCAGAGAGTGAGGAAACTCACGCGAATCTGAAGCGCTAGGTCGCCGGTTCAATTCCGGCCAGTCCCGTCAGCAGAGATGCGCCATGTCGCGTCTCTAAATTTGCCAGACTGCAAACGGTTCAATTGGCAAAAGAAGGGAAAATAGGACGTTATCTCATATCCGGTTAATTGACCGCAATAAACCCAACCCCCCAGCCTTCTTCCCTTTAAGGGAAGGGGAAGCAATAAAATTAAATGATATGGGAGCATTCCCTTTTTGCAAAGATTTTCACCCCCTCACCTCCCGCGCCCAACGCCATGAAGGGAGGGGGGGGAAAAATCAATAATTCTCCCCTCACCCCAAGTGGGAGAGGGGTTGGGGGTGAGGGGGAGTGCAAAAATGGGACGCTCCCAATGATATTCCCCCCTTCCCCAGGATGGACGGGGGAGAAGGGGGGGTTAGGTTGTTCAGGTTAATCAACTGGACTTGATACGATCCGGAGCGGGCACCTGCTACGGTAGATTGGGTGTGTGATGGTGTGAGTTTTCTGTATCTATGTTTTTGAGGATCTGGCCGAGAAATCGACGTTACCGCCGGAACAAAAACGCGATGCTTCGCAAACAGACGCGATCGTTAGGCCGGTCTTTCCTGTTTCTGCTGCTGGGACTTTCTGTGGTGTGCTGGTTTGGCTACCGGCAAATCAAGAGCCAGTTCGACCGGCCTCAAGCGATGTTGGTGTTGGGTGGCGACACGAAGCGAGAGGTGTTTGCGGCTCAGTTAGCTCGCGAGCATCCCGATTTAGAAATTTGGGTGTCTGGCGGGAGCAATCCAGAATACGCAGAATGGCTGTTTTCAGAAGCGGGAATCGATATGAGCCGCCTGCACTTGGACGAGCGAGCTGTGGATACGGTGACGAACTTCACCACGCTGGTTGATGAATTGCAAGCCCAAGGAATTAGCAGTATCTATTTGGTTACTTCCGATGACCACATGCGCCGAGCCTGCGTGATTGGTGAAATTATTTTAGGCAGCCGGGGCATTACTTTCAAGCCGGTGCCGGTGCCTTCAGGGCGAGAGCCGGAACCTGTCGAGAAATCGATTCGAGATGGAGCCAGAGCCATTTTGTGGGTGACAACAGGCCACACGGGTTCAACCCTCAGCCGGCGACTCCAGCGCCGCTAAGCAGGCCGGCACCAGTACGCCCCAGAAACCGGGAAGAGGGCGGGCACGGGGGCCCGCCCCTACGCTGACCGGGTTTCTCAGTACCTCACAAAGGATGAAAAACGCTATAACACAGCCCGCCTCCGAGAAACCAGGTTTCTTTAAGAAACCTGGTTTCTTTATGTTCAGTTGCGCCTCGACGCACCTTACCAACTTCACGCAGCAGCGGGTTCTTGCACGAGAACAAAGGGCTGCACGATCAGGCTATTAAAGCGTTTGTTTCGGTTAGCGTTCCAGTCCGAAAGCTGGGCGGTGGAGGGTTTGTAAATCAGTTGCCCGCCAATCCAACCCTGTACGGACGAGACGTTATCACTCGCCATCGCCAGCGCCACATCAATCAAGTCCAGCTCTTGCGACACCACAATCAGAGCCTGACGCTGCGCGTGGGGTATCAGCCACTCCCACTCCGCCTCGTCTACTGTTGCTGCTAATTCCGTTCTTAAATCTTGCATTGGGTTAAAATTCCTGCTTGCTTTCGGCTCATTCTAGCTTGCGGCTGCCAGAAAGCAAACCTTGAGAAACCGGGTTTCTTAAAGAAACCAGGTTTCTTGAGTTTTCAACCGCAGATGAACGCAGATTAACGCAGATTTCGCGGAGAATTTATCTGCGCTCCCCTTTTTCCCAGGCTCTGCCGGGGAACGAGGTAATTATTATACCGCTACTACTTTTTATTGTCAAGGGGTAAATCCAAAATAAACCGGCTCAGCGCCCCAAGTCGTGCATGGCGTTGATGATATCGGCACACCGGCTCGTCAGTGCCTCCAATTCCTCACGATTGGTGGAGTTGGGGGCGTCAATCACCTGGCCAATCCGCACTGTCACCGGCACGGGGCGGGGTATGGCGGAGCCTTTCTGCAAAATCCCCTCGGTTCCCCACAAACTGACCGGCAGCATGGGTGCCTTGGCTTTAGCCGCAATCAGCGCCGCCCCCAGTTTGGGGTCAGTAATCCGCCCGTCTGGGGTGCGAGTCCCTTCCAAGAAGAGGCCGGTGGCCCACCCATTTTCCAGATACTGCAGTGCTGAGCGAATCGCACTCCGATCTGCGGAACCCCGACTCACGGGGTAAGCGCCGTACAGGGCAATGGCTTGTTTCAAAACGGGAATGTGAAACAACTCTTCTTTGGCCATAAAAGCCACCGGTCGTCTCATGCAGCCGGACAAAATCGGCGGGTCAAAGTGACTGGCGTGGTTGCTGACCACTACGAGTGGCCCAAATTGCGGCACGTTTTCGGCACCGTAAATGCGCCCCCGAAAGTAAGCGTGCAGCATGGGGCTGACCACTGACCACTTGAACAGGTGGTAGAGAATCAAGCTCTCAACGGGTTCACGGCTTTTGGCCACAGAAGTTGCTAGGGGTGAATCCATAGATGAAATTTAGGGCAACTATTAGCTTATCAATATCGGCAGCCCTATTTTCGATTCAGGATTTTGCCGGCGCTGCACTCTCCCTAACGCCCAAAGTCGCCCCTCAACCGCCAGAGAGCATGGCTTGCTGTCCTTGCGGGGATGCGGTGTATCCCAGGAAGGCTTGAACTGCTGGGCTAGCCGGGTTCTTATAGACGTAGTACAGCGCCCGCCTAAAGGGATAAGTGGGGCTGTCCGGCGTTATGCCATTCACCGGCACGACTCGCACGGTTTGCTGTTTGGCCACTTGAGTGTAGGTGGCGTAGCCAATGCCATCGGTTTTGAGTTCTCGCAGCAAGCCGGTTGTCTCATCATTTGGCAGTGTGGTGATATTAGGAGTGGTGCCAAAATTGCCCCCTCCGAGCACCAGTTCCTTAAACGTCTGGTGGGTGCCGCTGACTGCAGGGCGATTAATCACCCGGATTTGTCCTGCTGAACCCCCCACTCCCGACCAGTCTGCGATTTTCCCCTCGAAGATATCCTCGATTTGGCCCGAACTCAATCCTCCTTTCCAAGGATTGTTAGCTCCGACCACTACTGCGATGGCATCGAGGGCCACCGGCACGGCGACTAAACCTGAAGAAAGCTCTTGGGATGTCAGGGGTCGGGATATGGCTGCAATATCGACGCTTCCCACCAGGAGAGCCTGAATTCCCTTATCAGTACCGTTGGTATTCGCTGTTACGATGGTTCCGGGAAACTGTCTCTGAAAGCCATTCTTTAGGTTAACATTAATTGTCACCATGCTGGTGGAACCGTCTATCCTGAGATTGGTGCCAGCCGGCACGGAAGTGGGAGGCGGAAAGGGCGCAGCTGCGATGGGTGAGCTGCTTGGTAATGGTGCGCCTGGAGGGGTGCCTGGTGCGTTTGTACTGGAGGAGGGAAGGGTTGCCTGCTGGCTATCCTTGCGCATGAAAAACCACCAGTAGCCACCGCCGGCTAGCAAGAGAAACAGGAGGATAAAGACAATTGGAGGAGGGCCGCTGCTTTTTGCCATAATATTTTTTAAGGAAGTTGCTTGGGTTTAGAGCTATCCAACATTTGCAGGCGACGGGACACTTCGTCGTCTTGGGTCATTTTTTCCAGGTCTGCCTGGATTCTTTCGCTGGGGTTTTCCGACAGCTCAGCTAAGGCATTTTGCTGCAGGTTCCGGCGCTGGACAGCACTTTTCGCTTCTTCAAACTGATAGCGGGCGGAACTGATATCCATGTCGCTGTTGACTTTGGCGATAGTGCCGAGAGCCTCGTTGATTTCCGCCAAATCTTTCATGTTTTGCATGTCTGTCTTGTACTCTTCGAGCTTCATGCGCTCGCGATTCAGCTTTTCCTTGGAAGCCCTCACATACTGTTCCGCCTGCTGCACTTGCACTTCCAGTTGGGGGAGGAGTTGCTCGATCTGAATCACTTTTGACATGGCCAGACGCGCCGCTTCTTCATTTCCGCTGCTCTGAGCGATCGCCGCTTGCCGCTCGAAGGTTTGCATTTCCTTGATTTTAGCTTCGTACTTCTGTTTGGCCCGTTCGTAGGCAGCCACTTGAGTCGCCACTGCTGTGGCTAGCTTTTGCACTGATTCCTGCATGGATTGCAGGGATTGCTCCGCGACCTCCACTGCCACTTTGCCGCCTGACTCTACCGGCAGTCCCCACATCCAGTTCCACATCCCGACTAGGGATCTTCCTGCCTTTTCGCCCATCAACCAGTAAATCACTTTTTTCATAAATCTCCCCAAATATGGTTGATTTTTACAATCGGAAGTGGGGTGCGTTACGCGCTATCGAGTTTCTGTAGGGGCATTCCTTGTGGGTGCCGGGGGCTGCGATCTGCGGGTATAGCAGTAGCCACTTAGGTTAGGACGTAGGACACGTCTCGCCTGTCTTTGTCCCTACTAGCACGTGAGATGCCTTGTCCTAAACTTACTGTCCATTGTAACGCACTCCAAAATCCAGTCTAGCTGGTGCAAGTCTACCCCCAGATGATAAATTTCTCAAGTTAAGAGAAGGTTAACTCTGGCTGCCGGCACCGCAGTTTTGCAATTTGGCCGCCATTGCGGCGGCGTGACGCAACCACGCCGCGCCGCCGGCCCAAATCCGGGAGGGCAGGTGTCCCGCCGGCGCTGTTGGGCTAAATTTCAGCCCCTGGTGGAAAGTGGTAGAATTGTAGCTTGGCCAGTTGACGCGCTGGCAGAATTTGATATAATCTTTATTTGCGCTTTCATAGATTGCCTTTTGGACGCTGAAACCGAAGCGCCCCTGACTTGCGGACACCCACAGCCGGTCAATGGTGAGCAAATCCTCACAGGGGAGCCGGTCGATATCGCTGATTTCCAGATGGGTGCCGGCACTTAAACCGAGAGCTTGACACATGAGCGCCCAGGTTTCTATGTCGGCTTCTTTCCATTTATTCGCCGCCAGAAGAGTTTGCAGTTTTGTGAAGTCAGCGCCCACGGCTGAATTTAGGGAAGGTTGAGGGATTGGTGCGCTTGCTAGGGGGGAGCTGGTTAGGGGGGCGCTGGCAAAGAGGGCTGCCACAGAGGGGGAGGGTAAGGGTTGGGTGGGAGTGGGGCTGGAAACCAGGGCGAGGGCTTGCAATACTTCTTGAGCGCTGCTATATCGCTCTCTGAGCTTATTTGCTATCATTTTATCCAGAATTTCAGCTAAGCGCTCGCTGACTTGGGTTCCCTTTGGTAAAAAATCGCGCCACCACCACCGGTCATTTTCTGGGTCGTACATGTCGAAAATAGGGGCGCGGGTGAGCAGGCGAATGCAGGTGACGCCTGAGCTGTAGATGTCGCTGGCGGGAACGACTTTGCCTTTGGTTTGTTCTGGTGGTGCGTACTCTTGGGTGCCGATGATAGTGCCGGTGCGCTGGATGGCTGAGTCTGTGAGCAATTTGGCTATTCCGAAGTCAATCAGAACTAGCTGATTTCCTGGGTAGCGCCGCATGATGTTTTCCGGTTTTATGTCGCGGTGGATAATGCGATTATCGTGGATAAATTGCAGCACCGGCAGCAAGTTTTGCAGCAATTCCCAAATCTGGTACTCGGCAAACGCACTTTCTTCCAATTCTCGCTCTAGGGTTTTGCCCTCAATAAATTCTTGCACTAGATAGAGCTGCTGGTCTTGTTCAAAGTGGGCCAGCAGAGTGGGAATTTGGGGGTGCTTTCCCAGGTGGTCGAGACGAATGGCTTCTTGGCGAAATAACTGAACGGCTTTGCTGTAGTATTCGGAGTCTTTATCCTGGAAGTAGAATTGCTTGACGCAAGCGCGGGGTTTGGAGGGAATATCTTCATCTACTGCTAAGAATGTTCTGCCAAATCCGCCTCGCCCGAGAAGTTTAATGGGGCGATAGCGCTCTCTGAGCGAGAGTTTTGATCCACAGCTGGAGCAGAATTGCTCTGAGTCTTGGTTTTGGGGATTTTCACATCTGGGTTTGACGCAGTAGCTCATAAAAATAGGTGTTGGGTCTTAGGGGTTAGCACAGTCTTTCCGGAGAAACCGGGTTTCTTCCAGAAACCCGGTTTCTGGCCCCACCCAGAGGTTTCACATGCCGGCTGGTGGGTTTTGCCTATTTTTGGGACAGGCGAGACGCCTGTCCTGCGGTGTTTTTGGGACAGGCGAGACGCCTGTTCTGCGCCCGGGCTTGCTAGTCGCTGGGGGCTGCGCTGACATTTTCTAATGATAGATCGGGGCAGGTGCGTTTAATCAGGCCGGTGAGGACTTTGCCGGGGCCAATTTCTAGGACGCGCTCTATGCCTTGCACCGGCAGTTGCAGCATGATTTCTCGCCAGCGCACGGAACCGGTCATTTGCCGCATCAGGCGCTCTTTTAAGATGGCTGCTTCTGTTGCGGGCACCGGCTCGACGTTGGAGAGCACCGGCACGCTGGCGTCTGCAAAGGTGACGGATTCGAGAACTTGCTGGAATTCTGCAGCTGCCGGTGCCATTAAATGGGAGTGGAAAGCTCCGGAGACGTTCAATTTTACGGCTCGTTTTACTTTAATATTGGATAGCACAGTTTCGACGGCTTCTGGTGTGCCGGAGATGACTGCTTGAGCGTCGCTGTTGTCATTGGCGAGGACAACATCGGGGGTTTGGGCGATGAGTTCTTCGAGTTTTTGCCGGTTGAAGCCCATGAGGGCTGCCATTTGACCGCCGGCGGCGCTGTCCATCAGTTCGGCGCGGCGTTTGACTAGGCGCAAGCCGGTTTCAAAGTCAAGTGCGCCGGCGGCGTAGAGGGCGACATATTCTCCGAGGCTGTGACCGGCAACTAGGTGGGGTTGTTCGCCGCGCTCGCGCATTATATCAGCGAGGATGCTCTCTACTACATAAAGGCAAGGTTGGGTGTGGAGGGTGCGGGAGAGTTTTTCTTCATTTTGGCAGATTTCGGGGACTGACCAGCCGAGTATTTGCTCGGCTTGTTGGTATTTTGCAATGCCGGTGGGGAGGTCTGCTAAACCGGCACCCATGCCGGTGGTTTGCGAACCCTGTCCTGGAAACACCCATGCAGTGTTAGTCATTCAGTGCGCTGCGATTTGTTTAATCTTCACTGACATTTTCCTATGTGGCGGTGCTTTTGGGACAGGGGGGGACAGGCGGGACGTGTCCTACGCCTGGAGGGGATGGGGACAGGGGGGGACAGGGGGGAGGGACAGGCGGGATGCCTGTCCTACGCCTGGATGGGTTGGGGACAGGGGGGGACAGGCGGGACGCCTGTCCTACGCCGGGATTGTTAAGTTTTGTATTTCTTTTGTATAAATCGGGGGGAGCAACCCGATACCTGCTTAACGAGCGCATGGAGATGCCTTTATGAGCAGGTACTATACGCCCCTTCCCGTCCAGTCAGAAAGAGTTTGGTGGAAATCGCCGGCGATTGTTGCAGCTGTGGTTTTGGCTGTTGCGGTTGTGGGAGGGAGTCTGGCGGTGGAGTTCACGACTCAGCCGGTTATCCACATTCGGGCTGACGATAATTCGGAATCGGCGGCGGGTTACGCCAGGGAGCGAACGGCGCACTGTCAAGCCGGCACTCACAATTATAAACCGGGGGACACTGTTCTGCTGATTCCTTTTGCCGACCGGCCTTTCCTCTCTAAGGATATCACTGTTTTTAACAGTCTGTCTCTTTTGGGCGAGTGTCAGAAGACTGAGCGGGAAATCGGCAATAAGCAGCCGGGGACTTCTCTGATTTTGTTGCTGGAGCGGATTTATCGGGCTATCCAGGAACAGCGGGATAAGAAGAATCTCAATCCTGCAGTTGCTACTATTTTAATCGATGATGCGGAACCGGGTCCTGGTCAGCCGGCTCTCGATTACAGCCGCGTTCAGGCGCTGGTGGCTGAGATTGGGGAAAAGCGGGGGGTTGTGGCGCTGATGGTTCCCTCTGGGAAGTTCCAAGAGGCGTTGGAAAGTCATTTGCAGGGAAAGGCGAGCGTTTGTCTGCTGAATCCGGGGAAGGATGAGAGCGAGGTTCGGCAATCTGTTGCGCCTTGTGTTGATTCGGCTTTTGAGAGGGCTCGCCGGTTGCGGGGGAAGGAATAATTTTCGATTGGGTACGGAACCCCACCCCCCCAACCCCCCTCCCCGCGTGCGGGGAGGGGGGAGAAGAAGTAGTAGGGTGCGTTCCCTAAGAGGGAACGCACCCTACCCCGGGCTGTGGGTAGGGTTAGGGGAAGGGCGAAGCATGAGCGAATGTTATCCTTTCATTGATTGCAAAGATCCTCGCGCTCATGCTTCGCCCCTACAGCTCCAATGTAGGGGCGTTCGATTGGGTGCGGGGAACCTCGCCTCCGGGAGAAGAGAGAGATTTTTTTGGGAGAGGCTGCATAATTTTATTCCCCTTACCGATTAAATTTCACGAGCGAACGAAGCTCTGTCTCGATTGGCTCTAAGTTCACCATATTATGGGAAGGTAAAGACAATGACTGCATCTATTGATTCTACCACCGGCAGCCGCAACCTGGGTTGGGCATCTGTGATTAGCTGGATGTTCCTTCACCGAGAACTGATTGAGCGTCTCCCTGAACAAGTCCGCGCTCAGATGAGCGAGTGGGAGAAGAAATACGCGGAATCGGAGGAGGCTAATGTCCGCATTCAGGATTTGGCTCCTTCGGCTCACCGGCAGCCTTCTCCGGAAACGAAAAAGGCTTTTAAAATTGTGGTGGCGGCGATGAGCGCTCTGGCGTTCAGTGCGGGGGCGCAAATCCTCACGTCTCGCTTGGGGTATTTGAGTCTGCCGGCTTCTCTGGGGATGGGGAGTTTGGCGGGGGTTCTGGCGGATACTAAGGCGACTCAGGTGATGGCTCGCGGGCGTCGCAAGCGCAACACTCAACAAGCGCTGGATGATATTGTCAGCCAGCAGCGAGCGAATCCGCCGGTGAATGAGCTCTCTGAACTATTCTATCACACAAAAACGAGTTTGGTGCTGCAAGTTGAGGGGAAAAATTTGCAAAATCAGTCGCCTCTGGATTTGGGGCTGGCTGTGGGGCTGAGTGGGGCGGAATATGCGATGTCTCTGGGGATTGTGGCGGGGTTGGGTTTGCCGGGAGGGGTGCTGTTTAATGTGATTGCGGCGGCTTTGCCGGTGGCTATGCTCTGGACTGCGGCTTCGATTCAGAGCGAGTGCTTTGAAATGCCGGAACATGACGGAGATTTGATTGAGAAGTACCTGCCCTATCCTGCGGGGGAGCTGGAACCTGTGGAGCTGAATAAGCTGATTTTGATTGATGAGGAAGTTGCGGATGCTCAGCGGGAGTGGGAGTGGGAGAAGGCTCTTGAGGAGCGCCGGGACAAGTTTGTGCGGGAGGGGGATTCCAGCGGGCGGCTGAAAAATTGGGCGATGGCTGAGGCGGATTTTAAAATTGTCTGGCTGGGGGAGGAGAAGCTGAAGTTGGAGAAGGAGTGCGAGCAGCTGATTGAGCAGCGTTTGTTTAAGTTTAAGGCGGATTTGGCTAAGTTGCCTGAGCGCTTTGAAGTGCCGGCGGGGACTTTTTCGCCGCAGCAAGTGGCGGAGTATAAGGTGCGGTGGGTGGCGGAAGAAACCGGCAAGCTCCGGGAGGCTCTGGAGCAAGAGCTGAAGTGGGTTAATTACAAGTACAGTAATAAGATTAAGCGGTGCGAGGAGGGGATTGCCGGCGCTCAAGAGGTGTATGCTGAAGCTTGCCGGTGCTGGGAGGAAGAAAAGCGGAATTCTCAGCGGGATTTCGGGAATGCGGCGTAAGTTCGCAAGTTCGTAGTAATTGTAGGGTGCGTTCCGCGCCGCAAATCCCCCCACTTTCTGGGAAGATCCTTAACGCGGAACGCACCCTACTCTGCTGCTACTCTGCTGCGGGTGCGTTCCGCGCCGACAATCCCCCTAATTGCAGGGAGTCTCTTTATCGCGGAACGCACCCCACTCTGCTGCGGGTGCGTTCCGCGTCGCAAATCCCCCCACTTTCTGGGAAGATCCTTAACGCGGAACGCACCCTACTCTGCTGCTACTCTGCTGCGGGTGCGTTCCGCGTCGCAAATCCCCCCACTTTCTGGGAAGATCCTTAACGCGGAACGCACCCTACTGTGTAAAATTTTGTTAAAATGGAAGAGATGGCGGCTTTTTATGTTATATTACGAGCATTCCTTTTTGGCAGTATGTGCTTTTATGGGCAATCAGGATGTGGATGGGCTGCTCAAGCAGTTCATTCAAAATGCTATCGCGCAAGAGCCGGAAAGTTCAGGGCGAATAGCAGCTGTGGACTGCATTATCGCTCTGGCTGATCAGCTACCCGGTATCCTCTCTGAACTGCGTCTTGACGCGGGGTTGCGTGTCTATTATTATGACGCTCTCAAGCGTACAGAAAAGAGCCTTAACAGGACGATCCAGAAGTTTCCCCAGACTTACAATCTGGAGCTGGCTGAGGCGGGGGCTGAGCTTGTCAGGAAAAAGTTTGTTAACTGGTACAATCTGATTCTGAAGCGGGATTGCATTGACTTGTGGCGGGAGCAAAAAAATCGACCGAAGCCGGTTGAGCTAGATCGCCCCATTGGCGAGGATGGGGATCTGGTGGGGGACATTGTAGCAGATTCCGACAATCCGTCTCCGCTGGAGAAGGCGATTCAAGAAGAGAATAAGCGAATTTTGCAAGAAGTCAGGCATGACTTTGACAAATGGCTGCGGGAATTAGAAGATTGCCGGTCGAATCAACATCCTAGCTGCAATTGCGGAGAACTTTACCGCCGGCGGATTTTGAGGGAACCTCCGCAGAGATGGAATGACATCGCCAGAGAGTTGAACATTCCTTTTGGGACGATAACAGCACATTGGCACAATCATTGCAAGCCTCTGTTAAGAGAAATTGCTGAGAGATTTGGATATAAGCTGGAGGACTAGCTATGAGCGTGACAGATACCTATAACTTGACAATTCCACTGGGAGAAGAAGCGCGGGCGCGGGCGCGGAAGTTTGCGGCGGAACAGGAGACGGAGGAAAAACAGCGGCAGGTGTATTATAATACCCTGGCGGTGTGGGCGGTGAATAGTTTTGTGCTATCCCTGAACTATGAAACGGATTTATCGGCGGGGGAGAGCTGGAATCCTGTTATCAGGATGTTCCATGATGTGGCGGATTTGACTCTTCCGGATTTGGGGAGGTTAGAGTGCCGGCCATGTTATAGTGGGGAGACGGAAATATCTCTGCCGGTGGAGGTGACAGAAGACCGGCTCGCCTATGTGGCGGTGCGGTTTGAGGGGCGATCTGACGAGAAGGCGCAGCTGTTGGGATTTATGCGAGCGGCTGATGTGCCGGTGCCGGCTATTATCAAGATTGAAGAGCTAGAGGAGATTGAATCTCTGCTGGACTATCTGTTTAGGCTGGAGTCGGGGATAGAGGCGGTGCGTGAGTCAGCGGAGGGGGATGAAAAGGTGCAAAAGTTGCTAGAAGCGGCTTCGATATCTATGATAATTGCCCAGTTGGAGCGCATCTACCGGCTGGAACCTGAATATGAATGGCGGGGGAAGGGGGGAGATGTGGTGATCTCTAGCGGGGTGAGTGCCGGTGGGGTTGTCCTCAAATCCACCAATATTGATGAGGATGCGGAAATTGCGGCGCAGGATTTAGCCGAAAGTCTGCTGGAGAAGTTGGTTGAGATTTGGGGAGAGCCTGAATAAGTTGATGTGGGGGTGGGGTGGGGAGATGAATTTTTAACCGCCCGGAAGAGAGCCGGCATAAAAAGTTGGCGGCACCCGATAGTAAATAAAGATGAACCTCACCCCCCAGCCTTCTGTGCGAGAGCGGGGAGGCGTAGGGTGCCGGCATAAGCAGCACGATTCACCGAGAGGACACAAATGGACAAACAGCGCCTACAAGACTATCTCAATCTTATCCAAGCCTTATTCAGCTGTGGCAGTGGGGAAGAAAAAAAGGACATCCTCAATGCGCACCAAAACCTGATTGATGAGGGCTTGGTGTGGGTGATGGAACAGGTGGCAGCTTTGCTGGCACAACAGGGCAAGGGGAAGGCGGCTGAATGTTTAACGGATGTTGCTCGTCGGCTAGCAGCAGATATCAGCAATTCTGCAACTGCAGCACTCCGAGAAGAATATCTCGCGTTCTTGTGTGAGGTACTCCAAGCCACCAGCGACAGCAATGGCAATCCGGAAGTGGTGTACCCGCTGCTCTCTGCCAACCGGGACAAACTGAATGACACCTTGGCTGAACTGTTCGCAAGCTTGGCAACAGCTAAACTCTTGGAAATAGAGCCAGAACAAGCACCAGCCTTCGCAGAAGCTTTTTTCGACTTCAGCAACCTAATTGCGCAGTTTCCCTTGGGCAACAGAGCCAGCAATCTGGAGATGGCGATTGCCGGCTACCATCTCGCTCTGCGTGTCTTCACCCCCGACGCAGACAACCAAAAATGGGCGATGAATCAAAGCAATCTGGGGCTTGCTTACTGTTACCGCATCAAGGGAGATAAAGCCGAGAATCTGGAACAGGCAATCGAGTGTTACCGGCAAGCCTTGCAGGTACGCACCCGCGACGCATTCCCCCAAGATTGGGCGGCGACTAAAAGCAATCTGGGGGGTGCTTACTCTTACCGCATCAAGGGAGATAAAGCCGAGAATCTGGAACAGGCAATCGAGTGTTTCCGGCAAGCCTTACTGGTAATAACCCGCGAAGCCTTTCCCCAAAAATGGGCGATGATTCAAAACAATCTGGGGCTTGCTTACTCTTACCGCATCAAGGGAGATAAAGCCGAGAATCTGGAACAGGCAATCGAGTATTTCCGGCAAGCTTTGCTGGAATACACCCGCGACGCATTCCCCCAAGAATGGGCGACGATTCAAAACAATCTAGGGAATGCTTACCTGTACCGCATCAAGGGAGATAAAGCCGAGAATCTGGAACAGGCAATCGAGTGTTACCGGCAAGCCTTGCAGGTACGCACCCGCGACGCATTCCCCCAAGATTGGGCGGCGACTAAAAGCAATCTGGGGCTTGCTTACTTTTACCGTATCAAGGGAGATATAGCCGAAAATCTGGAACTGGCAATCGAGTGTCATCGGCAAGCCTTGCTGGTACGCACCCGCGACGCATTCCCCCAAGATTGGGCGATGACTCAAACCAATCTGGGGGGTGCTTACAGCGACCGCATCAAAGGAGATAAAGCCGAGAATCTGGAACTGGCAATCGAGTGTTGCCGGCAAGCTTTGCTGGAATATACCCGCGATGCATTCCCCCAAAAATGGGCGGTGGCTCAAAACAATCTGGGGCATGCTTACAGCAACCGCATCAAAGGAGATAAAGCCGAGAATCTGGAACTGGCAATCGAGTGTTACGGGCAAGCCTTGCTGGTACGCACCCGCGACGCATTCCCCCAACAATGGGCGATGACTCAAAACAATCTGGGGAGTGCTTACAGTGACCGCATCAAGGGAGATAAAGCCGAGAATCTGGAACAGGCAATCGAGTATTACCGGCAAGCCTTGCTGGAATACACCCGCGACGCATTTTCCCAATATTGGGCACAGATTCAATACAATATGGGGAGTGCTTACCGTGACCGAATGAAGGGAGATAAAGCCGAGAATCTGGAACAGGCAATCGAGTGTTACCGGCAAGCCTTGCAGGTACACACCCGTGACGCATTCCCCCAAGAATGGGCGATGACTCAAAACAGTCTGGGGAATGCTTACAGTGACCGCATCAAGGGAGATAAAGCCGAGAATCTGGAACAGGCAATCGAGTATTACCGGCAAGCCTTGCAGGTACGCACCCGCGACGTATTCCCCCAATATTGGGCGAATACTCAAGCCAATCTGGGAAATGCTTACTGCAACCGCATCAAGGGAGATAAAGCCGAGAATCTGGAACAGGCAATCGAGTGTTACTGGCAAGACTTGCAGGTACACACCCGCGACGTATTCCCCCAAAAATGGGCGGCGACTCAAAACAATCTGGGTCTTGCTTACAGTGACCGCATCAAGGGAGATAAAGCCGAGAATCTAGAACAGGCAATCGAGTATTACCGGCAAGCCTTGCAGGTACAAACCCGCGACGCATTCTCCCAAGATTGGGCGATGACTCAAAACAATCTGGGGATTGCTTACAGTGAGCGCATCAAGGGAGATAAAGCCGAGAATCTGAAACAGGCAATCGAGTGTTACCGGCAAGCCTTGCAGGTAGACACACGCGACGCATTCCCCCAAGCATGGGCGATAGATCAAAACAATCTGGGGAAGGCTTACGAGAAACAAGGGCAAATTGAAGAAGCGATTCAGTGTTTCCAATCCGCCTTGGAAATCTACACACCTGCTACCTTCCCGCTAGAATGCCTGAGAGCGGGGCGCAATTTGGGCAATATGGCTTTCACAGCGGGGCGGTGGCGAGAAGCGATGCAGGGGTACGCACCGGCAATCGATGCGGTGGAAGAAAGTCGCTCCCAGGCAATGTCAGAGGAGCGCCGGCAGGAAATCGTCAGCGAATCTATTGACATCTATCAAAAGATGGTGCAAGCTTGCATCAACACCGGCAATCTGGAAAAGGCATTTGAATATGTCGAGCGCTCCCGCTCCAAGCGCCTGGTCGATTTAATGGCGAGTAAAGACCTCTACGCCAAGGGGGAAATTCCCCCTGAAGCTGAGCGACTGCTGGAGGAATTTCACAAAAAGCAGCGGCAAATCGACCAACTGCGGGGCTATAATGACACTAGCACGCAGCGGGGAATGGCATCAGCCACCCGCAGTCGCGCTAAAGTCGAGGAAGACAACGCAGAAATTTTAGCCTTAGAGGGAGAAAAGCAGGAAATTTGGCAACAGATGCGCCGGCTCGATGCGGTGCTGGCGGGTCAAATTAAGGTCGCCACGCCAAATATCGCCGCCTTGCAGCAGCTGATTCACGATGACAAGACGGCTCTCCTCAGTTTCTACACCACTGAGAGCGACACTCACATCTTTGTCCTGCGGAAAAACCAGGTTGATTGCCACACCTGTGCCGGTCAAGGGGCGACGTTGCAAGACTGGATTTGGGACAACTGGTTACAACCCTATTTGCACAATAACGACGCATGGATAAAGAACATTGGCGGGTTCCTTGGGGAACTGGCCAGCCGGCTGCAACTGAATGACCTAATTGCCAGCCACCTGCAAGGAATAGAAGAACTCATCCTTATCCCTCACCTGTTACTGCATGTCATTCCTTTCGCCGGCATGCCGGTTGGAGATCCCCCCCAACCCCCCCTTAAAAAGGGGGGGAAAACGGAATATCTAGGCGATAAGTTCCTCATCCGTTACGTTCCCAGCTGTCAAGTCCTGGAGTTTTGCCACAAGCGCCCCCCTGCAAAACGCTCCGTCGCGTCTCAAGAATATGCTATCATAGAAAATGCCACGGAAGACTTGCCCTGCGCCAGTTTTGAAGGCGAGCAAATCGCAAAGCTGTATCAGGTTCCCGATGAGCGGCGTTTGCGGGGGCGGCGCAATGCAACTGTCGCGGAATATCGCCGGCTCGTGAAACAAGTGGAAGGACTTCTCTCCAGCCACCACGCCCAATCCCGCCTGGACAATCCCCTAGAATCCGTCCTCGTATTGGGAGATGGTTTTATCACCTTGGGAGAACTCCTCACAGCCGGGTGGCGGGTTCCGGATTTGCACGATGTGTTTCTTTCCTGCTGCGAAACGGGAATAGGGTTGACAAAAGATTTGACGGATGATATCCTGACAATAGGATTTGGCTTTTTGTGTGCCGGCGCGAGGAGTGTGGTGAGCACGCTCTGGTCGGTAGACGACCTGGCAACGTCCCTGTTCTCTCTGTTTTACCACCGGCACAAGCAAAACCTTTCTCGCCCCGAGGCGTTGAGACAGGCGCAAGAGGACTTGCGCAGTCTTTCGGGAAGCGAGCTGGCGGCTAAATACGAGCCGGTGCTTTCGCCTTTGCTCGCAAAGCAGCTGCAAGAGGCTGAGGGGGAATTAAAGCGGGCATACGCGGCTTTGAAGAAAGCGAAAAAAGAATCTCCCGATGCGGTGGAGGAGTTGCAAAAGGAGTACAGCCGGTGCTATGATATTAAGCAAAAGGTGGAAGATCGTCAGAAGCAGTTGAAGTCAGCTTGCACTGAGGAATTTCCCTTTTCTGATTTGCACTACTGGTCAGCTTTTACTTGTCAGGGATTGCGGTGAGACTCTTTGACTTCTTGAAACCCGCGCAGGCGGGTTTCGTCTGTATAGCTGCGGTTTCTAACCGCCAAGCCCCCCCAGCTTTTAGCGATAGATCCCCGGCGATTGAAAGAGACTGTTGGCGAATCCCTGAGGGGTTAGACCTTTTCGCTGGGAAGTAAAGAACGGCGTTGCATTGGCGAAGCGAAATTTCGGGCGCAGTCGTAAAGATCCTAACGCCAATGCGAAAGCCCCTACATCGGATCTTGTGTAGGGGCGAAGCATGAGCGCGACTGTTTCTGCAATCGGTGAAAAGATTACATCCGCTCATGCTTCGCCCTTCCCCAAAGCGCAAGCCAGAACCGAACAACCTACCCACAAAAGAAGACGTAGGGTAAAACCCCCTATCAATTCGCCAACAGCTTCTTGAAATCGCGGCTATACAAACAAAGTCCGCGAAGGCGGACTTTTGGAATTCTTGAAACCCGCGTTGGGCGAAGCCCTTCCCGAAGGGTAGGCGGGTTTCGTCTGTATAGCTGCGGTTTCCAACCGCCAAGCCCCCCAGCTTTAAGTGATAGATCCCTACTCGTAATCTCCTCTCTTGACACTACCCCACACCCAAATGCCCACACCGGCGCGGAACGCACCCTACGAGCTCCATCATCCGAGCTCCGAGCTCCATCATCCGAGCTCCGAGCTCCATCATCCGAGCTCCGAGCTCCATCATCCGAGCTCCGAGCTCCATCGTTCGAGCTCGGAGCTCCATCGTTCGAGCTCAGAGCTCCATCGTTCGAGTTCAGAGCTCCATCGTTCGAGCTCAGAGCTCCATCGTTCGAGCTCAGAGCTCCATCGTTCGAGCTCAGAGCTCCATCGTTCGAGCTCCGAGCTCCATCGTTCGAGCTCCGAGCTCCATCGTTCCAACCCACCGGCACACCAGGCGCTCAAAACAGATGCCGGTGCAAACACGCAGAAACCCGGTTTCTTAAAGAAACCGGGTTTCTTAACCCACGCCCACATCAAGAGTGCCGGTGGGTTCCGCCCGCGCCCAAGTCAACAGTGCCGGTGGGTTCCGCCTGGGGCGGAACCCACCCTACGAGCTCCATCATCCGAGCTCACCGGCACATCAGGCGCTCAAAACAAATGCCGGTGCAAACACGCAGAAACCCGGCTTCTTACAGAAACCGGGTTTCTCAACCCCATATCTTGACAGTTCGGCATTTTTATGCTATTGCCGGCACTCTACCCTTTTTCAACCCAAAATCCTTGCATCCAAAATCCTTGCATCCAAATTAACTCACCGCCCCCACTCAAAAATAGCCGCCCCCCAACTCAGCCCCGCACCGAAGCCAGCAGCAGCAATCACATCCCCCACTTCAATTTTCCCCGCTCGCACCGCCTCATCCAGCGCCAGAGGAATCGAAGCCGCCGAAGTATTCCCGTACTTCGCCAAATTGCTAATCACCTTTTCCGACGGAATTCTCAAACGCTGCGCCACCGCATCCAGAATCCGCTGGTTAGCCTGGTGCAGCAGCAGCCAGTCCACATCATCCACAGTCAACTCCGCCCGGTGCAGAGCTTTTTCAATCACCTCTGGAACCCGCCGGACAGCAAACTTGTACACCTCTTGGCCCATCATCTGAATCGGCTGGTAAGTGCCCTTCCCGACACTAACACCGGCAGCCAGCTCCTGAGGCTGCGCCCGGTAAGCCAGCTGCAAACAGGCATTTTGCGTCCCGTCGCTGCGCAGCTCAAACCCCAGCAGCCGGTCGCGCTTCGACGCCTGCAGCACCACCGCACCGGCACCGTCGCCAAACAGCACGCAGGTGCTCCGGTCAGACCAGTCCACCCACCGCGACAGGATATCAGCACCAATCAGCAGCACATTTTGGTAAATGCCGGTGCGCATAAACTGGCTAGCCGTCACCAGCCCAAACACAAACCCCGAACAAGCCGCAGTCAAATCAAACGCCACCGCCCTCGACGCCCCCAGGATCGCCTGAATTTGGCTAGCCGAGCCAAACAGATCATCCGCCGTAGAAGTGGCCAGAACAATCATGTCAATATCAAACGGCTCCACACCGGCCATTTCCAGAGCCTTTTGGGCCGCCTCCGCCGCCAGAGCGGTCAGAGAGTCCTCCGCACCGGCAAGACGGCGGCACTTAATGCCGGTGCGCGTGGCGATCCAGCCATCCGACGTTTCAACAATCTGGCTGAGCCCGTGATTATCGAGGCAAGCCCCAGGTGTGGCTGAACCGCATCCCGTAATGGCAACGCCTGCAACTGTGTGCTTCAAACTCATTCTCCATTGGTCGCTAGTGGGCTCCCTTGTCGGGACTCTGGGTGGGAGCTAGTGGGCATCTGTTGATTTTGAATTGCCAATTTTTAAATTTTAATTCAGCCTCGCACCGCGACGAGCGGAAACTTTTTCCACTCACCAGCCGGCACCCTGGCACGCCCCCTCCCCGAAGCGCGGGGAGGGGGTTGGGGGTGGGGTTGGTGCGCAACGCCTTTAATCCTAAACCCTGATTCAAAATTCACAATTGGCAATTCCTCCCGCCATCCCCAGCCCCTTTATCCCGGCTCCGTAACAGCCGGTTGCTGCTCCTTTTTTTGATACTGGGACTGAATGCGCTCCAGCACCTGGTTATCAATAGCTTCCTTAGCCAAGCGAATGGCGTTGCAAATCGTCGGTGCCTGGGACGCCCCGTGGCTGATAATGCAAACACCGCCCACACCCAGCAGCAAGCCGCCCCCATGCTCAACATGGTCAATGCGCTGCTTAATCCGCTTCAGGTTCGGCTGCAGCATCGCCACGCCAATCTTGCCGTTGACACCCCGCACCAACTCATCCTTAAGCACCTGCAGCACCACTTCGCCCACCGCCTCGGCGAACTTCAGCAGCACATTGCCCACAAAGCCATCGCAGACAATCACGTCAAACTTAGCCGACAGCACATCTCGCCCCTCCGCATTGCCAACA
Organism: Oscillatoria princeps RMCB-10; assembly: GCA_019359235.1. GTDB lineage: Bacteria > Cyanobacteriota > Cyanobacteriia > Cyanobacteriales > Oscillatoriaceae > Oscillatoria > Oscillatoria princeps. Next base: position 90,582 of record JAHHHT010000010.1, read on the forward strand.
AAGGGAATGTGCGGATTGTCTTGCAGCATTTGGTGAGTGCGCACTGCCAAGTCATTGCCCTTAGAGGGTTCCTCACCGATATTCAGCAACCCCACCTTCGGTTCTGCCACACCCAGGACGTACTTGCTGTAAATCGTCCCCATCGCAGCAAACTGCTCCAAAAACTTGGGCCGGCAGTCCACATTAGCCCCCACATCCAGAATCAGCACCTGCTTGTCAGGCACGATAGTTGGCAGCACCGCACCAATAGCAGGCCGGTCAATTCCCGGCAGGCGGCCCAGTCGCAGCAGAGCGGCGGCCATTGCCGCCCCTGAGTGGCCCGCTGAAACCACCGCATCAGCTTTTCCTTGCTTCACCAAATCCATCGCGACGTTGATAGAGGCTTTCGGCTTGCGCTTAAGCGCACTCAAAGGCTCCTCATGCATCTCGACCGTACCTTCAGCCGGCACAATTTCTGGCAGTGGGGAATGGCGCTGCTGCACGGAGGCTTCTATTTGCTGAGGTGAGCCCACCAGCAAAACCTCCACGCCCAATTCCTCCTGTGCCCTGAGCGCTCCAGCCACTATCTCGGCTGGAGCGTGGTCCCCGCCCATAGCATCAATTGCAATCCGTGCCCGTGTCGATCCCATTGATCATAGTCATAGAAACCTTACAAATTTTAGCAGATGGCTTTTGCCAGCTAGCACTCCTTGTGGACAGAATCTCAGCTCCCACCAGTGCTGACCAGCCTGACGAGAGCGCCCTTGGAACAGGGGGACAAGCGGCGCGTCAAATAGCAGCGCACTCACTAGACCAGGTGTCTTAACCACCTGCTATTATCTGGAGAAATTTCAGCAGTCAGCCCCGAATACTGAACGTAGCTCTGAAAACTCAAAAATCAGCGGTCTCGGGTCAGGGTGAAGTGTTGGGCGATCGCTCAGATAATTCAAGCACCCGCCCGCAAGCGCCAAATCCCAGGCCGCACCTTTAATATTAATTTGTCTAAGGAAATCTCAGAAATGCTGGAGTTATTGAGTTCAGGTTTGCTCTCCCTGTGGCTGGAGGGGGCGGGGATGCGCCCAAACCCGCTGGATGCCTTCACCCTGCTGGCAGGACCGGGCATCCCCGGATTTGCCATCGACTCAGAGCCCGAAACGGCGGCGTCAGCCACCGTGCGGCAATACCTGCAAGAGTTAGCAGCCAAAGGACTGCTGAAAGACGCTCAGGGGATTTGGCTGCAGTCGGGGCCGGTGTTGCTGGCCAGCAACCAGGGCAATGTTCCCCTGCCGGCTGCCTCTCTGACCAAGATTGCCACCTCTTGGGCGTCATTAAAAACCTGGGGGCCGGCCCACCAGTTCCAGACCGAGTTCAGCGCCACCGGCCCGATTAAAGATGGGGTAGTCCAGGGGGACTTAGTAATCGCCGGCGGCGGCGATCCGCTGTTTGTCTGGGAGGAAGCAATCGCCGCCGGCAACGCCCTCAACCAGATGGGCATCAAGCGCGTCACCGGCAACTTAATAATCGCCGGCAATTTCTCCATGAATTTCGAGTCCGATCCCGTTCGCAGCGGCGAGTTGCTAAAACTTGCCCTCGACTCCAGAACCTGGCCGCGAGAGGCTCAATTGCGCCACTCCAACATGCCGGCGGCAACCCCCAAACCCCAAATAGAGATTGCCGGTGCCGTCACAGCGGTCAAAAAACTTCCCGACAGCATTCCCAACAAGCAGCTGCTATTGCGGCGCAAGTCCCTGCCCCTGAGAGACATTTTGAAAGAAATGAACGTTCACAGCAACAACGAAATCTCCCAGATGCTGGCGGATGAAGTGGGAGGGGGGCCGGTGGTGGCCCAGCTAGCGCTCGCCGCTGCCGGCGTCCCGCCCCGAGAAATCCAGCTGCTCAACGGTTCCGGACTCGGACAGGAGAACCGCATTTCCCCCAGAGCCGCCTGCGCCTTATTTGTGGCCATTCAGCGCTACTTGCAACCCTACGGACTGACGGTTGCCGACCTGTTTCCAGTCTTTGGGCGCGATGGCGGCACCCTGGACTACCGGCACATGCCCCAGGCATCCGTCGTCAAAACCGGCACCCTCTCCGATGTCAGCGCCCTAGCCGGCGTCCTGCCCACCCGCGACCGAGGCCCAGTCTGGTTTGCCATCATCAACAGAGGCGAAGATATCGAAGGCTTGCGGGCCCAACAAGACACCTTCCTGGAGCGCCTGCAAAAGGAGTGGGGAGCTCCCCCCGCCCCGATCGCAGCCATCACCTCCGGGTCCCCCCTCAACAGCGACAGCACCCGCCTCGGTGCCGCCAATCGCAACGAAATCCTCCTCGGCGGCTAAAATCACCTCGTTCCCAGCTCAAGCTGGGAACGCCTGCTGTGTGAGCGCTCGCGGTGCGAAGCACGGCTCCGCCTCATATCATGTCCGGTGAATTGACCTTAAAAAAGACCCTCACCCCCATCCCCTCTCCCAAAATGGGAGAGGGGAGAAAAAATCCAGTCTTTTTCTTACGCCCCCTCTCCCCTTGTGGTCGAGGGGGTTGGGGGGTGAGGGGGCATTTTTCAGATTAATCTACCGGATATGATATTACACTTTTCGTTTCTTCCCTTCTCCTTCCCTACTCCCCCCTCCCCGACTCAGGCACAATCTCCGTCACCACCGGCTCGCCGCCGCCTGTGACCGTGACAGTTTGCTGACTCAAATTCCCCACCGCTTTCGGTCCGTTCAAAGTCAGCGGCGGATCGACCTGGCTGTACACCACATTACCTTCCGCGTCAATATCTTGAGTGGAAATATACCAAGTCATTCGGTCCGCGCTCATCCGGGACTGGCGGCGCTCCCCGGCACCCCGCACACTGCCGGTGAGGTAGCATATTTTTTGTTTGATGTCAACCCATCCCTGGTTGCCGGTAAAAGTCAGTTGCTCGCTCTCGTGAACCACCGTCACCGGCACCTCCGAGCGAACGGTTTCAGCGTTTAAATCCCAAGTCATCGATTCGCTAGTCACCCGCGCGGGAGGGTCGAGCAAATTCACCCGAGCATTTTGTTTGAGGGTAGCGGTTTTGGCTTTCAGGTTGACCTCGCCCCGACCGGCAGTTGCCCGCTCTTTCAAAGTTTTGCCCTCATAGCGGTCAATCTGAACCGGCAGGTCCCCAGTCACGAGTTCCCTGTTCATCTCCCAGAGGACGTGTTCGGTGCGCAGCTGCAGGGGCGGGTCTGCAGAAGTCGCCACCACAGTGCCGGTTAATTCCATCCGGCGCATGCGGCTTTTCATGCGCCCTTCTTGAGCGGAGGCGGTGACTTGCTTGTGGGTGCCGGTGAGATTTTTGCGGACAATTAAAATATCCTGATCCGGACGCCACTCCAGCTCATCCCCGCGCAGCACGGCTCCATCTTGCATGTCCGCAGCCACAATATCGTCAAACAGAAACAGCCTCTTGCCATCCTGGTGAACTTCCCCGCGCTTCCCTTTCAGGCGAAACACGAGTTTGCCATCTTGGAAGAGTTCGCCGTCAGGATTCTCAACGCGAGCCACTTCCTGATTTTTGGTGTAATTGGCCGCCATTGCCTTAACTTTCCAGAGCAGCTGACCTTTTTCGTCCGCCGCTTCCAGGGTGATGTCCTTAAGGGTTAAGCGGCCAGGCTCAGGCGGGAGCTGAGCTGGAGACGGTTGAGCGGTCGGGCGCGGCTTATTGCTGCAAGCCGCGCTTCCCAACAGCAGCGCCCCGACAAGGAAAAAGTAAAAAGGCCACTCCGAACGGCCTCCGCCACCCCCAGAGTTTTTTTCAGTTGGGGGGGGACTGGGGGGAGGGCAAAAGAAAGAATTTTTTCTATTTTTTTCTTTTGACTTTTTACTTTTAACTTTTAAAGCGCTGCTGCTATCGTTCAGACCGGTCATCTATCATGCCAATGCTGGACAGGGGGCGGTAGGTATAGTTGCTGTGACGGGGAGTTTTTTGGATATCTTCTTTGATACTTTCCAGGTCTATATAGCGGTCGGCAACGTTGATCAAGCTGTCGCTCGTCATAGAGCGCAAGCTCACCACTTCCACGCGGACGCCGCGATAGCTGACAGCATCCACAGCGTAAGCCAGGTCGCCATCGCCGCTGACCAAAACAGCCGTGTCGTAAGAGCCCACCAGCGCCATCATGTCCACAGCAATTTCCACATCCAGGTTAGCTTTTTTGGAGCCATCTGGCAGCTGCACCAGTTCCTTAGAGATGACGCGGTAGCCGTTGCGGCGCATCCACAGCAAGAATCCCTGCTGTTTTTCATTGCTGGGATCGACGCCCGTGTAGAAGAACGAGCGCAGCAAGCGCGAGCCGGCGGTCAGCCGGCACAGCAATTTGGTGTAGTCGATTTCAATCCCCAGCTGCAAGGCAGCGTAGAACAAATTGGAGCCGTCAATAAAAATGGCCACTCGACCGCGATTTTCCAAAACTTGTTCTGGGGTAAATAGTTCGTTGTTTTCTGGATGAGCCAACATGGTTGTTATGCCTCGGGTTTTTTATGAAAAAATTTGATACGGCCTTTCCTAACTTTTAGCATTTATTTAGCACTGCCTGCAGGGTAGGAACCTGATGCCTGAAACACCGGCATTTTTGCTGCCGGTGCTGGGGGCTAGCGTTAGGGCGAAACCGATTCGACGGGTTCCAAGCGCTGAAACACGGGCTTGGCTTCGCCCAGGGGCTGGGAAGCCGGCAGGGTTCCCCAGCGGGCGTGGGTGGAAAAGGGAGCCGCAACAGCAATCGCCGCCCGGTCGTTAAAGTCGATCTCCCTGTGTGGGGAGTCGGGGGCATTGGGCTGCGCCGACAGGGGGGGAAGGGCGCTGACGCCTTCTCCTGGAGGACTTGTGTCAGTGCTGAGTGCCTTGGCGGGTGTCTTGATGTTTGCCGCTGGGGAGTCCCCGCCGACAAACTCTTGTTTGAGGGATTGCAAATTCCCAGACAGGGCTTGGCGACCGGCTGCAAACAGTGCGTAGCGGTATATAAACCAGATCGTATATCCTATCCCGATCGCTTCCAAGGTGGGGGATACCAGGGGAATGTCATTAATCCCCCTGGCTAATTCCAGAAGCGCATTGCCCGGAACAATCGCCAGCAGCAGCAGAAGGACGGCGACCAGGAGCCCTTTGGTTTCTGCCAGAGCGTCTGCCAGATAGGCCGGCGCTTGAGCGAAAGGGCGGAGAACCTTCGACCACCGCAGCTCCCACTGAGGTGAGGCGGCTTCAAATGCCGGTGCTGCGGAGGGTGCCGCACCGGGGAGGGCCACCAAATCCAAGCTGCCAGCTGCTGCCGGCGGTTGGGGCTTCTCGGTGAGCTGAGGTAGCGGCTGGAGCTTAAAGCCCAACTGCCGGTAAATCTCAGTGCTGATCTTGGGAATAATCGGCGACAGCAGGTAGGCGGCGAGGCGAACGGACTCCAAAACGCTGTAGAGGACTTCCTCGACTTCTCGCTGCTGCCCTTGTTTGTGCAGCGTCCAGGGTGCCCGTTCGTCAATATATTTATTGCAGGCTCTCACCAGGGCTAAAATTGCTTCGCACCCAGAGCTAAACGCCAAGGATTCGTAAGCCCGAGCCACTTCTTCCCCTAAGGTCAGCCCCCGAGCCTTCAGCGGGTTGTCGCTGGGAATGTTTTCACCCGCAACGCTGGGGACGCAGCCACTGCCATACTTGCGGGCCATTCCCAGGGTGCGGTTGAGCAAATTGCCCAGGTCATTGGCCAAGTCGGCGTTGAGGATATTGACAAACCGGGTTTCGTTGAAATCCCCGTCTTTGCCAAATTCGATTTCCTTGAGGAAGTAGTAGCGCACTGCGTCGGAGCCATAGCGGCTGACCAGTGAGGCGGGATCTATGACATTGCCCAGAGTTTTACTAATTTTCTGGCCATCTTTGGTTAAAAAGCCGTGCCCAAACACCCTCTCGGGCACCGGCACTCCTGCTGACATTAACATCGCCGGCCAGTAAACGGCGTGGAAGCGCAAAATATCTTTACCGATCAGGTGCAGGTTTATTGGCCACCATGTCCCTAGGGCAGTGGACAGCGCCGGCTCCTCATCCGGTTCCAGCAGAGCCGTCACGTACCCCAGCAGGGCGTCAAACCACACATAGAGGGTGTGTTTGGGATCGGCGGGCATGGGGAAGCCCCAGTCGAGGTTAACCCGGGAGATGGAAAAGTCTTGCAGTCCCTGCGCCACAAAGTTGAGGACTTCATTGCGCCGGCTTTCCGGTGAGATAAAATCGGGACGCTCCCGGTAGAGGGCTTCCAGCTGGCTTTGATACTTAGAAAGCCGGAAGAAGTAGTTTTGCTCGTCCCGCCACTCCGCTTCCTTGTTGGGGTGCAGGGGGCAGCGGTGTCCGTCAAGCAGGTCGCGCTCCTCTTTGAATTCTTCGCAGGAGACGCAGTACCAGCCTTGCTGCCGGCCCGAGTAGATGTCCCCAGAGTCCCAGACGCGCTGGAAAAATTCGCTGACGATCGCTTGGTGGCGAGGCGAGGTGGTGCGGATGAACCGGTCGTACTGGATGTCGAGTTTGTCCCAAAGCCCGTCAAAGGAGGCTGCAATCGTGTCGCAGTGATCCTGGGGCGAAAGGCCCAAGGACTCGGCGGTGCGCTGAATTTTCAGGCCGTGCTCGTCGGTGCCGGTAATCAGCAGCACCTGCTTGCCCCGCAGGCGCTCAAACCGCGCCACCACATCGGCGGCGATCGTGGTGTAGGCGCTGCCTATGTGCGGCACGTCGTTTACATAGTACAGGGGTGTTGTCAGCGCAAATGTGTTTTTACTTTTATTGGTAGAGGTCATAAGTTACTGGAATAAACAACCCCTGTTGCCGACTTTCGCTCATCCATGAGGGGCTTCAAGCTTCTATTTTACTGGTGATGCGTGCCTATTCGCGCTGCCCGAGTGACCGCCGCTGCCAGCCTGCCGCAGTACAGTGCCCCGACAAATTTTTTATTTTTTTACCACAGTTCCAGGCTTTCGCTCACAATTTCAAGAATTCTTAAAATCTATTCAAGTCACCGCTGCAGGGAAGAGATGGCCACAGTGAGCGACCCGGTTTGTTTAAGAAACCAGGTTTGTTGAGGGTGAATTGATGGCGCTGCACTCAACCGCTTTCTATCTTTCGCCAAATCGGCAAGGGCGAAAGGCCGGGACACTCTAAAATCTAGGAATTCTCCTCCCTGGCGGCTCGCAGAACTCGCGAGCCCCACAAGCCAGGCGGGAGATCGGCGCAAGCGTTGCGGCTTTGCAGGAGCGTCGGGACGTAGGGGTTGGATTCAACACCGGCCTTTTCGCCCCAGAGCGACCGAACGACCGAGCACGCTCGCTCCCCTGCGGTGCGCCCCGCTCAAATCCAGAAACGCGCTTACATGCGTTCCGCGCCCCACCTCTGGCGCTGCCGGCTTTCTATCCGCTGGCGCATGTCAAGTCGAGTAAACTAATGTAAAGTTAGTGGGGAGCAACGGCGTTCATCCCAAGCTTCAATTCAGGCTGACCAGCTATGTCTTTAAATGGCCCACTACAGATTTCGCGCTCGCTCCTGGCTGCTATGGGGACGCGCATGTTTGTCTGCCACGAGGACCGGATTCCCACCGGCTGTGCGGTGCTGGTGGTGAGCAATCACCGCAGCTTTATGGATGCGCCGCTGCTGATGGCAGCACTCGGGCAACCAATTCGCTTTGCTTGCCATCATTATATGGGTCAGGTGCCGGTGCTGCGCGAGATTGTCACCCAGATGGGTGCCTTCCCCCTGTCAGCGCCGGCCCACCGGGGGCAGCATTTTTTCCTGCAGGCGACCAAGCTGCTCGCCGCCAGACAGTGGGTGGGGGTTTTCCCAGAAGGGGGACAGCCAATGCTGCAGCCAACTCAGCCCGCAGAAGTGGGCGAGTTTCATCGCGGCTTCGCCCATCTGGCCATGCGTGCGCCGGTGCGGGATCTGGCGGTGCTGCCGGTGGCGATCGCCTCCAGTGAAGAGGACATCCGCTCCCTGGTGCCGGTGCGCCTGTTGAGTCTGTTTGACCCGGAAGAACCCCTGTTTAAGCGAGAAGGCTGGCACCCTGTGGTAATTTATAAACTTGTCACCCTCCTGATTGGCCGTCCCTATTGGATTGCCCCCTCCCACCGGCAAGCCTATCAAGGCAAACAGGCAAAAACGCTTGTCGGTGACCTCATTGGTCACACTCATGCCGAAATTGCCGGTTTGCTGCGCTTTGGCTGTTGCTGACACCCCACGGCGGCTGCCGACTCCCCCAATCCCTCAAACGCTGATAGATTTGAAGTCCCACTCCAACCATGCCAGCAGTGAATAGCGATTTTCGTTTTTTGACGCCCTTTCCGCCAAAGCCAGACTTACCGCTATTTGTGTTTCTGCCGGGGATGGATGGCAGCGGCGAGCTGCTGCGCTGTCAGATTAACTCCGGTTTGGGCCGTACCTTTGATATCCGCAGTCTGGCGATTCCTCAGGACGACCTCAGCGGCTGGGATGTCCTCGCGGACAAGGTCATTGAGCTGCTCCAAGCGGAATTGACAGCAGGACGCCACAAGCGTCCTGTTTATTTGTGCGGGGAGTCTTTTGGGGGTTGCTTGGCCCTGCTGGTGGCCCGGCGCTCCCACAAGCTGGTTGACCGGCTGATTTTGGTCAATGTGGCCTCTTCTTTTAACCGGCAACCTTTGCTACCCTGGGGGTCGCAGTTTGTCAGCTGGTTTCCTGCTATGATTTATCCTGTCTCGGCTGTGGGGCTGCTGCCGTTTTTGGCGTCTTTGGGACGCATGAAGCGCCGCGAGCGCCAAGATTTGCTTCAGGCCATGCAGTCGCTGCCCCAGGCAACCACATGCAGGCGGCTGTCCCTCCTCAGGGAGTTTAAGCTAACGGACGCCCAACTGCGCACTGTCAGTCAGCCGGTACTGGCAATTGCCGGTGGCGCTGACCGGCTTCTGCCCTCTGTGGAAGAAGCGCAACGTCTGGCAAACTGCCTGCCAAATGCTAAGATAGTCGTGCTGCCCGAAAGCGGGCACGCCTGCTTGCTAGAAAGGGATGTGGATCTTTACCAGATTCTGGAAAGTCAAAATTTTATCGCACACCCCCTTGTCAAATCGCCGGCAGAATCTGCTAAACTAAGTATAAGTGTGGGTCACTAGCTCAATGGTAGAGCTTCGGACTCTTAATCCGCAGGTTCAGGGTTCGAGCCCCTGGTGACCCATTCTCCAAATCCCGCACTCCACTTGGATTCCAGCAATTATTAAGAATTGGCGTCGGGGGGCGAGCGCGGAGTGGGAAGCGCCCTGTTGGGCTAGGACTGGTTTTCTGGCGAGATCAAAGCCAAAGCGCGATTCAAGATGTCTTCTCGGCTGACCAGAGTTTCCAGATTAGCCGCATCGTAGCGCCCGCCTTCTACTTCCTCAGCAGCAGCATCAATTGCCCTCGGATAGGCTTCATCTAGCGCTAGGCGCAATTCATCGGGTTTCAGGTAATAACCGCCCGCCTTACGGCGCTTATTTTTATTTTGAATTTGCCAAGCAGAGTTCCGAATCGACAAATCCCACGAGCGAGTTGTGCGATTTTCGGCTTGCTGCTTAATCAGGTGCAGCAGGAGAATCACGGCATAGCTGCCGACATTACTAATTTTGTCGTCGCGGCTCATTTCTTCGAGTTCTTCAACGATAACCAGCGCCCCTGAGATATCACCTTTGAGCAGCAAGTCTTTGAGGGTGAATAATTCTTCCATAATCAATGACTCAATAGTGGGATTGGGCTAATTTCTATTCTAGCTGAAGTTGCAGCTATCGTCTCCCCACCGGCACGGCACGACTGCAAGAGAGTGCGCGAATATAGAGCGGTTTTCAGTTGGATGAAGTACCAGAAACCCGGTTTCTTAAAGAAACCGGGTTTCTTGTTGCCCCATGCCCCATGCCCCATGCCCAATATTTTATTGGTGCGGGGTTTCTTCCAATCGCAGACAGTGCACTCGTCCAGACGCTTCACCGGCAACCACTGTCACCCCATCCGGCGCAACCGCACAGCACCACAAGGCATCCGCGCCGGTGAAACTGGCAATCACCTCCCGATTTGACAAATCCCACACCTTGAGCGTGCTGTCTTCTGAAGCCGAAATCACCCGCTTTCCATCCGGTGCAATCGCTACTCCCCGCACCCTGCCGGTATGACCGGCAAGAGTGAAAAGTTTCTTGCGGTTTTCCAAATCCCAGACGTTGAGTGTTTGGTCGGACGAACCGGAAATCACCCGCTTTCCATCAGGGGTGACTGCGACAGCGCGCACTGTGCCGGTGTGCCCAAAGAAGGTGAAAAGTTCCTCTCCCGTTTCCAAATCCCAGACTTTAAGCGTCTGGTCAACTGAAGCCGAAATCGCCCGCTTGCTATCTGGGGTGACAGCCACCGCTTGTACCGAGTTTGTGTGACCTTTTAGGGTAAAAAGTTCCTTTCCGGTTTCCAAATCCCAGACTTTTAGCGTTTCGTCCAGCGAGGCAGAAATCGCCCGCTTGCCATCAGGGGTGACTGCTACAGATCGCACCCATCCGCAATGACCGGCAAGGGTGTTGAGTTCCTTTCCCGTTTGCAAATCCCAGACTTTGAGCGTGCAGTCTCTCGCGCCAGAAATCGCTCGCTTGGCATCTGGAGTGACGGCTACGGCTTGCACTTCGCCGGTGTGACCTTTCAGGCTGAAAAGTTGCTGGCCGGTTTCCAGACTGGATACTTTGAGCGTTTTGTCAAATGCGCCAGAAACCACCCGCTTGCCATCGGCTGTCACCGCCACACCCAGCACTTTTTCAGTGTGACTCGCCAGCGTGATAAATTTATTTTCTGTTTCCAGATTCCAAACTTTGAGCGTTTTGTCAGAAGCCGCAGAAATTACCCGTTTGCCATCTGGGGTGAGCGCCACCGAGCGCACTGTGCCGGTGTGACCGGTGAGGGTGAAAAGTTTCTTGCCGGTTTGCAGATTCCAGACTTTGATACTGCGGTCGTCTGAAGCTGAAATGACCCGTTTGCCATCTGGCGTAACCGCTAGAGAGCGTACTGTGTCGCTGTGCGCTTTTAGGGTGAAAAGTCCCTTGAATGCTTTCAGATCCCAGACTTTTATTGTGCCGTCAGCTGAACCGGAAATCGCCCGAAAGCCATCTGGGGTGAGCGCAACGGCTCGCACGGTGTCGGGATGGCCGGTGAGGGTGTTGAGTGGCCTTCCTGTTTCCAGATTCCACACTTTCAGGGTGTGGTCAAATGAACCGGAAATCAGCCGCTTGCCATCAGGGGTGACTGCCAAAGCGCGTACCGGCCCAATATGACCGCTCAGGGTTTTTAGTTCCGCGCCGGTTTCCAGATTCCAGATTTTTATCGTGCTGTCAGACGAGCCAGAAATCACCCGCTTGCTGTCGGGGGTGACTGCGACGGCTCGCACCCAGTCGGTATGGCCTTTTAGAGTGAAAATTTCTTCTCCTGTTTCCAGATTCCAGACTTTGAGAGTGCCGTCATCTGAACCGGAAATCACTCGCGTGCCATCGGGGGTGACTGCGACGGCTCGCACCCAGTCGGTATGGCCTTTTAGGGTGTTGAGTTCCTCGCCGGTTTCCAGATGCCAAATTTTGATAGTTTTGTCATCTGAAGCGGAAATCACCCGTGTCCCGTCTGGAGTGCGCGCCACAGCAGTGACTCCGCCGGCATGACCTGTGAGAGTGCTGAGTAAGGTTGCGCCGGCTGCCCTCAAGCTAGCTGTTAAGGGGCGCAACAAAGGGGTTTTCTTCTGCTCTGAGTGTTCTAGCAGCATTACCTGAACCTCCCAATGTGTTGAGTTTATGGGGAGCGAGGGAAAAGTCTCCCGCAGTCCGGGGTGAGATTGCCCAAAAGGTTCAGGGGCTTTCTGGGGGAGCTAAAAACCAAACTGTCGCCCAGCTAGCTGGGTCTTGTCCTGACTGACGGACAAAACTCCTGAAACGCCGGCGCAATCAGCCCGATATATTTATTTATAATTCTAGCATTCTAGCTGGATTTGGGAAGGATTTTGCAAGGTTTCTTAATATTTAGTTCTGCAGGTGGGTCAGTCAAGCCGAGCGATATTCTTTCTTGTGGGGCGGGGTGTGGGGAGGGAGAGGTTGTTTGGACAGGCAACAGGTCGGAGGGAACGCCTGTCCTACGCCTTGCGGACAGGCTAGAGGACAGGCGAGACGCCTGTCCTACGTCTTTCCTCGTTTTCAGGCGGAGCCTGGGAACGCCCTTTTGGAGGCAGAGCCTCCTTTGTCCAACAAGCAGATTCAAAGCCTAACAGCTTAATAAACCTGTCCCCCCTGGACACGAGACGCCTGTCCTACGCCTTGAGGTTGTTTGGACAGGCAAGAGGACAGGCTCGACGCCTGTCCTACGCCTTGAGGTTGTTTGCACCGGCTCGACGCCTGTCCGACGCCTTGAGGTTGCTGGCACCGGCAACAGGACAGGCTCGACCCCTGTCCTGCGCCTTTAGGGGGAAAGCCGGTGGTACGGATTGCCGCACATTCCGATTTCTAAACGGTTACATCAGATATTCTTAACGGAATTAACGCCTAAAACCTAGACACAGCGAGCGTTTTAGTTCAAACTAAAGGAGTTAGGGCATTGCGGGAGGCCGAATCAATAACGCTGATTATTTGAGAGAATTGTCAGCAAGTGCTGAAACTTGACAGGGGCGGGCCGGCGGGCTCCTCTCGCGCCACCGGCTGCTGAAAGGCTCACTCCGCAACGGGTTCAGCCGCTCTCAACCTCAAACTTTACTAGCTGTGCCAGAGTCGTGCGCCAATTCTTCCAGGAGGGGGATTTGCTGATATCTTCATATTTTGTTACAAAAGAACAAGAACTTCTGGGAAAGAGAAACCGCATGTTTGGGAATCTCACCGGCTCAACAGCCCCCTCTGGCTCAGATTGGGGTGAGCGCATGCTCAACACTGTCGCCAGCCAATCCATTCGCCACCTGTTTTCGCAGTGTGACGCGGTGGAGGTGGTTATCCGCTGCAATCCGAGCAGCAAACTCTTGCAAGGCAGCATCGACAGCTTCAAAATGAACGGTCGGGGACTCGTCATTCGGCGGGATTTTCCGGTTGAACAGATGTCGTTTGAAACCGATGCCGTCGCCCTTGACTTTAGCTCAATTCTCAGTGGCAAGATTCGTCTCAAGCAACCAACCCAAGCTGTTGCTGAAGTCATCCTGTGCGAAGATGGCATCAACCAGTCTTTCAAAGCGGAACTCGTTACTAAGCGCCTGCAAAATATTGACCTGCCGGCACTAACGGATCTCACCGGCGGCGCACCTGTTTCCTTTTCAGAGGTGGCGGTGCGGGTGCAGCCCCAAAACCGGCTGCGCATCTCAGCGAAAGCGGAGTTGCCGAATGGCAGTACAGTGCCCATCTGTCTGACGGTTACCCTCGCTATTGAGCGCCGGCGCAGGATTTTATTTAAAGATCCGCAATTTGAAGCAGATGCCGTACCGGAATCCCTGCGGGAAATGTCTAGAACCCTAGCCGCCGCACTGGCGCAGATTTTAGACAATATGGTGGATCTGGATCGCTTCGATCTGGATGGGGTGATGATGCGGCTGAATCGCTTGGAAACCCACGGGAAAAAGCTGATTTTCAGCGGCTACGCTCAAATCGATCACTTCCCACGCAATCCCTAAGGGCTTCACACGAAATCAACCTCACTTGAACCTCGCTCCCAGGCTGAGCCTGGGAGCGAAAGTCGGGAGGCTCTGCCTCCTCCTACTTGCCAGTCGCAAAGGGATGAAGACAATTCCCCCACAGTTTCGCTGCCAAACTCTCCTGCAGCAAAGGGATAGAGGCGGAGCCCCCACAGTCTCGTTCCCAGCATCTGACTTGAAAATGCGTAACACTTTGAGGTGGGTTCCCTCTTAGGGAACCCACCCTACTTCTGCCAAACTCACCTGCAGCAAAGGTATGGAGGCTCCGCCTCCACAGTCTCGTTCCCAGGCTCTGCCTGGGAACGAGGGAACAACTTGCGTTATATAAGTGGTAAAATGGCGGGATAATCATCCTTTTGTGGGGCAACCGGCAGCAAACCGCATGAATTCCTTGGGGCAAAACCGGCTCGGCGAACTGGCGAAAGTCTTTCTCAAACTGGGCGCGATTGGCTTTGGCGGGCCGGCGGCGCACATTGCTATGATGGAGGATGAGGTAGTCCGCCGGCGCGGGTGGCTGACACGAGAGCAATTCCTCGATTTAGTGGGCGCTACGAACCTAATTCCAGGGCCAAATTCAACAGAAATGGCTATCCATGTCGGGTACATGCACGCCGGCTGGCTGGGGCTATTCGCTGCGGGGGTTTGTTTTATCCTGCCGGCTGTTTTGATTACGGCTGCTTTTGCCTGGGTTTATGTCGCCGCCGGCTCTCTCCCCCAAGTCTCTCCTCTATTATATGGCATTAAACCGGCAGTGATCGCAGTTATCCTCGGCGCTGTCTGGCGGCTGGGAAAAACCGCTCTCAAAAACCGCAAACTCCTGACAGTGGCGGTGGGAGTGGCGGCGGCTGTACTGCTGGGAATTAATGAAATTGCGGCGCTTTTCTTGGGGGGTTTGCTGGGAATGCTTTGGCTGCGTGCCGGTGATAAAAATAACTTGCCGCCGGCTCAAAATGCTGCTATAATTATTGCAGGGATTTTTTCCGGCGCGGCGGCAACCGGCACTCCTCTGGGGGCAAATCTTGCGGTTTCTCCGCCTTTGTGGCAGCTGGGGCTTGTTTTCCTAAAGGTGGGTAGCGTGCTGTTTGGCAGCGGTTATGTGCTGGTGGCGTTTTTGGAGGGAGAGCTCGTTAACCGCTATCACTGGCTCAGCCAGCAGCAATTGCTGGATGCAATTGCTATCGGGCAGTTCACTCCCGGGCCGGTGCTGTCGGCGGCTACGTTTATCGGGTATGTGATTGCCGGTTGGGCGGGGGCAATTGTGGCTACGGTGGCGATTTTCCTGCCTTCGTTTTTCTTTGTTGCGGCTTTGAATCCCCTGATCCCGCGCTTGCGGGCGAGCCGGTGGGCGTCGGCTTTTTTGGATGCGGTTAATGTCAGTTCTGTGGCGCTGATGGCGGCGGTAACTGTGAAATTGGCTGGGGCGACGCTGACAGATTGGCGGGCGGTTTTGATTGCTGCGGTTGCTGGTTTGGTGGCGATTCGCTTCCGCGTTAATGCGGCGTGGCTGGTTTTGGGCGGGGCAATTGCCGGTGGGATTTTTAATTTATTTTAACTGAGGGAAATGAAGGAGGCAGAAACCGGGTTTCTTGTAGCCGTGTGCTATTACATAACCCAAGTTGCTACTTACCAGTGAGTCAGGTCAGATCCCCCCCTAGCCCCCCCTTAAAAAGGGGGGGAATGCTCAAAGCCCCCCTTTTTAAGGGGGGTTTGGGGGGATCTAGATGCTTAGACTTGTAGGTAGCAACTTGAGTTACATATCAGCTGAGCAAAAGAAACCCGGTTTCTTACCCCTCCGCCCCAGAGTTGGCATTTGGGCGCAGACTGTAGCGCCAGGGCGGAACCCACCGGCACTGCTGATCTGGGCGTGGGTGGAACCCACCGGCACTGTGGTTAAGAAACCCGGTTTCTCCAAGAAACCGGGTTTCTGTAGCGTCGCACCGGCATCTGTTTTGAGCGCCTGAGGTTAGTGATGGGTGAGGTGTTACTTACTACAATCACATTCTTCCCAGTTTGCGCAGGGTTTTGAGGTCTTCTTGAAACTCTTCAACATCGTAGTGAATGCAAATTCCGCGACTGGCAATTTCGCGCTGGAACTCAATTAAGTTCATTCCTGCTAGGTGAGAAGCTTTGCCGATGCTGATTTTATCTTTTTGAAATAGCAGGATGGCAATTTCTAGCATGAATTCGCTTTCTGACATCTCTGCTGCCTGGAGGATGTCATCGGAAATGACTGCGCTCATATTTTTTTAGAACTTTTTTGTGAATTATAGCACTATCTGGGAGGGGGCGGTTGCAAGAGAGCCGGTGTAGGGTGGGTTCCGCCTCAGACTTGGCATTTGGGCATAGCTTGTAGGGTGGGTTCCGCCCCAGAGTTGGCATTTGGGCGCAGACTGTAGCGCTAGGGCGGAACCCACCGGCACTGTTGATGTGGGCGTGGGTGGAACCCACCGGCACTGTGGTTAAGAAACCCGGTTTCTCCAAGAAACCGGGTTTCTGTAGCGTCGCACCGGCATCTGTTTTGAGCGCCTGGTGTGCCGGTGGGTTGGAACGATAGAGCTCCCTTACTCGAACGATGGAGCTTGTAGGGTGGGTTCCGCCCCAGAGTTGGCATTTGGGCGCAGACTGTAGCGCTAGGGCGGAACCCACCGGCACTGTTGATGTGGGCGTGGGTGGAACCCACCGGCACTGTGGTTAAGAAACCCGGTTTCTCCAAGAAACCGGGTTTCTGTAGCGTCGCACCGGCATCTGTTTTGAGCGCCTGGTGTGCCGGTGGGTTGGAACGATGGAGTTCAGAGCTCGAACGATGGAGCTCAGAGCTCGGATGATGGAGCTCGGAGCTCGAACGATGGAGTTCGGAGCTCGGATGATGGAGTTCAGAGCTCGGATGATGGACCTCGGAGCTCGAACGATGGACCTCGGAGCTCGAACGATGGAGCTCGGAGCTCGAACGATGGAGCTCGGAGCTCGGATGATGGACCTCGGAGCTCGGATGATGGAGCTCAGAGCTCGAACGATGGAGCTCGGAGCTCGGATGATGGAGCTCGGAGCTCGAACGATGCAGTTTGGGGGTGGGGTGGGGGGCTGCAGGAAGGCACCGGCAGCTTTTTACCGGCTCCCACCGGCTCGTGAGAGGGTGCCGGTGGGGCTGACGCCCAACTACAGCAGGACTTGCGCAGCGACACTTAATGTGGTGTGTGCCGGTTACGCTATCGCTAACCCACCCTACATATAGAGGCGCAAGCGTAAGTCCTGTACGAACTTTTGGGCTACGCGCTCACTTGCGAACGGCACACCGGCTATTGCTGCTATCCGATTTGGAGGGGTTGCCGCTGGAACCGGCAGTGCTGGAACTCATTGACCGGCAGCTGAAGAGCGGCATCGCTATCAATGGCCAGGTGTTCCATCCGGGCCAGGGTGTCCTGCAAGGGGCTGTCCTGTCGGGTGCTTTGGCCAATCTGTACCTCACCGAGTTTGACCGGCTCTGTCTGAGTTCCGGGCTGAACTTGGTGCGCTACGGGGATGTTTCAATCCCGTTGCCGGGATTCAGCTGGCAAAAAATCTTCTCCTCCTACCCCCCGCTGAAATCATTATAGCAGTTGGCACTTAGGTTAGTGTGATTCGTAGGGTGCGTTCCCTGTTAGGGAACGCACCCTACCCCTGCCTCCCAAGGCGTGCAGTCTCGTGAAGCCGGTCAAGTGATTCGTAGCGTTCCCTGTTAGGGAACGCACCCTACCCCTGCCTCCCAAGGCGTGCAGTCTCGTGAAGCCGGTCAAGTTTCCAATGTTTCAATCCCGTTGCCGGGATTCAGCTGGCCAAAAACTTTCTCCTCCTACCTCCCGCTGAAATCATTATCGCATTCATTTGAGTTTCTTTGCACAACCGGCATGCTCCCTTTGAATGTCTGCAACCAGCAGATTCGTAGGGTGCGTTCCCTAAGAGGGAACGCACCCTACCCGCTTGCCCGGTGAGCCACATTGTTTTGTTTGGCACCTGCAATTTGTCGCACGGGGCGGTGAGTTTGGCCCTGCACCGGCGGATTCCGATTATGGTTTCAATCCCGTTGCCGGGATTCAGCTGGCCAAAAATCTTCTCCTCCTACCCCCCGCTCAAATCATTATCGCATTCATTTGGGCTTCTTTGCACTGCAACCAGCAGATTAGTAGGGTGCGTTCCCTCTTAGGGAACGCACCCTACCCCTGCTGAGTTCACCCGCCGGCAGGCGGAGGCGATCGTGCGGGCCAAGTTGCACAATTCCCGGATTCTGCTGATGCGGCTGAACCGCCGCAACCAATCGAAGCTGTCTTTGGGTGCCGGTGTTTCAGAGGCGATTGAGGACTTGGCCCGGTTGATGGACTGCTTGCCTGTGGCTGAGAGTCTTGATGCGCTGCGGGGATATGAGGGAAAGGCGGCGACAGTTTATTTTCAAGCCCTGGGGTCCCTGTTTAGTGGGCCATTTACCTTTGCCAAGCGCACCAAGCGCCCGCCCACTGACCCGATTAACAGTTTGCTCAGTTTGGGATATACTTTACTTAGTCAGAATGTCCATTCGTTTGTTCAGGCGATTGGGCTGCACACCCACTTCGGCAATCTGCACGTCCCTCGGGACAACCATCCCGCTCTGGTGTCTGACTTGGTGGAAGAATTTCGCGCCCAGCTGGTGGACTCACTGGTGGCGTATTTGGTGAATTCTAAGATTTTTGAGCCGGCGGATTTCACTCCGCCTGACGAGTGGGGCGGCGTCTATTTGCACCCTGACGCGCTTAAGAAGTTTCTCAAGCACTGGGAGGAGAAGTTGCAGTCTCAGCTGACTCACCCGCATACTGGATATAAGGTCAGCTTCCGCCGCTGTCTTGAGTTGCAGGTGCGGGAATATGCGGCTTGTTTGATGAGTGAGGTGCCGGTGTATCGCCCCATGACCTGGAGCAAGTAATTTTGCTTAAGGAGATTGAGGGTTGGCCATTCCTCCGGCTCTCAATCTCTGGTGCCGGTGGGGCAGGGATTTTTCTCTGCCGAGAATTCTTTCGCGGGGGTCGGGCGGAAGCTGAACTCCTTATTCTGTGGCAGACCCCCGCGAATCGCTCTCCCCGTCTGGATTTGAAGCTTCGAGACTCTATGCTTGTTGAGAATTGTTCGCAGTGTTTCCCCCAAAATTTGACCCCCCGCGAAAAAGTGTGGTAGACTGCTGTCAGCAGTAGGCTTCCAGAGCCTGCTCTTGGCTTCCGCCCGGAAGTCGAATTAATGGAAACTTTCTCCTCGTTTTAGATTTACATCATTGTTGTCAATATCACCTTGGCTTCCGCCCGGAAGTCGAATTAATGGAAACTCCATTGACTTCTAAGTATTCAATGGATTTTTCTCCGCTTGGCTTCCGCCCGGAAGTCGAATTAATGGAAACCTTCGGAGGACAGACGGGGGTGTCGGGGATGCCGTCCCCTTGGCTTCCGCCCGGAAGTCGAATTAATGGAAACAGATTTTGAGTTCATGGTAGGCACCGAAGGTCTCCGCTTGGCTTCCGCCCGGAAGTCGAATTAATGGAAACTTTTAAGCAGACACGGTTATCTGCCTTCACAGCTGTCTTGGCTTCCGCCCGGAAGTCGAATTAATGGAAACCTCAGATTTTATGAGTACCCCTCCTATGGTTTTATAAATCTTGGCTTCCGCCCGGAAGTCGAATTAATGGAAACTTACCACACACTCTGATGGTGGGTGGAGATACGGACAGCTTGGCTTCCGCCCGGAAGTCGAATTAATGGAAACCTCAACACAGACGAGTTTTCCTAGCAGTATTGACAGCTTGGCTTCCGCCCGGAAGTCGAATTAATGGAAACGGTTTGACCGAGTTGCCAATACTTTGGGTTCCAACAGAAAACTTGGCTTCCGCCCGGAAGTCGAATTAATGGAAACTATTGCGAGCAGTACTCGCACGTTCATGTTGCTATCAACATCTTGGCTTCCGCCCGGAAGTCGAATTAATGGAAACGCAAGTAGCAGCCCAGTCTTGGGTCGGCAAAGCAGAACTTGGCTTCCGCCCGGAAGTCGAATTAATGGAAACAAGAGTGTATTTAGCGTCTGCATGAGCAGGAACAGCATTTCTTGGCTTCCGCCCGGAAGTCGAATTAATGGAAACCTGTTTTGTCGACTTTACATCATCTGATGTTGTACAACTTGGCTTCCGCCCGGAAGTCGAATTAATGGAAACGAAACTTTACACTGCCACTCTCGAAGTTTGCTGGCAAGATCCTTGGCTTCCGCCCGGAAGTCGAATTAATGGAAACGATTGTTTGTATGGTATTCTGTGCAAACCGGGCAAGTGTTTGCTTGGCTTCCGCCCGGAAGTCGAATTAATGGAAACTTGTAGTACAAATGCAGTAATGGAAGCATACTCCAATGCTTGGCTTCCGCCCGGAAGTCGAATTAATGGAAACAATTTCCCGTTTTTGTAACTCACGACAGAGACAATTTCTTGGCTTCCGCCCGGAAGTCGAATTAATGGAAACTAGCTTGCCTATCCCTCACCTCTGTTAGCGACCTCTTGGCTTCCGCCCGGAAGTCGAATTAATGGAAACCTGCTGGGAAGGATGGAGGTGTCACAGGGAATTTCCAATTGCCGGTGTCTATTCCCCAAAGCGAGATTTCTGAAGTCCGCGTAGGCGGACTTCGTTTGTATAGCCGCGATTTCAATCGCCGGGTATCTATCGGTAAAACGCCGGGGGCTTGGCGGTTGGAAACCGCAGCTACACAGACGAAACCCGCCTGCGCGGGTTTCAAGAAGTTCAATATTAGGTGCCGGTGGGCTGAGTTTGTCGCAGGGAATTTCCAATTGCCGGATCTATTCCCCAAAGCGGAGTTTCTGAAGTCCGCGAAGGCGGACTTCGTTTGTATAGCCGCGATTTCTAATCGCCGGGTAGCTATCGCTTAAAGTTAGGGGCTTGGCGGTTGGAAACCGCAGCTATACAGACGAAACCCGCCTACCCAACGGGCGCGGGCTTCGCCCAACGCGGGTTTCAAGAAGTTCAATATTAGGTGCCGGTGGGTTTCGTTTGTCGCAGGGAATTTCCAATTGCCGGATCTATTCCCCAAAGCGGAGTTTCTGAAGTTTGTATAGTGATTCGTAGGGTGCGTTCCCTCTTAGGGAACGCACCCTACCCCCGGCTTTCTGTTTGAATAAACCCGCACCGGCACCCCTAAAAGTATATAACAAGCCAGTCGGCAACCGGCAATTCACCCGGCGGATTTCCCCGCCACCGATTCCCCGCCGGCATCTCAAATCTTATGGAATTGCCCATCACAAACCGAACCCCCCAGCCCCCAGCTTTGGTAGGAAAGGGAGAGCAAAAAAAATTCCCCCAGCCCCAGCAGGGTAGGGGGGGGATACGCTTTTCTCGAAAGCTTCAGGCAAACTGAAGCAGCAGCATTTCCCCATCCAGCTCCATCGCCATTGTTTCTTGGCGCAGCTGGTACTGGAGCTCGCCGACAAAGCCCACGAGGGTTGGTAAGTGCCGGTAGAGAACCTCTGTGGTGGTATTAGACCGCACCACGATGCTCTTTTCCCGAACCATCCCCGCGACATTACTCATGTAAAGTCCCTCTTGTTCGCTCCAGGTTGCGCCGCCGAACAGCTGAGCCATCAGCTGCAGCGTTTGCTCCACATGGAGTGACGTATCCGCCGGGACATTCACATCAACCGTTGTTGGAACGTAGATCGCTACCCTTCGCTCCAGTCGCTCTGCTTTTTTCAGCCGCCGTGCGACTTGTTGCAGGAGCTGTTGCTGTTTGAGAAGTCGTACTAGCGACTCTAGTGTGCGGAGTAAGGGGAATTTTGCAAGGATTTTGCTGATCATTGCTTCGCAACCTCTAGCTCGGTGTCCACTCCGATTGGCCTTTGGCTTTGCCTCGCCCAACCGGAAAAAAAACGGGACTTCTAGGTTGCGTTTAGGTTGCGTTGCCCTCTTGGGCTTCTCTATTTTGTAGTATTACATATTTCAATCCCTACGTCAAGGGGTAGCGGAAATTTTTTTTGCTACTCGAAGGGCTGGGATTTTGAGGTGGGATGACGAGATTATAGCAATAAACAGCTCAGTAATGGACACGCTCGATAAGAAGTATAGGCGTAGGGCAGGCGTCTCGCCTGCCCTCAAAGTCTCGCTCGATCAGAGGGAACGCCTGTCCTACGTCCGTTCCCTAAGTGGCTAGTGCTAGAGACACTGGCCGGCATTTTCCAGGATAGCCGGTGCCACCGGGCCGGTGTCAAGGGGGGTGGGAAGTGCCGGTGAGTTGCGCACTGGGAATGCCGTCGCCCACCCCCAGTTACACGTCCAGGGCTTTGGCCAACTCTTCCAGTTCTTTTGGCAATGGCGTGTATTTTTGAGACACGTCATCCCACAACCCAAAAGATTTTAAAGTGTCCAAGAATTTATCCTTGACAAACTTCTTGTAAACCTCCGTGACATTCTGAAAATTTAGCGATGGCATATTAGCATATTTTTGATATTCCTCTTGTAATTCATTTAAAGGCCCACCGACTGCCGTGGTAATTTTAGGGCACCCCAAAAGATAGTGAATCACATCTAGCTCTCTGACCCCTCTGAGATTGTGCATTAATTGATTGCGCCGGTCGTCATCGAATTCCCTGATGCGCGTACATGACCAAACTAATAAATTCCAATAATCTTGACTGCGAGAGCCAGTTATTTGTTTCAGCCAATTAAAAAGGCTTTCCAGGTTTAACTCCCAGCATTTACCGCTTCTGTATCCATTATTAAAGTGGTCTTTGAAACTCGTTCGCACGGGACTAGGAAATTGCAACTTATCGGATACGCTGTCCGGGTTGACTGGACATCCAGTCAAGGCTTCCATCTCGTTTCTAGATTGTAAGCACAAGCCTCTTTTATCCCAAAAAACTAAATCAGAAACCCTAGCATTCCCGATTTTTGCCGTCATTGTTTTATCCAGACGGTCGCGAATGGCAGCTTTTAAGAAAGTTTCCTGGGCGGCAGCTAGTAATGTAACCCCTTGAATGTAATTCCCCTGACGGAAAAAGATTTCAATAAATTCCAAAGCATCACGAACTCGCTTGATAGCATGTTCAGGTTTAAACTCGTCGACGGATACGCCGTGTCTTGACGGATCGTCAGCTTTGATATTGAAGCGATTGACCAACTGTTGCAATTGGGTTATAATGTCAGTTTGGATATCTGGAATATCCTGAATAATTTCCAAAGCCGCACCGGGCTGTCCGTTTTTAATTAGGCGTTTAGCCTTCTCAATCTGCAATCCGCGCCAGTAGTGGGAACTTTCAATAACCTGAGGGGAGGAAACTCGGCTGTAGCCTTGGCAATATTGATTGCTAACCAAAAACTTAACGTTTTTGAACTTGCTGACAGTCAAGAATTGGACAGCGGAAGAAATAGCCGGCGTTCCAGCTTGGTGACTGACGTAGACAGTTTCATCCTCGCGATTGACGCCGAGTTCGGATAAGGCTTGCTCTAAGGTTTTGCCAACCTCTTTGAGCATATTTTCCCAATTGTCTGCCCCTGCTATCGCAGTCTGAGCTTCGTCTTGTGCCGGTGCCGGAGTAATGCAATAAAAGTTCGGTACGGTGCCCAAATTGTCTTGTAAGTAGCGCGTCAAAATGTCACGCAGTTCAACTGTATCTTGCCAAAATGGACAGTCGGTATATCCTTTTTGCTTGGCGGTAAAAATCTGAGTTTGGTCGGTGAGCAGAACGATAATTTTGCTGGGACGCTGTTTAATGCCTTGAATGAAAGTGTGCAGTAAAGGAAAGGTTAAGTCTTCATAGTATTCGTCCAAACACTCGGCGCGATAAACCAAACCCAGCGCTCTCGCCGGCGCGGGATACAAGCCGGTAGCGCGATCTTGTGTAGGAGCCGAAATCAAATCCTCACAGACTTCTAAAATTGAGCTGTCTTCTTCCTCCACAGCTGCATTGTACAAATCCACCCAATGTTCGTCAGTCGTAAGCTGCACGTCGCTGTTACCTGTCGTCACAATCCAGATAGACATAGTTGCCTCACCAAAGTAGTTGAAATTCTGTTTCTCGGTCTAAAAAGGTCAAAAACAGACTTGTTGTGTCAGAGCCATCGCTTTGTGTCTCCCCCGGAAAAATCGTGAGAAACTCGACATAGCCTCCTGTGAGTCGCGCCGTACCCTGGGAATCAACGTCATAATGGGGATACATCCGATGCCAGATTCTTCCCGTCTGATTCATTCCGCCGGTTAAACAAGACTTGTAAATCGAATCCTTATTCCGATAGGGAAGGTGAAACCAGGGAAGGGCTTTGCTAATCTTACTTTTGCTGATGCGCCCCCACACCTGCACCCCACATCCACTATTATTGTCAGGATGCCATGCCTCGCGCCAGCGCTCGGCAATAGCATTGCCTAACTGGACTCCTCGATAATCAGCCCAAGATTGTATGCAGTCGCGAACGCTATCGATAAATCGAGTAACATCTTGTAAAGTGTGGATGGGAAGATAAAGGGATTCGGAAGCCGGTGCGAACTCCCAATGACAGCCGATGGGAGGCTTGTGTTTTGTATAGTTCGGGGCAAACAAGCGATGGTCAATTCTGCGCCAAGACTTGCCAAACCCACCTAGAAGCATTGTAAATCGAATCAGAGCCGCTGTCAACTCCGTTAATTTTTGCCGGTGCTCCTCTGCTATATTTGGGTCAGCTAGCAAAATGCGCAGCACGCCGCGATCCAAATTGTACACCGGCGCGTATTGAGGCGTGGGAGAACGACTCTCGCCCGGTTTCGGCTTGGGGATGTACTCGTGCAGTCCGATGGCTTTCTGTAAATCACCCTCAAACCGCACTCGCAACAATCCTTGGATCGCATTTTTCCCATTCGAGCGATCGTCTCCAAACCCGCCCCACAATATCTTAGTCAAATATTGCGCTGTCTGCGGGTCAGTCATCCCCCCCAACAGGCGCAGAGTGTGACCGCGCAAGCAGGCTTTAAACATATTGGGGCGAAATTCTGGCGTCTTCGTCTTTTCTTCTTCAGGTCGTTCCTTATGGAGCAGAGTAGAAGCCACTCCCCGTCCCTTTAGCTCGACGCGCTGCAATTCCTCAGGTGTAGCAACCTGATGAGAGACATCAAAGTACCCGTATCCCGCACTAACCCGGCTGCCCAAACCGGAAGAGAGCGCCTTCTCCCAAATTTTCCAAATTTCCTCCCATCTCGGATCGTTTGGTTCCAGTATAGCACTAGAAATTCCAAAGCGCAACTTCACCCGATACAGCGAGATTTGCACATTGGCATTTGTCTTTTCGTCAGCAATGACTTGCTTGCTTTGCTGAGAGTGGACTGGATCGACAAGGCAATTTGTCCAAGATGTATCGACCGGATAAGCGCCGTGGAAGCGAAGGATGCCCGGTTGCAGTTTATTTTCGCCATCTCCGACCGGAACTTCGCCACCGCAGTAGTGCAAAGCTTGCGCTTCCGATTCGCACGCCTGTCTGAATGCGCCCTTCATGCTAGATCCTGGATAGTAAGGATAGCCCTTAGCCCCGATAATTGGGCGAATGATATTGGCATCTTGCCCGCTATTCGATACCAAGCGCCAACTGATGCAATACTCTTTTGTCTGCACTCCCCTCCCAAATTTGGGAGGAGTGGCCAGAGGATTTCGTGCTGAGCTCGCGCCAACCGGCGTTTTGGACGATCGGGCGAGCGCCGGTTGGGATACAGTTTGCGGTTTGGGACTGGCAACCGCTTTGGGTTGCGGTTTAGGATAAGGTTTTGTCCATTCGTCTTTCCAGTCGTAAGCTTGATGGCGACGCTCCGATTCTTTACGCTGAAGCTGGCAGCGTCCTTCTATTTGAGCTTGAAACATTAGCGGGATTTCATCAGAATTATTCATTGTTTGGCTCCTCCTGAGCGAGTTGTTCAGCACTACCATCGCGTTCCGACTTTTTCTTGTACCGCTGCGTCCACCACACCAAACTGTCGCACAGTTGGATGAGCACCGCTAGAGTGTACTGCCGGTCTTGGGTAGGAAATTTCTCCTCGTTCCACAGCTTCTGCGCCATTTCGCGAATTTCATCAGTGTTTGCCGGATTGACCGAATCGTTTGGAACTGCAACTCCAGCTCGTTCCATAATCTTGACTAATTCCTTCCAGGTATCCCTCCAGTATTCTCCCGCATCGCGCGTTTTGTTTTTCCCCAGCAACCGAAATTGTTCCCCCCAGAAACGCTCCAACCCATAGGCGGCTGTCTGGCGCATTTTGTGAGATTCGTTGAGGACTTCTTTGTCTCGATATTTGAGAACGAGTTTCTGGGCGATTCTATCTAAATTATAGGATTGTAAAACCATCACTCCAACCCCTTAATCGTCATGTAACAGTGACCAAATCCCACCGACTCCAGTCCGCCGAGGTAGATATCGCCTTCCCGACTGTTGTTGAGAGGCTTCCAGTCCAGTTTATCACCTTCCCTGTCTTTAATGCCAATGGGGAATACCATCAGCGTGCTTTCGGGTAGCGCTTCCACGTTAAAAAAGGCCCGATCGTCCACAACTTTTTGGTCTTTTTTCAAGGCCACCCGGCTCTGCCGGTACAGCGCCATATCGTGAATCAGTGCCATCTGTTTATCCTCAACGACGACTGCCGGAAGTTGCTTGGCGCTCTCGCAAGTCAACATAGTATCGAGAGGGAACCAAGGCGACAAGTCCTCTTTCGTTTTACTCAGGCTCAAAAAGCCAAAATTAAAAAACAGAACTTCTTTACCACCGGCTTTTTTCTGGGCCGCTTCCGTTTTTAGTTTTCGCTCCACCAGGTCTTTGGAACCTGTGCCAGGTTTGGGAATCTGGATTTTATTGAGATACTTCTTCTCATCCACTTTAACAAAATCTCCAGCAATTCGCTGATAGCGCATCAGCAATCGCGGACAGCTCACCCACACGATGGGTTGGCCCGGACAAAAAACGGGCAGCCACACGATAGAAGCGTGTTCGATTTTGATGCGCGACTCAAACTCTATCTCTTTCTCTATGTCCTTATTGCGTTCTGCCGCACGACCGTACCAATTTTCAGCGAGTTTCTCGCCCTCCTCTCCGGATTGATACAAGTCGGAACGCAGTCTGCCGCGAATCGAACTCCCCGGAATGATGCCGGTTTGAGTAAACTGATCTCGAAAAATCAGATTCAGATTGCCCGTTTCTTCCCCTGCCGTCGCCCCAACATGAAGGGGAGCGAGGGTTTCAATAATTCCGTAGCCTTTCGTATATTTATACATTATGCCACTCCTTTCTCATCACTTAGTAATCTTTACCGGCAAACACAATCCCCCGCCAACATGCTTGAGAAATCCATTTTGCGGGAACCACTCTTTGGGCCACTCGCACCACGGCTTGTCAATCGGACGCTCCAAAACGCAAACGCTTCCGGCGGGTACAGCATAGCGTCCGCGACTGAGCTGACCCCCCGCACTGTATCGATAAGGAACGGGTTTATCCGTCAGCATTTCTATGGGTTTGGGGAAGTCGCGGCAGTTGGCGTGGTAGGGAGAGCGATAGGAAAATCGATTTGACCCCCAAACCCCCGGAACGATTAAAGCAAAAGCCCGTTGAATCGGTTCTGCTAACAGTTCTGCCATTGTCCCTTCGAGGTCGATACAATTAATTTCAACTAAGTGACTTTCACCTCCAAAACGATACCATCCCGGATCTAAGGGATAGGTGGAGAGATAAACCAAACATACCTCCGGATCGACTTCAACAGCATTTTCTAAAAATAATCCATCTTCATCGAGGACGCTGCGCTCCGTTTTTTTCATTTGCGGATGCAAAATGGGCGCATACTTCCAAGGTATTTTTGTGATAGGCTTCTCCAAAATACCTTCCGGGTCGTTCCACAATGAGATGGGTTGCCAGCTATAATCAGGTTCCAGTCCCCAATCCTTATGCTCTCGCTGCCAGATTGGTTCTTCACCTTGCCATTCTAAATACCATCTGTCCCATTTTTTTTCGCCAATGATTAAATTCCAAGGGATGGGGACGGAAATTTTCTTTGGCTTGCTTTGCTCTGCCCAAAACGGGCCGGCGACATATAATTTTTCTTTCAGTTCTGCTTTGACACCGGCATTCCCGTAGTGAGTGCTAAAAAAGAGTCCCGCCAGAGTCGCAGCGTCTGGGGGAAACTTAGCCCCGGACCGCCCCACCAGATTTTCTGGAGACAGAAACCCTCCCGCACTCCCGTACATCATCCCTAACGGGCGCACTAAAATCTCGTATTTAAACACAGCCGTCCTCCTTTGATGCCCGCGATAAATCGGACGGCGCGTCCCCTAACAGATGCCACCCGACATTAATTAAGTTTTCAACCCACAAAATTAATTCTTTTCGTCTTTTAGCATCCGAGTTAGCATACCCGACGATATCCTCCATAGCGCTATCAATTTTTGTTTTATAGGTGGGAAAGTAAATCTCTAAAAACTCCAATGCTCCATCTAGAAAATCCACAATCCGAACGCCGTCAATGTCTTCTAAATCATTCACCCCAAAACCAAAAGCATGGCGAGCCTTCAGCTGGGCCAAATCCCCATAGACGTGACTCCAATTATCTTTGCCGTCTAAGTCTCTGTAGTGCGTTAGAATGTCCAGATACTCCCAAGGGGTTGTCCACTCGATATACTGGCCATTATTGAAGACGACTCGGATCGTCACCCGATTGCGCCCTCGATTCTTGGCTCGTTTTTGCGCTTCCCGACAGTGTTGCAGCACGTCCCGCTGCGGAACGCCGGCACCCACCCACACAAATCCTACACTTATTGTAACTTCTTTGTCAAGTAGTTCCTGAATATCCGGCTGAATATTTCGCCATTTTTGATGCACTTTAATCAATTCTTCAAAAGCCACACGACCGGCAATGGGTTCTTCTGGCCTCCCGCTATAGATGATTCCCAGAAAATCATCGCCTCCCGCATAAATAACTCGGCCTCTCTCCCTAGGAAAGTGATGGTCGAAGTCTTTCCCCCAATTCCGTATAATTTCACTAAATTTATAAATCTCGCCATCGCTTTTTTGGGCCAGGGTTTTGAGATGGTCGCCCATGCGATCCCCATCCCCCATAAACCAGCCCGTCCAGTGGCCTTGGATATCTTGTTCTGTATTCCGCGCCCGACGGACAATATCATTAAAATTTTCAGGCGGAAGAATTCCAATTGGGCTGCCAACGTCACGGTGAGTCACCAGACGCTTTACAAGTTCGGGAATGCTGAGTCGTTCGTTCTCAGCAATAAATTTTCCTTCAACTTCAAAATTTTCCGTATCCTGTTTCCACTGGCTGTTGCCATCGAACAGAGCCGCCAAGGTTTGATAAAAATCCTTGACTAGCTCTTTTTCTCCAGATGAGAATCCGGCACTGTTGAATTTGATATCTTTGGCTTCCAGACGCGGATAGGCAATCGCATCAGCCCCGCTGATGCTCGAACTATCGCCGATCCAGTTAATTGCCGTCCACCGTCTGGACAGCTTGCGCCTTTCTAGGTTTTCTCGCGCTTCATCGGGGGTATCGCCCTCTCCCCAAAAAAGCTCCCAAGTATGATTCTTCCATTTATCCCATTCGATCTCCCAGGTATCCCAGGTATAGCTATAAACTTTTTTGCCCTGGCCTTTGAGAAATTCATCGATCTCCCTTTCTAGATAAGTCCTGCACTGCTTTAAGACTTTGCCCCACGCTTCGATAAGAGCCTCACGGGCCACCTCTTCAGGAAAATGGCCTTTCACGAGAATCCGGTTGGGCATTCCTTTGGAAACCCCGGGCAGTCCAGGTGAAATCACCTCGGCGTTCTTTTTTTTGGCGGCTTTGAGGATCTCGGTACTCAGATAGGATAAAATTAACGACGCCCCATATAAATCTCGCAATTTGCGGGATTTTTCGATAAAGCCCTGAATGGGCGCGAAAGTTACGAAAATATATTTACTCGCACTCATAATTTTTGAGAGACGCTAAACTTTTATGAAATTTTCCTCAACTGATAAGGAGCCGGCGCATCTTGGCCAGCGATGGGGAGCAAGTCTCGGTGACTTCACCGGCTACACCGGCACAATTTACACGACCCGCTGCGGTCTGAAGCTTTGCTCCCCACTCGCTCCACCACCGCTCCAAATCCCTTCGACAGTGACTAAAACACTCGATGGTTTGGCCTGGATTGCTTGGGAGTGGCAAAACTCCTGATTTGTGCGGCAGCGCCTAAAGCTTGCGGTGATAGAGATTAATTCCTACTCCGCTCAAGACTACTTTAAGATATCACGCCAGATATTTACTTAACAAGCTTACTAATGTAAGAAATTGTAAATTAAAAGTTAAATAACTTAAAGAAGTTAACCTTTATAAGGACGCCGGCGCAACAAATATAAATATTTCTTTGCAAAAAAGCCAATTTTTGAGGAGCGGTGCAGTCTAAGCCCAACGAGCGTACAAGTTTGCCATATATAGCAATAGGCAGTCAGTTTAGGACACTGGTCAGAGGGAACGCAATTCCTACGAAGTATAGGCGTAGGGCAGGCGTCTCGCCTGTCCCCAACCCCTCCCGACGTAGGACAGGCGTCTCGCCTGTCCCCAACCCCTCCCGACGTAGGGCAGGCGTCTCGCCTGTCCCCAACCCCTCCCGACGTAGGGCAGGCGTCTCGCCTGTCCCCACACCCCTCCCGACGTAGGACAGGCGTCTCGCCTGTCCCCACACCCCGCCCCCACACCGCTTTTGCTCTGCAAAGTCTGCCGGTGGGGGCGGGTTCTCTGGAAATATCTGCTAATGGCTTCGGATATCTATAAATCCGCTTCTACAGTTTAGATGGGGTGCGTTACGCAACGCTTACGCACCCTACAAGCTAAAATCCCCTCAAACGCCCCCTCCCCGCGAGCGGGGAGGGGGTTGGGGTGCCGGGTTTTTCATCCCACGAATGTGCGACACCGGCAGCTCACTACCGCCCTATCCCCACATACCGGAAACCGGCAGCTTGCAGCGCCTCCCGATCCAGGTAATTGCGACCGTCAATGATCACCGCATGACCCATCAACTTCGCCATTTTAGCATAGTCGAGATTGCGGAACTGCGGCCAATCTGTCACCAGCAATAGCGCGTCGCAGCCATCAGCAAGCCGCTCAGCGTCCGTTTCAACAATCACCCCAGACAGCCCCTGACCGATTCCTGTTTGCGATACAATAGGATCGTAAGCCTTAACCTTCGCTCCCAGGCGATTCAGCTGCTCGATGATGTTGAGTGCCGGTGCGTCACGCAGGTCATCCGTATTTGACTTAAACGTCAGCCCCAACAGACCGACAGTCTTACCCTTCAAGATTTTCAGCTCGTGCTGCAGCTTTTCAATTGCAATCAAGCGCTGGCGCTTGTTAACTTCCACAGCGGCTTTCAGCAGTTCCGAGTTATAATTGTAATCGTCTGCCGTGTGAATTAACGCCGAAACATCTTTCGGGAAGCAAGAACCGCCCCAGCCAATACCGGCTTGCAAGAATTTCGTGCCAATCCGCGAATCCAGACCCATGCCCAAAGCCACCTGCGTCACATCCGCACCCACGCGGTCGCAAATATTGGCAACTTCATTGATAAAGCTAATTTTAGTCGCCAAGAACGCATTCGCCGCGTACTTAATCATCTCAGCAGAGCTGAGGTCTGTCAGCACCACCGGCACCGGCGGCAAGGATTGGTCTTCCCCAAACTTGTGCTCAATAATAGGGGCGTAAAGTTCCTTCATCATCCCCAGCGCTTTCGTGCTGTTGCTGCCCAGCACAATCCTGTCCGGGTTAAACGTATCGTAAACAGCAGAACCTTCCCGCAAAAACTCCGGATTGCTCACCACATCAAAGTCCGCCCCGATTTTGGCCGCCGCCTCCTCACCGGTGACGCCACCGTTGCCCGCCTTGGCTTTTTGGCGTTCCGCAATCCCGTCAATCACAATCCGCCGCACCCAGTCACCCGAACCGATCGGCACTGTCGATTTATTGACAATCACCTTGTAATCCCCGTCCAAGTGAGCGCCAATCCCCTTGGCGACAGCTTCCACGTAGCGGGTGTCACTTTCGCCATTGGGCAGCGCCGGCGTTCCCACCGCAATAAACAAAATGTCGCCGTGAGCCACACCGGCAGCCAAATCTGAGGTAAACTCCAGATTTCCAGCCCCAAACGCAGACTGCATAATTTCCGACAGTCCGGGTTCGTAAATCGGGGACTGTCCCGACTTCATCAACTTGACTTTTTCTTCATTATTGTCAACGCAGAACACGTGGTGGCCCACATGAGCCAAGCAAGCGCCGGTGACTAAGCCAACGTATCCAGTACCAATCACGCAAACACGCATAGGGGTGAATCCTCAAAAAACATAAAGCGAATAAAGGGGTTGGGTGTGGGGAGAGAGCTCCTCATTCCCCATTCCCGGTTCAGTGTGAGCATCCCGATTATGTAGGGGCGAAGCATTCGGGCGAATAATCTCTCGGTCAAAACCAGCAATTGATAATCCGAATGCTTCGCCCTCACCAGGGTAGTTTCAAAAACGGGATGCTCCCCGATCAGTGTTGCCGGTTGTTCCTTTATTTGATGCGACCCCGAAAATCATCTACTGTCATTTTTAACCCTTCAAGCAGAGGAACGGTAGGCTCCCAGCCCAGCCAAGTCTTCGCCCGCGTGATATCTGGCTGCCGCTGCCTGGGATCGTCCTGGGGCAGAGGTTTAAATATAATCTCCGCATCTGGATTCACCATATTTTGGATCTTCTCAGCCAGTTCCAATATAGTGTATTCATCCGGATTCCCCAGATTCACCGGCCCGATATACTCACTGTTCATCATCCGGATCAGCCCTGACACCAAGTCGGAGACATAGCAGAAACTGCGCGTTTGGGAGCCATCCCCATACACCGTCAGCGGGATTCCGCGCAGAGCCTGCACAATAAAATTGCTCACCACGCGACCGTCATTTTCCAGCATCCGGGTGCCGTAAGTGTTGAAAATGCGCACCACCCGAATGTCTACGCCATTTTGCCGGTGATAGTCAAACGCCAGAGTTTCCGCCACGCGCTTGCCCTCATCATAACAGCTGCGAATGCCAGTACAGTTAACACTGCCGCGATAATCTTCATTCTGGGGGTGCACGTCTGGATCGCCATACACTTCCGACGTGGAAGCCAGCAGGAATCGCGCCCTCACCCGCTTGGCCATTCCCAGCATGTTCATCGTCCCCAGCACATTGGTTTTGATAGTCTTGACCGGGTTGTACTGGTAGTGAACCGGCGAAGCGGGGCAAGCCAGATGGTAAATCTGATCCACTTCTAGGCGGAGCGGTTCCGTGATGTCGTGGCGGATCAGCTCAAAATTGGGATTGTCTAACCATTGCAGAATGTTACGTTTGTGGCCGGTGTAGAAATTATCCAAGCAGATAACTTCCTGCCCATCTGCCATCAGCCGGTCGATGAGATGGGAACCGATAAAACCCGCGCCACCTGTGACCAAAATTCTCATGTTTGCAAACTATCCAGTTTTGGACAGGGCGAGACTAAAGTACAACAATTGGCAGTCCACCCACAGGTCAGGATGGGGAGAAGGGGAGACTGTATTAGTCCTTCTCACATCTGGCTCCAACGAGAGCGCATCCGCCTTGCCTTGAACTCGGCACGCCGAATCTATCCTTACTTCTTTAGGCTGCCCAAAAATCCGCCGGAAAATCACACCAACTAGCAACTTAGCAAAAAAGCGGCTGTCATAGCCAACAGCCGCAGAAAATTTATCAAATCTTTAAATT
This sequence comes from Oscillatoria princeps RMCB-10, assembly GCA_019359235.1. Taxonomy (GTDB): domain Bacteria; phylum Cyanobacteriota; class Cyanobacteriia; order Cyanobacteriales; family Oscillatoriaceae; genus Oscillatoria; species Oscillatoria princeps. The sequence goes on from JAHHHT010000010.1 coordinate 124,008, forward strand.
ACGCACGCTGTGCTTGCTCTGCTGTGATCAACGCCTTACGGCATCAAAGGTTGGGACAGCTTTGTGGGAAGCTGGAAAAAAGCCGGGGCGAGTGCTGTGTCAGCTAGAGGCGTCTCTTTTCTCCCTCTCTTTCTCCCCCTCCCCGTTCACGGGGAGGGGGTTGGGGGGTGGGGTTCCCTTGGCGCAAAGAGTTTTGCACCAGCCTCGTGCGAGGCCGAAATTGTCATCGAATCCAACCGCACGGACGCCGCCGTTCCCCCAATTCAGGGGCTAACCCGGATCCAGCTTCAGCACCGCCATGAAAGCCTCTTGCGGCACATCAACCGTGCCGATCGCCTTCAGCCGCTTTTTCCCCTTAGCTTGTTTTTGTAGCAGTTTTTTCTTGCGGCTGATGTCGCCACCGTAACATTTTGCCAGAACATCCTTGCGCAGGGCGGGGATGTGTTCGCTAGCGATCACCCGAGAGCCGATAGAAGCTTGCAGCGGAACCTTGAACTGGTGACGGGGAATCAGTTCCTTGAGCTTTTCCACCAGAGCCCGCCCGACGTGATAGGCTTTGTCGCGGTGGACAATCATAGCCAGAGCGTCAACCGGGTCATTATTGATCATAATATCCAACCTCACCAGAGGATTTTCGCGGTAGCCGATCAGGTGGTACTCCATGCTGGCGTAGCCCCGCGAGCGGGACTTCATCAGGTCAAAAAAGTCAGTCACCACCTCAGACAGCGGCAATTCATAAATCAGCGCCGTGCGTTCTGGGGTGAGATACTTCATGTCCTTAAACACGCCGCGCCGGTTTTGACAGAGTTCCATCAGGGTGCCGACATAGGTTTCCGGCGTAATCAGCTCCACCCGCACATAAGGTTCTTCAATCTTCTCCCGGTAGTGAGGTTCCGGCAAGTGGCTGGGATTGTCAATATCGATCACCTCCGCGCTTGTCGTTGTCACCCGGTAGACTACAGAAGGAGCCGTGACAATCAAATCCAGGTCGTATTCCCGCTCCAGGCGCTCCTGCACGATCTCCATGTGCAGCAAGCCGAGGAAGCCGCAGCGGAAACCGAAACCCATAGCGCTGGAGGTTTCCGGCTCGTAGTGCAGCGCCGCATCATTTAATTTCAGCTTTTCCAGGGCTTCGCGCAAGTCCGGGAATTGGTCGGCGTCAGTGGGGAACAGACCGCAAAACACCATAGGGTTGGCCTCGGCGTAGCCGGGGAGGGGTTCGGCTGCCGGTGCCGCCGCCTGAGTGATCGTGTCGCCGACGCGGGCGTCTTCCACGGTTTTAATCGCAGCCGCCAGGTAGCCCACCTCACCGGCATGGAGTTCATTCACCTGGGTTTGGCTGGGGGAGAGTACGCCCAACTCGTCAATCTGGTACTGTTTGCCCGAAACCATCAGCAGGATGCGGTCGCCTTTTTTCACCGTGCCGTCCATAACGCGGAAATAAACGATAACGCCGCGATAGGGATCGTAATAGCTGTCAAAAATCAGCGCCCGCAGGGGGGAAGCCACCGTATCTTGCGGTGCCGGCACCCGAGCTACCATCTCCTCCAGGATTTCGTCAATGCCAATGCCCTCTTTAGCGGAGGCGAGAATGGCACGGCTGCAGTCGAGGCCAACGATCTCTTCGATTTCCCGTTTCACCCGCTCGGGTTCGGCACCGGGCAGGTCAATTTTATTGAGAACCGGGATAATCTCCAGGTTGTGATCTAGGGCCAGGTACACATTGGCCAGAGTCTGCGCCTCGACGCCCTGGGAGGCGTCCACCACCAGCAGAGCCCCCTCACAGGCGGCGAGACTGCGGGACACCTCGTAGGAGAAATCCACATGCCCCGGGGTGTCAATCAAATTGAGCACGTAGAGCTGGCCATCCTTAGCCTTGTAGTTCATGCGGGCCGCTTGCAGCTTGATAGTGATGCCGCGCTCCCGTTCCAGATCCATGTTGTCCAGGAACTGCTCTTTCATCTCCCGCGCATCCACCGTGCCGGTGGCCTGCAAGAGGCGGTCCGCTAGGGTGGATTTGCCGTGGTCGATGTGGGCAATGATCGAAAAATTACGAATGCGAGAGACGGGGACGTCAGTCATACGCTTAGCATAAGCTGCGCTCAGCTTCAAAACCAGTGGGATGGGGACACAGACGCGGTTGCCCGACAGAAGCCTGCTTAGTGCATTTTAATGCTTTCTTCGCGCTTAAGGTGTTGCGCCTCTTCTTATAGTGTATAAAGCAGCGTCGTACAATAGGCTTTAGGGAACGCAGCTGCCACCCCAAATGCCGGTCGTCGCTGCACCGAACACAGGACCGACCGCGTTCCTCGATGGCGAGTCAGTCCAGTTGCTGTCAGCCATGCCACCTGCTCTCGCCCCTTCGTTGTTTGTGATTAGGATTTGTTTTTATGAATGAGCCTGCTGTTGACACTCGCCGCTCAGCTGAGAAAGTAGAAGTTTCCGTCCATATCGATTCCGAACTGGTAGACCAGCTCAAGCACCTCACCAACGACCCCAGCAAGATTATTGAAACCGCTCTGCGGCAGTGGCTGCGCGGGGAAGTGGGTCGGGATGACGACCTGACTCGCCACCTGATGAGAAACCCACCCGTGCCCCCCAGAGGCGAATGGAATGATTGAAGCGAATTGCTAAATGGGGCACCGGGCATGGGGCACCGGGCATGGGGCACCGGACATGGGACGTAAACAGAAAACCAATGACCAGTGACCTGTGACCGGCGCTCTTCGTGTCGGGTGACGCCATAACTCCGTCAGGATTCACGCGCGGCAGTTTCTTCTGTGGAAATCTGATGACCTCTCCTGCTGAGAACCAGCTTTCTGTTGCTCAATCTCCAGGCTTAGCATCTACGACTTGTGAAAATTCTCGCTGGTTGCGAGGGCTGGGGGCAGAGTTGGCATTCACTCAAGACGCCAGAGGCGTCTATCTTTCCTTCTACTGGCAACCGGCTGAGGGTTACGGTCTGCTGCCCGAGCGAGTTGTGGGACTTTCGCTCTCGCAATCCTTCGGGCCGGTGGCGCTCGCACCCTATATGGACAGGGTGCGGCGGGTTTTGCAAAGCCGGATTCCAGAACGGTTCACCTATCCGTTTCGCTACGCCGAGCAGTATTTTCTCTTCGAGCTGGCCGTCAGCCCGATTTTGACATCGAACTCAGACGTGACTGCGGTTCTGGTCATGGGCCGGCTGCTGCACGAGGCGCACAGCAGCCAGCCAGGGTCGAGCGCCGAGTCAGCGGGCGACCCGACAGTTGAGGGGTCTGGCCTCGACCTCCACCAAAAACTGCTGGCCGAAATTGTGGGGAGCGTCCGCCGCACCCTGCCTCCGGGATCGGAACTCTACCAAAAACTGCTCAGCAAAATTGCCCGCAATATCCGCCGCACTCTGGATTTCCAGACGATTTGCCAGCAAACGGTAAGCGGGCTGGGGCAGGCGCTTTCTCTGAATCGCTGCATTATCTGCCCCTACAGCAGTCCCAGCATTTCGGTGCGGGTGGGAGCTGAGTACCGCCAAGAACCTTTCCCTTCTATGCTGGGGCTAGAACTGTCGCTCTCCGACGATCCCTGCCTGAGTCGGGCGATCTCCACCCTCGAACCGGTTGCCAGCGAGATCCTCCCCGCCGGCGACTTTCAGCAGCAGTCGGTTCTGGTGGTGCCTGCGTCCTACCAAGACCGGCCCAACGCTCTGATTTGCCTGCACCAGTGCGACCGCTCTCGCCCCTGGAGTGTGGCTGAGATTGAGTTCGTGCGCGAGCTGGCGGAGCAAGTCGGCACGGCGCTGGCTCACGCCACTCTCTACAAGGAATTGCAACAAGCCCGCGAGGAAGCTGAGGAAGCCTCCCGCCTGAAAAGCGAGTTTCTGGCGAATACTTCCCACGAACTGCGCACCCCCCTCAACGGGATGATTGGATTCCTGAAGCTGATCATCGACGGGATGGCGGACGATCCCGAAGAGCAGGAGGAATTTCTCCGCGAGGCTTACCGCTCTGCCCTGCACCTGCTCAATTTGATTAATGATGTCTTGGATATCGCCAAAATTGAGGCCGGCAAGATGCAGCTGGAACTGGGCCCTGTGAAGCTGGATGAGCTTTTTAAGGATGTCGGGGACTTGACGCAGGCCCAGGTGCAGCAGAAAAATCTCTTCTTCCAAGTGCAAAAGCCGGCAACCCATGACGAGTGTATTCTGTTCGGCAACTACCAGCGGCTGCTTCAGGTGATGTTAAACCTGGTTGGCAATGCGATCAAATTTACTCACGAAGGTGGGGTCAGCGTTAGCGCGGAGGTGATCCGCCAGAAGGTGATTGTTCAGAATCAGGAACTCCCGGGCATGGTTAGAGTGCGCGTGGCGGATACCGGCATCGGGGTGCCTCTGGAAAAACAGCACCGCCTGTTTCAGTCTTTCTCTCAAGTGGACAGCTCCCGCACCCGCCAGTACGGCGGCACCGGCTTGGGACTGGCCATCTCCCAAAAGCTGGTGGAAGCTATGGGGGGTTCGGTCAATTTCTACAGTATGGGCGAGGGACTGGGATCTACGGTGACGTTTACTGTGCCCCTCTATCAGGAGCCGGTGATGATTTGCTCGCCACCCCCTGACCCGATTGACCTATTTCTTTAGGGCACGCCGCTCCTACGGAGCCGCAACGCTTACGCATGGGGCATCACGCAAAAGGGCATACAGGGGGTTCCAGGCAAAGTGGCAACTCCGCAGGGTGCGCTCGGGCTCACCCTATTTTACAGGAGCTTTACAAAAGCTCTTACCGCTTATTGTGCCTGAAAGCCACACGCCATCTGTAATTTTACGGTTGAATGACTTGTCTTTATCCAAATTTTGTTAAAGATTCAATAAAGATAAGTATATTTTATGGCGATCCCCAGAGAGAAAATGGCAAAATTTCAGTAGATTTACGAAAAAGCCCGTCCCAGACAATCGTTTGGAGATATATTCCGTCTGAATAGTTTGTAAACCGCCCTTTGGCCTGCGTCCAAAGGGGTGTCGGGGCGCAGAGATTTTCTCGCAGTCGGCGCTGGCTCTGCCCGCGAGCGACCCGCCCCTACCTATAAGAAGCTAATTATACGGAATAGAAGAGACTTAAGGAAGCTGAAACGCTTATTCTGCCTAATTTTTAGCTGAGTTTTCAGAATTAAGTCCGGCAGATGAGTATAAAAACTGAATGCCAGTGCGACAAGGGCGACTGTTTGTGGGATTCGGGCGTAAAAGTCGTTTAAGGAGGGTGCTGTGACCCAGAAAATATCCGAAACATCCCAAAAACTGTTGCTGGAAATTGGCAGGAATATCCGCCGCACGCGGGATTTAAACACGATTTGGCAGGAAACGGTTCGAGCCCTCAGACCGGCAACAGGTGCCAGCCGCTGTATCATTTGTCCGCTCACAAGTAATAGCGCCATCTTGACGGTGGTGGCTGAGTGCGCCCTTGAGTCAGTTTCTTCGATGCTGGGTTGGCAAATCCAACTGGGGGCGGAGCCTTATTTGAGTCAGGCGCTGGCCACAAAGGACGTGGTGGTGGCCGACCGGCTGGAAGCGGGCAGCCGGGAAGGGCGACAGTCGGTGCTGGCGGTGGCGAGCCGCTATCAAGACAAACCCAACGCTGTGATTAGCGTGTACTACTGCGATGGCCAAGGCCGGTGGAGTGATGAGGATCTCGAATTCGTGCGCGAAGTGGCGGATATGGCCGGCAGTGCGATCGCTCACGCTAACCTCTGTCAGGAATTGCAGTCGGCTCAACGGCAACTGAAAGAAGCCTTGAGTTTGAAAAGCCAGTTTCTGCTCATGATTAACGACCAAATTCGCAATCCCCTCAACGGCATAATTGGGCCTCTGACGCTGATTCTAGATGATCAGATGGACGATGCAGCGGAGGAGCGGGCATTTCTCCAAGATGCTTGCGGCTCGGCGCTCCATCTCTATGAAATGATTAATGACATCCTGACTTTCAAGACAAAACCGGCTCACATGCAGCTAGAATTGCTGCCGGTCAATTTTAATAAACTGCTTAAAGATGTCCAGCGCTATATGCTAGCTCCGGTACTCAACAAGCGGCTCTCCCTCAACATTCAAATGCCTGCCGAGGAAATTCTAGTGTGCGCCGACTACCAGCGGCTGCTGCAAGTCATGTTACATCTGGCCGGCAATGCTATCAAATTCACTCGGAAAGGTGGGGTGACGATTAGTGCTGAAGTGCTCAGACAGAGGGCGATCGTTCACGACCGGGAGCGACCGGGAATGGTGGAAGTGCGAGTGTCTGACACCGGCATTGGGGTGCCGGTGGAATATCAGCGCCGGCTGTTTGAACCTTTCTTTCGAGTGCACGCCTCCACCACAAGTCCCTACCCGGGCAGCGGTCTGGGTCTGGCGATCTCCAAAAAGCTGGTGGAAGCGATGGGGGGCGAGATTCATTTTTACAGTATGGGCGAGGGACTGGGCTCGACAGTTTCCTTCACTGTGCCGCTCTATTGAGTGCCGGTGAGGGGAACCGTACTGAACGCTCGCATTGACTTATTCCAGAAAATGTGATAAAGCGGGCCGGTGGCACGTCTCGCCTGCAGCCGGTCGTTTTCAAAATTTTGACAAGATTCTTATACTAAGAAATAGTTAACGATACCGAGAGGATTCCATGACCGAGCTTCCTTCGGCTCGCGACTTATTTCGAGCCGCTTACGAAAACCGGTACACCTGGGATGCGGACTTTCCCGGCTACAGCGCGGATGTTGAGCTCAAGCAGGGTGAAGAAGTCTACACCGGCTCCCTTCGCATCAATCGCGACTATAGTGTGGAAGTCACCGGCATCGAAGACGAAGAGGTGAGACAGAGTGTCTACACCCAGCTGCGGGACGTTGTAACCCACCGCAAACGGAACTCCTTTGAGGAGTCCCACGGGAAAAACACCTTTAGCACCGGCACAGCAGACGACACCGGCGCGGTGGAGATTCTTGTCAAAGGCGACTCGATGGGGTCTAACTACAAAATCCGGGGCACCGAAATTTGCCAGGTGAGCCGGGTGATGGGTCGGATGGCCTTTGTGATTGACACGCACGAAAGCTTGGACACAGGGTCTGGCTACGTTTCTAGCCGGTACGACGCCGTTTTCCGCAACCCCCAGACGAATGACATCATCCGCGAACTGCAATTTGAGGACACCTACGAGAAAATCGGCGATTACTGGGTGATGACGCGCCAGGTCGTCCACTCTAAGGAAAATGGCTCGGTAACCACCACCGAGTTCAACTTCTCCAACGTCAAGCTGCTCGAGCTGGTAGCTGTTTAGCCGTCCTGCGCTTTCTGGCTGTCCTTTGCCTTGCGGGCACCCACAAGGGGTGCCCCCACAGCATGCGCAACGAGACGGACGAGGCGGCGAACAAGATAGGATCGGTATAAGCCTCAATTGCATGGAAAGATTTTTGGGAGGAAAACCATGTCGGAAACTCTAGCACTCACACCTGAAAACGTTGAAACAGTTTTGGATCAAATGCGCCCCTACCTGATGTCGGATGGGGGCAATGTTGAGCTTGTCGAAATAGATGGCCCAATTGTGAAGCTGCGGCTCCAGGGAGCCTGCGGTTCTTGTCCGAGCTCGACAATGACGCTGAAGATGGGAATTGAGCGCCGGCTGTGCGAATTCATCCCGGAAATTTCTGAAGTCGAGCAGGTGCAGTAGTCAGCGGGGACTGGGCGCTGGGGGCTGGGCATGGGGTATGGGGCATTGGGCGCGGGGCATTGGGCGTAACTAATTCCCCGCCCAGACTTCCCAACTGCAGTTAATCAACCGGATATGATAAAACACCCCAAACTGCACCCCACACCTGACAGCGGAGAAAAAGCTGACGCATAATAGCGGAAAACTGATACATTGAACAGGGGAAGCAAACTGCTTTTCCCTGTTTGTTTTTAAGCGCAATCCCATGCCTCATCCGCTATACGTCGCTTTCATCTGGCACCAGCACCAGCCGCTCTACAAAAGCCGCACTGCGGGAGAGTACCGGCTGCCTTGGGTGCGGCTGCACGGTACGAAAGATTACTTGGATCTCGTGCTGCTGCTGGAGCGCTATCCAAAGCTGCACCAAACGGTAAATCTGGTTCCCTCGCTGATCGTGCAGATCGAGGAATACGTCGCAGGCACAGCGTTTGACCCTTACCTGACAGCGGCGCTGACGCCAACCGAGGAACTCACCACAGCTCAGCAACAGTTTATTGTCGAGCATTTCTTTGACGCCAACCACCACACGTTGATTGACCCCCACCCCCGCTACGCACAACTGTACCACCAGCGGCAAGAGAAGGGATGGGCGTGGTGCCGGGAAAACTGGCTCCCGCAAGATTACAGCGATTTGCTGGCTTGGCACAACCTGGCTTGGTTCGACCCCCTGTTCTGGGATGAGCCGGAAATTGCTCAGTGGTTAAAGCAGGGGAAGAACTTTACCCTCACTGACCGGCAGCAGATTTATGCCAAGCAGCGAGAAATTATGGGGCGCATTATACCACAACACCGGAAAATGCAAGATGCCGGCCAGTTGGAGGTGATCACTTCTCCCTACACTCACCCGATTTTACCGCTGCTGGCCGATACCAATGCCGGTCGGGTGGCAATTCCGAACATGATTTTGCCGGAACAGCGCTTCCAGTGGGAGGAGGACATTCCCCGCCACTTGAGCAAATCTTGGGATATGTACAAAGACCGGTTTGGCCGGCAGCCGCGCGGTTTGTGGCCATCGGAGCAGGCGGTCAGCCCTCAGATTTTGCCCCACATTGCCGATCAAGGGTTCAAGTGGATTTGCTCGGATGAGGCGATCCTGGGCTGGACGCTGAAGACCTTTTTCCACCGGGACAATATGGGTAATGTCTGCGAACCGGAGGCGCTCTACCAGCCTTACCGGCTGCCAACTGAATACGGTGACTTGGCGATTGTGTTTCGCGATCACCGGCTGTCGGATTTGATTGGCTTTACCTACGGATCGATGAAGCCGGAACGGGCGGCGGCTGACCTGGTTGGCCACTTGGAAGCGATCTCCCGCTGTCTGAAACAGCGGCAGCCTGAAGAGGGCACAGCCTTGGAACAGCCCTGGCTGGTGACCATTGCCCTCGACGGCGAGAATTGCTGGGAGCACTACCTCGAAGACGGCAAACCCTTCCTGGAAGCCCTCTATGAAACCCTCAGCGAAGATGAAGATATCAAACTGGTGACGGTTTCCGAGTTTATCGAGCAGTTCCCCCCGACAGAAACCCTGCCGCCCAGTCAGCTGCACAGCGGTTCTTGGGTGGATGGCAGCCTGACAACCTGGATTGGCGACAAGGCTAAAAATCGGGCGTGGGATTTGCTGACGGAAGCGCGACAAGTGCTGGCTAATCATCCGGAAGCGACAGAAAAAACCAATCCGGAAGCTTGGGATGCGCTGTACGCAGCGGAGGGTTCTGACTGGTTCTGGTGGTTTGGGGAAGGTCACTCCTCCAACCAGGATGCCATGTTCGACCAGCTGTTCCGGGAGCACCTGATCGCTCTCTACCAAGCGCTGGGCGAGCCGGTTCCGGAACAGCTGTACCGTGGGGTGGAAGTTCACCAGGTGCGGGGGGATCACCGCCCAGAAAGCTTTATTTATCCTGTCATTGATGGCGTGGGCGACGAGCAGGACTGGGAAAAGGCAGGCCGGCTCGAAGTTGGCGGGGCGCGGGGGACGATGCACCGCAGTTCTGCTATCCAGCGCCTCTGGTACGGGCTAGATCACCTGAATTTCTACCTGCGTGTTGATTTCAAGAGCGGTACGCGACCGGGTAAGGACTGTCCGCCGGAAGTGAATTTGCTGTGGTACTATGCAGACCGGCCCATGCACAACAGCCCCGCGCCTCTGACGGAGGTTCCGGATGAAGCGCCGTCGAACTATTTGTTCCACAACCATTTGCAGGTTAACTTGCTGACCCACTCGTTTGTGTTTCAGGAAGCAGGGGAATACCATACATGGCACGTCCGTGCCGGTCGTGCTCAAGTGGCTCTCAACAAGTGCTTGGAGGTGGCGATTCCCTGGGCGGATTTGCCGGTAGACCCGGACTGGTCGCTGCGGCTGATTTTGATGCTTTCGGATGCCGGTCGTTTCTGTGATTATTTGCCGGAAAATGGTCTGATTCCGATTGAGGTGCCGTAACTGAAACCTCACCCCCTAACCCCCTCTCCGCTTGCGGAGAGGGGGAATAAGAGGAATATTGTTATTTAAACCGCAGAAGTACAAAGATAAACGCAGATATTTGCATGATTCATCTGCGTCCATCTACTTCGGCGTTTATCTGCGGTTAAAATTAAAAGCTATACCCTTCCAGCCTGAGCCTGGAAACGAGAAAAAGGAACGAGAAAAAAACTCCCCCTCTCCCTTTATGGGAGAGGGGGCTGGGGGGTGAGGGTTATTACCTCGTATCGCTTAAGCGTCTTTGACGGGACGCATGGTGGGGAATAAGATGGCGTCGCGGATGCTGAGCGTGTCTGTCAGCAGCATGACGATCCGGTCCACTCCGATTCCCATGCCGGCACAATTGGGCATTCCCAAGGATAAGGCTTGGATGAAGTCTTCATCCATTGGGTGCGCTTCTTCATCACCGGCTTTTTTCTGCGCCAGCTGTTCTTCAAACCGCTTGCGCTGCTCTTTGGGATCGTTCAATTCCGAGAAGCCGTTGGCGCATTCTGTGCCGACAATAAATAGCTCGAACCGCTCGACAAAACCGGGCTTGCTGCGGTGTCCTTTGGCGAGGGGGCTGACTTCGACGGGGAAGTCTGTGATGAAAGTCGGCTGAATCAGGGTTGGCGCTACCTGCTTGTCAAAGACGGTGTAGAGGACGTAACCCAAACTCTGCTTTTCCAGACTGGAGAGGTGCACTCCGAGTTTTTCGGCGGCGGCGATGGCGTCTGGCAATTGCAAGCTGTCAAAATCCAAGCCGGTTTTATCTTTGACGGCTTCCACCATTGTTTGGACTTGCCAGTGCTTGCCGGTGAACGTGGGATAGTTGCCGGTGTGGTCGTACTGGCGCTCTATATTGATGGTTTGCTTCTGAAATTCTATCTCCTTGCGGTCGCCAAAAACAGCAGCGGCTGCCTTGCAGATAACGTCTTCTACGACTGCCAGGATGTCGAAGTAGTCGGCGTAGGCTTGGTAAACTTCGAGGGAGGTGAATTCAGGGTTGTGGGTGCTGTCAATGCCTTCGTTTCTGAAGACTCGCCCCAGTTCAAAGACGCGCTCGAAACCGCCGCAAATTGCCCGCTTCAGGAAGAGTTCTGGAGCGATGCGCAGGTACAAATCTACATCGAGGGCGTTGTGGTGGGTGATGAAGGGTCTGGCGGCGGCTCCGCCATAAATGGCTTGCAGGGTGGGGGTTTCTATTTCATAAAAACCGGCGTCCCACAGGTAGGTGCGAATGCTCTGCAGGATGCGGCTGCGCAAGACAAATCGCTGCAAGGATTCTGGATTGCCGGCCATGTCCATTTCCCGGTGCCGGCGGCAGGTTTCGGGGTCATTAACTCCGTAATAGGCGTCGGGAAATTGGATGGTGGCTTTTGAGAGGACTTGCAATTCCCGAACCTGGATGGAGAGTTCTCCCCGCTGGGTGCGACAGGCTATTCCTTCTGCGCCGACGAAATCGCCGATGTCGAGGAGTTTTTTAATTTGGTCGAAGGATAAGCCGGGTTCGCCGGTGACTAGGCTTTTCTCGATTTTGAGCTGAATTTTGCCGGCGGCGTCTTTGAGGTCAATAAAGCAAATTTTGCCGCTGTCGCGCTTGGAGGTGATGCGACCGCAAAGGCGGAGAGATTGTTCTTCTGGGTCAGTTTGTCCGTTTTGGAGTTCTTTGCTGGGTTGGGTAAATATGTCGTGTACCTGCTGTGTGGTGTGCGACCGCTGGTAAGACTGGCTGGGATAGGGGTCTGTGCCTAACCCGCGCAGTTCATCTACTTTCTGCGACCGTACTTCTGCTTCGCTGCGTGTCATCCGCTGTTATCCTTTGTTAGAGCAAGCACGTTATTATAGCATACAGGTGGCCGGCTTGTGCGATCCTGAGGACAGGCGGGACGCCTGTACCGCTCCTTTGCTTTCCCTGCGCCGGCGCTTCTCCTGCGCCCATCAACAAACCGGCTTTCCTAAAGAAACCCGGTTTCTGGCGGTTGTTTTGCGCAGCAAATCTGTTAGGATTAATTATGTCTGCCGGCTTACTTACAGGGTTTCATAGCTGGCGCTACGCTGTGACTAGATGGCAGAAAGCCGGTTGGTTTGAGAAAGAGAGTTTGTCAACTTTAGGGAGACTTAGGACAGCGAATCTCGGCTTCTCTAATATAAATGACGGCTTTAAAACGGGTGAGAAAGTTCATTCACAGCAGACCATCTACAAAAGTGGTTACCGGCAAATTGGGGGTGAGGATGGGGAAATTGCCCACATGATGACCCAAACAGCTGAACCAAGGGACAGCGACCACCGGCGGTGCAACAGCGCCACCCCCTGTGAGGGTTGTGAGCCGGCGCAGAGGATTTTGCAGGTCGCAACCCAGAGCCTCTAGAACGCTGACCCGCAATAGAGTATAGGAGGAGCCTGTATCTACCAGCAACCTAACTTCCCTAACACTGCCATCTCTTCCACCGGCGGCGGCTTGTACCAGCAGTAAGTTTCCGTAGCGCGAACACCGATAAATTCTTTGTGCACTCACAGCATCACCGCGTAATCTTCAGGAATAGGGCCAGTATAGTCGATGGCGATTGACTTGATGTGTTTAAACCTCATCAGTGCTTTGTCTATTTCATCTCGGTCGGCTGAGTGAGCTAAGACTTCACCCCGATACACATTCCACTCGAAGTCAGTTTCGGTGTCAGCAATCAGCACCCACTGGCGCGGGTAGCGGCTGCGGATTTCTTCAATCGTCAAAATTTCGCCGGTGGGCTGGTAGCCCGGGTTGTTGCTGTACCGGACAGGTTTGCTATCTTGACTTTCGAGTTGGGAGGAGTCCTGTGATTTTTTCTCCGCCTCTAGAATGTGGGGGTGGGGAGTTGCCGGCTGGCTCTCACCGGCTGGCTGAGTGAGGCGCTGTTCGCGGAATTGGAGAAAGGCGATAAAATCAGCGACTTGTTTGAGCTGTTCTTCGCTGAGGCGGTCTAGTTCCTGTCCGAGGTGTTCTTGGATGCCGGTCATTTTAATCTCTCCTGAGTCAGGATGAACGGTGAATCTCTGGATTAATTATAGCGCTGCAGCCGGTTGTGAAGAGGGCTGGGCACACTGGCAACCGGCTGTGCGCCGCGCTAAAAGCTGCTGGGTGAAGCCCAGGGGATTGGGCTAAAGCCCAACTACAAACCTTAAATATAGCAGGTTCCCGACGTAGCACAGGCGTCTCGCCTGTGCGGTTCGGGGTTTCAAAGAGCCGGCTATCCTCCCGGCGCAACCGCCACCACCTTCTCAGCTTCATCTATCGCTATCCCAGCCACGCCAAACTGCTCAATAACCCAAGCATTCGTCGTCAAGTGAGTGCTAATTTCCGCCACGCGGTACTGACTCCGCTCCGACGCCAAAGCAGCCGGCAGCAGCAACTGATCTGCCAAGTGAACATCGGCAGGCGCACCGGTTTTATGGAACTCAAAAAATTCCTCAACCGCCATTTCCGCCACTTTTTCCGCCGGCACCCCCAAACGCCCCAAACTGCTGAACCCAGCTAAACTATTCTCATACGATGCCGTCAGAAAAATACCCGCCCCCGGCGCGACACCTCGCTCCCGCACCGGCTGCACCGTGGCTCTAATGTTCGCCTCGCGCAATAAATTCTCAGCGCGGTGAGCCATCCGGTTAGGAATGTGCGAAGGCAATTCCGTCACCGCCGCCAAACCGCGCACCTTTTGCAGCGCGCCGCGCTCCAGAAGGTTCAGCCCGGTAATGGTGCTGTTGCCGGTGACGCGCAGTTCCACCTCTCCCCCACCTTTGGGATACCACCCCCAAGCGCGGAGGCGCACCTCCGCCCGCACCCCCATCCGGGCTATCGTGGGCAGAAATACCTGTTCGATGTAGGTGACTGGGGGGCTGAAGGCAACGTGGGTTCCGCCGCGCAGCGTCACCACCGAATCGCCAGAGGCGAGCGCCAGGGGAAGCAACACCGTCTGCAAAACCAAACTGACAGCGCCGGCTGTCCCAACCTCGAAAGTGTACTGTCCCGCCTGGGGGGGAGAGCCGGGAATAAACTCCAGAGCCGATGATTCCAGCTTATCCCCCCGCAGCGAAGCTTGACAGACAGCAGCAAGAGCCCGCACGCCGGTGAGGTGTTGGGCAGCCAGTCCGGGTTTGGAGCGACCGGCACGGATGGCGATAATGCGGATGGGGGTGCCGGTAATGGCGGCGAGACTGAGCGAAGTGCGCAGCACCTGTCCGCCGCCTTCGCCATAGGAACCGTCGATGACAATCATAAGGAATTTGGATTAAAGATTTAAACCCTACTCAATACAGGCTACTCAGAGACTCGACGCCTGTGCCACAAAAATGCAAAAAAGCACAAAGACGCTTCACCCGTATGATGGAGTAAGGAAGAAAGAAGCGAGATTTGGACTGAGGAACATGGGCGCGATTTGGGAAATTGACTTTTACAGCCGTCCAATTTTGGACGAGCAAGAGAAAAAACGTTGGGAAGTCTTGATATGCGAGAGTCCTTTGGAAACGCGCCGGAGTAATGAATCGCTGTTTCGGTTTAGCAAATTTTGTGCGGCGAATGAGGTGAATTCAATCTGGCTGGGCAATGCCATAAAAGAAGCGAGCTACAAAGCACCGGCAGCGCCGACAAAAATTCGCTTCTTCCGCCGGCAGATGACAAATATGATAACCAAAGCGTGCGGCGACTTGGGGATTGCAGCCAGCCCGAGCCGGCGCACAGTCACCCTGCACCGGTGGTTGCTTGAGCGGATGCAGAACTTCTACCCGAACCAACCAGGATATCAGGCTTCGGCTGCGGCGTCACCCTCGGTGCGCTACGAGACGCCCAAACCCCTACCCCTACCCGACGCCTTGATCGGAGATCGGTGGGCGTTCGTCACCTTGGAAGCAGGTGCCTTTGAGGAAATGCACGAATGGGACATTAGCTTTGGCGAGGGGTTCCCGCTGTGCTCAACCTCGGCAAGCGGCTCGCCGATCGCGCCCGAGACGGCCATTCCGGGCTTCATCGTTTTCTCCAACCGCGCCGTAGCGCTGGCCGGCTGGATGTCCGGGCTGGAACTGGCATACCTGAAAGTTGACGGCAACCAGCCGGCGAGATTGATCCTGGAAACCGGAGCCAGTGAGAGCTGGATTCTGGCCAATCTGCCAGACCGGCAAACTGAGGAGGAAGCTTTGAAATTTGAGTCAGGGAAGCAAAAAGCCGAAAACTTGCATTTTATAGCAGTTCAGTCCAGTCCGCAATCGGAAAGCTTTGCCGGCTTTTGGCTACTGCAGGAACTCAATCTGGCGTAAAGTGAATGCAGAACAATTAGCTGTTAGCTGTTAGCAATTAACTAATGGCTAATCGCGAGCCAGCTAATCGCGAGCAAGGTGTCATGGGGTCTGAAAATTTGCAACAAGAGGCGTCGCCAGAACAGCTGCTAGAGTTAGCGGCAAAAGCGGGGGCGGAAGCAGCTGAGGTGTTTCAGGTGAGTTCCCTGTCCCGACCGGTGTTCTTTGAGGCGAACCGGCTCAAACAGCTGGAAAGCGCCCAGTCAGAAGAGACAGCGCTGAGGGTGTGGCGGGACGGGCGTCCGGGGCTGGCGGTGGCCTGCGGGCCTGCGGACGCCCAAAAATTGGTGGAGCGGGCTCTGGCGCTCAGCCGCCTCAACGAACCGGAAACGATCGAACTGGCCACAGATGGCCAGACTGTCTATCCTGACTTGGGAACGACGGTGCCGGTGGAAGTGCTGGTGGAGTGGGGCAAAGAGGCGATCGCCCTGATTCGAGACGCCTATCCAGATCTCCTCTGCTCAGCTGAGTGGGATTGCGAGGTGGAAACCACCCGCCTGCTCAACTCCCACGGGTTAGACTGTCGCTGTGCAGACACCACTCTCAGCTGCTACCTTTCAGCTGAATGGGTGCGGGGAGATGATTTCTTGAGTGTTGGGGATGGCCTAACGCAGCGCGGCAGCCTGGAGCCGGCGGCGCTGGCCAATCACATTTTGCAGCGGCTGGAGTGGGCCAAAGAAAACGTCGCGCCCCCGACCGGTCGCGTGCCGGTGCTGTTTACCGCCAAAGCGGCGGACATGCTCTGGGGCACTGTCCAGTCCGCTCTGAATGGCAAACTGGTAATTGAGAAATCTTCTCCCTGGAGCGATCTGCTCGGACAGCAGGTGATTTCCGACGCCCTGACGGTTAGGCAGGAACCTGATGCCGGCCCGTTTAGCTGCCCTTTTGACGATGAAGGCACTCCTACCCGATCTCTCGTTTTTATCCAAAACGGGGTGCTGCAGCTATTCTATACCGACCGCAGCACGGGTCGGTTGCTGGGGGGCGGCACCACCGGCAATGGCTTTCGCCCCGGTTTGGGCAGCTATCCCACACCCGGGCTATTTAATTTGCTGATTCAGCCTGGAAGCCTTTCGCTGCTGGAGCTGATTGGCAAGCTGGAGGAAGGACTGGTGGTGGATCAGATGCTGGGCGGCGGTGCCGGCATCTCTGGCGAATTCTCCGTTAATGTCGATCTCGGCTACCGAGTCAAAAATGGCCAGATTGTCGGTCGAGTTAAAGACACAATGGTTGCCGGTAATGTCTACACAGCTCTCAAGCAGCTGCTTGAATTAGGAGGCGATGCCGACTGGAACGGAGCTTGCTATACGCCGTCTGCGATTGTGGGGGGGCTGTCTGTCACCGGCAAAAATTAAGGGGATTTGCCATCCTTTTGGGCATTGGGCACGCTCGCACGCTCGGACTGGGGACTGGGCGTAACTAATCTCAAGGAGCTGGTCTGTTAATTGCGGTCAATCAACTGGACACGATATAAACCGCTGCTCTCAGAAATAAACTTGCCTGAAAAACAAACAATTTTCGCGCTTGTCCTACTGAGTAAAGCTTGCCAAAACGGGAGCATTCCATTTGTGTAAATTTGTGCGAACATCTTCACCCCCTCACCCCCCGCGCCCAACGCCTACAAGGGAGAGGGGGGAAAAAAACTAAAAATTTACCCCTCGACCCTGGTGGGAGAGGGGTAAGGGGTGAGGGGGATGGCAAAAATGGGATGCTCCTGCCAAAACTAGACAAGATAAGAAGACCTTTTCTTACTCCCCCTTTCCCCTTGTGGGAGAGGGGGTTGGGGGGTGAGGGGGCATTGGAATCGGACGCATTTGCTCGGAATGAATGGGTGAGGAGAGAGTGTGAAATCAAGGCATGAAGATGACAGTGAAGGCTTAAGGTTGTATAATAATTGTACCGCAGAAACGACCGATTTAACTGCTCAGCTTGTAGGAGGAACCAATACCCTCTTCTTCTCCCCCTCCCCGTGGACGGGGAGGGGGTTGGGGGGTGGGGTTCTTCGACTGTCTCCTTCTGGTTGCGCCCGACAGGGATGGCGGGGGCACAATCCCTGCGGCAATCCTGACGGGTTGTCAGTCACGGATTTTTCAAATATCGGTTTTCAAAAGATATAAGATTGAAGTTATGAGTTATAAGTTGTTAATAGAAAACTCATTCCTCAAAAGTCAAAATTCAGTCAGGGCGCTGGCGTCTGTATTAATCCAACCGAAACGGCTAGCGATTTTTGAAGCGTGTCTGATTGGCTTGGTTTGCGGGCTGGCCGGTGTGTTGCTGAAACAGGGCGTGGGATGGCTGGGAGGGTGGCGAGTTTACGCCTCCCTGCAGATACCCGCCCTGCTGTTGCTCCCGGTCGTCGGAGCGCTGGGGGGATTGCTGACCGGCGCTTTGGTGGAGCGCTTGGCACCGGAAACCGCCGGCAGCGGCATTCCTCACGTAAAAGCTGCCCTTGCTGGTGTGGGGCTGTCTTTGGACTGGCGGGTGGGCGCGGTCAAGCTGGCGGGCACCATTTTAGCTGTGGGTTCGGGGCTGACCCTGGGGCGGCAGGGGCCCACCGTGCAGATCGGAGCCTCTCTCGCCGCCGGCATCTCTCACTTGATGCCCACCTCGCCGGACTACCGGCGGCAGCTGATTGCCTGCGGCGCAGCAGCGGGGCTAGCTGCCGGTTTCAATGCGCCGATTGCCGGTGTTTTATTTGTGGTGGAAGAACTCCTGCACGACATCTCTGGCCTAACCCTTGGCCCAGCGATTATCGCCTCCTTCATCGGTGCCGTCGTTTCCCAGCTGTTGGGTGGCGACAGCCTCAACCTGAATCTAAACGCTTACAATACCAAGTTCGAGGCGCAGGAGATTCCCGTCTATGTGATGCTGGGAGTGCTGGCTGGGTTGCTGGGTGCCCTGTTCAGCAAAGGGATTGTGGCGCTTTTGACCTTCAACCGGCGAGTGCTGCGCCTGGGATTGCCCTTGCGGATAGGGCTGGCGGGGCTGATCTGCGGTTTGGTGGTGGCGATGCTGCCGGTCGGCTTCCGGAACAACAGCGGCTTGCGGGAGTTTTTGCTCACCGGCGAAGCGAGCTGGAGAATGAGCTTGGTGGCATTTGTCGCTCACTTTTTGCTCACCATTATTGCCGCCGGTTCGGGAGCGCCGGGCGGGTTATTTGCGCCCTCTCTGGTGCTGGGGTCCGCCCTCGGCCACATGGTGGGAGTCTTGCAGTTGGGGCTGACCGGCATCGGGGAGCCAGTTACCTACGCCCTAGCGGGAATGGGGGCGTTTTTTTGTGCGGTGTGCAGAGCCCCGATCACAGCGGTGGTGATCGTCTTCGAGATTACGGCGGACTTCAAGCTAATACTACCTTTGATGATTGGTTCTATCGTTGCCTACTTGGTCGCGGAGAAGGTGGACAGCCAGTCGCTTTACGACCGGCTTCTGGAGTTTAATGGCATTAGCCTGAAAAAAGACAAGCCTAAGGAGGGAATTTTGGCTGATCTGGCGGCTTCAGACGTGATGCAGCCGCGCGTCGAAACTTTGGCGAGCCAGATGAGTTTGGATGAAGTGCTGCAGGCGTTCTCTCGCTCCCACCACCGGGGATTTCCAGTGGTAGATGACGGCCATCTGGTGGGTATTGTCACCCAGACAGATTTGGCGAATGCCAGCAAGCGCCAGCTGCCGGGGAATACGCCCCTGCGGGAGATTATGACGCCGAATCCGATGACGGTGAGACCGGTGGATACGCTTAGTGAGGTTTTATACCGGCTGAACCGGTACAACCTCAGCCGGCTGCCGGTGACGGAGGAGCGCAAGCTGGTGGGGATTATTACCCGCAGCGATATTATCCGGGCGGAGAGCGACAAGCTGACGGGGGAGAAGGCTCAGACCGGCCCGCACCCGGCCCCCTCTTATGTAGTGTATCAAACGCGCTCGCCGGCGACTGGGCAGGGGCGGTTGCTGGTGCCGCTGTCGAACCCGCAAACGGCACCGGCGCTGTTGCGGTTGGCGGCTGCGATTGCTCGGGAGCAGAACTGCGAACTGGAGTGCCTGCAGGTGATGGTGGTGTCGCGCCAAAGTTCGCCGGCTGAGACGCCGGTGAGGACGGCCAAAAGCCGCCGCTTGCTGCAGCAGGCCGATCGGATAGGGCGAGACTGGGGGGTGCCGGTGCACACGCAGGTGCGGGTGGCGCACGATGTGGCGCAGGCGATTCTGGAAACGATTAACGAGCGGCACATCGATCTAATTTTGATGGGCTGGAAGGGCAGCACCTCGAGCCCGGGCCGGATTTTCGGCAGTGCGGTGGATACGGTGATCCGGCAAGCGCCTTGTGATGTCGTGCTGGTGAAATGGGGAATAGGGCATGGGGCGCTCGGCAGCGAACACCGGCAAGAAAAGCAATTCTCCGCGCCCAGTGGCGAGTCGCTCAGTGGCGAGTGCCCAATACCCAATTTCAACCGCTGGCTGGTGCCGATGGCGGGGGGGCCCAATTCCCAGAGGGCTGTGCAACTTTTGCCGGCGCTGTGTTCGCTGGGGGCGCAGCCGGAAGTCAGGCTGTGCCAGGTTTTCGGGCCGGCTGTGCCAAAGCCAGACACAGCGGTGCTCGACACAGCCGAGCTGTTTCTGGAGCGGCGGCTGAAGGTGCCGGTGATTTCCACGCCGGTGTGCGCGCCTTCGGTGCCGGACGCTTTGATAGATTTGGCGCAGAAGGATCAGTGCGATGTGATTGTGCTAGGCGCGAGTCGGGAGGGGATGCTGCAGCAGGCGATCAAGGGGAATATTCCGGAGGCGATCGCGCGGGGTTGCGACTGTACGGTGATGCTGGTGCGCAGTGCGGTGGCGTAGGGGGCTGAGTGCAAAAATTCCCACACGCTCGTGTGGGAACGAGGCATCTGCGTTAATCAGCGTCCATCTGCGGTTAAAAATCCACCCCTCGCTTCAGTTCGACGCCGTGATTGGCGTAGTGTTTGTGACAGAAAACTTCCGAGTGAACGCTAGCCAAATCAAAGTAGGCCGGCATGTTTTGACACCGGCCAGTAATAATCACTTCTGTATCGCGGGGCTTGCGCAGCAAAGCTTCCACAATGGGCTCCACCGGCAGCAGTTCTAAATCCACCGTGGGATTGAGTTCGTCGAGTATAATCGTTTTGTACAAGCCGGATGCGATCGCAGCCCTAGCAATCTCCCAGCCGCGCTCCGCCTCTACGTAATCCAGTTCTTGCTGCTGCCCCCGCCAGACGATCGCATCTCGACCGCAGCGCTGGTGATCGACTAGGTGAGGGTAGCTTTGCCGCAAGGCTGCGATCGCAGAGTCTTCCGTGTAGCCGCTGCCCCCTTTGAGCCACTGCACAATCAGGACGCGGTGGGATTTATCTTGACTGATGCCTTTGCCAATCGCCTGCAAGGCTTTGCCCAAGGCGCTGGTGGACTTGCCTTTACCGGCGCCGGTGTATATCTCAATTCCCTCGATGCCGTGTTCCGCCGCTGTGGGGTGGTAGTGGGGTTTCATTTCCGAGTGCAAGTCGGCAATTTCGAGTAAAGCTGCCGGTGCCGCCCGCCCGGTGGCGATGATTTCCAGGTGTTCTGGTTTATGCTGGAGAGTGCGGACTACTTCATCGGCAGGCAGCAAGCCCAAGTCGAGGACGGGGTTGAGTTCGTCGAGCACCACAACTGAATACAGACCGGAGGCGATTGCGCCCTTGGCGACATCCCAACCCCGCTGCGCTTCCAGGCGGTCAAAGCGGGTAATCTCATCAGGGCCAAAAAATTCGGCTCTGCCGGTGCGCACCTGATCGATTAAATGGGGGAAACCCCGCTGCAGCGCTTCTATGGCCCCATCTTCGTCGTACTCGCGGGCTGGCCCTTTGAGAAAACGCAACAGGAGGACTCTCGTTGGCTGGGAAGTGTTAATCCCTAGGCCAATGGAGCGCAAAACCACGCCGAGAGCCGCTTGGGACTTTCCCTTGCCGGCCCCATCGTAGACGTGAATCTGGCCGACGACACGCTCTTGACGTGCTTGAGCGGTGCGAATGCCGATGCCAATCCTGGTCATATTGTTTCAAATCTGTATCCTGCTGTTTAATCTTAGCGGAAGTCTTGTATCCTTCTAAATAGGCAGGCACAAAATTTAGGGCCGGATTCACACACGCCAGGGAGTCCCCGGTGGCAGCTGCGGCAAGCTCCCTCACGCTCATGGAAGCCGGTACTGCTGCTAAAACCTAAAACCTAACATCTAAAATGGTACTGCCACTGCGGGCTATCTTATTTCAAGTGCTGTTTCTGCTGATTGCCGTCGCCATAGAAGCAATGATTTTGCACTGGCGGCTAAAAATGGGTCGCAAGAAGAGTGTGGGATACGCCGCCTCCCTCAATTTGCTATCCACAGTTTTGGGCTGGCTAATTTTCTTTTTCACCGCACCCCGGCTGTCCCCTGGCTTAAAAGCCCAGCTTATAAGTTACATTTTATTTAATAAGTTTTTCTCACCTCCCACCTCATCCAGTCCGGTTTTTTGGATAATTCAAGCCGCAACTATAACATTTTTTATTACCCTCTTTATAAAAATAAGAGCCTACCAATTGTTTCAGTTTTTGAACAAACCCAAACCAGAAAAAGCTGAGGTACCCGGAGATAGAAGGGGAACGGCACGCTCAGAATATCCTTTATATGTAGAGAACGCTGTCGCTATTGGACACGCTGTTGTATTCGGAGAAGTGCCGCACAAAAAGACACTGAGCGAACCCAAAAACCTCCCTAACAGCTTTGTTCTCAGTCGCCGGCAAGCGATGGCTATCTTATGGGCCCATGCCGCCAGTCACAGCGCGATATTACTGATTTTGTTCGGTCAAAGCTATTTTTCTCAAATCCCATGAAAAACTTCCTTAAATTTTGGGCCGAGTTGCAGAAAAGACTGACACCTCCCCGTCTTTTTTCCTGGCAAACTCTAATTTTAATGAGCGTGCTGTGCTGGGTGATGGCCTTGGGGTACAAAGTTGTCTTCCAGGAGACGGCTTATGAATCAGCAAACGCTGGCGATCTGCTTGCCGGTTTGGCGTGGGTGTTTTTAATTATAGCCCTTGATTGGTGGGCCAGTGAAAAGCCCTGGTATATTGGCGGTTTTCACCTGGGATCTTTGCTCACGGGTGCGTTAATCTGTCTGTTTGTATTTGCGGTATTTGCTGGGAATTATCGCAGCGAATTTCCGTCTTTTATATTTTTAATGTGGCCGGTAATCTCTGCCCTGATAGCCCTGCTACACAAACTCCATAAATCTGGTTCGGATTTGTCAGTGGCACAAGTTTTTATTTTAATTTTCACGAGCTTGCTAATCAGCAGCTGGTGGGAATTTAACTTTTTGCTCCAAGACTGGTTGCGGGAATATCCGAGCCTGCTAGCCGATAATTTTGAGAGAAGCGCTTTCGTTATCAAACTAGACTTTTCACCGAGGGAAACAGCCAGAGGCGTCCAAATATTGAACTCGCTCGAGGAATTCCTGAAAAGCCATGTCGAGGAAAAACCTTGGCCAGAGGTGAAGGCGTGGCTGTTGGAGATCGACCGGCAGCTAAAACCCTGGCCTGCAAAAGGCCAGCCTTGGCCAGAGGTGCACCAGTGGCTAGTGGAGCTTGACGAGCAGGGAGACGCTTACGACGATAAAATAATGGTAAACCTCGGCAATCTGGAAGAAGATAAGTGGTGGTACATTAAGACTAAGATAGAACTAGATGGGTGGCAGTATGAATTAAAATTGCAAGCCATCTGGCGAGGGCCAACTTCAAACGCTGAAGCGTATAACATGACAAAGGTTTGCCAGCTCGGGCAGACTTATCAGCAAGAAGCTCCCCGCGCCAGTGCGCTTCCCGAACTGGCGCTTGCTGAAACCGGCTTCGTTGAATGCGAGCCGGTGGAGAGCTCTTTAGACAGACGCACCGAATCTAGTGATTAAATGGAGATGAGCGCTACGCTAAAAGAACCGCGCTAAGGAGGTTTTGGGTGAATATGAGCAGAATTTTCACACTCGCCAGCAACGTCTTCTGGGACGTGATTCGGGAGCGCGTGCTCTACCTGACTGGCTTTTTTGCTATTCTCTTAGTAGGGGCACAGGTGCTCCTCCGAGAAGTCTCAGCCGGCACCGAGGCAAAAATGCTCGTCGATGTGGGCATAGCGGCTATTGGTGTCTTGGGTTTAGTCGTCACCGTCTTTGTGGGAACTGGACTGATTAACAAAGAAATAGACAAGCGGACAGTGCTGGTGTTGCTATCCAAGCCGGTCAGCCGGTCAGAATTTATCATCGGCAAACACATCGGGCTGTCAGCGGTGCTAGCCGTTCTCATTGCTTTGATGACCGGCATTTATCTGGGCGTTCTCAGTTTCTACAAGATTCCGCACCCACTGGAGAGCATTCTAGTAGCAGTTCTTTACCTGTTTCTGGAGCTATCTTTGCTCACAGCTGTGGGCATTATGTTTGGGGTTTTTACCAGTTCCCTGCTGGCCACCTTGCTCACCTTTGCCGTCTATGTGATGGGGCACTTGAGCCGGGATTTATTGCAGCTGGGCGAAATCAGCAAAAACCCCACTCTCAAAAACGTCACGCAAGGGATCTATTTAGTGATCCCGGACTTGGCTAGATTCGACCTAAAAAATGAGGCGGTTTACGGACTGTTGCCAGATACAGTAACGCTGCTCGTCAGTGCTGTCTATGGACTGATATACATCGCGCTCCTGCTGGCGCTGGCAAATCTCATATTCTGGCGACGAGAGTTTTGAAGGTGCTGGGATTGGGCATGGGGGATTGGGCATGGGGCATTGGGCATGGGGCATGGGACAACTAACAACTAACAGCGAACAACTATGCAGACGCAGAAACTGGAACAGCTGAAAAGTATTTTTGCTGAAATGGAGCGGGCGCTGATTGCCTATTCGGGCGGAATTGACAGCACCTTAGTGGCAAAAATTGCAGGCGACGTGCTGGGAGATCGCGCCTTAGCGGTGACAGCTGTATCGCCCTCATTGCTGCCGGAAGATTTAGAAGACGCCCGCATCCAGGCAGCTGCAATTGGGATTGCCCATGAAGTGGTGGAAACTCACGAAATGGCAAACCCCAATTACACCTCTAACCCCGTCAATCGCTGCTATTTCTGCAAAAGCGAACTGCACGACACGCTGAAACCTTTGGCAATTCAGCTTGGCTATCCTTATGTGGTGGATGGGGTGAATGCGGACGATTTGCACGACTACCGTCCGGGAATTCAGGCGGCGAAAGAGCGCGGCGCGAGATCGCCTCTGGCAGAAGTGGGCGTGACTAAGGCGGAAGTGCGCCAGCTGGCAAAAGAGCTGGGTTTGCCTTGGTGGGATAAACCGGCACAACCCTGTCTCAGTTCCCGCTTTCCCTACGGGGAGGAAATTACAGTCGGCAAACTGCAGCGGGTGGGGCGAGCTGAACGCTATTTGCGCCTGTTGGGTTGGCGGAATCTGCGCGTGAGATCGGAAGGCGACACGGCGCGGATAGAACTTCCGCCGGAACAAATTAAGGAGTTTGTCTTAGCGGCGGATTTGCCGGCGCTGGTGTCAGCGTTTCAAGAATTTGGCTTTGTTTATGTGATGCTGGATTTAGAAGGGTATCGCAGTGGCAAGCTGAATCGGGTTTTGAATTTGGAAGCCGGTGTGGGAGCTTAAAAAAAACGGCGTCGCACATTCATGGGATGAAGAACCCCACCCCCAACCTCCTCCCCGTCAACGGGGAGGGGGCTAAAGAGCAGATTCCCCTCGTTCCCAGCCTCAGGCTGGGAACGATAATATAGAGGCTCTGACTTGAAAATGTTTGTAGTAGGGCTAAAGCCCTACCGACTCGCCCGCGGTGAGGCAGTTTTCACTGGTGGCGGTGTGCGCAGTTCATCGTGACTGCCTCGTTTCGGTATGGCAAGAGATGAGTTAAATGCGTTGAGGAAAAAGCCGGTGGGTTTAAAGCTAGAGAAGGTGATTCCGTGGGGTCGCTGCATGGATGAGTACATCAGGATGTTTGACCTGTCACCGGCTGATTTGCAGCTGTTGGTTCTCGACTGTGCCGGTGGGCCGGCCAGCTTTAATGCGGAGATGACGCGCCAAGGTTACAAGGCGATCTCTTGTGACCCGATTTATCAGTTTACTGCCAGTGAAATTGCGCAGCGCATTGAGGAAACTTACTCAGCGGTTATCGAAGGAGTGTGTAATAACATAAACTGCTACGTTTGGCAAGATATCCAGTCGCCCGAACATCTGGGGAAAGTCAGAATGGCGGCGATGCGGCAATTTCTGGAAGATTTGCCGGTGGGGGTTGAAGAAGGGCGCTATGTCACGGGTGAGCTGCCGGTGTTGCCTTTCAATACCGGCCAGTTTGATTTGGCGCTGTGCAGTCATTTTTTGTTCACCTATTCTGACCACCTGTCAGAAGAGTTTCATCTGGCTGCGATTCTGGAAATGTGCCGCGTCGCCAGAGAAGTGCGGATTTTTCCCCTGTTGAAGATATCCGGGGAGGTGTCGCCCTGGTTGCAGCCGGCGATCGGGGAATTGGCAGCGCGGGGATATGGGGTGGAAAGGGTGCCGGTGCCTTATGAGTTTCAGAAGGGAGGAAACCAGATGTTGCGGGTTGAACTCAGAAACCGGGTTTCTTAAAGAAACCCGGTTTCTCCAAAAAACCGGGTTTCTCACCAAACCTTATACAGTTTTGCTTTCTAGGGGAACCAGATAGCACCCATTAATCCGCCAACTTCCGTCAGGCTGCTTTTCCATCAAATAAATCGCCCTCACCGGCACCCCATCTGGCCCGAGCAGCAGGACAGGCTGAGCGGGGAATCCCTCCACCGTGGTGAGTTCTTCAAACAGCACGGAGCGAGGGCGATAGACGGGTTGGTAAGCGGTTCTTACCATGCGCATAAAGTTTTCCGGCGTTTTGAACTGGGCTTTAATTCCCGGACTGGCGAAGGCGAAAGCGCCGGCTGCATCGTCCTTTTGAAACGCCACAAGTTGGCGCTCGATAACAGAGCGGATGGCGGCGCGGTCGGGATCAGTAATTTGCATTTGTAGAGCCTTGACGGGTAGAGTTAGGAGTGAAATGGCGAGAGTCAGTTCCAGGAACCAACGGACGAGAGAAGCTGGCTGAATTTTCTTTCGGTTCATGCCGGCTGCCGGTTAATGCGTTTCATTAATTATAAGGAGGTTAGCACAGGCAGCGGCAGACTTGGCGAATAGAATGAGCGCCCCCACTGCGAAAGCCCCCACCCGTGGGAACCACCGGCTGAGGGGCAGGAAGTGTCCTGTTCGCCAACAAGTCGCACACATAAGATCCCCCCTCGCCCTCCCCTTAAAAAGGGGGAGAATCCTTCGCCCCCCCTGTCAAGGGGGGTTGGGGGGAGCGGAACTCTGTGCGACCTGTTAGTGAATAAGACAGTAAAGGGCATTTGCCGGTTCACCGGCTTGACTGGCGCTTCCTGCCGTAGTAAGCTGAATCAGCGAGTTCAGCGAAGGCATGACAGATCGGAAGTATCACCCGCTCTCGTTCCAATTCTTGCAATTTGTCATTATTCCAAATGGGGAAAAGTTATATCCCTAGGTTAACCGACCGAGATAGTGGTAAAATTTTACTCTAATTTTTTAGATTCAGTGCTGGATTTAGCTTTAGAAACGTGGCGAAATCGGCTTTGAGGGTAGCTTCAGCCCTCGCACCCCTCAGCCATCACGCCCACCCTGCCGGTTATGGAATGTGAAGCCCGCGCCGGCGGGCTTTGTTTGTATAGCCCCAGGTTTCAACCTGGGGGCAAAAGCGCAGCTCACGTCTGTATACCCCACAACAAACCGGGTTTCTTGTACTGGGGAAGCCTGAAAACTGAGCCTTCCTACAGAAGAAACCCGGTTTCTGGCCCCCATTCAGGCTTAACAATTACTTTATGAATCAGCTCTCAGGCAATTCCCCAAAGCGCTCCCGATAGCGAGCCACAAGGCTCTCCAGTTCCGCCGCCCGCTCCTGGGGTGTGGGCAGCAAAGCGCCCTCGGGCGTCGCCCACCGCAACCAGCGGGCGCTCACATCCTCGTGGGTTCCCTCCCACCGCACCAGCGCCAGCTGCAACTGCCTGCTGATTAGCCGGTTCTGTTCATCGGGTTCAATCGGTTCATACACCCCTTCCCGCAAAGCAAAACCGGCCAACTCCCCACTAAAAGGATCGAACCAGAAATACTCCGGCACTCGCAACTGATTCTGATAGACCAGCTTTTTCTCGCCCTTATCCCGCTCTGCTGTACTGTCTGACAGCAGCTCAATCACCACATCTGGCCCTTTGTTTTCTTGCCAGACAACCCAACTTTTGCGCTCTCGCTTCGGCACACCCAGCACCACAAAAACATCAGGCCCCCGGAAGGATTGATTGCGCACCTGTTCCAGGCTGAAATACACAAACATATTGCCGCCGACAAAAACATCCTGCCGCAGCTTCCACAGCAGCCGCAGTGGAGCGATCAGCATGTCCATTTGTAGCGCGTGGCGTAGGCTTTCCATAGGAATACCGTCATCGTAGGGAAGTTCATCCTCTGTGGGTGGCAATTCCACCTCATCTGGGGTTGGCTCGACTAAGGTTATCTGATTTTCCATAGAGTCTCACCTATCTCTCACTCGGATAGTGTCTATTTTAACCTAAATTAGCGCGACCGGCGATAGATTTGAAATAACCGGCACTCGCAATGCAACCGGCATATCGCCCTGTGCGGCACCGGCGTACTTTACGGGAAGCCCGCCAGGTATCAGCTTGAATCTGCGCACCGGCAACCGGCAGGCAAAGAGCGAACACCCGTCACCTTTTCATGTTATAATTCAGTTAATCCCAAGGAGGAAAACTATGGATTGGCAAGAATTGCGCAAACACGCATACCAACTATCCGTCAGCGACCGCTTAGCCCTCGTGGAAGCGATCGTCAAGTCACTCAGCGATGAACTCCGACCCCGCCCACCAATCCCCCCAGGGACATTAACGCGATTAGTTGGATCGCTGAAAACAGATGGGCCAGCTCCAACAGACGAGGAAATTGAGCAAATGAAGGAAGAACGGTTAAAGGAGAAATACCTGTAATGAGAGTTTTGCTGGACACCAACATTATTCTGGACGCTCTCCTACAGCGAGAACCTTTTGTTAGGGATGCTAAAGCTTTATTTGAAGCTATAGAGTCTCAGCGGGTCATCGGCTATGTAACAGCCACGACCTTAACTGATATCTTCTACATTGTGCGGAAGAACAAGGGCGCTGAGATAGGAAAGCAGGAGGTGGCCACTCTCCTGGCAGGAATGCAAGTCTGTACTGTTAATCGTGCCATACTAGAGGCAGCCGTCTCCTCTAATATGAGCGATTTTGAAGATGCAGTCCAGCTTGCCTGCGCGATGGCCGATAATCTTGACGCGATTGTCACCCGCGACACTGAAGGTTTCACCGGCACTTCCTTGCCGGTTCTGTCCGCCGGTGAGTTAATGGAGCGCCTCTCTTGACTTTAAACTTAAACCTAGAAACCGGGTTTCTTAAAGAAACCCGGTTTCTGAACTCACCGGCGCAGGCAGCCTCAGAAACCCGGTTTCTTGGAGAAACCGGGTTTCTACCTTTTCACAACTCGAATAGAAACGCTATATACTATTCTGTGAAGTGTTAGCCTAGTTTCCATGCACCGGCAGTCAATCACCCGCCTCTTACTCGTCCTCGCAGCAGTCCTAACCTTCTTCAGCTGCACTGCTACTCGCCAAGCGTCTAACTCTCCCCCACCGAACCAGCCGGTAAAACCACCCGCCCTTGTTTCCCGCATCGCCTTCGGTTCCTGCAACAAGCACGATTTGCCCCAGCCCCTGTGGCAACCCATTCTCAGCAACAAACCGGATCTCTGGATTTGGCTGGGCGACATTGTTTATGCAGATACCAGCGACATGAGCGTCATGCAGCAGAAATATCAGGCTGAAAAAGCCAACCCGGACTACCAGCAGCTGCTAAAAACTACCACCGCAATCGGAACTTGGGACGACCACGACTACGGACAAAACAATGGCGGCAAAGACTATAGCAAAAAAGCCGAAAGCATGCAATTGCTGCTAGACTTTCTCGATGAGCCTCAAGACAGTCCGCGCCGCAAACAAGCCGGCGTTTATGCCGCCTATACTTATGGCCCAGTTGGCAAGCAGGTGAAAGTAATCCTGCTCGACGGGCGCTATCACCGGGACGCTCCGGGCCCAAATAGCGATATCTTGGGAGAGGAGCAGTGGGCTTGGCTGGAAAAGGAACTGAAAAACAGCAAAGCCGGCATCAATCTGATTGTTTCCGGCATTCAAGTTATCCCAGAAGAACACAAATATGAGAAATGGGCTGACTTCCCCAAAGCGCGGCAGCGCCTGTTTGATTTAATTGCCAAAACGAAAGTGCCGGGCGTCATTTTCCTGAGCGGCGACCGGCATTTTGCTGAGATTTCTAAAATCCAGAAGCTCGCGCTGCCCTATCCGCTCTACGATATTACCTCAAGCGGTTTGACGCACAGCTGGGAAAAGCTGGAGCGAGAGCCGAACCGCTACCGGCAGGGCGACTTCTTCAAATCTCTGCATTTCGGCTTGATTGAAATCGACTGGGACAGCAAGCCGGTGCGCCTCAAATTGCAAATCCGCGACCGGCAGAATCTGGTAAAATTAGAGCGGGAAATCCAACTTTCTGACCTGCGCAAGTTGTAGCGCCAGCTCTTGCGCCTATCGCTGTGGGTTCCCCGGCGATTGAAATTCACTGCGACAAACAAAGTCCGCCTGCGCGGACTTTTATGGCCGGCTCTGCCGGCTTTCAGTATGCCGAAATCTGGAAAATTTGAAAAAAAGGGTGAAGACTCACCCTTCACCCTTTCTATTACTTCGAGATGAAATGCACCCAAAAGTTACCATCAGACAGGCAAGTGCGCTGAATCATATCATAGGAATAAATCAACCCAGATCCACGGGCTGAAGTGTCATATCCGTCCGCATAGTATTCCCCATAGGGGTCATTGACAATGAACCCCTGGGAGTTGTAGCCAATCAAACAGATAATATGGCCTGAAGCGGTGAAGTAGCCGTGGACGATCGCAGGATTGCCTTGGACGAGCCATTCCTTAACTTCCTGAACTGTCGCATTGGTTTTAAAGTTATCGTGGCAGCCATAAGCTTCTACCGCCTGAACCAAGTGGCTGGGTTCGTGCCGGTCTAAGCCTCTGGCTTCTAACCAGTCTTGCAGCTCATCCTCCAGCTGTCGGTCAGGATTATTGGATGTTACCCCAAAGTACGCGAGGGTCATTGCGACGCTCGTAGTATTGCAACTCCCGTAAGGATTATCAGCATTGTCTAGCTGAGATTTGTAAGGGACTTTGAGGTTGACTTCGGCGGGACAAACGATGTTGCCGTTTTTCAAGATGACGGCATGCTTTTGGTAGACGAACCAGGTATTTCGCCCCTTAAAGAACTTGCCAAGTAGCGCTACCTTAATGTGGTCTGCGACTGCATAATAAGATTGAACATTCAAGAGAGTTCCATCCGGTACGCGCTGCTTCTGGGCATCGGACAGCTGAGAGGATGGAACGGGCTGTAGCTTGAAGGTAGTGTCACAAATAATTTTGAGTTGAGTCATATTTCCCTCCCCAGGAATGGCCAGCCAAGGCTGGCCGAACACTTACAGGATTTTTTCTCGTTCCCCAGGATCTGGGAACGAAGAGCGACCGACTTTGCAGGCTTTCAGTCCGGAAATATATAATAAATAGGAGGGAATAAGGGTGAAATTTCACACTTCACCCTTCCCCCTCACTTCGAGATGAAATGCACCCAGAAATCCCCATCACTCCTACAGATGCTCTCGATCAGCTCGTAAGAATAAGTCAGTCCCGCACCCCTCGCAGAAATATCGTATCCGTCCTCACCGTATTCGCCACAGGGGTCATTAACGATGAGACCGGCGGGGCTGTAGCCGGTGACGCAGACAACCTGCCCAGCCGGAGTAAAATATCCGTGGATAACCGCAGGGTTGCCGACCGCAATCCATTCCTTGACTTCCTCAATCGTGGCATCGGTTTTAAAGTGGTCTTTGCAACCGTACCCTTTGATTGCCTTAACCAAGTCGTAAGGATTTTGGCGACTTAATTCCCGCTCGTTTAGCCAGTCAAGCAGCTCGTCTTCCAGCGGTTTGCCGGCATGGTGCGGTTTCACCCCTAAATATTCCAGCGCCATCGCCATACTGGCGCAGCTACTGTAACTGAAGGGATTCTTGGCACTGTCTAAGGGAGAGATGTAGGGAATAGCGAGTTTGAATTCGCGCGGTAACATAATTTTGGCGTTCTCTGTAAAGGGTACGTCTAATATTGAATTCAAGGGGTTTGCCCCTCTACCCGGTAATTAAAAATCGCCGCCACAGATGAGCGGATGCGCGGCGCGATCGGCTTTTCGCACGGAACCTGTCGCCGGTCGAGCTGCGGCGACCGAAACATAGACTTTGACGCTTGTGGCAGACAGATAAAAAAGCGGCACGCGCTTAAGAGAGTGTTTATAAATAAAAAGTGAAGTTCCAGAAACCGGGTTTCTTGTAGCCAGGGGCCTTACATATCAGTTTCCCCAACAAGAGAAACCCGGTTTCTCAGCCCGGCGGACTTAACAATTACTTTATAAACCCGCTTAAAACGGCGACGGCGGTAAAAAATCACCCGAATTGAGGTAGAGTGAGGAGGAATCTCCGCAAATAGAACTTAAACCATTCACCAACTTCATGATCCAAACCGTCTGGATTGCAAGACACGCCAACCGGCTCGACTTCGTTAACCCCGATTGGTTTCTCAGCGCCGAAAGACCTTACGATCCGCCCCTTTCCCCGGATGGGGAAGAGCAAGCTAAAGCACTGGCCAAACGCCTGGCCTGTGAAAGCATCGCTCACATCTTCGCCTCTCCTTTCCTGCGAACCGTGCAAACCGCCCACGCCGTAGCGGAAGTTCTCGATTTGCGGGTGAAAGTCGAGTCGGGGTTGAGCGAATGGCTCAACCCTGAGTGGATGCCAGCAATGCCAGAAAAACTGTCCCTCGAAGCATTGGCTGAGCTATTTCCCAGAATTGACACAAGCTATACTTCTCGCGCTGTCGCTCAATACCCGGAAACGGGCGATGGGGCGCTGGAACGAGCCGCCCTGACTGCCAAACGCCTCGCCGGTGAGTTCCCGGAGGATATGCTGTTAGTGGGTCACGGAGCCTCCGTTCTGGGCGCTACAATGGGGCTTGCCGGCAGCGCGGCTGAACCAGAACTGAAAGTGGCTCTGTGCTGTTTGTTTAAACTGGTGCGGCGAGAGGGAGAATGGGTAATGGAACTCAATGGGGATACCTCCCATTTGAGCCAAACGGAGGAAGTTATCCGGTTTAATTAAAGTGATTAAGTAGGTGAACCAAACGGCAAGGAAGCGGTAAGCGCAAGCGTGACCTTCCTCCAGACAGAGGGCTTGCTTAGCCTTTGGGAGGTTGAAAATCGAGGGCTGGCAAACCTATAAAACATCTTGAGTTTAATTTTGCCCACCTACTTAATTTGTCTTTTGTCACCGGTCATGGGTCACTGGCTTTTGACCGGCGACCGATGACCGATGACCGATGACTAATGACCAATGACAGCAAATAACACCCATGACATTATTACTAGCAGGAGACATCGGCGGCACAAATACTTCCTTGCGCTTGGTGGGAGCACCGGCGCAGCAGGCGCTCTACGAGGCGCGTTACCCCAGCCAGGAGTTTCCCGATTTGGTGCCGGTGGTGCGCCAGTTTCTGGCAGCAGCAGGCATTGAATTGGGCGACACACCGGCACCGGAAAAAGCTTGCTTTGCCATCGCCGGCCCGATTCTCGGCAATACCGCCAAGCTGACTAATCTGCCTTGGTTGCTCGACACCCACCGGCTGGAGCGCGAGCTATCAGTCAAGCATGTCAGTTTAATTAACGATTTTGCCGCCGTTGGCTATGGCATAATGGGTCTAACCTCTGAGGACTTGCTCCCCTTGCAAGCCGGCCAGCCCCAGCCAGACGCCCCGATTGCCGTCATCGGTGCCGGCACCGGCTTGGGGGAAGGGTTTTTAATCAAACAGGGCGAAACCTATCAGGTTTTCCCCACCGAAGGCGGGCACACCGACTTTGCCCCCCGCAACGAATTGGAATTTCAGCTATTGCAATATCTGCGCGACAAATACCAGATTTCCCGAGTTTCTGTCGAGCGAGTTGTTTCTGGCCAGGGCATTGTGGCCATTTACCAGTTCCTGCGCGACCGGCTCGACAAATGCGAGTCGCCAGAAATCGCTCACACCGTCAAAACCTGGGAGCACGAGACGGGGCGCAAGGAGAAGTCTGTTGACGCTGCAGCGGCGATCTCGCAGGCGGCGCTGGCAAAAAGCGACCCTTTGTGCGAGGAAGCAATGGAAATCTTTGTGGACGCTTACGGCGCGGAAGCAGGCAACTTCGCCCTCAAACTGCTGCCATTAGGGGGGATGTATATTGCCGGTGGCATTGCGGCCAAAATCCTGCCTCTGATTCAAGAGGAAAACCGGTTCATGCGAGCTTTTACCCAGAAAGGGCGGGTGAGTGCCTTGGTGGAGCGCGTGCCGGTGAGTGTTGTCCTGAATCCGCAAGTGGGGCTGATTGGTGCCGCCATCTGCGCCGGTAGATTGTAAGCGGTTACAGGTTAAAGGAGGCAGCAGCCCCCCAGAGCATGGCTCCCAGGCAGTAGGGGCGGGAAAGCATTGCCCGCCCTGGAAGGAGGAATTCCATTCGCCGGGTAACTCTCGCTGACACCAGTGGCCATGCCCCCGGACTGGGGGCCAATTGCGCCACGGGAAGAGGCAACCGCTGATAAGCTAATAGCTGGTAGGCGAGAAGCTGGTAGCTGTTTATGGCAGGACACAGTAAATGGGCAAATATTAAGCGTCAGAAAGCGAGAGTGGATGCCGTTAAGGGCAAGGTGTTCACCAAAATCTCTCGCGAAATTATTGTGGCGGCTCGCACCGGCGTGCCCGACCCTGACGCCAACTTTCAGCTGCGCACGGCGGTTGAAAAAGCCAAAGCAGCTGGGATTCCTAATGAGAATATTGAGCGAGCGATTGCTAAAGGTGCCGGCAAGCTGGGAGCCGGTGGCGACAGTCTGGAAGCCATCCGCTACGAGGGCTATGGCCCCGGCGGAGTGGCCATTATCGTCGAAGCCCTCACCGACAACCGCAATCGCACCGCCGCTGATTTAAGAGCGGCTTTTAGCAAGCGAGGGGGTAACTTGGGCGAAACCGGCTGCGTCAGCTGGATGTTCGACCAAAAAGGCGTCGTCACACTCACCGGCCCCATTGATGAGGATGCTCTGTTAGAGGCGTCTTTGGAAGGGGGCGCGGAATCTTACGAGCTGACAGAGGTGGATGAAACCGAGGGGGCTGAGGTGATCGCCGAGCCGGTTTCCCTGGAAACCCTGCAGCGAACTTTAAAGGAATTAGGCTATTCGGTGAGCGATTCCGAAGTGCGCTGGATTCCTAAAAATACGGTGGAAGTCACCGATGCGGAACACGCCCGCTCCCTGCTCAAATTAATGGACGCCCTAGAAGATTTGGATGACGTGCAAAACGTCACAGCCAACTTCGATATGGCGGATGAGTTGATGTCGCTGAGCGTTGCTTAGAGCGGGTTTATAAAGTAATTGTTCCCCTCCTCTGTGGGGTCGAGAAACCGGGTTTATCCTGTGTGGGACGCGACACGGCGTTCAACATGAGATTTTAGGCACTATGGCCACAATAAACCCGGGATCTGGTTTTTTCACTTTTTCTTTATAACCCTTTTTCTGAAGAGTCAGTATAATGTGAGCAGCTTTATTCCCGAACTGCTATGTCATCGCCAACCCTCAGAGTTGCCCCAGAGTACATCGAACCCATCAAATCTGCCCTCGGCAATATTGACTTTTCCCCCCAGAAAGTTCTAGCGGAAGATGTCAACCTGCCTCTGGCTACTGTCAGCGCCTTCCTCAATGGCCAACCCGTTGATTATCTGAATTTTGTAGAAATCTCTCAGAGATTGGCGCTGGATTGGAGAAAAATAGCCGCTGATAAGGCACCGGCATCCGTGGAGCTGGCAGAGGCTTTCCCTGACTCGCCCCCAGATGAGGAAGCCTTCGATTATGTGGAGCGCCCGCCGGTGGAATCTCGCGCTCTCCAGGCGCTTTTGCAGCCCGGTTCTTTACTCCGAATTAAAGCACCCAGGCGCACCGGCAAAACCTCTCTCATGGCTAGAATTCTGCATCAGGCAAAACAGCAGGGCTGTCAAACCGTATCGCTGAACCTCCTGCTAGCAGATGCGGCAGTTTTGAAAGACCTGGATAAATTTTTGCGCTGGTTTTGTGCTATAATCTCTCGCCAGCTGCGGCTGCCGGCAAGGCTGGCTGATTACTGGGAAGAAGATTTGGGCTGCAACTATAACTGCAAGGTTTACTTTGAAGAGTATCTGTTAAATCAAATAAACTCTCCGCTAGTCTTGTGCCTGGATGAAGTAGACCGACTTTTCCCGCACCCGGAAATTGCCGGAGACTTTTTTCCTTTGCTGCGAGCTTGGCATGAGGAAGCAAAGACTCGCAATCTCTGGAAAAAGCTGCGGTTAGTCGTGGCGCACTCCACGGAAGTTTATATACAGCTGAACATCAATCAGTCACCTTTTAATGTCGGGGAGTCGATAGAGTTGCCAGATTTTACCCCAGAACAGGTAAAAGATTTGGCGCACCGGCAGGGATTGGATTGGCACGACAGCCAGATCGAGCAACTCATGAACATGGTGGGAGGGCATCCCTATCTGGTGCGGCGAGCTATCTATCACCTGAAGCTGCGGGAAATGACGCTGGAACAGCTGTTAGAAACTGCTGCCACTGAATCGGGAATTTATAGCGAGCATTTGCGCGGACATTGGTGGAATTTGCAACAGCATCCAGAACTGGCAGAGGCGATGAAAAAGCTCGCGGAAGCGCCTGCCGGTGTGGAATTAGAGCCGCTGCCGGCGTATCAGCTGCAAAGCCTGGGTTTGGTGCGTTGGGAAGGTAATCGGGTTCGGCTGCGCTGCGACTTATACCGGCAGTATTTTTGCGGTACAGCTAAAAAGCCGGTGCGGCAAGAAGAATTCAAAATTGAGATTGACCCAGCTAAAAGAGAGAGTGACGTTGCCGAGATTGATACAATTCTCCGAAAGTCTGAATTTATCGAGCAGCAAAAGCGCCTGAAAGAGCGGAAGATGCAAGCGCAAAAAAACGCCTAGCGACTAAAGTCGCGGCTATACAAACAAAGCCCGCCTGCGCGGGCTATTATCCTCGTTCCCAGGCTCCAGCCTGGGAATGCAGGCGTGAGAGGCTCTGCCTCTCGTCTTCAGTATCGACACAAACGTGAGATTTATCCATGAACACAGCACAAAATTCAATCTATCAATTTGGGGGGTGCCTGCCGGCTGACGCCGCCACCTACGTCGTGCGGCAGGCAGACTCTGACCTGTATAATGGGTTAAAAGCCGGCGAGTTTTGCTACGTTCTGAACTCGCGACAGATGGGCAAGTCCAGCTTGCGGGTGCGCACCATGCAAAAGCTGCAAGCCGAGGGCATAAACTGTGCCGGCATCGACATCACGACAATCGGCAACCAGAACGTCACCGCCGCCGAGTGGTACAAAGGAGTGTTATACGATTTAGTCAGCAAGTTCGAGCTGTCCGGAAAAATTAATCGCAGAACTTGGTGGAGCGAGCGAGAGGGAATCCCTGTCGTCCAGCGACTGTTTCATTTTTTAGACGAAGTTCTGCTGGCGGAAGACTCGCCAGATAATTATATTATATTTGTAGATGAAATTGACAGCGTTCTCAGCTTGCATTTCGAGCTGGACGACTTTTTTGCCATGATTCGGGCGTGCTACAACCGGCGGGCGGAAAAGCCGGCCTTCAACCGCCTCACTTTTGCGCTGTTCGGTGTGTGCACTCCGCAGGATTTGATTCGAGACAAAACCATAACTCCTTTTAATATTGGTCGGGCGATTGAGCTGACCGGCTTTGAATTTCACGAAGCCACACCCCTAGCTCAGGGATTGGAGGGGAAGGCAGACAACCCTCAGGAAGTTCTCCGAGAGATATTGGCTTGGACCGGCGGGCAACCGTTTCTCACGCAGAAGCTGTGCCAGCTCGTCCTCCAACAAGCAGGGGAGAATTCCCAATCCAAAATCCAAAATCCAAAATCCCAAATCCCTGAGTGGGTTGAGCGGCTGGTGAAATCGGGGGTAATTGAGAATTGGGAATCCCATGATGAGCCGGAGCATTTGAGGACAATTCGCGACCGCATCCTCAGGAGCGAGCAACGCGCCGGCTCTCTGTTGGGACTCTACCAGCAAATCTTGCAAAAGGGAGAAATTGCAGCGGATGGCAGTCTGGAACAGATGGAATTGCGGCTGGCGGGGCTGGCGGTAAAACAGAATGGAAAGTTAAGAGTTTATAACCGCATTTATGAGGCGGTTTTTGACCAAAATTGGGTGAACCTGCAATTAGCCAATCTGCGCCCCTACAGTGAAGCCATCACTGCTTGGCTTGCCTCCAACCGGCAGGATGAATCGCGGCTGTTGCGGGAGAAAGCATTGCAGGAGGCGTTGCAGTGGGCGGCTGATAAAAGCTTGTGCGTCGAGGATTATGCTTTCTTAACTGCCAGCCAGCGAAGGGAGTTGCAGCGGGAGTTGGAGGCGGAACAGCAAGCCAAACAAATCTTAGAAGCGGCGAAACAGAAAGCCGAGCAATTGCTTGCAAAAGCTAAGGAAGCCACTAAACTAGAACTGGCCGGTGTCCAGGCGTTGCGAGTGTTTGAGGCTGGAGGCAGGGAAATAGAAGCATTACTAGCAGCAATGCAAGCCGGTCTTGCCTTGCAGGAATGGGTGCGAGATGGTCGCCGGCTGCAAGATTATCCCGCCACTACTCCCCTGCTAGCCTTACAGCAGATTACCCACAATATTCGAGAGCGGAATCAATTCAAGGCGCATCAGAGGGAGGTAATAAGTATCAGTTTTAGCCCCTATCAGGAGTGTGTGGTTACTGCCTCAGCTGATGGCACGGCACGGTTGTGGGACTTATCTGGAAAGCAGATAGCCGAATTCAAAGGGCATGAGGGGGAGGTGAGGAGTGTCAGTTTTAGCCCCAGTGGCAAACTCCTCGCCACTGCCTCTAATGACGGCACAGCAAAGCTGTGGGATTTATCTGGAAACCAGATAGCCGAATGCCGGGGGCATGAGGATTGGGTGACGAGTGTCTGTTTTTGCCCCAGTGGGGAGTATATCGCCACTGCCTCAGCTGACGGCACCGCTAGGTTTTGGGATTTATCTGGCAACCAGACAGTCCAATTCAAGGCGCATCCCGCCAGTGTGTGGAGTGTTAGTTTCAGCCCCAGTGGGGAGTATATCGCCACAGCGTCAAATGACCGCACCGCAAGGCTGTGGGATTTATTTGGGAACCAGATAGCCGAATTCAAAGGGCACCAGTACTGGGTGAGGAGTGTAAGTTTTAGCCCTATCGGCGATATCGACGAGTATATCGTCACTGCCTCAGCTGACGGCACCGCACTGCTGTGGGATTTATCTGGGAAGCGGGTAGCGGAATACAAGGGACATCAGGGTGTGGTAACGAGTGTCAGTTTTAGCCCGAATGGAGAGTATATCGTCACTGCCTCAGCTGATGGCACCGCCCGGTTGTGGGATTTATCTGGCAGCCAGATAGCCGAATTCAAGGGACATCAAGGCATAGTAACGAGCGTCAGTTTTAGCTCCAGTGGGGAGTACATCGCTACTGCCTCAAATGAGGGCACTGTTTGGCTGTGGCATTTATTTGCGAACCAGCTACCCCAATTCCAGGGGCACAAGCGCGGGGTGACGAGTGTCAGTTTTAGCCCTAATGGAGAGTATATCGTCACTGGTTCATCTGACCGCACTGCTAGGCTGTGGGATTTATCTGGCACGCCGGTGGCAGAATTTCGGCATAGGGGCGAGGTAATCAGTGTCAGTTTTAGCCCCAGTGGGGAGTATATCGCCACGGCTTCAGCTGACCGTACCGTTCGCCTGTGGGATTTATCTGGAAATCAGATAGCCGAATTCAACGGGCATGAGGATATAGTAACGAGTGTCAGTTTTAGCCCCAGTGGTGAGTACATCGCCACTGCCTCATTTGACGGCACCGCTAGGCTTTGGGATTTATTTGGAAACCAGATAGCCGAATTTCGGCATAAGGGGTGGGTATTAAGTGTCAGTTTTAGCGAAAATGGGAAGTACCTTTCCACCGGCTTATCTGAAGGCACCGCTAGGCTGTGGGATTTATCTGGAAATCAGATAGCCAAATTCAACGGGCATCAGGGCATGGTAACGAGTGTCAGTTGTAGCCCCAGTGGGAATTATATCGCCACTGCCTCAGAGGACGGCACCGCTAGGCTGTGGGATTTATTTGGCAACCAGATCGCCGAATTTCGGCACAGGGGCTGGGTGTGGAGTGTCAGTTTTAGCCCTAGTGGGGAGTTCCTCGCTACAGGGTCAGATGACCGCACCGCAGGGCTGTGGGATTTATCTGGAAACCAGCTAGCCGAATTTCGGCATAAGGACAAGGTGAGGAGTGTCAGTTTTAGCCCCGATGGGAAATACCTGGCTACTGCTTCATCTGACCGCACGGCACGACTGTGGCGGGTGGAGGGATTGGATGAACTGCTCGCCCGGGGCTGTGAGTGGCTCAAATATTACCTTGCTGCCCATCCGGAAGCGCGAGAACTGCTGAAGATGTGCCAAAAGCAGTGAGGGTTCCGCGCTCGGGAAAGGGGGCGATTCGCTGCCACCGGCATCTTGACAAAATACCCGCTCTGGTGATATAATCTCACTAACTCTGGCAGAGAAAGACTTGACGCCAATCGCGCCTGTTTGCAGCCGGCACTAAACCTCAAAAACTGCCGGCTCGGACTCTTCCACTACCGTGCCAACTTGATGCCGGTATAATACAAGTTCTGGCAAATATGACCGCAGGGCGACAACATCCAGCAACTTAAGCATAAGCGAGCGCCGCTTCCACCTGCTCTTTCCTCAGCTCATACTCCGCCATCACCTCTTCCAAACTCATCCCCCCCGCCAGCAAACCAATCACAATAGACACAGGCACTCGCGTTCCGGAAATCACCGGCGCACCGTGATGGATGCTGGCATCTGTAACGATATGGGGCGCAATTTCCATTGGAGTCAGCTTATAAAAGTCGCAAAAGATAGCCTTTTCATTCATTGTACAGTGCGGGACATCTGTCCGCTGCAATGGAATCCACACAGCTTGACCCGGCGTCGCAGGTGCCCGGCACCCCCTCCATCCCCGCGCCCGCCTTTCAATCCGTGTCGCCCCCCACCCCTCCCCAACGATTTGCGGCAAAATAAACAAAGGTATATTTTCTTATCCCTTTGACAAACTCCCTTAACAATGCCACTCCAGGAACTCACTCGCCCATCTGAGCTCCCCCAAACACCGGCACCCGAACGGGGGTTCGACTGTGACGTTGCTATCGTCGGTGCCGGCATTGCCGGCGCAACCCTCGCCGCCGCCTTAAAAAATTCCGGCCTGAAAGTGGCGCTCATCGAGGCCCAAACCCAAGCCGCCGCCGCCTCCAAACAGCAAGTTTACGCGGTTTCCCTGCTTTCAAGCCGCATTTTTCAGGGAATCGGCGTCTGGGACAGAATCCTGCCCAAAATCGCCACTTTCACCCAAATTCGCCTCTCCGATGCCGATCATGCCGGTGTCGTGCAATTCCAACCGGCAGACTTGGGCACAGACGCCCTCGGCTATGTGGGCGAGCATCGCGCCATCCTGCCGGCATTGCAGGAGTTTATCAACGGATGCCCCAACATCACCTGGCTGTGTCCCGCCGAAGTCGTGAGCGTGGACTGCCAGCCCGATGCCGTCGAGATACAAGTCAAGCTGGATGGCGAGACGCGCAAACTGCGCAGCCGGCTGATCGTCGCCGCAGACGGAGCCCGCTCGCCCGTCCGCCAAGCCGCCGGCATCCGCACTCGCGGCTGGAAATACTGGCAATCCTGCATCACCACCCGCATTAAACCCGAAAAACCCCACAATAACACCGCCTACGAGCGCTTCTGGCCCAGTGGCCCGTTTGCCATCCTCCCCCTGCCGGACAACCGCTGCAATATCGTCTGGACAGCCCCTCACGAGGAAGCTAAAGCCCTATTTGAACTCGACGACGAGCAATTCCTGGCCGAACTGACGCGCCGGTATGGCACCCAGATGGGGCGTCTGGAATTGGAAGGCAAGCGGCTGATGTTCCAAGTCCAGCTCATGCAAAGCGAGCGCTATGTCCTCCCGCGCCTCGCCCTGATTGGCGACGCGGCGCACTGCTGCCATCCCGTGGGCGGACAGGGGCTGAATTTGGGCATCCGGGATGCGGCGGCGCTCGCCCAAGTGCTCGGAGACGCCCACCTGCTTGGGCAAGATATCGGATCTGTGCCGGTGCTTGCCGGTTACGAGCGCTGGCGGAAACTGGAAAACCTGACAATTCTGGGATTTACCGATTTCCTCGACCGGCTGTTTTCTAACAGTTGGCTGCCCCTAGTAGCCATTCGCCGGCTGGGTTTGTGGGTGCTGCGCAATATTGGGCCGGTGAAAGTTTTTGCCTTGCGGCTGATGACCGGCATGCAGGGGCGCACTCCCCAACTGGCGAAGCGCTAGAAGCTATTAGATTTTGGATTTTGGATTTTGGATTTTGGATTTTGGATTTTGGATTTTGGATTTTGGATTGAAAAAAACGGCTGGAACGCCTTTTCAGCCAGAGAGAAAATCCTCAGCGGTTAGGCTAATAATGCTGCTTGTTGCACAAAGGAGGCAGAGCCTCCAGAGTCGCGTTCCCAGGCAGTAGGGGCGGGTCCCCGTGCCCGCCCCGGAACGAGGGCATAGAGATGAATAGTGCAAATTTAATGCGCAACATCTCGCTCCCCCTCCCCGCACGCGGGGAGGGGGTTGGGGGGTGGGGTTCTTCACGGCACAAAGTTTCAATCCCGTTTCCGGGATTCAGCTGGCCAAAAATCTTCTCCTCCTACCCCCTGCTGAAATCATTGTCGCATTCATTTGGGCTTCGCTTGCACAACCGGCATGCTCCCAGGCTGTTCACGGCAGAAATGCCATCACGCCGGCAGGCGATCCTGAACCCCCCCGCAGGCGCAGGATGCCGATCGCCAAAGTGGTGCCGGTGCTGGGCAACTGATCCAAATTGGTGAGATTTTCCAGCACAATTCCGCCGCGTTCCAGCACCAGCCGGTTGGTGGCAAAGGTGGCGTCGGAACCGTCCACGCCATGCGTATCTGTCCCCACACCGGCAATCCCCCGCTCTTCGAGCAGGAATCTCGCTGTCTCACCGGCAAACCCGGGAAAATACCCCTGGTTGAGAAACGCATCAGGGTTTGGCCATTTTTCCTGCCAGCCGGTATAGAGCAGCACCACAGTGCCGGTGGGAATCTGCCCGTATTCTCGCTCCCACTGCAAAACATCAGCTGGGGTGAGGGCAAAATCGGGATTGGCACCGGCACGAGCGCGGATATCCACCACCACTGCCGGCACCACCAGCGACTCGGCTGGGTAGGCGTCAATCCCCGCACCTCCCGCGTCAAAGCTGTTCGGCGCATTCATGTGGGTGGCGCTGTGCTCGCCCATCGAAAAGCGCCGCAGGTAATAGCCATCCCTGTCCAGCTCGGCTGCCGGCTCGAACTCCACCGGCGGGTCACCTGGCCATAAGGGGATCTGCCGGTCAACCGGATGGCTCAGGTGGATAACCCGCGAGTAGGTGATGGTTTTCTGGGGGGGGAACTCGCTCATCGAAAAACAGATTCTTTATCCGGTAATAGCTAAATTTAGCGCTAAACCTTTTCAGGTTTTTCTATATATGGCAACCGCCCCACAACTTTGGCAACACTCTAAATTAGACATAATCCGGCTATACACTCAAGCGAAATCGGGTGCGGCAGCCGGATGTGGGAGCACTACCAGGGGATAGGCTGCTTGTCGCGGAAGAAACCGCCTGCCGGCCCGCCGTCGGGCAGAGTGGCCAGCCAGACAATCGTTTCCACGCCTTGCTCTGGGGTGCGCGGGGCATTTGGGCCACCCATATCCGTTTTCACCCAGCCCGGACACAGGGAATTCACTAAGATATTAGTGCCTTTCAACTCATCCGCCAGAATCCGCGTCAGGACATTGAGAGAGGCTTTGGACATGCGGTAGGCTGGATAGCCGCCATTCATGTCCGAAAGCTGGCCCATGCCAGAAGAGAGATTGACCACCCGCCCGTAATTGCGCTCTTTCATTAGCGGAATTAGGGCTTGGCAAAGCTGCAACGGTCCGTAGACATTCGTCTCCATAGCAGTGCGCAGCGTCTCCACCTTGGCGTTGAACACACTAGCGGCATTTGAATCGATGGGATCGGGCAAGATGCCGGCGTTGTTAACCAGTATATCCAAACGCCCGAACTCCTGACGCAGGAATTGCGCCAGTTGCTCGATACTTTCAAAGCTGGTAACGTTGAGCGGGTGATAAACCACCTGCAATCCTTCTTCGAGCAACTTGTTGGCGGCGGCTTTGCCTTTCGACGGATCGCGGCTGGTGAAAACAACCTGGATGTCTTGGCGGGCGAGCTGCCGGCACGTCTCGAATCCTAGTCCCCGATTAGCGCCGGTGACAACGGCTACCTTTTTGCTGGCATTCATCAAGGCTTGCAATAATAAGGTGCTGAACTATTAAATTATATCAAGAAACCCGGTTTCTTTAAGAAACCGGGTTTCTGGCCGGTGGGAGACGCGAGGGAGACGCGAGGGAGACGCGATAAATCGCGTCTCTACAAGAGGAAATCTACCAAAAGGGATAGAGACTCTCATTGTAAGCTGTTACGCTTTTAATATGCTTATTATAGAAAGGAGGCAGAGCCTGTAGGGGCGGTGCCCCCGTGCCCGCCCCGTTCCCAGCCTGTAGGGGCGGGCCCTTCCGCCCCGGAACGAGGGATAAAATAGATATTAGTGGGCGAGAGATTGTTGCGCCGGCTCATAAACATTAGATAACTTTCCGTCTTCCATGTGAACAATGCGGTCAGCAACATCTAAAATCCGGTTGTCGTGAGTCACCATCAAAATTGTACAGCCCTGCTCCTTGGCAAGTTTTTGCATGACGTTAACCACATCGCGCCCCGATTTACTGTCAAGAGCAGCCGTCGGTTCGTCCGCCAAGACAATTTTGGGGTGGCTCACCAGCGCCCGCGCAATCGCCACCCGCTGTTTTTGCCCCCCAGATAAGTCGTCTGGATAGTAATTTATCCGGTGCCCCAAACCCACCAGCTCCAGCATTTCCGCTGACTTGCGGTGCATGTCT
Organism: Oscillatoria princeps RMCB-10; assembly: GCA_019359235.1. GTDB lineage: Bacteria > Cyanobacteriota > Cyanobacteriia > Cyanobacteriales > Oscillatoriaceae > Oscillatoria > Oscillatoria princeps. Next base: position 168,906 of record JAHHHT010000010.1, read on the forward strand.
CCCACAGAATACTGCTCGTGCAGTTCCAGCCCCATGCGCACGTTCTGCAAAGCCGTCAGGCTTTTGTGCAAATTGTGCGCTTGGAAAATATAGCCAATACTGCGCCGCGATCTGACTAAATCATCTTTGGAAGCCCCGCACATTTCTCTGCCCAACACCTGCAGACTTCCCTCCTGCGCCGAGCGAAGTCCGCCTATTAAGGTGAGGAGCGTTGTCTTGCCAGAACCGGAGGGGCCGGTTAAAATAACAATTTCACCGCTTTCAATCTGCAAAGTAATGTCAAACAGCACTTGCTTGCGCAGCTGACCTTGCCCGAAATATTGACTGAGATTTTTGATGTCGATTACAGCGCCGTCATTCATTCCAGTGTCCCTTCCATTCATCTATCTGGTGAAATGCAGAGATGTGCCGGTTTAAAACATTACCTCCATACCCCATGCCCCATTAAAACATATCAGCCGGGTCAGCTTTTTGCAATTTGCGAGTGGCAATCCCGCCCGAAATCACGCACATCACAATAGTTAGCACCAGCACGGTAAAAGCTCTGGCGAGGGTCAGATATATGGGAAGATTCGTCGCCTTGCGAGTCAGGGTGTAGAGGACGGCGGACACAGCAACTCCGGGGATAAAGCCGAGCACTGCCAAAATTATCGCCTCTTCCAGCACGACGCCCATAAAATACAGGTGGCGGTAGCCCATTGCTTTGAATGTGGCGTACTCTCCCAAGTGATCGCTGACGTCGGTGGAGAGGACTTGATAAACAATGATCACGCCCACCACGAACCCCATCACCACACCCAACCCGAAGACGAAGCCAATGGGTGTGCTCTTCGACCAGTAATCTTTCTCAAATTCTATAAACTCTTGTTTGGTTAAAACCTTAACATCATCGGGTAAAATAGATTTCAAGACTTTTTGAACAGCCACCGGCTCGTAACCCGGTTCAAGCTGAATCGCGCCGATGCTGACACTTCCAGCGTCCCGCTTGGGAAATAATAGCAGAAAGTTTTGCTCGCTAGTCATCAGGCTGCCATCCGCCCCGAAAGAAGCCCCTATCCGGTATAATCCGCTGACGGTAATGGTGCGCCGCTCTAGCTCGGAGGTGACGGGTTTGCCTGCTTCTATTTTAGCAATGACCTCCTGGTAGTCTCCTTTGGAGGCGCGGTCGAAGAATACCGTATCTGGGAGCTTCAGAAGGCTGAAATTATTGGTGAGTTCAGGCAAGTTGAACGCCGGCTTGTCGGGATTGAAGCCTGCGATGAGAATGCTCGTCTCGCGCTGAGTTTGCGGGTTCTTCCAGATGGCGCTATTCACATACACGGCTTCGGCTGACTTCACCCCAGACACGCTCATTGCCTGGTACAGCCGCCGGCGGGGGAAACTTGACATCCTCAGCAGGTAGCGGGCTTGAGGGCTGATTAACACAATATCGGCTTGCAAGTTTTGGTGCAGTCGGGTGTTGCTGTCATATAATGAGGCTTGGAAACCGAGCTGCATCATCATCAGGATGTCCGCAAAGGCCACTCCTGACACCGCCACTAACAGGCGACTTCTTTCGCGAGAGAGCTGCAGCCATCCCAGAGGGGTCCTGCGCCGAAGCCGTTCAATGAGTCCTATCATAGATCGATCCGCACTTTAACTTGAAGATTGGTTAAACCGGCAACTTTCTTGCTGGAGTCAGCATCCAAACGCACTCGCACTTCTACCACTCTAGAGTCAATGTTAGCAGACGGGTCGGTATTGATGACATTCTGCTTTTTCACCAGCAACCCAATCCGCTCCACTGTCCCGCGCAATTCTTCCCCCAGGGAATCGTTCGACACCCGCACCGGCTGGTTGAGGCGCACTTTGCTGACGTCGCTTTCATAAACCTCTGCCACCGCATACATCTGGCTCGTGTCTCCCAGTTCCGCAATCCCTTCCGGCGCAATCAATTCTCCGGGGCGAGTGTGAATCTTGAGAACTTGTGCGTCGCGGGGCGCTTTCACATAAGCTTTTTCCAAATTAGCCAGCGCTGTTTTGAGCGCCGCTTGCGCTTGTTTCAATTCCGCTTCCGACGCCCGCACGTCTTCGGGGCGCACTTCCTCAATCCGCTCTAAGGTGGCTTTGGCTTCGTTGACTTGCTCTGCCTTTCCTGATACAATTTTATCTAAATTCGCCCGCGCTTCCTCCAGTTGCTCTGCTTTTGCGGAGCTAATCTTCTGCAAATTCGCCCGCGCTTCTTTAAGTTGCTCTGCTTTTGCTGACTTGGTGCGGTTCAGGTTCGCCCGCGCCTCGTTGAGTCTCTCTTGCGCGGCGGCTAGGGTTAAGCGCCGGCTGTCCCCAGCGGAAGCCGAAACCGCTCCGTTTTCCAGAAGGTATTCGTAGCGCTTGGATTCGCTCTCGGCGTTGCGCAGTTCTGCTTCCAGTCGGGCGATGGTTGCTTCTTGAGCGCCGGTATCTCCCTGGAGTTCGGCTTCGATGCGGGCGATCTCGGCTTGTTGCGCCTCGATTTCGCCTTTTCGCTCGGCTTCGATGCGGGCGATTGTCGCCTTTTGCGCTTCAATCTCGTTTTTCCGCTCTACCTCAAGGCGGGCGACTGTTGCTTTTTGCGCTTCAATTTCACCGGCTTTCGCCCCCGCCAAAACCCGGTCGAGATTGGCCTTGGCCACTCCCACGCGCTGCTGGGCCTCTTCGGCGGCGGCTTGCAGGCGATCTCGGCTGTCGAGCACGGCTATGGGCTGACCGGCTTTCACCGTATCCCCCTCTTTGACCAGCAGTTGGTCAACTCGGCTTCCTTCTGCGGAGGCGGGGGCGGAGAGTTTAATCACTTCTCCTTGCGGCTCCAACCGCCCCAGGGCTGTCACCGCCGTCACTCTCGGCGCTACGGGCGCTGTCTCCACCGCAGGAGTTGACTGCAACTGGCTGAAGGTGTAAGTCGTCGCGCCACCGGCTATCAGGGTAGCCGCTGTGGCGAGCGCCACTGTCATCACACTGAAACGGCGACTTCCCGCGCTTGCTGGCGTATTCGCCCCCTCGGATGGCAACCGCCCTACTGTTGAGTTCAGCATCCTGTCCCTCCTGCCCGCCTGCAACACTAAACCGTGTAGTTTTTTCTCACTTCCTATACTAAACTGGTTAGTATAGAACCGTCAAGGGCGGGCAGAAAATTTTATATTTTGCTGGGGAGGGCCAAGATATGGCACGAGCAAAGAGTACCGAACTGAAGCGGGAGAGTGCCGGTGAGAAGGTGGAACAAATCCTGAAAGGGGCCATGCAAGAGTTTTTGGCCCACGGCTATGCGGGCACGAGCATGGATCGGGTGGCGGCGGCGGCGGGAGTGTCCAAAGCCACGGTTTACAGCTACTTTGCAGATAAAGAAGGGCTGTTTGCCGCCTTAATGGAGGGACTGGCCAAAAAGCGGTTTCAAATTTTATTGGACATTGCGTCGCCGACTGGGGAAGCAAAAATAGTGTTGCGACAGTTAGCGGAGACTTTGCTGAATCAGGTCACGGAGGATGCGGAGCATATCACCTTTATGCGGGTGATAATTGCCGAGTCGGGGCGCTTTCCCAACTTGGCGAAGATTTTTATCCGCCAGATTACTCAACCCGTGCTGGAGAAATTAGTTCACTATTTGGCTTCTCATCCTGAATTGAATATTCCCGATCCAGAGGCGGCGGCGCGGATTTTCCTGGGGTCGCTGGTTCAGTTTATTATCATACAAGAAATTCTGCACGGGAAAGAGATTGTGCCGCTGGATAAGGAGCGGATGATTGACAGTCTGACTCACTTTATGCTGAGCGGTGCGGGGAAATGATGGACAGGGGACAGGCGGGACGCCGGTCCTACGTCGGGAGGGGTTGGGGACAGGGGACAGGGGGAGGACAGGCGAGACGCCTGTCCTACGTCGGGAGGGGTTGGGGACAGGGGGGGACAGTCCACCGGCACCACAACTGCCGGTTCATCCTCAATTGGGGGAATGTCTTCTGACACGCCCCAAAACCAATGCCGGCATTTTCGTGGGGTAGGGGCGGGTTTATCAATATCTTCCCTGAGTGACAGACATCTTGGATGAACCCGCCCCTACTCCAGTTATTAGCCTGACTCAAGACACTAATTGATAAGCAAATATTATATTTATCGTTAAAGTTATAATATATATATATATCATTTACCAGGAAAATACTTGACGCGCCGATCTGGAGTTGCTACGCTTTTAATGTGATGAGGACAAAACAACCCAGACCGATTTACTAAACTGAAAGTCTGACAATTTTGGCGGTTAAAGCGATGTGCGAAAGCTATCCCATCGCTATGGAGTAGTAGCGGTGTAATTAAAAGTTATGTCGCCCAGAGTAAGGAGGAGTAACTGATTTATGATTTTTGAATATATCCCCCGTCAATACCTTGAAAAAGGTGCAGAGCGTGATGCCGAAAAATCTTCATACATTAAAGACAGAAAGACAAGACAAGCGGTTGCAGCGACTGGTGCTGCAATAGGCGCGACTGTCAGCTTAGTATTGGTTCTTACTTCCACAACGGGCTACTTCATCCCTCCTGCATCAGCAGTTCCTAATTCATCATTGGGTTTAACCAAAGGCGTACCCAGCAATCTACGAAGCTCTTTTGAGGAAGTCCTAGATAAATTTTATGCTTTAAATTCCAAAGTGGAATCTGGCATAAATTATCGAGGATATAGTGAAGAAGTAGGTAATTTGAAAGTTGCCTTTGACAGGCTGGGAAGAAAACCAGGTGCCAAAAATTATGATTCTTACAAACATCTTGGCGCAGCCATACTAAATTATCAAGATGCTAAAAAATTATGGCAACTGTGTGTGGAAGGTCGGAATTGTGAGCATAACCTAATAGATACTGCTGCGAGTCCAGTAGCAAATGTTATAGTCAAAAAATATGGTATTGCTACTCTAGATAAAATGCCAGGGGTTACAGCTGACGATTTCCCAAATCATATTTTTTTAGATGAGGGCCTGTCAAGAATTTGGAGTGTGGCTTCTGGGCATATAACAAAGGCAGGAGAAAAATTATAAATAAAAATGAAATTTTCCGGCCTGTTACAGGTCTGTCAGTCCCTGCAAAGCTATTAGGCTAATCATGCTGCATTCCCCTTCAAAGTTGGCCGAGCAGACAGAACGGCGTTCCCCACAGTGCATGTTCCCGTAAGGGTGGCTGGTAACGAGGGAAAACTGACTGTCTATTGATATACTTGCCAAGTACCTAGCGATGGTAAATTCACTGCCACAAACAGGGGGGGGTGCGTTCCGCCTTATCGATTATAGCGCATAAATAAAGAGTGCGGTCAGGCGGAACGCACCCTACAACTGGATATTCGCAGCAATAGGCTCTCTCACAATTTCCGCACGAGCCGGCTGAGCGTAGCTTCCATGACTGCAGTGGTTTGACCGGCAACCGCAAACACCAGCGCCTCCCGATAAACTCGCTGCGCGGCGTGGTGCTTGTAGTTAGCCGCACCGCTGGAAGCCGCCACTGCTGCCATCGCACATCTTCCGGCTAAATCAATCGCCCACGCCCGCAATTTCAGCCCGTCTTGCCGGCCATCTTCCAATATAGCTTCCCGGCAACTATTCAGTTCCTGGCTGAGGGCGTCAAACGCTGTGGCAATAAACTGCAGCTTCTTCGTGTTTGCCGCATTTTCCACAATATCCAGACCGGCTCTCGCGCACCCCAAGGCAAAAAAAGCGGGATTTCGCAAGTTCTTTTTGTCATTTTCGTGAATCCAACCGGCAGGTTTGAGGAAAACCACTCGCTCTTCAGGCAAAAACCACTCGCTCAGATGCGCCGTCACCGTATTAGTAGAAGTCATCGCCGCCAGGATTGCCGGTTCGCTGAACGTGATCCTCCCACCGGCACAGTTATGCGTCTCAACAAAAGGCACCACCCCAAAAATAGCATCACCTGAAGGCAAAATAGCGGCGACAATAAATTCCTGAAAGCAGCCAAAACCCGTCACCCACGGCACAAAACCGTGCAGTGCGTACCCGCCGGCAACCGGCAGCGCCTTGAGCACCGGCTCGCCCAACCGCCGCAACTGGGAAAAGCCCACACCCAGCAACCGCTTGCCGGTGGATAGATAAGGGAGATATTCCTGTTTTAGGAATTCATTATCACTAACAGCCAGCATATTGCCGGCACTCTGGTGCTGGGTTTGCAAGAACGCCAAAGCACCGGAGTATCTGGCAACCATTTCCTGAAAAGTGCCGAAAGTCTTCTCTGCAAATTCCTGTCCGCCCCAGATTTTTGGCAGCCGCAGCCCCAGGAGAGAGCGCTCGCCGAGTCCTTTGAGAGCCGAGAAAAGCGCCTGCGGATCGCTGTCAAGTTCGGCGGCGCGGGGAGCCACCGATTCACGAAGATAGGATTCGGCAAGGTTTAGCAGTTGTTGCTGGTCATCCATGTGAATTTTCTGAGCGACTTTCTCGGTTATAGTAGGGTGCGTTCCCAGAGGGAACGCACCCTACAAGCAGTGGGGTGCGTTCCCAGAGGGAAAGCTACTGGCGATTGCGGGCGTCGAGGAATTTCAGCTGCCGGTAAAGGGTGGCGATTTGCGGCAATTGCGCACCGGCACGCATCGCCGCACGCAGGGGATTGCCGAATATCGCCTCCACTTCCAGGGGACGCCCGGTGTCGAAGTCGAGCTTCATGCTGGTTCGGTAAGGGGTCATTTTCTCAGTGTGGTCGAGCATTTTTTGCACAAAACTGTCGGGGATAGGGCGATTGCACGCCGCCGCACCGGCAAGAACTTCTCGCATCAGCTGCTCAACTAAGGTGCGGGTGTCCGGGTTAGCCATTAGTTCGTCTGTTCTGGCGTCGAGAACGACAGAAAGCCCGTTGTAGGGGATGTTCCAGACCAGTTTCTCCCATCGAGCTAAAAGCAGGTCTTCCGCTAGATTGATGGGGATGCCGGCACGCTGGAAGTCGCTAGCAACCAGGCGCATGCGCTCGGTGACCCCGCAGGCGCGATAGTCAGGGGCGTATTCGCCCAGGGTGATGTAGCCGTAGTCCAGGTGGCGGATGTGACCGGGGCCGATTTTATTGGAGCAAAGAAAGCACAGCCCGCCCATCACTCGTTCCGGGCCGGCGATTTTGGCCACGTCTTCTTCGACGCCCAGGCCATTTTGCAGCACCAGGACGACGCCGGTGTCTTTGAGTGCCGGTGGCAAAAGCTGGGGGAGCAAGTGGTTGTGGGTGGTTTTCAGCGCTACCACCACGACATCGCATTTGGGCATGTCGCTGGGGTGCCGGTAGGCGTTTACTTTTAGGGTGATGTCGCCTTCTGGGGACTCGACGAACAGGCCATTTTGGCGGACATGTTCGCAATCGCTGCGCAGCAGGAAGTGGACTTGAGCACCGGCTTGTTGCAAGCGGGCTCCGTAAAAACCGCCGACTGCGCCGGTGCCGATGATGGCGTAGGTGCGATTGGGCATAATTTCAGGGCAAGCTTCCATTATAATGATTTTAGATTTGCCGATTTTAGATATTAGCTGAGCCTGAGGGCCGGTTTGGCAGAAGATTTATCTGTTAGAGCGACAATCGCTCCCCATCGCGAGCCCCTGCGCTAAAATCTGTAACTGGATTTGATTTAGGCGCGAGGCCGCGACGGTATATTTACATAGTAATCATTCGGATTTTATCTCATTCCACGTTTCCCTGCCGCCGCCCGGGTTAAGAGGGCAACGTGCCGGCCAGCCGGCGGCACTCCCGCTAAAATTTCCCTACATCCTTTTAATTAGTTAAATAAAAGTCGCTTGTGAGGTTTGGGCAGCGCGACCGTGCGAGAGACAAGCGGATTCACCTGTTTTTATCCGCGTGTCCGCGTTCAAAATCGGCGCTGTGCGCCCCCGGAGATTTATAAAAAGGATTTAAACGTAAAATGTATAAATATTGTAGGTGTGGGGCGAAGGGCGCAAGAGATTAAGGGCTGGAGAAACGGCCTTTGAGTGAGAAAGATCACAAGTGCCAGGGGCGAAGATCACATCGGTGGCGTGGCTGTGATTACTAAGATAAGGGGAGTCAAACGATTCTTGTAAAAATCTCATGATTCAGGCGCAAGAGCATCTGCACGAAGAAAGCTTAGATCGGATTGTTCAGCGGATATTTTATTCTCACAAAATTACTCGCGCAGATCAGCAGCGGTTCATGTCTGCCATGCTGTCGAGGGGGACTTTCAGCTGGGAAGATCAGAACAAAATCAACCGAGTATTTGACGCCCTTCAACAGGGATTGCTGAGGGTGGTCGATTGAGTGTGCCGGCGAGTGTCAGTCCTCTGCGGAGCGAGGCGAGCCGGACGCTTCGCTTTTGCCCGGTCTTTTATTTATATTAATATTAAAAATTTGGAGTGGGGTGCGTTAATAACGCACTCTGCGGCACAGCGCCTTCAGTTTGAGAAACCCGGTGTCTTGAGGAAACCGGGTTTCTCAACATTATGCCCATTGATACAGGCGTCCTCTACCTGGAGCGGCATAGGATCGAGGTAAAAAACAAGCTGGCAAGAGGAATTGAGCGATGGCTAACGAACAGGATAAAAGGGTTGAAAAATCCCAACCGGCATCTCCTCCGGCTGGCACGCCAGCCGGCACAGAAGGGATTTGCCAAGCAGTTTCCGGCGCTGCAGCAGGAGCGGGAGAGATAGCAGGCTCGGCGGCATCCCTGGCAAGTCAGGCGGCGGCGAATGCCGGCATTCACTGTGGGGGGGGCTATCGCTGCGGGCATTGCGGCGGTGGAAAAAGCAGCCGGTGCCGGTCAGGCGATAGGCTTTCGTGGCGGCGCAAGCGGGATCTGTGGCGGCGGCGACAGCAGGTGTTGTGCTGGAGTCAGCCGCGCACCAATCGAGCGCGGCTGTTCGTTAGCGTAGCGGCGCGTTAGCGCTGCACGGGACTCACGAAGCGGGACGAGCCCTGACTTTTTTGGGAGAGAACCCGGTGCTGCGATATGTCAGCAAAATTTTCCGGGCGGACTGGCTGCTGGCGGCGATGCTCCTTCGGAGCCGCTACGCTAACGGTGAGGTGGATGTGGGGAAAGCGCAAGCAGCGGTGAGAAAGCTGCAGCAAGAGTACCCGCAGGAAAGCCCGAGCCAAATCGCTAACCGGATAATGGTGGATAAGGCGCTTTCTGCCGGCGGGATCGGGCTGGTGAGCGGTTTTGTGCCCGGGATGGCGCTGGCGCTGCTGGCCATCGATTTGGCGGCGACAACGCAATTGCAGGCGGAAATGGTTTATGAGATTGCGGCTGCTTACGGGATGGATTTAACAGATCCGAAGCGCAAGGGGGAAGTGCTGGCGATTTTTGGGCTGGCGCTGGGGGGGAGTCGTGCGGTGAAAGCCGGTTTGGGCTTGCTGCGAAATGTGCCGGAAAGCCGGTGCGGCGATTGGGGCGAGCACGAATGCGGTAATGCTGTACACGCGCTCGATATGCGGCGTGCCGGTTCTATGAATCAAAGGTGAGTCCGCTGGCTTCGGAAGCTGCAGCGGAAGAGGTTAAGAAAGGGAGCGAGGACTATTTAAAACTTGCGCTGGCTCAACAAGCGGTTATGGATCGGGTTCTGGCGGAGATGGTTTTGGCGAGCCATCCTGAGAAATCGTGGGATGATATTTTGCCAGAGTTGAAATCTCTGAACCTGACACCGGCCTCTTTGGATGAGATTGCTGCCCACATCAAATCGCCCCAGCCTTTGCAGGCGCTGCTCGGGCAGCTCAACAGCGATTTTGCCCGACCTTTGCTGGTTCAGTGCTACAGAATTGCTCTCTCCGATGGGGTGATTGCGCCGGCAGAACAGCGGGTGATAGAAGCGATTGCGAATAAGTTCCGCATTCCTGTGGGGCCGGTGGAGGAAGCTGTTAAGTCGGAAATGCGCAGCCGGTGATATCGTTTCCGGCTGGAATGTGATTCGGTAGGGGGCGTGCCAGAGGCGCACGCACCGGCACCTGCAGGGGCGGTGCCGAGCAGGCGGGCGAACTGGGGCGATCGGGGGGGGGCTGAGCGCAAGGCACCCTGCAAGCGGTTTCAAATATTTCAAATCTTTACAGTCGAGCCGTAAAGTTCCGGAATTTCTCGGTTGCTTTGTCGCGCTGCCGGTGCGACAATAGGCCATCAAATCGGCAGACCGACGGTGGCGGCGGCTCGCCGGCGGGCGCAGTCTTGGCTCTGACTGCGCATCTCAGCAGGTGTCAGAGAGTCTTAATTTTTGAGGATTTTTAATTCTTGTAACAAGATATGAAGGCGAGCGCCGTATTTTCACTAATAAACAGGGGTGGAATAAAGAATTGAGCGCCCGTTCCTGACCGACTCCCCGCGACAACAAACGTATTTTGGCGATTTTTAGACGGTGTTTTGGGGCGTTGAAGCGAGAGCGCCCTTGTTGCTGCTCTAGCCTGGGAATGCCTGTCGGATAAGGGATGGGGCACGCCGGGGGTGCGGTTGCCCGCTGCCTGCCGCACCGCCACGGGGACGAGCGAGGAACACTCGGCGCTTTTAAACGACAACATTATAGATCGGCTGGCAATCAAATATAACTTCCTCCCCCCTCTTGATGCAATCTGCGTTAACTGCTAGTATTTTACTAACTACTCTGGCTGTAACTGTCTCAGGGGCGTATCCAGCTTGGTGCCAACAATTCATCCCTCCTGCCAGCCTGACGCCTATTCAATCTGAAGCCACAGTCTTTAAGTGCGTTCCGTATGGAACGAACAGCTATATTACTCTCGCGGAAAAAGCTGACAAAACAGCGGCTCTCTTTCTGTGGAGCCGCGAAAATTTTGGCGGCAAATTGTCCCCCGATCAAGCCTGCAATACCCTTTCGCAACGCATGAATGATGTGGTGAAGCAGCAGGGGGGTAGCTTGAACAGCTTGCTGCTTACGATGGGGCGCGTCAACCGCGAAACAGTGATTTGTTTTGTGAGAAATTATGAATCGGGCTGTAACGCGAACAACACGCTGTTTTCCCTGACGCCAGAAGATGCTAAGCGATATGCCAGACAGCCCCACAAATTTCTAGAAAAGCTGACGGGTATGAGCGTTGAGGGTTCAGACCCTCCGTTTTTGCAATTGGCCGGGAATCCTATTAATGACATCGACAGGCAGCCTTACTTCAGTTTAGAAGCTTGGGCAAAACAATTTTTAAAAAATAAATTAGGCAGCCAGATAACTCGCTATAAGTAGGCGGATATTATTCTAACTAATAATTCCGCAAAACTGCCAGTCTTAGCTCCCCCCAACCCCTCGGACAAGAAACCAGGTTTCATTAAGAAACCTGGTTTCTTTTGGCGCAGCTAGGGGGATGCCGGCACGCTTAAAATTCCCCAACCGCCCCGCTTCTGCGCCAGTCGCCGGCACCTTCAATCAACCCTGACTCAGCTGCCATCAACGTATGAAACCCACCAAAAAACATATTCTTTTCTTTCCACAGAACTAGCTGAGTGTTCGCCGGCAGCTCGGCACTCTTCACCTCCTCTTCATCCAATCCCGGCTCCACATGAAACCGATTATTTTCCCACTGGACTCGCGGACTGTCTGCAGCCTGCAGGACAGGCATCTGAAAATCAATTATAGCAGCAGTCATATTGGTTAGGACCCGAAGAACTCTGGAGCAAGGGAGGCGGGGGAGCCGGAATGTCCGTTCCCTAAGTGGCTACTGCTATAACATTGAAAATCCTTAAGCTCCACACCGGCTCTCGCCAAGTGGACTGCCGGCTCCGCAACCACCTTAAAAGGCAATCTCCCCAATTTCTCGTGAGCGTAAAAAACACCGGCGATATTTCCAGGTACAGCCACCAAGCCCAAACCGATATGAAACTCTTGCACCGCCCCGCTAAAATCCAGACCCACGGGATAAAAGTTAATCTCACCTGCCGGCTTTTTATGGCGCGGCTATGAAGTGAAAAAATCAAACAAAATATTTGGCTTCGCCTGGGGCTAAAAGGAAGCCGCCACCGGCAGCCGAAGTCAGTCCAGCTTCCGCGACAAAAGAAGCCAAAATTGCCGCAGCGGCGGCATCAAAAGCATTGCCGCCCAAGCGGAACATTTCAATGCCGGCTCCCACTGTTTTTGTGCTGCCGGCTGCAATTGCAACCCGAAATTTTTCCCCGATCATTCTCCTCCCCCTTCATCCTTTTCCAGCGCCTCACTTCGCACGTCGCGCTGCCGGTGGCTGCGCCCACCCCCCCCGTTCCGCTCATTCCCCAACCGTTCCAGCAGCTGCAGCAGCACCCGCTCCAGTTGCGGCGACAGTCCGAGCGGCAAACTTTCCGAACGCAGGTGCAAGTCCCGCTGCGGAAACGGAACCTGAATCTGCCGCTGGCGAAACAGTTCCTCAATCCGGAAATAGAGGTCGCTTTTGAAAAGATATTGCTTGCTCGGTTCCTTAATCCACACCAGCAAGTGAAAATTCAGATCGCTCTCGCCAAACCCCTTGAAAAACACTTGGGGCGGAGGAAATGACAAAATCCCCTCCTGTTCTTTAGCAGCTTCTAGCAGCGCCTCTCTCACCACTTGGACATCCGAACCGTATGCCACGCCCACCGGCAGCTGCAGTCGCGAAACCGAGTTGTGGTGGCTCCAGTTAATCACCTCCGTTTCCAGAAAGCGCGAATTCGGCACAATAATTGAAATATTGTCCACCGTTCTGATCACCGTGCTGCGAGCCCCGATCCGCTCTATCGTGCCGGTATACCGCCCCACTTCCACAAAGTCTCCCACCACGAGCCGGCGCTCAAACAGCAGGACAATGCCGCTGGCAAAATTCTTAGCGATATCTTGAAAGCCAAACCCAATTCCGACGCCCAGCGCGCTCGCCACAATGGTTAGGGAGCTGATATCTAGCCCCCAAACTTGCAGCACGACAACGGTGCCAAGGGAAATTAAAGTGTATTTCACCATCACGGCAACCGCTTCCTGGATTCCGCGATTAATCCCCGTCACGCTCAGGACGCGAGTTTTCAGGAGATTTGTGGCGATGCTGGTGCCAGCGAACAGTGAGACCAGCAGGCAAATCAGCACCAGCAGATTTGCAACCGAGTAATCGTTTTTATTGAGGGTGAAAATCGGGGAAGTGAAGGTGGAAATCAGGCTGTTGGCGAGCCGGTAGCTCCAATTTCGGGTGAGGGGAAACAGATTGGTGACGTGAAAAATGGCAGCCAGCCAGACGACCGTCCGCGCCAGCCCCAGGCTGAGGTTGAGCAGGGCTTCTACGGTGGGGGAAAACTCCCTGTGTGGGCTTTCCTGTGCCGTCTGGGACGCCGGCTCGCCGGCAGCGGAAGGCTCAGGAATCAGCCTTGCCAGCCCGACTCGCAGGTAGCGCTCCCAGACGCGCCCCAACAGCCAGTGCAGCCCCAGCGCCAGCACCACCGCGCCAATTGCCAGAATCAGCGCTAGCCGGATAAACTCAGCGCTGCGCTCTCGCTGCGCTTGCAGCACGGCTTGCTGAATTTGCGCCGCCCAAACCTTGGCTTGCTGTTCGGGCGTGATGCCGGCACCGGCATCACGTCGAGTCACGGTTAGCAAATACTGCCCGTTCAGCACAATGGTGAGCAATTGATTCCGCTTCTCAATCTTGACCTCGACTGGATTTGAGGAGCGCGCTGCCTTTTTCAGCTCAGAACCGATCAGCTCAGAGCGCAACTCAGCTGGGTAATCTCCCGTGTCAGAGACTCTAAAAAGTTGCCGCCCGTCCAAAAGCACGGGGGCGGTTGGGATTGGGGCTTTCACGGCCTTTGCCTTGCCGGAGTTGCTTTCGGGCGGGAGTTTCTCGCCCGGCTCATCTCCTGCTTTGCTGGGGGCAAACGGTTCCTGACTCTGGGAAATCGCCGGCGGTTGTAAAGAATTTGGGGCGGCGGCTGGACTCACCGGCACGCTGGCTGTCGCCACCAGCAGGCACCCGACGGCGGCGATGGCAATCCTAACTGTCCGCCGGAATGGCGATAGCCGAGCTTGACGGCGATTCCTGTTGCTTTTCACTGCGCAGATCCTCCGCTACATTTACGCTTGCCTCACCGGCACAGAGCGTGCTGTGACTCACGCTCTCATTCATCAATTATGCTAAAATACCCACCATTCATTCGTCCGGCTGAAGTTTCCTTCGCCGCAGTTCCGCTGCAGTGTTAGCAGGGGGGGAGGATTGCCGGACAGCCCGCTCAATTCCGGTTGATTAGTGTTTTTCCGTAAGTTGCCCCTACCTGAAAACATTAACCCCCATCAAGCTAGTTTCAATCCCGTTGCCGGGATTCAGCTGGCAAAAAATATTCTTCTCCTCCTGCCGCCTGCTGAAATCATTATCGCATTGATTTCGGCTTCTTTGCATGCACCGGCATGCTCCCGGCGCTTTTCCCCTTGCCCTTGGCATTCAGCGCCGGCTACACCGGCTATCCGAGGGAAGTTTATCTCTATATTTTGCTGATGGCGATTTTCCCCCAGCTGGTTGGCCACACCAGCTTTAACTGGGCGGTGCGGTGGGTTTCGCCCACCTTTGTGACGCTGGCCATTTTGTTCCTTGCCGATCGCCTCCAGTATCCTGGGTTACTTTGTGTTTCGGGAAGTGCCGGCACCTGCAGTGCTTGCCGGTGCGGCGGTGCTGCTTGCCGGTGTGGCCATTTCGGCGGCGGGGCAGCGCCAAACTTGATGCAGTTAAATTGCTATTTTAGGAAACCGCCAAGACGCCAAGAGCGCCAAGGGGGGAGGTTTGGCGCTATAAACATTTTATAGTCTGTAAACTTAAAGGTCTTTACAGCGGTTTACACTTGAGGAGTGCAATTCGATCCCCCCAAACGGGGCGGTCTCCGTGTGCCGCACCGCCCCTACGATTGGGGGGCGCAAGAGAATGTTCCCCCCCTTTTTAAGGGGGGGCTAGGGGGGGATCTAATATCTGCACCTCACTCAGTTGCAATCTGCTGTAAGAAGCCGTTTTTGTATAAGTGTTGCGCAACGTATGGCTCCTCAGCCCCCAGAACCTCCGCTATTATTGCGCCATAATTTCGCTATCAATAAGTCCTTTCTGGAGGGCCAAAACAGCAGCTTGAGTGCGGTCGCGGACTTCCAGCTTTTGCAAAATGGCGTGGACGTGAACGCGCACCGTTCCGGGGGCGATGTAGAGCTGTTGGGCGATTTCTTGATTGCTCTTGCCTTGAGCCACGAGCGCCAGGATTTCTTGCTCGCGCTTGGTGAGCTGATTTTCAGGCGTCTGTGCCGGTTTTGAGACAGCCGGCTCGCTTTCGGCAAAAGCCGCCCGGATTTCCGCCGTGGCTGCTTTGTCCCACCAAGAAGCACCGGCAGCCACGGAACGAATCGCCAAAACCAAAGTTTCTGCGGCAATTCCTTTCAGGCAATAGCCTTGAGCGCCGGCTTCAATCAGCCGCTCAATCAGAGATTTTTGGGAGTGAGAGGTTAAAACCAGAACCGCAATATTTGGGTGGCGCTGTTTGATTTGCCGGCACGCTTCAATACCGCCAATCCCAGGCAGTCCCACATCCAGCAAGACGACATCTGGCAGGTATTGATTGGTCAGTTCAACCGCCGTCTCGCCATCTTCCGCCTCGGCGACGACTTCCAAACCGCTCTCCCGCTGCAACCGCGTTGAGAGCCCCAGGCGAAACAGCTCATCATCTTCAACCAGGAAAATTCGCAGTTTGGGCATGGGGCATGGGGCATGGGGCATGGGGCATGGGGCATGGAGCAGTGGGCGATCAGGCATGGGGCAGTGGGCGATGGGGCATAGAGGACTCAGGATTGAGGAAGGCTAGCCGGCAATTTAAAGCCAAACAGCGCCCCGTGGGGTGAGCGATTTTCTGCCCAGATTGTACCACCGTGGGCTTCAACGATCTGTCGCGTTAAATACAGTCCCAGCCCAGAGCCTTTGGCGTGGCGGTTGCTGTGCCCCTGATAGAACCGCTCGAACAAGTGAGGCAGTTCGTCAGCGGTCATTCCCGGGCCCTGATCGAGAACCGTGACCACCTGACAGGCAGACTGGGACTCCATGACTACTTCTACTTTACCGCCGCGAGGGGAGTGGTTGATGCTATTGGTCAGCAAGTTGGCAAAGACGCGCTGCAGCTGCAGGGGATCGCCGCTCACCGGCAGCGCTCGGCGGAAGTCGGATTTTCCATAGCTCAGACGAATGTACACCCGGCGCGTCGCGGATAAATCGGTCAGGGTGGCGATCACCTCCTCGGCTATGTCCACCAAATTCACCGGCACCGGCTGCAATTTCAGCCCCTCTGTGTCGTTTCGGTACACGAAAAGCAGCGTCTCCACCAGCTGCAGCGTGGTGCGGTGGGAGCGCACCATCATTTCCAGCACTTTTTGCTGTGCCGGTGTCACCGCGCCGAATTGCTGCTGCTGGAAGGATTTGATGGTTTCAATGGCCCCGAGTAGCGGCGTTTTCAAGTCGTGGCTCAAGGTGGAAACGAAATCCTCTCGCATCAAAGACAGCTGCTCTTGGGCGGCGAGCTGAGCTTGCTGTTGCGCCAGCGCTTCCTCGTAGCGCCGGTTGCGCTGCGACAGCCAGCCTGTAACCGCCAGCGCCAGCACCGCAATCAGCCGGTTGGCCACAGTCGCCGGATTGAAGGGATCAGCATCGGGCAAAAACAGATTCAGCAGCGTTAAACCGGCAGCTGCAGTCGTTACAGCCAGTGTGGCGGACTGACTCCTCAGGGAATTGGCTTGCAAAATCGCGCCGGTGTACAGGTAGCCAAAGACATACGCTGATGGCGTGGAGAACTCTAGCGCTACGACGACAGCGAATATACCGGCAACCAGCCAGTGCGGTTTGAAAGACTGATTCTTCATGGCTCGACTTGACCTGCAGAGTGCCCTGTCCGCGCACCCTACCTTAATTGTAGGCTGCCGGCTCCGCCCACTGAGCAAAAATACTCGTTCAGACATGTTCTATATCTCAAAATATAGATGCTCGTAAACGCTCTAAACATTTATAGTCTTACCGTTATAGATTGGCCTATATAAATTAGGGCTGAATGTCAAGCTATATCTTGTCTTTTAGTGAAAAAAGCTCCATAATCAGGGCATGAAAGAACTCGTGAACAGGTAACTCTTACTCGCCTCTTATGATTTCTGGAGACACAACCCTCATCCAAGTGCCGGTGCCCTTGAATAGCCGGTATTGCGGCGTGGCTTTAAATGCTTTAAACTTACCCGATAAGTGCAAGTGCTTGGGACTGGTAAGAGAAGGACAAGTCATTCTACCCAGTCATAACCCAACGCTCAGCAGTGGGGATACCATCTTAGCAGTGGCACTCAATCCCGCTCTCGCACCAGTTCTAGAAGTCACCTTGAAAAAAACCTATTCAGTTTTATGCCATTCCTTCAAAAGCCCCCCAAAGGCTTCAGAAGTTGAGCTGTCCGATGAGGATGTTTATTTTGGCTGAATTATGTGGCAAGGATTAATCCAAATAGCGCTAACGCTTCTCATTATAGCAGCAATCGCGCCTTTCTTTGGCAGTTACATGGCGCGGGTTTTCCAGGGAGAAAAAACCGCCCTTGACCGGTTCCTGGTGCCGGTGGAGCGAACCCTCTACAAACTGGGTGGCGTTCGCTCTCAACAAAACATGACCGGCCCTCAGTACGCCCGTGCCGTGCTGGTCAGCAACCTCCTGATGGGGGTGTTTGTCTATTGTATCATCACCCTGCAGGGTGCGCTACCCCTGAATCCCACCGGCTTGCCGGCACCCAGCTGGGATTTAGCCCTGCACACTACCATCTCATTTTTAACCAATACCGACCAGCAGCACTATTCCGGGGAAACCACCTTCAGCTACGCCTCTCAGATGCTAGCGCTGGGGTTTTTGATGTTTACCTCAGCCGCCACCGGCATCGCAGTAGCCATCGCCTTCATTCGCGGCTTAACCGGCAAACCTCTGGGCAACTTTTACGTTGATTTAACCCTATCCATCACCCGGATATTGCTGCCGATTTCCATCCCCTTCGCCATCCTGCTAGTCATTCAGGGCGTTCCGGAAACCCTAGCGGCACCGGCAACCGTTACCACCCTAGAAGGAGCCACACAAGTCATTGCCAGAGGGCCGGTCGCCCACTTTGAAATCATCAAACAGCTGGGAGAAAACGGCGGCGGCTTCTTTGCCATCAACTCCGCCCACCCCTACGAAAATCCCAACCCCATTTCCAACCTGATTGAAACCATCGCAATGGTTGCCATCCCAGCCTCGCTGATTCACACCTACGGCATCATTGCCAATAACAAAAAGCAAGGCTGGCTGCTGTTCTGGATGGTCTTTATTATCTTTGCAGTTTTGGTTTTAATCGCCGCCGCCGGAGAGTTCCAAGGAAATCCCCTCGCCAACAACCTCCTCGGAAGACAGCAACCCAATTTAGAAGGAAAAGAAGTGCGATTTGGCTGGGCGCAGACAGCCCTGTGGGCAGTCATAACCACCGGCACCATGTGCGGCGCAGTCAACGGCATGCACGATTCCCTCATGCCAGCCGGCGGCTTTGTCACCCTGTTTAACATGTTCCTGCAAATCGTATGGGGCGGACAGGGCACCGGCACAGCATACTTATTCGTCTTCCTGATTTTAACCGTATTTCTCACCGGCTTGATGGTAGGGCGCACCCCCGAATTCTTGGGTCGCAAAATAGAAAAGCGAGAAATCGTCCTATCCAGCGTAATTCTGCTGATTCACCCGATAGCAATCTTGATTCCTGCTGCCCTTACCCTCACCTTTGCCGACAGCTTCGCCGGCACCAGCAATCCAGGCTTTCACGGACTCTCCCAAGTCGTCTACGAATACACCTCAGCAGCCGCCAACAACGGTTCCGGCTTTGAAGGATTGGGAGATGGAACCCCCTGGTGGAATCTCACGACCTGTTTCAGCCTCTTGCTGGGGCGCTACATCCCCATTGTCGCCCTGCTGCTGCTGGCAGACAGCATGGCAAACAAACAGGCCGTACCCGAAACATCCGGCACCCTGCGCACCGACACGCGCCTTTTCACCACCGTTACAGCCGGCGTAATTTTAATCCTCGGTGCCCTGACCTTCTTCCCAGTTCTCGCCCTCGGACCGATTGCCGAAGCCTTTCAAATTGCCACCGAAGCAACCACAAAAATCCCCTAATCCCCTAATCCCGGCACCTACAACTGACACTTGACAAATGACAAACCCAGCTTCCAAACCGAAACGGACTCCACGCGGACCGCGCCATTCTCGGAGACACACGCCAAAAGCCGATACCAGAGGTCTGTACAAACGAGCGATTCGGGAATCCTTCGTCAAGCTGGACCCCCACATTGCGGTGAAAAACCCGGTCATGTTTATTGTTTGGGTCGGCACAATCGTCACCGCACTGCTGACACTTGACCCGTACTTGTTCGGTGCCGTTCCGGGAGAAAACCCGCGATTAATCAATGCCTTGATAACAGTAATCCTGTTCTTCACCGTCCTGTTTGCCAACTTTGCCGAAGCGGTAGCGGAAGGGCGGGGTAAGGCGCAAGCTGACGCCTTGCGCTCTACCAAATCTGATACCGTCGCCCGCAAACTTTTGCCCGATGGCTCAGTGCAGGATGTATCTTCCACGAGTCTGAGAAAAGGCGATCTGGTGAAAATAATCGGCGGCGATATGATTCCCGCTGACGGGGAGGTGGTTGCCGGTGTCGCCAGTGTGGATGAATCCGCGATTACCGGCGAATCCGCGCCGGTGCTCAAAGAACCCGGCTCTGATATAGCCAGTTCCGTCACCGGCGGGACGCGCATTCTCTCCGACGAACTGACTATCCGAGTTACAGCCGATCCGGGGAAGGGATTTATTGACCGCATGATCGCCCTCGTGGAAGGCGCTGAGCGCAGCAAGACGCCCAATGAAATTGCCCTGACTGTGTTGCTGGCGGTTCTGACTCAGGTGTTTCTGATTGTGGTGGCGACTTTACCGCCAATTGCCAATTATGTCAAGAGTCCGGTGAGCGTGGCGATTTTGATTTCCCTGCTGGTGGCGCTGATTCCCACAACTATCGGCGGGTTGCTCAGCGCTATCGGGATTGCCGGCATGGATCGGGTGGCTCAGTTTAATGTGGTGGCCACTTCGGGACGGGCGGTGGAGGCTTGCGGCGATGTCAACACCTTGGTACTGGACAAAACCGGCACGATTACCCTGGGAAACCGGCTGGCGGAGGAGTTTATTCCAGTCAATGGCCACCCAATGGCGGAGATTGCCCGCGTCGCTCTGGCTGCCAGTGTGTTCGATGAGACTCCAGAAGGAAAATCTATTGTCCGTCTGGCTCAGAAGTTAGAAGCGCAAATCGATTTTGAGCGCAGCCAAGCGGAGGGCGTTGAGTTTTCCGCTAGAACACGCATGAGTGGGACGAATTTGCCGGATGGCTGCGAGGTGCGCAAGGGAGCGGTGGATGCGATTAAGGGGTTTGTGCGCTCGCGGGGTGGGAGACTGACGCCGGAACTCGATACGGCTTACGAGCGCGTCTCTCGTCTGGGAGGCACACCTTTGGCAGTTTGTCAAGATAGCGAAATCTACGGCGTTATCTATTTGAAGGATATTATTAAACCGGGGATTCGGGAGCGCTTTGACCAGTTGCGGCGCATGGGGGTGCGCACGGTGATGCTGACGGGTGATAACCGGATTACGGCGTCAGTGATTGCGCAAGAAGCCGGTGTGGATGATTTTATTGCGGAGGCGACGCCGGAAGACAAAATTTCGGTGATTCAAGCTGAGCAAGCGCAAGGTAAAATTGTGGCGATGACGGGCGACGGTACGAATGACGCGCCGGCGCTGGCGCAAGCGAATGTGGGTTTGGCGATGAATTCTGGCACCCAGGCGGCTAAGGAAGCTGCAAATATGGTAGATTTGGATTCTGACCCGACGAAGTTGATTGATTTGGTGACGATTGGCAAGCAGTTGCTGATTACTCGCGGGGCGCTGACGACGTTTTCTGTTGCCAATGATATTGCGAAATATTTTGCGATTATTCCGGCGATGTTTGCTGAGGCGGGGATTGGCAGTTTGAATGTGATGGGGCTGGCGAGTGGGAATTCTGCGGTTTTGTCGGCGCTGATTTATAATGCGTTGATTATTCCGGTTCTGATTCCGCTGGCGCTGCGGGGGGTTGAGTTTAGACCGCTTACGGCTGACCAGCTGTTGCGGCGGAATATTTTGATTTATGGGTTGGGGGGTGTGGTTGCGCCTTTTGTTGCGATTAAGTTGATTGATGTTTTGGTTGCAGCTGTGGGGTTGGGGTAGAAATGTTTAGAAATGAACCGCTCCTGAGCCAAGGACGCCAAGAAAGAGAGGAAAGGTATGAAGAGGGTTGAGTTGGTAAGAGGGATGTGGGGCAGGCAGCGGGTGCCGGTGGGGCTGTTTTTGTTGATGTGTTTGAATTTGGTGGTGGCACCGGCTGTTTGGGCGGCTGCCGGTGGGGATATTGAGCGTCGCGCTGCTTGGGCGATTGGCCTTTTGGGGATTGTGACGCTGGGGCTTTCGGTTTATTTGTTTCTGGTTATTTTTCAGCCGGAACGCTTTTAATCGGAGCGTCCCATTCCCCTCGTTTCCCCTCGTTCCCAGCCTCAGGCTGGGAACGCCGCTTTGGAGGCTCTGCCTCCTTTCAAGGGACAAGCTGATTAAAAGCCTAACAGCTTATGAAAACCGTTCTATACTCTGAAACGAGCGAAACGAGCGAAAACGAGAAGGGAGGCAGAGCCTCCCAGTTTCATTCCCAGGCGGAGCCTGGGAACGAGAAAAGGCAAGGTTGCCAAACCAGAAGGGAGGCAGAGCCTCCCAGTTTCATTCCCAGGCGGAGCCTGGGAACGAGAAAATTACCGATGAGAGAAAACTATGTCTGTTATTCGAGAAATTGTCACCGGCATTCGCGTCACCCTGGTTCTTTGGGTTTTGACGGCTTTGATTTATCCGCTGTTTGTGGTGGGTGCCGGTCAGGTGCTGTTTCCTTATCAGGCTAATGGCAGTATAATCACAAATGCGGGAACGCCGGTGGGGTCTGCTTTGATAGGTCAGAGCTTTACTTCTGACCGGTATTTCTGGAGCCGTCCGAGCACGACGAATTACAGCAGCTTCACACCGGCACAGCGCGATCCAAAAAATGTTGGGCAAACTGCGGGCGTGTCTGGTGCCAGCAATCTGGCTCCGGGCAATCCCGACTTGCTCAAACGGATTCAATCTGAAGCAGGGCGGCTCGGGGAGGCGAATCTGCCGTCGAGTGCGGATCTGGTGTACACTTCTGGCTCCAGCTTGGACCCGCATATTAGCGTCGGGGCGGCGTATGCCCAAGCGAAACGGGTTGCTGCAGCCCGGGGTTTGTCTGAAGATCGGGTGCAAGCGCTGATTCCCAAGCACACGGAGGGCAGATTCCTCTGGGTGTTCGGGGAACCGGGTGTCAATGTTCTCCGTCTGAATCTGGCGCTGGACGCTCTGCAGTAGGGTGCGTTATTAACCATACCCATAGCTCTTTGTCGTAAATTAGGGGAAAATAAGGCTTGTCGGGGAGATGGGGAGAATAAATCTTCTTTTCCCAAATCCTCGGAAAAGTAAGCTCACCGCAAACCCCTGAAATATGTTCCAGAATGTACGGGTTAAAATTCGCCGGCAGTCAATGCTACAGCCTTGGGAGCAGGTAGATTGGCTGCTACTCATCCTGACAGTGGGTCTGGCTCTTTTTGGAGGAGTTATGATCCGCAGTGTGGAGTTAAACCAGGGACAAACAGACTGGTGGCAGCACTGGGGAACCACCGGAGTGGGTTTGGTATTAGCGCTTTTCATCGCTCGCTGCCGTTATGAGAAGCTGATGGATTGGAAGTGGGTGATCTACGGCGCGATCAATCTGTCGCTGATTGCCGTCCGGTTTATCGGCACCCAAGCTTTGGGGGCGCAGCGGTGGATTAACGTTTTTGGCTTCCACGTCCAACCCTCGGAATTTGCCAAAGTGGGGGTGATTGTCACTCTAGCCGCTTTGCTGCACGAGCGCAACGCCTCAACCATCCCCAATATGTTGAAGATCCTGGGGGTGACGGCTGTCCCCTGGGCGCTGGTGTTTTTGGAGCCGAATCTGGGAACCTCGCTAGTCTTTGGCGCGATCACCCTGGGAATGCTTTACTGGGGCAATGCCAATCCGGGCTGGCTGATTCTGCTGCTTTCGCCGGTGGTGTCCGCCATCCTCTTTAATGTCAAGATTCTGTCATGGCAGAATGTGCCGTTGGTTTGGGTGGTCTGGGTGATTGCGATGGGTGCGATCGGTTTCTTCACCCTGCCCAAGCGGTGGATCTGTTCCGCAGCAGCCCTCGTGGTGAACACGGTTTCAGGATGGTTGGGACATGTCTTCTGGGGGCTGCTACATGACTATCAAAAACAGCGCCTGATTCTATTTTTAGATCCCGAGCAAGACCCCTTGGGAGGGGGGTATCACCTGATCCAGTCTCGGATTGCCATTGGTGCCGGCCAACTTTGGGGGCGGGGTCTGTATCAGGGAACGCAAACCCAACTCAATTTTATCCCAGAACAGCATACGGATTTCATCTTCTCGGCCATTGGCGAGGAGCTGGGCTTCGTTGGCTGCATCGCGGTGTTTATCGGCTTTTGGCTGATCTTCCTGCGCCTGGTTCTTATCGCTCAAAGCGCCAAAGACAGCTTCGGCTCTCTCTTGGCGATTGGCGTGCTGTCAATGATGGTATTTCAGCTGATTATTAATGTTGGCATGAACATCGGGCTAGCGCCGGTCACTGGGGTGCCGCTGCCTTTGCTCAGTTACGGTCGCTCGGCACTGCTGAGCAACTTTATTGCCATCGGACTGGTGTCCTCTGTGGCTAATCACCGGCAGCGGAGCCGGTTTTAGCTCACAGTGCTGGGTGCCAGGTGTTAGGTATTGGGTGTTAGATATAGCGGTTCTCAGTTGGATGAAGTAGCCCTTTGAAACCCGGTTTCTTAAAGAAACCGGGTTTCTCAGTACCTCACAAAGGATGAGAAACGCTATATTAGGTGGCAGGGTGGCCGGTGGCCGGTGTGCCCTGTCCCTGAAACCTGAAACCGCGTCACCGCCAAACCTCTTCCCCTAACCCCTAACCCCTAACCCCTAACCTGTGATTCATAAAAGTGAGATAAACAATCAGCTGCACTCACCGGCACCCAAAAGCCGCAGCCGGCGGGGCAAGCACAAAATCTTTATTGGCATGGCTCCCGGCGTCGGCAAAACTTACCGCATGCTCGAAGAAGCTCACCAACTCAAAGAGGAAGGAATTGATGTCGTTATCGGGCTGCTGGAAACCCACGGGCGGCGGGAAACAGCTGAACAGGCGGAAGGGTTGGAGATTGTCCCCCGCAAGCAAATCATCCGAGGGGGGATGACGCTTACTGAAATGGATGCGGATGCAATTTTGGAGCGAGCGCCCAAGCTGGTTTTGGTGGACGAGCTGGCGCACACCAATGTCCCCGGTTCCCCACGGGAAAAGCGCTACCAGGATGTGGAAGTTATTTTGGCTGCCGGTGTTGATGTCTACTCTACTGTTAATATTCAGCATTTGGAAAGTCTCAATGACTTGGTAGCCCGGATTACCGGCGTGGTGGTGCGAGAGCGCATCCCCGACCGGCTTCTGGAAGAAGCTGATGAGGTGGTGCTCGTTGACGTGACGCCGGAAACGCTCGAAGAGCGGCTGCAGGAAGGCAAAATCTACGCGCCGGAAAAAATTGAGCAATCCTTGGCGAATTTTTTCCAGCGCCGCAACCTAATTGCGCTGCGCGAGTTGGCGCTGCGGGAGTTGGCAGATAATATAGAGGGGGATGCTAAGGCTTGCACCCCAGCCGGTCAGTTCTGCAATATCCAAGAACGGGTTTTGGTTTGTATTTCCACTTACCCGAATTCGGTGCAGTTGCTGCGCCGGGGTGCCAGGATTGCTAATTATATGAATGCCAAACTGTATGCGGTGTTCGTGGACAATCCCGACCGCTTCCTCTCCAAGGCGGAGAGCCTTCACGTTGAAACCTGTGAAAAGCTTTGTAAAGAATTTGGGGGGGAATTTCTGCGAGTTCCCAGCTACAATGTTTCTAAGGGGATTGCTGAAGTGGCACAAAAATATGGCATTACTAATATCGTGCTGGGCGAAACTCGCCGGTCTCGCTGGGAGTTGCTGCTGCGCGGGTTCCTCGCGCAACAGCTGATGGGATTAGTCAAACACATTGATTTGCACATTATCGCCACGGACAAAACGCCGGACTGATCTGCGGGCGGGAGCGCAGCCGAATCGCGCTCGCGCTTATTTGGGCGCTCCAATGAGCGGCGAAGTCCTCACTGCAGCGGCAGAACCGGGAGCGAAAAACAAGCCAAAGCGTAGAAACCGGGTTTCTTCCAGAAACCCGGTTTCTGGCCCCAGCCAAGCCAAATTGGTTAAGACATTAGACGTTGAGGACAGGCAAGATGCCTGTCCTACGGATATATCCCGTAGGACAGGCAAGATGCCTGTCCTAAAACTGCGCTTAGAAATCGCCAAAAACCTTATGATTAAGAGACTATTAATTCTGGGGCTTTTCGCAATTTTCCTTTTCGCAGGGCTGCAAAACTATTCAGTCGCGAGAGCCTCTTCCGACCTGGGACCCCGCGTTTCTCGGCTGGAATCCGAACTTCTCAATCTCAGGACGCAGATTTACCGGCTGGAGTCTCAGATATCTAGTGCCAGCCGGTCTTCCCCCCAGAGATCCGCACCGCTTCCACCGGCAGCTGCACCAGAAGAACCCAGACTCTACAGACCGATTTCTCCCACCGATCCGATGTTCGACCGGCTGGCAACTTTAGTCATTGAACTCAAACAACAAGTCAGCCAGCTTGAAAACCGGGTATCCGCACTAGAGGCGGCGCACCCATGAAAATTGCTTAGGAAGTTAGATACTAACATGTTTTTGAAACTGGGCTAACGCCGTACCTGCGGACTGTCTGTATTATACCTGTAGGACAGGCATCTTGCCTGTCCCAGCCCTGCGAATTGTCTGTAGAATACCGGCAGGACAGGCCGAAAAGCCTGTCCGCAGCTAAATCCCCTGTACGTCCGGTGCCGCTGAAATTCTGTATACTAAACTAGCCTGAAGTTGAGAGTAAGGCTCCAGGGTGAAATTCCAGGTGCAAAAGCCGTTTTCATCCGGCTGCACGCCCTCTGTTGTCTTCTTAGAGAGCACCTCAACCTTCACCTGCTCTAACTCAGAAACCGGCACGCGCTCAGTGGTTTTAATCGTCCGGGGTTCTGCCCCAATATTCGAGAGGAACAGCTTTGTTTCAATCGTAACATTATTCCACTTCGTGAGAGGCTCCTGTTTTCTTTCCTGGGTTTGGGTTCGCTGCACGCGCACCGCTGCATCTGGCCCCCATCCGATGGCAAATTTCTCCCCAGGCGCAATAAACAGGACTGAAGTGCGCCCCACCAGCCCCGACGATCGCACTAAATCCACCGGCCCTGCTAGGATAGGAAAGGGCGCTGTATTTGTCTGCTCACTCTTGAGTGTAACTTGACAGGAAATCTCTGGCATCAAGACATACTCGATCTGTGCTTCCGACTCGAAAGAAAAAATAGGCACGCGGTATGGCCGACCATCTGAGGGAACAGTCGCCTTGCCTGCCGGTCGCAGGTTGCGGACTTCCCCACCGTCATCAACACCGGGGAGTGTAACCGTTTCCGGGACAACACCTGCACCCAGCCCTGCTGTTTGAATGTCCCGCTCTCGCATTTGAATGACGACCCGCTTAGATTTTTCCTTAACATTTAACAGCTCATCTGTCAAGAGGGGCGGCTCAGTTCCCAGGGAAGCTCGTGCTGTGGAAAACACCAAATCTACATTATTCCAGTCTTCGCCGGTGCGCTGCCACACACAGCCATCAACGCGAAATGATAAAGCCGGCTTGCTGTCTAGCAACAGGCGGGCTTGGTGACAGGGACGCCACAAGGCATTGGGAACCACATAGTCGAAAGCGAGCGCATATTCCCCCTGTTGCGGAATCATTAAATCTGCCTCGATGCGGGCAGTGCAGTCAATATCGGGGCGCGACAGAGCGGAGGCTTTGGCTTTTAAGTCATCAAGCGGCCGGTTCAGTTGCTCTTGAGTGCGCTCGCTGCTCGATATTGCCGCCCACACATCTCGCAATTGCTGGAACAGAGTAAAAAGCTGATCCTGCCAGGATGTCAGGTCAAATTGCCCCCAAATAGCATCGGCAGGCAACTCCTGCAAACCCTGTGCTAATATAGTTTTTGCTCGCTGAAAACAATGCTCCTGGTGCTGCCGGTCTTCAGTGATATTATTCAAGCTTTGCAGGAGCTGCCGCATTTCAGCTTGCAACGCTTGGATTTCCTGCGCTAGCTCCTCTTCCTTAACCAGTACCAGCCGGCGAACCCGAACATCGTCAATGCGTGCTAACCCAAAGTCCTGGCAGAACTCCGCCCGCAGGGATTTATCGGAGAGCACTGGGGCGACTGGCTCTACTTTAATTCGCCACAGCCCCGGATTCAGCAGAGTTTTGCCAATTCGCCGCACTTGCGCCCTGTCTTCCAAGAGTGTGACGGTAGAAACAGGGGCATCTAGGGTTAATTCCTGAACAATCTCTCCCGAACGCTGAATTGCTTGCATCGCCTTTACCTTTGATTTGTTTCTGGTTTTTTCTGGTTTTGAATGGAGGCAGAGCCTCCATTTTTTCGTTCCCAGGCGGAGCCTGGGAACGAGAAAGATGATATCACTCCTCCCGCCGGTTGCCACCGAGAATTTCGCTATCCACAAATGTCTTAATGATGTAGTGAACAGAGAGCGCTGTCTTGTCTTTTGGTGGCACTTGCACCCGCCAGCGGAAACCGCGCTGGATGGGTGCGCCGCGCTCCTGCTGTTCGTATTTCTCCCATGCCGGTGAGACGCTATCAATCAGCACATCAACCTTGGCACCCTTCTGGGGCATGGGAAGACGCTCGCGCACTTCAATGGCAGCCTCTCGGGACAGATTGTTGGCGATCTCTATTTTGATTTTGTGGTGGAGTTCGTTTAAGGCGACGAGAGTTTCTCCGGAACGGATTTCCTCATAAGACGTGTTGCGGGCGACTTTGATGGCTTGCTCAACCCCAAGCCCCAATTCCATCTGTCCTTTTGGTGGAACAGTGGCAATGTTCGCAGACAAGATGTACTCGCCATCGACATAGATATCTGCCGGTCCAGCCAGTAGCGGCGCGGACAGCGGGTTGCGCAGTTGGACGATCCGGAAGACACTGCTATCCTGACGCGGAACGACGACATAGCGCATTTCCACGGTTGTGTTCTTGGCTGTGAGGGCGACAGAGTGAAACTCCCCGTCTGAGGGGACATCCACCCGCCCATCGGCGCTGTAGGCATAGTCAAATGAGCCTGCTGCCTCTCGCACATTAATCCCACCGGCTGGAAGTGCTGCCAAAAGACAGTGTTGGGCCTCGGACACAGCCTGTCGCACCACTTCCATAACGCTGTAACTGACCGCAACTTTCTGGCGCAGGAGGATTTCCAGATACGCTTCATGGCGTTGCTCGACCGACAATATCCCGCGCTTGTTTGGGTCTGACGCTGCTCCCATCCGCATCAGACCATAGTTTAGAAAAGGGGAGGAAAAATCAACCCCTGAAGTCAGTTCGGCGAACTCCGTTTCGGGGGCGGCTAGGGAAAATACCTGATCGTTGCTGAGCAAATCTTCGTCGCTCCTATAGGAGCGGTCCATCTTCTTGGAGCGTGCGGGGGAGCGTGGAGCATAGTCAGGTCTGTCTGCAAGCAGATTTATTTCCGGTACATCGAAGGGGTTCACTACCCCCCGTCCTGCCGGCTCCTGACTCCTCGGCGCAGTCAGCAAATCCTCCTCCTCCCATTCTCCGAACTCCAGTTCAAACTCTGCGCTCTCGTCGCTCTCTAATTTTTCAATGATCTCCTGGCGGATACTGATATCCACACTGGCTAACGCCTCGGCTTGGCCAGACACCTGTTGTGTGGCAGCGAACATTTTTTCCTGCTGCCGGTCGAAATCCTCAAACAGAATCTCGGCATTCACTGGTGGCGGACGCCAGCCGGCTTTTTTGGCCACCGGCTGCTGCCGGCCCAGGCGCAGCGACGGCAACTGCGGCAGCTCGCACCACGCCTGGGCTACAGCGGTAGACAGTTCCAGGCGCACTCCTGACCAGTCCTCACCCGTGCGCTGGCAAATCAGCCCCCGCACAGCAATCGTTGCGGTACTTTCGGCACTGTTGAGCCGGCAGACATAAGCCGGTGTCCAGCGTGCCCCCGGCACAAAATATTCCACAACCAGCCGCGCCGGTTGAGTCCAAGGCGAATCGCCTTGATAGCTCAAGCTGACAGCCGCAGTCTTGCGCAGCTCGTCAGGTCTGGCATCCCGGGCACTGGAAGCGCTCGCCTGCTTCTGCTGCAAATCGGCTAGGTGTTCTTGAGCTTGGCGCAGCTGTTCCCGGGTTTCCCGCTTTTCCAGAATGCGGGCGCGGATCTGTTCGGAGCTGAAGTTGGCCAGTGCGAGGCGGGCACTCATTGGCGAGGGGGGTGGCGCTTTCTCCGCTTCCCCAGGTGGCCTTGACGGCACTTGCAGCTGGCGCAGCACCTCGATTTCACTGTCTGTCAGGGCGAGCGAGTCTTGAATGCGCCGCACTTGAGCCGCTGCTGCCCGCACTTCCTCATCTAGAGAGGGTGCCGGTGTCTCCTGTCGGGGGGGAACGGCTAGGCCAATGCGAACATCCCCAGCAATGGGAGCGTTTTCCCGCTCGGCTTCAACGCGAACCCGGAGGCTGCTGTCGTCGAGAGCCAGAGGCAGACCGGCTATCTCCACAATTTCCGGCAATTCGCCCCCGGATGCGGGCAACTCGGCAATCCGGGTCACTGTTGCGCCGGCAGCGTACACTCTCACGGCGTCAATCCTGGAAGTTAGCTGTGAGGCTGTCATAGTTTTGCACCTCTTAGTTAGCGATTGTCAATCTGGGCCCGCTGCAAGCGACCGGAAAAATCTACATAAACCGTTTTCCACTCCGAAAACACGTCCAGCGCAGCGCTGCCATCGTTTCTAGGGCACTGGGCACGCCCCCCCTACGGGGGCGCAACGCTTACGCATGGGGCATGGATGATTCTTCCCCATGCGCTGTGCCCCATGCCCCATGCCCATTTTCACCCACCCACAAGCCACTTTTGGTAAGCCTTGCGGGCAGCCAGATAAGTCCAGTTTGGCCTAAGGAATGGAGCGCGTCAAGTGCGTTTGGCCAGCGGCGTTGCAGATTAGAAAGATGATATCACCGCAACCCCCATCTCTTTCTCCCCCTCCCCGCAAGCGGGGAGGGGGTAGGGGGGTGGGGTTCTTCCTCCCCGGAATATGCAACGCCTTGGCGAGCCGGTGGCTGTGTCGGGGGTGAGTGCGTGACGCACTGGGAACCGCAAGTCGCCAGTTTTTTGTCTGTCAAGGGGAGCGTTTCATCCAAACCTGATTGCTGCGTGCGTGGCAGCCACGACTGAGTGGACACATCAAAAACTGGCTGTGTGCCGGTTTTTTTCTCCAGATGGCGCTGAGGTTTCTGCGAATCACGGAGTAGAAAGTTGATTCAAGGAGATTTCTTATGCGCATCTACACGATCGCTCTCTCAGGTTTGTTGCTTCTTGGTGGTGCGGTTAACGCCCAAGCTTTTGAGCTTCGTTCTTCTCAAGAATCCCCATCTGATAGAGTGAAAGAATTCTCATTATCTCAAGCGGAAAATGAGGGTGTTGGCTGCGATACAACCCAGCAGTCTGGCTGCGACGACCAGCGCTCCCATCGGGGCAGCGGGCGGAAAGAACAAGATTTGAATAACCAACAGCAACACTCAAAAGCTTTCCAGCAACTGTTAGCTGAAGACTCTGAAAGTGATGATAGCGCTCATCGGGGCAGCGGGCGAAAAGACCAAGATTCGACCGGCGATCAGTCACAATCAAAAGCTTCCCAGCAACTGCTAGCTGAAAACTCTGAAAGTGATGATAGCGCTCATCGGGGCAGCGGGCGGAAGGAGCAAGAATCGAGCGGAGAGGAGGCACAAGCAAAGGCGGCTCATCAACTGTTAGCTGAAAACTCTGAAAGTGAGGAAAGCGCTCATCGCGGCAGCGGGCGGAAGGAGCAAGAATCGACCGGCGAGGAGGCACAAGCAAAGGCTGTTCAGCAACGCGATGGTAACAGTAAACAGCTATTAGTGGCTCAAGCGCAAGACGAGTCGAATCCGGGCGACGGCAGTACCGATGGCGAAACTGAAGAAGGTCATCGTGGCAGCGGACGGAAAGATGCTTAATATTAAGTTCGAGTCAGGGAACTGGGCATTGGGTATTGGGCAAAGGCTTGCGCAATTGATACCAAGTTGGGATAGATAGTATTTTTTCCGGGGATGGAAAGGCTTTACTGCCGCCTTTTTCAATCCAAAATCCAAAATCTAAAATCCCAAATAGGTATGAGCGCGATTTCTAGAGCGACCGACTTGTGATATAATGTTTGCGCCCGTACAGGGCAGCATCGTGCGACAGCAGGGATGAATGGCTGTCTTTATGGTGCACCAGGCTTAGTAAAATTGCATGCTTCACCGCACCGGCACTCTGGCTGGGAAATCCGTCCCGCTTGCGGGTTGCTGCGCCATCCGGAAAACCCGGGTTCTGTGGCAAGGCTTTTCTTGCAGGGGCAAGGAATGCCGGTGCGCGGTGCGAGTAGCGAGTGAGATTCCACCGGCAACCTCTCCAGGAGGGGTTGCCGGCTTTGCCTGTGCGCGGCAATTGGGCGTTGCAGTAAGACAAGATGATGCTAGCAAAACTCCCATCTCTTTCTCCCCCTCCCCGCTTGCGGGGAGGGGGTTGGGGGGTGGGGTTCTTCATCCGGTGGAATATGCAACGCCGGCGATTTGGCCAAGGAATGCCGGTGGCGGCTGTTTTATATCGGTTCAGTGGTGCCGGGTGCGTGTGGGTTGTGCGGTGCCGGTGCGCTGCGCATACGCTTAAAGGGGAACGCACCCACTCAAACAGGTGGGGTGCGTTCCGCAAAAACCGAATCCTTGCCGCGCAGAAGCTCAAAGGGGAACGCACCCTGCTAAGTTGAAAAATGTTAATGTTGCTTTGTTACGTTGGTGAAGACCGGTACGCGCTGGAGAGCAGTCGGGTTGTGGAGGTGCTGCCACTGGTGGCCCTCAGAAAGCTGCACCAAGCTCCTGAGTGTGTGGCTGGTATATTTAATTACCGAGGCCAGATCGTCTCGGTGATTGACTTGTGCCGGTTGATACAAGGCCATCCCTGCATGCCTCACTTGAGTACGCGGATCGTGATGGTCAAGTACCTGGAGCGCGACAGTACGCCGCGCCTGCTGGGGGTGATGGCGGAACGGGTGACAGAAACGCTCAACACCCCAGAAACTGAACTGGTGGAGCCGGCTGTGACTGTGAATTCAGCCCCTTATTTGGGAAAAATCATTGTGGACGAGCGGGGCATGATTCAGTGTTTGCGGGTAGAATATTTGTTGCCGGAGTCGCAGCGAGCCGAAGAGCTGCCAAAGCCCTCGGGCTAGCGGCTGGGGTCACAGGTAGATATCGGGGCGCATCTCAAAAAAGCGGAAACTCACAGCTTGCGGTGCGGGCGTCTTGTCCGCTCTGCGACTTCTGGCAGTCCGAATGCAGTCGGCACAAAAAAAGGTGTTTTTACCAAACGAGATGCTCCAAGATATTGAAGCGCTGCTCCGACAGAAAATAGGTTTAGAGGCCAATTCGATTGGCTCTAGCGCCATCGACAGAGCTGTGCGCCAGCGCATGGCAGAGTGCGGTTTGCCCGACATGCCGGCCTACCTGATGCGATTGCAGACCTCGCCGCAGGAATTAGATGAGCTGATTGAAACTGTAATTGTACCAGAAACCTGGTTTTTCCGGGACAGGGAACCGTTTAATTTATTGAGCCGCTATGTGATGGCGGAGTGGCTGCCGGCCAATCCGGGCGGGGTGCTGCGCGTCTTGAGCGTGCCCTGCTCCACGGGTGAAGAACCTTACTCGATTGCGCTCGCCTTGCTGGAGGCGGGGTTAGCCTCAAAAAACTTCTGCATCGACGCCACTGACATCAGCAAAAAATCCCTGCTTAAAGCTCAGCGTGCCGTCTATGACAGGAATTCTTTTCGCGGTGAGAGCGTGGAAGCGGCTGAAGGGGCGGCGCAAGACAAGAGCTACTCCGGGAGAAGACTTTCTCTGTTGGCCCTGCGGGAAAAATATTTTGTGCGAACGGCTGAGGGATATGAGCTGTGCGAGTGGGTCAGGCGTGCGGTGAATTTCAGTTACGGCAATTTGTTAGATCCCTATTTTGGGGTTGACAGGAGGCACTATGATGCGATATTCTGTCGCAACTTGTTAATTTACCTCCACAGTGCGGCTAGAAAGCGGGCAATCCAGGTTTTAGAGCGCTTGTTAACTCCAAAAGGGTTGCTGTTTGTGGGGCACTCGGAAACGGGACAGCTATTCGGCACCCGGTTTGTGTCCGTGCGCCACCCTCTGGCTTTTGCGTACCGCAAGGCAGAAGTCGGGGCGGAAGGGCACAGCAAGAAGGCAGCGGGGGAGAAAGAAAAGCTCCTGTCCTCTACTACCCCGGATTACCCTTGGAACCCCCCCGCACCGGCTTCGCCTGTTTTGCCAATCCGCTCTCAAAACTCAACTCTGAAAACTCAACTCTCTTCCCCAGCCCCCAGCCCCCAGCCCTCAGTTCCTTCTCCGCCGCCCAGTCCTGCGCCTCCAGTGTCTTCTTTGCTGGAAACCGCCCGGAGTTTGGCGAATCTGGGACAGTTGGATCGCGCCGCCGCTTTGTGCGAAACTTACCTGAGTCAGAACCGCGTCAGTGCTGAGGCGTATCTTTTGCTGGGGGAGGTGCGTTGCAGCGCCGGCAATCCAGAGCAAGCTGAGCAATATTTCTACAAAGTGATTTATTTGGAACCCAATCACGAAGAGGCACTCACGCACCTGGCGCTGCTCAAAGAACGTCGCGGGGATTTTGCCGGCGCAGCAATCCTCAGGCAGCGAATTCAGAGACTTCAAAAATTTTCGATTCAGTAGAAGTAGAAGATTGGCTAAAAGCGCGGAGGCTGGGCTAGTATTAAATTTAATTTAATTTTTTTTAGCCCTTAACAAAATTAGAGAGGACACATCGGTCAATGCAGCGCGGTCTAAAAATTAATCAATTAGCTCCAGTCGGTTTTGGGGCGGTTATTTTGCTGGCGGTTGGCACCAATTTCCTGTACCAGTGGAATACCGAGAATTTATTGAAGTCTGCCGGGTGGGTGACTCACACCTATAAAATCAAGCAGAATTTGGCGGAACTATAAAAAACATTGGTAGATGCTGAAACCGGGCAGCGCGGCTTCATTTTTACAGGAAAGCAAGAGTTTTTGGAGCCTTACACTAAAGCTACTAAAAGGCTTGAAAAAACTCGGACGGAACTGGCAGAACAAATCAAAGATAATCCGGAGCAACTTAACCGGCTCGCTAAAATAGAATAATTAACAGAAGACAAAATGGCGGAATTGGCGGAGACTATTTCTCTGAAAAATGCCAAGAAAGAGCGGGATTTTAGAGAATTAGTCCTCTCAGGCAAAGGCAAGCTGATTATGGACAAGATCAGAGAGAAGCTTGAAGAAATGACGCAAGAGGAAGACCGGCTCTTAGTCGAAAGGCAAAAGTCAGCGGCTGAAGCTCAGAGCCTTTCCAGTAACTTAGCTTTGGGAAGTCTGGTAGCTATTACAGGAATTAGCTTTTTAATTTCCGTGACAATCGCCCGCACCATCACCCGCTCCTTAGGAATAGCGTTAGGAGTGGCGGAACGGGTTTATGCAGGCGATTTGACCGCAGAGATCGAAGTCACCTCAGAGGATGAAATCGGCAAATTAATGGCGGCCATCAAAACCATGAATAAAAGCCTGAATTCACTGATTTCTCAAGTGCAGCAGTCGGGGATACAAGTCACGAGTTCATCCACTCAAATCGCCGCTTCTGGCAAGCAATTAGAAGCCACGGTGCAAGAACAAGTCGCTTCTACCAACGAGGTAGTCGCCACGGCGAAGGAAATTGCCGCCACCTCTGGGTAATTGGTGAAAACGATGGATACAGTCGGGGAGATGGCACAAGCAACCGCCACTGCAGCGGGTGCCGGTCAAAAAGATTTGCTGCGCATGGAGGCAACCATGAGCCAGCTGGCGGATGCCACTTCTGCGATTTCTGCTAAACTGGGGGTGATTTCTGAAAAGGCCAATAACATCAATAGCGTTGTTACTACTATCACCAAAGTGGCTGACCAGACGAATTTGCTCTCCCTCAACGCCGCGATTGAGGCGGAGAAAGCGGGAGAGTACGGTTTGGGGTTTGCCGTCGTGGCTAGGGAAATTCGCCGGCTGGCTGACCAAACGGCTGTTGCGACCTTGGACATCGAACAGATGGTGAAAGAGATGCAATCTGCGGTTTCCACCGGCGTGATGGAAATGGACAAATTCACCCAAGAAGTGGGGCGGGGTGTGGAAGACATTAGGAATATCAGCGTGCAAATCGCGCAGATTATCGAGCGAGTGCAGAGCCTCACCCCGCGTTTTGAAGCGGTGAATCAGGGTATGGAGGCTCAATCAATGGGTGCGGTGCAGATTAGCGAGGCGATGGTGCAGTTAAGCGAAGCCTCCTCGCAAACGGCTCAGTCTCTCCGGGAAATCAACAGCGCGATTGGGCAACTGAACGAGGCGGCGCAAGGCTTGCGGCGCGAAATCTCTCGCTTTCAAGTAAATTCATAATATATTGGGCATGGGGCATCGAGCGTGGGGCGTGGGGCATTGGGCATTGGGCGTGGGGCGTGGGGCATGGGGCATTGGGCATGGGGCATGGGGCACCCTTGCAAAACAGTCAATCCCCAATCCAAAATCCTTGCATCCAAAATCCAAAATCGCTTTTACTGAGGACAAAAATGTTTAATAACATGAGTTTACAAGTGCGGATGTTCAGCTCCTATGTGTTCATGGGCTTGCTCGTCTTAATTGTTGCCCTTGTGGGATGGATCGCCACTTCCCAGCTGCACCAGGATATCGAGACGCTCACTAAGAATCACATACCGAGGCTCTCGGCCTTGTGGCTCATCAACGAGGGGCAGACTCACGTTCAATCAGCCGAGCGGCTTCTGTTCGACCCCAGCATCACTAAAGAAGAGAGAAAGGGTGCCCTAGCCCAAATCAAAGCGGGTTTGGAACAGATAGATCGCGGTATTAAGCAATACGAAGGCACTCAGCTAGGGAAGGAGGAGAAGGAAAAGTATGATAAATTGAAGCAGGACTTGAGTGCTTGGAATCAAGCCGGGGAGACATTTTTAGAGCTGGAGCGAGAATACAGCCAACTCGGCATCCGCAACCCTTGGCAAAGACGGGCTGATCTCATCAGTCAGGGAAAAAAAGAGAATGCGCCAGAAATGGCCGGCGTCAGGGCGGCACTGGAATTGCGTGAGCAGATGGATACAGAAGGGGCGGAAAAGGAGGAGCCTTTGTTTAACGTAGCTGACGAAGGGGCAGCCGCGCTGCTGAAACTCAACGATACTTATGTAGAGGACACCCAGGAGGAAGTGGAGCGGAGTGTGGCGCAAAGCAGATTTTGGATGATCACCGGCTTATTAATCGGCCCCATCACGGCTGCGATTTTTGGGATTTACTTCACCAATACGATTGCTAAACCGCTGGAAACCCAAGTGCAGCACTCCGGCATCCAAATCACGGCATCGACTACCCAAATCGCCGCCTCAGGCAAGGAATTAGAAGCGATGGTGGCGGAACAGGTCGCCTCTACTAACGAGGTGGTGGCCACGGCGAAGGAGATTGCCGCCACCTCGGCGCAATTGGTGAGGACGATGGATGAAGTTGCGGAAATGGCCTCTGCTACGGCGACGGCGGCGGGTGCCGGTCAAAAAGACCTCGCGCGTATGGAATCCACGATGCGCCAGCTGGCAGATGCCACCTCTGCGATTTCTGGTAAACTCGGTGTGATTTCTGAAAAGGCCAATAACATCAATAGCGTTGTTACCACTATCACCAAAGTGGCTGACCAGACAAATTTGCTCTCCCTCAACGCCGCGATTGAGGCGGAGAAAGCGGGAGAGTACGGTTTGGGGTTTGCCGTGGTTGCCAGGGAAATCCGCCGGCTGGCAGACCAAACAGCTGTTGCGAGCTTGGACATCGAACAGATGGTAAAAGAGATGCAATCTGCCGTTTCCACCGGCGTGATGGAAATGGATAAATTCACCAAGGAAGTGGGGCGGGGTGTGGAAGACATCCGCAGTATTAGCGGGCAAATCGCCCAGATTATCGAGCGGGTGCAAGGTCTTACCCCGCGTTTTGAAGATGTGAGTGAGGGGATGGAGGCTCAATCCACCGGCGCTCTGCAGATTAGCGAGGCGATGGTGCAGTTAAGCGAAGCCTCTTCGCAAACGGCTCAGTCTTTGCGCGAGATTAACAGTGCGATTGGGCAATTGAATGAGGCGGCGCAAGGTTTACGACGAGAGATACTCGCTTTAAGGTGATCGGGCATGGGGCATGGGGCATGGGGCATGGGGCATTGGGCATTGGGCATCATCGTTAAGTATCAACTTTTATCCTAAAACCATTACCCTAACCCCTAACCCCTAACCCCCAGGTTATTTGCAGACGACACGAGAAAAAGAAGGGAGGATGAAAAATGGTTAATAGCCTGACCTTGCAAGCGCGGATATTCATTTCATATTTGTTCATGGGCGTGCTGGTGTTAATTGTTGCCCTAGTGGGCTGGAGTGGGAATGCGCAGCTAAGCTACCAGATCAGTACAATTGGGTCGGACGCCTTTCCCAGCGTGGTGAATTTGTGGAAAATCGGCGAAGGGCAGACCCAGATTCAGTCCGCAGAGAGGGCGCTGCTCAATCCAAGAGAGATCGCCGAGAGCAGGAGAAGTCAGCTAAACAAAATCGAAAAAGCTTGGGAACAGATGAAGCAAGCCTATAACATGTACGAAACAAATACTCGCGAACCCGAAAAGGACAGGCGATACCAAGCCTTTTTAAAGGAATCGCAAAAGTGGGAGGAAGCTCATAAGGAATTCCTGCGGCTGAATCAAGAATTTGATCAATATGGCGTCCTCAAGCCCTGGCAAGTTATGCTTGAGTTGCAGAGCCAGGGCAAAGGGAATTCTGCTGCGATGACAGCCGCGAAAGCAGCGAGTGAGGCGCTGGACAGGATGAATGTGCAAAGCTTTGCAAAGAAAGAGCCTGCTTTTGTTGCAGCCCGTGACGCACTGCTAGAGGTTTTGGCATTTAATGAGAGCTTGGCAAATGACGCTATGAAGGCCGCCAATGAGGATGTGTCTCAAACCAGCTTTTGGGTTTTTATGGGCATGGCAATTGGCCCTCTCACGGCTGTGATTTTCGGTTTTTACTTCAGTAATGCGATTACTAGGCCGGTGAAGCAGTCCGCTATCCAAATTACGGCATCAACCACGCAAATTTCCGCCTCTAGCAGGGAATTAGAAGCTATGATGAGAGAGCAAGTCGCCTCTACAAACGAAGTGGTCGCCACCGCAAAGGAGATTGCCGCGACCTCTGGGGAATTGGTGAAGACGATGGATGAAGTTGGGGAAATGGCACAAGCGACCACGACGGCGGCGGGTGCCGGTCAAAAAGACTTAGTTCGCATGGAAGCAGTGATGCGCCAGTTAGGGAAGGCTACTCTGTCCATCTCGTCCAAGCTGGGGGTTATCTCTGAAAAGGCAAATAACATCAATAGCGTTGTCACCACCATCACCTCTGTGGCAGATCGAACCAATTTACTCTCGCTCAACGCCGCCATTGAAGCGGAAAAAGCGGGAGAGTACGGGTTGGGGTTTGCTGTGGTTGCCAGGGAAATCCGCCGGCTGGCAGACCAAACCGCAGTCGCAACTTTGGACATCGAGCAGATGGTGAAAGAGATGCAATCCGCCGTTTCCATCGGCGTGATGGAAATGGACAAGTTCAGCAAAGAAGTCATGCGCGGGGTCAAAGATGTCCGCAACATCAGCGGGCAACTGGGACAGATTATCGAGCGAGTGCAAGCCCTCACCCCCCGTTTTGAGGAAGTGAATCAGGGCATGGAGGCTCAGTCCACCGGCGCGCTACAGATTAGCGAGGCGATGGTACAGTTAAGTGAAGCCTCCTCCCAAACGGCTGATTCTCTGCGCGAGATTAACAGTGCGATTGGGCAATTGAACGAGGCGGCGCAAGGCTTGCGGCGAGAAATACTCGCTTTAAGGTAGGGCGTGGGGCGTGGGGCGTGGGGCGTGGGGCATCATCGCGTGGGGCATCACGCAAAAGGGCATCATCGTTAAGTATCAACTTTTCTCCTAAAACCTAACCCCTAACCCCTAACCCCTAAAACCTAACCCCTAACCCCTAACCCCTAACATTGGGCGTTGGGGATTGGACAAATGACGTTTGGTACAGGAAAAATGACAAGGTACAAAAGAATGTTTAATAACATGAGCTTGCAAGCTCGGATTTTCACTGCGTTTCTCTTCATGGGCCTAATCGTATTAATTGTAGCTATAATCGGATGCAGCTCGACTTTTCGGCTAAATAACCACGTCAGCACCCTGAGCACCAATAGTCTGCCTAGCGTGATCGGACTGTGGAAAATCAGCGAGGGGCAAACTCAAATCGAGTCTTCAGAGCGAGCCTTGCTGAACCCCAAACTCATCCAAGCAGAAAGGCAGGCGGAAATAGCGAGAATAAGTCAGGCTTGGCAGCAGATCGACGACGGATTCAGCCAATACGACCCCACTCCCAAGACTGACGAGGAAGAAAGAATCTACAAAAAACTGCAAACCAACTGGAACAGGTGGAAGCAAGACCACGAAGACTTCCTGCGACTCAATCAAGAATTCGAGAGCCTGGGGATTCTCAACCCCTTTGAAGAGCAGCTGGCGCTGCTGCGTCAGGGGCGGGAGGGCACGCCAGAAATGGCTGCCGCAAAAACGGCCAGCGTTCTTTTCAACAAACTCCATCTGCGACTCAAGGCTAACCGGCTCTCGTTTGAGGCGGCGACTAAATCGATC
Source organism: Oscillatoria princeps RMCB-10 (assembly GCA_019359235.1). GTDB lineage: Bacteria > Cyanobacteriota > Cyanobacteriia > Cyanobacteriales > Oscillatoriaceae > Oscillatoria > Oscillatoria princeps. The sequence goes on from JAHHHT010000010.1 coordinate 208,969, forward strand.
TTAGACGATTTGAACATAAACGAGGAGGTAGCGACAGCAACTTATAAAGCCGCCCAGCAGGATGTGAGTCAAAGCATATTCTGGGTTGTCACCGGCCTGTTACTTGGCCCCCTGACGGCAGTTATTTTTGGCCTTTACTTCAGCAATACGATTGCTAAGCCCCTCGGTGCTAAGATTATAGGTGTGGTAACAGTGGCGGAACAGATATCTGCCGGCGATCTCACCACCTCTGTGCCAGTCACGGACGATAAGGACGAAATCGGAAAATTGCTGGGGGCTTTCCGCACCATGACTCAAAGCCTGAGTTCCTTAATTTCCCAAGTGCAGCAGTCCGGTATTCAAGTGACCAGCTCAGCCACCCAAATAGCAGCCTCTGGCAAGCAATTAGAAGCCACCGTGCAAGAACAAGTCGCCTCTACTAACGAGGTGGTCGCCACGGCGAAGGAGATTGCCGCCACTTCTGGGGAATTGGTGAAGACGATGGATACAGTCGGGGAGATGGCACAAGCCACCGCGACTGCGGCGGGTGCCGGTCAAAAAGACCTCGCACGCATGGAGGCAACCATGAGCCAGCTGGCAGACGCCACTTCTGCCATCTCTGGTAAACTGGGGGCGATCTCTGAAAAAGCCAATAACATCAATAGCATTGTTACCACTATCACCAAAGTGGCTGACCAGACGAATTTGCTCTCCCTCAACGCCGCGATTGAGGCTGAGAAAGCGGGAGAGTACGGTTTGGGCTTTGCTGTGGTTGCTAGGGAAATTCGCCGGCTGGCAGACCAAACAGCTGTCGCCACCCTAGATATTGAGCAGATGGTGAAAGAGATGCAATCTGCCGTTTCCACCGGCGTCATGGAAATGGACAAATTTACCAAAGAAGTTAGCCGTGGGGTGGAAGACATTCGCAATATCAGCGCCCAAATCGCGCAGATTATCGAGAGAGTGCAAGCGCTCACCCCGCGTTTTGATGCGGTGAATCAGGGTGTGGAGGCTCAATCCACCGGCGCGACGCAGATTAGCGAGGCGATGGTGCAGTTAAGCGAAGCCTCCTCGCAAACAGCTCAGTCTCTGCGCGAGATTAACAGCGCGATTGGGCAGCTGAACGAGGCGGCGCAAGGCTTGCGGCGAGAAATTTCTCGCTTCCAAGTCGAAACTTAAACGTTACAGCTAAACATTCTCAATGGAGAAAAATGCTCGTGTTTAATAGCATGACATTGCAAGCGCGGATGTTCAGCGCCTTTCTGTTCTTAGGTCTAATCGTCTTAATCGTGGCTGTGTTCGGCTGGGGCGCGACTTCCCGGCTGAACACTCACGTTAATACGCTCAGCACAACTAGCCTGCCGAGTGTGCTAGGACTGTGGAAAGTTAACGAGGGGCAAACCCAAATCGAGTCCTCAGAGCGAGCCTTGCTCGACGCCAAACTCAACCAAGCAGAAAGGCAGGCGGAAATCGCGAGAATCAGGCGGGCTTGGGAACAGATCGACGACGGATTCAGCCAATACGACCCCACTCCCAAGGCTGAAGAAGAACAAAGAGCCTACAAAAAACTGCAAACCAACTGGAACAGGTGGAAGCAAGACCACGAAGACTTCCTGCGACTCAATCAACAATTCGAGAGTCTGGGCGTTCTCAACCCCTTGGAAGCGCAGCTGGCACTGGTGCGTCAGGGGCGGGAAGACTCGCCAGAAATGGCAGCGGCAAAAACTGCCAGCACCCTTTTCAACAAACTCCACGAACGAGCCAAGGCTAACCGGCTCTCGTTTGAGGCGGCTACCCAATCCATCCTAGAAGATTTGAAGCTCAATGAGGATGTAGCGACTGCAGCTAACAAGGCAGCCCAGCAGGATGTCAGTCAAAGCACATTATGGGTTGTAATGGGCTTGATAATCGGCCCCCTCACTGCTATAATTTTTGGGATTTACTTCACCAATACGATTGCTAAACCGCTGGAAACACAAGTGCAGCACTCGGGCATCCAAATCACGGCATCGACTACCCAAATCGCCGCCTCTGGCAAGCAATTAGAAGCGATGGTGGCAGAACAAGTCGCCTCTACTAACGAGGTAGTCGCCACCGCCAAGGAAATTGCCGCCACCTCGGGGGAATTGGTGAGGACGATGGATGAAGTCGCGGAAATGGCTTCTGCCACTGCGACTGCGGCGGGTGCCGGTCAAAAAGACCTCTCACGCATGGAAGCCACCATGCGCCAGCTGGCAGATGCCACTTCTGCTATCTCTGCTAAACTGGGGGTGATTTCTGAAAAGGCCAATAACATCAATAGCGTTGTTACTACTATCACCAAAGTGGCTGACCAGACAAATTTGCTCTCGCTCAATGCCGCGATTGAGGCGGAGAAAGCGGGAGAGTACGGTTTGGGGTTTGCGGTGGTTGCCCGGGAAATTCGCCGGCTGGCTGACCAAACAGCGGTCGCCACTCTCGATATTGAGGGGATGGTAAAAGAAATGCAATCTGCGGTTTCCACCGGCGTGATGGAAATGGATAAGTTCACCAAGGAAGTGGGGCGCAGTGTCGAAGATGTCCGCACTATTAGCGGGCAAATCGCCCAGATTATCGAGCGGGTGCAAGGTCTTACCCCGCGTTTTGATGCGGTGAGTGAGGGCATGGAGGCTCAATCCACCGGCGCGTCGCAAATCAGCGAAGCTATGCTCCAATTAAGTGAATCTTCTTCGCAAACGGCTCAGTCTCTGCGAGAGATTAACAGTGCGATTGGGCAATTGAACGAGGCGGCGCAAGGCTTGCGGCGTGAAATACTCGCTTTAAGTTGAGGGCATTTGGGGCCTGTATTTTAACCGCTGATAAACGCAGATAAACCCTGATTTATCTGCGTCCATCTGCGCCGATCGGCGGTTCCATTAACAAAAGGTAACAAAATGACAGCGAACAGGGGACAAATAACCAGCGAATGCGGTCAGCTAATCGGAATTTGGGGCGACCGGTCTTGCCCGGAACTGAAAACCCACACTCACTGCCGCAATTGCCCTGTCTATTCTGCCGGCGGGCGCAATTTGCTGGAACGGGTAGCGCCAGCCGGCTATGTGAGTGAGTGGACTGATTTGCTGGCTGAGCAAAAAGAAGCTACTGCGAAGGGTACTGTGCCGGTGGTTATCTTTCGTCTGGGAGTGGAGTGGCTGGCACTGCCGGCTGGCTTGTTCCAGGAAGTGACGCCGGTGTCGCCGGTGCGCACCCTCCCCCACCGCAGCAACGATATCCTGCTGGGGCTGGTGAACATCCGGGGCGAACTGCAAATGTGCGTCTCTCTCAGCAGTCTCCTGAGACTGGACGCCGCACCGGCACCTGCCGGCAAGAATATAAACAGTGCTGTCTACAAACGGATGGTGGTTGTGGAAAAAGAAGGGAACCGCTGGGTCTTTCCCGTTGATGAAATCTATGGTGTCCACCGCATCACCACAGAGGAGGTGCGGAATGCGCCGGCAACCGTCTCTAAGGTGCCCGACACTTATATCAAAGGGATGATTAGCTGGCGAGAGGAAAGTGTGAGTTACCTGGATGATGAGTTATTATTTTACACCCTGAACAAAAGACTTCTGTGACAGAATATTTGGCGAGCGTGGGAACGATAAAAAATAATGAACCGCCAAGACGCCAAGGACGCCAAGAAGGAAGAAGAGAGGGGAGCGCACCCTACTGCTAACAAAAGAAAAATCAGAATATGAGCAACTACTCGATGATGGATTTGTTCCGCACGGAGGTGGAAGCCCAAGCCGCCATATTGAACGAAGGTCTGCTGGCGCTGGAAACCAACCCGAATGACACTCGCTGGCTGGAATCGATGATGCGTGCCGCCCATTCAATCAAGGGGGCTGCCCGGATTGTCCAAATTAATCCTGCAGTCAGAGTCGCCCACGTTATGGAGGACTGCTTTGTCGCCGCCCAGAGAGGAGCGATCACCCTAACAGCAGACCGGATCGATGTTCTGCTGCGAGGGGCGGATACGCTGCTGCACATCGCCCGGGTTGGCGAAACCGAGTTAGCGAACTGGCAAGCCGAACATGAAGGGGAAATTGAGGCTTTGGTGACTGCAATTACCGCCCTTGTGACACCGCTGCCGCAAGAGGGGCACGCCGCACCGGCAACCGCAACGCCAGTTCCGCCAGCACCCTCACCTGTAAAAGAGCCGGTGGCTGTAACAGCAATTCCGGCGGTACGAGGAGGGGAGGGGGAAAAAACTCAGCCGGCAGTGCCGAGCTCGCCATCTGCAGACCGAGTGGTGCGGATGAGCGGGGAAAATTTAAATCGCTTAATGGGTTTGGCCGGTGAGTCTCTGGTGGAGGCGAACTGGCTGCAGCCGTTTGCGCAAGAGCTGATGAAACTGAGGAACCGCCAAGCGGAACTGTCGAGCCAGCTGGAAAAGCTGCAGGAATCCCTTGGGGGCGAGGGTTTGAGTCAGCGCAGCGAGGAGCATCTGGGCGCAGCCCGCCACAAAGCCAGCGAGTGCCGGCAGATGCTGGCCGATCGCCTGGGGGAACTGGAGCAGTTTGCCCGCCGGTCTGCAAATCTTTCCGACCGGCTCTACCGGGAAGTGATCGCCAGTCACATGCGCCCAATGGCTGACAGAGTGCAGGGTTTTCCCCGAATGGTGCGCGATCTGGCCAGACAGCTGGGCAAGCAAGTCAAATTGGAAATTGTCGGGCAATCCACTAAAGTGGATCGCGACATTTTAGAGAAGCTAGAGGCTCCCCTGACTCACATGCTGCGCAACGCTATCGATCACGGCATTGAGTCTCCCGAGGAGCGTCTGGCTGCGGGGAAGCCGGCAGAAGGTACGGTGCGCCTGGAAGCAGCGCACAGAGCCGGCATGCTCTCGATTGTCGTTTCTGACGATGGCAGGGGGGTAGATTTGCAGCTCTTGCGCCAAACCATCGCCAGCCGGGGCATGGTAACAGCCGAAATGGCCGACCGGCTGACAGAAACTGAGCTGATGGACTTCCTATTTTTGCCCGGATTTTCCACAGCAGCGGCGGTGACGGAGATTTCCGGTCGCGGCGTCGGGCTGGACGTGGTGCAGAGCGTGGTGCAGGAGGTGGGCGGCGTCTTGCGAGCTTCAACCCAGCCAGGAAAAGGGATGAGCGTTCACTTGCAATTGCCGCTCACCCTGTCTGTTATTCGCACGCTGCTGGTGGAAATATCGGGAGAGCCTTTTGCGTTTCCGCTGACGCGCATTGAGCGGCTGGTGCGGGTTCCCAGATCGGAGATCCGAGTTGCGGAAAATCACGAATATTTTATTGCAGACGAGCAAAATATTGGGCTGGTGGCGGCGCATCAAGTGCTGGGGTTGAAGGAATCCCCCCCGCACTCAGAAGCTTTGCCGGCGGTTGTGATCGGCGACCGGTTCAGCCGCTACGGACTGGTGGTGAGCCGGTTTCTCGGCGAGCGCGATTTGGTGGTCAGACCTTTAGATCCGCGCCTGGGAAAAGTTAAGGATATTAGCGCCGCCGCTCTGCTGGAGGACGGCTCTCCGGTGCTGATTGTGGATGTGGAAGACATGGTGCGCTCAATTGACCACCTGCTCGCTACCGGCCAGTTGAGCCAGGTCGGTCGGGCTGAAAACCCCACCGCGTCAAAGCCCCGCAAGCGCATCCTGGTGGTTGACGATTCGATTACTGTCCGCGAAATGGAGCGCCAGTTACTGCAAAATAACGGTTACGAGGTGGAAGTGGCTGTGAACGGGATGGATGGTTGGAACGCCATCCGCACCGGCCACTATGACTTGATTCTCACTGACGTTGACATGCCTCGCATGAACGGGATTGAGCTGGTGAGTTTGATTAAAAGCCATCCAACTTTTAAGTCGTTACCTGTGATTATTGTTTCCTACAAAGACCGTGAGGAAGACCGCATTCGGGGGCTGGAAGCTGGGGCGAATTATTATTTAACTAAGAGCAGTTTCCATGACGACTCGCTGTTGCAGGCTGCGATAGACCTGATTGGCAATTAAATCTAGCATTTCTAAATGATAGGCGCAACCGCGCTTGGCCCAGAACCCCGGTTTCTTAAAGAAACCGGGGTTCTCAGTACCTCACAAAGGATGAAAAACGCTCTAAACATTTTGCCTGCTCTCGGTGCCGGTGACGCGAAGCGCGTCACCGGCACTACTTGTTTAACTCCAATGCCCCACGCACGCCCATTTTGTTTCTTGTTATTTGTCGCTGTCTGCTGTAAGGTGTCAAAGATACCAACTCGAGTGCCCAATGCCCCGTGTTCAGTGCCCAACGCCCAGCGCCCAGCGCCCAGCGCCCAGTGACAGGCTTCGGATCGCTATCGTTAATGACAGGCTGATCGCAGTGGAAGCGATACTGCAGGTCTTGGCTGCCGTTCCGGACTGTAAAATTGCTTGGGTGGCTTGTAATGGCGCTGAAGCGGTCACTAAATGCGCCATAGACCTTCCTGATTTGATTTTGATGGACTTGGCGATGCCGGTGATGGATGGTGTTGAGGCAACCCGCAGGATTGTCAGCCGTTTTCCCTGCGCGATTGTGGTTGTCACCGCCAGCGTTAAAAACCGGCTGTCCAAAGTTTTTGAAGCGATGGGCTGTGGGGCGCTGGATGCGGTCAATACCCCGACTCTGGGCGATTCCGCTGAGGACAGGAGCGGTGAGTTGCTGCTGGCCAAAATTGCTACGGTGCGCAAATTGCTGGGCAAATCAGCTCGCCGCAAATCTGAGTGCCGGTCTAAACTGGAACGGTGTTTTGCTCCCTCCCTAACGCCGGTCGTGGCGATCGGGGCTTCCACCGGCGGTCCGCTGGCTCTGACGGCTGTCCTCTCCCGCTTGCCCAAAAATTTCTCAGCCGCAGTGGCGATTGTCCAGCATATAGACGCTCAGTTTGCCCCCGGATTGGTGGAGTGGCTCAACGTGCAGTCGCCGCTCCCCGTTCGGCTGGCGGTGGAGGGCGGGCGTTTGGAACCGGGAAAAGTTTTGGTGGCTGGAACGAATGACCACCTGGTTTTGTCACCAGATTTGACGCTCAGGCACACCCGGGAACCGCGCGATTGTTTCTACCGTCCCTCTGTGGATGCTTTTTTCCGCAGCGCCGCAAAATACTGGCCAGGAAAGGGGGTGGGGATACTCTTGACCGGCATGGGAAAAGATGGAGCCGCCGGGCTGATGTCGCTGCGGCGTGCCGGCTGGCACACTATCGCCCAAGACCGAGCGACCTGTGCGGTTTATGGAATGCCCAAAGCAGCGGCGGAGTTGGGAGCGGCTGTGGAAATTTTGCCGGTTGACGCGGTTGCGCCGGCTATTGTAAGGTTTTTTGGCAGTTAAGGCAACTGATTTCAACCGGCCAGTTTACCTCTCGATATCCGGGGATTTGATTGAGAGAGCCGGCGAACTCCTTACCAGGCCAGCGGTTTCGGCTTTACGTCAGGACACAGTTCACGGACTTATTCTAGCAAATTTTAAGTATTTTTATCAGTAAATTAAGCAGGAAAATCCGTATTTTCACGGACTCCTATCGTCAGATAAATATCTTAAAATTATACTTGAGGTGCGTTTAAGGGGTTCGGAAGGGTTATGAAAATTTTATAATCAAGCAACTCTAAGCTAATCATCATCTAGCCAGCAGATAAAAGAATCTATCTTTCGGAAGATTCTGCCCCCAGGCCCCTGAAATTAAAAGTAGAGCAGCCTACCGCTAACGTCAGTAGAGAAGGAAACTAACATGAGTGTCCCGACAGCCAGCGCCACCCAATCCGCTTCACCTTTGACGGGATATGCGATTAAAGTTCTGCTGATCGACGATCAGGAGATGATCGCTGAGGCGGTACGCCGCATGCTAGCTCCTGAAGAGGATATTATTTTTCACTACTGCAGCGATCCGGCCCTAGCCCTTCAAATGGCAGCAGAGATTGCTCCGACAGTTATCTTGCAAGATTTAGTAATGCCGGATATTGATGGCTTGCTGCTGTTGCGTTTTTTGAGAGCTAATCCAGCCACCCGCGACATTCCTACGATCGTGCTTTCAGTCAAGGAAGAGGCAAAACTGAAAGCAGATGCCTTTGCCAGCGGGGCTAATGACTACTTGGTAAAACTTCCGGATAAAATTGAGCTGATTGCCCGCATCCGCTACCATTCTAAGGCGTATATTAGCATGCTGCAGCGGAATGAAGCTTATCTGGCCATGCAGCGCACCCAAGCTCAACTGGTGCAGGCAGAAAAAATGTCCAGCTTGGGGAATCTGGTGGCCGGTATTGCCCACGAAATCAACAACCCCGTCAACTTCATCTACGGCAACCTCAGCCACGTCACTGACTACGTTGAGGGGCTGCTCAATCTGATCCACCTTTACCAGCAGCGCTGTCCCAACACTGACCCGGAAATTCAAGAACTGGCTGAAGAGATAGATTTAGAATTTTTGCTGGAGGATCTGCCCAAAATGCTGTCCTCAATGAAGATGGGCACTGAACGCATCCGCCAGATTGTGATTACGTTGCGGAACTTCTCGCGGCTGGATGAAGCCGACATGAAACCTGTTAAGCTTCAGGAAGGAATCGACAGCACGCTACTGATTTTGCAGCACCGGCTGAAGCCTAAGCCAGACCGCCCCGCTATTCAACTCATCAAGGAATATGGCGATTTGCCTCCAGTGGAATGCTATGCGGGATTGCTCAATCAGGTGTTTATGAACATTCTCAGCAATGCCATTGACGCCCTCCACGAGCGCGACCGGGACAGACTTCCAGAAGACATTAAGCGCAACCCCAGCACCATCACCATCCGCACTCTGGTTCAGGAGCGCAGCGGGGTGGCCATCTGCATTAAGGATAATGGCCCTGGCATAGCCGGCGCTGTAAAAGCGCGGCTGTTTGAGCCTTTTTTCACGACCAAACCCGCCGGTGAGGGCACGGGGCTGGGACTGTCCATTAGCCACCAGATTGTCGTGGAAAAGCATGGGGGCGTGCTGCGGTGCGTCTCGGAACCGGGACAGGGCGCTGAGTTTTGGATTGAAATTCCCTGCAGCATGAAAGTTGCAAAAGACTTATCTAAAAGTAAGAAAAATATGAAATTCCTTGAGTCTTCTGTTGCCTAGCAATTGAAGAGTAGAAGTCCTGGCTTCTGCCGCAAGCCAGCCGGCATGAGCGCCGGTGCGGTAGCGATTATATCATATCCGGTTGAACGGCGTATAATACCAATTTGGGATTTTGGATTTGGGATTTTGGATTTAAAAACGGCAGTAAAGCCCCGGTTTCTTCACCGCGATGCCAGAAACCCGGTTTCTTAAAGAAACCGGGTTTCTGAACGGGTTTATTAAGAAACAACAATTTTCAAAAATTTAGTCAAGGTTTTCTAAAATGGGAAGCTCAATTGTAAATTCTGTACCCTCTCCCGGCACAGAATGACAGCTCAGCCGCCCCCCGTGTTTTTCTTCTACAATCTGGCGAGAAATAGACAGTCCCAAGCCGGTGCCTTTACCCACCGGCTTGGTGGTGAACAAGTGGTCGAACACCCGGGCGCGGACTGACTCGCTCATCCCCGGGCCATTGTCTTTAATAGAAATGACCAGCCGGTCTGAATCCACCACGCCGGTGCGAATCTCAATCCGGTTGAGATTCGCCTCGATTTGCTCATAGGAGCGCCCAGCGTTCGATTCGTCAAGCGCATCAATTGCATTGCTCAGCAGGTTCATAAATACCTGATTCAGCTGGCCCGGATAACACTGAATCTCCGGCAGCTCTCCATACTCGCGCACCACCTGGATTTCGGGGCGCTCCTTGCTGGCTTTGATGCGGTGTTTCAAAATAGTTATTGTGCTGTCAATACCCTCATGGATATTCAACTCCACCGGCAAGTTAGAATCCGCGCGAGAGAAGGTTCTCAGAGAGATGCTGATATTGCGCAGGCGGTCCGTTCCTTCCCGCATCGATAAAAGCATTTTGGGGAGGTCTTTGCTCAAAAAATCTAAATCAATCTCCTCAATAAACTCCTCAATATGGGAGGCCGTTTCGGGATACTCTTCCTGATAGAGCTTCACCAGGTCTAGCAAATTGTGCATGTATTCCTCCGTGTATTTGATATTGCCATCAATGAAATTTATCGGATTGTTGATTTCATGGGCCACCCCAGCCACCAGCTGGCCGAGTGTGGACATCTTTTCATTTTGCACCAGTTGCAACTGAGATTGCTGCAAGTCGTGGAGCGCCTGACTCAGTTCCGCAGTCCGCTCCTCCACCCGTTTTTCCAGCTGTTCATTTTGCTCTAATAGCTTCTTCGTCAAAGAGCGCAGTTTCAGATGCACCCCCACGCGGGCTAAAACTTCTTCTTGCTGAAACGGCTTCGTAATATAGTCTACAGCTCCGATTTTTAAACCTTTAACCTTATCGACGGGATCGCTGAGAGCCGTCATAAAAATTACTGGAATGTCCTGGGTTTTGGGGTTGCTCTTTAGCCTGGAGCAGGTTTCAAACCCGTCAATCCCCTGCATCATTACATCCAGCAGGATCAGGTCAGGACTCGCGTACTCCGCCTGCCTGATCGCCCTTTCCCCATCCGTCGCCACCAAGATTGTCCACCCCGACTCAGCCATCGCTCCAGAAAGCACTCTCAAATTTGTTGCGTTATCGTCAACCAACAAAATTTTCCCCGTCATGGCTCGCCTCTAAAAAGACTTATCCTTTATCCGTCGATCTTACCACACCCATCTGCTGCTGAAGTCAAGCTAATTGAACGGGGCTATCTGTCAAGAGGTGTTACCGCAAACTTTACTGGGAGCTTGGCGGGGAGGCTCCCAACTTTATTTTCCGGCTGCTCTCATATCCGGTTGCATCGATTTTGTATCGCTGCTGGTCGCCGTATCCCCGGGGGGGGATCTCCCGATATAGTTGCCGGTCGGGGGGGTCTGATTTGTGTGCCGGTGGCAAAGAATATATAGCGGTTCTATTTGAGTTATGAAAGCGTAGAAACCCGGTTTCTTTAAGGCCCCGGTTCTCTCAGTACCTCACTAATCTTAAATAACCCTAGTTTGTCCAGTCTCTAGCCCGCACTTTTCAACCACCTCTCGACAAATTTTTCGATTTCATCGATGGCAAAGCTGTCCGCAAATTGCCGCAATTGCGCGGCAAACGGGGCGTAGCTCGCATCGGATTGCTCTAGTTCGGCGCACGCCACCTCTATCTCTTGAAGATTTCCCATCATCGCTAAGTCATAGAGTTTTTCTAATTCCGCTTTCGGTGGGGCAACTATCTGACTCGTTTCTTCCTTCTTCTTCCTTCCTTCTTCTTTGTGCGCCGGCTTTGGCTCCTCCTCCCAAATCCATTGCAGATCCAGAAGCTCCTGCAAGCTCGTCAAAAGGTCGTCCACCCGCACCGGCTTGGGCAAAAATTCACTGGCTCCCGCCTGCAAACTTTTCTGCCGGTCAGTCTCAAAAACACTCGCCGAAGAAACAATCACCGGCACAGTTTTCAGCTGGGGGTTGCTGCGGATGCGCCCGAGCATCTCAAACCCGTCCATCACCGGCATGGCTAAGTCAGTTACAATCAAGTCCGGCGGGCGCTCGGCTGCCCTGTCCAGCCCTTCTTCACCGTTGCTAGCCTCGACCGCAGAAAACCCAATAGATTCCAGCAGGGTGACGAGGACTGACCGGTTTTCTGGGCTGTCGTCTACTATCAGGACAGCCGGCTTTTTCCCTTGAATCCCAATAATTTTCCCGCGCTTCTCGGGGGAAGCTTTCTGCATCCAGTCCGCAGCCACCGGCAGCTCCGCATCAAACCAAAAAACCGACCCCTCTCCGTAGCGCGAGCGCACCTCCAACTGGCTGCCCATCAAATTAACAATTTTCTGGCTAATCGCCAACCCCAGTCCCGTCCCTTCTGCCATCCGCGATTTGTCCCCCACCTGCTCGAATGGCAAAAATATCTTTTCCAGCTGTTCCGGAGTCATCCCGATGCCGGTGTCTCCCACTGAAAACCGGAATTTGGCCATCGGGCACTGGGCGCTGGGCATTGGGCATTGAGTGCCGGCGATTATTTCTTTTTCCCCATGCCCTATTACCTCTACCTTAAAGGTCACTCTCCCGCCGTCGGTAAACTTAATCGCATTGCCGAGCAAGTTGATTAACACTTGCCGCAGCCGCTTTTCATCAGCGCGGATGCCGGTGGGAAGCCCGGATAAATTGGGAGCGGCAAACTCAATCCCCTTTTGTTCTGCTTTGATGCGGCAAATTTCAGCCACGCCTATTAAAAACGTGTTAAAATTGAACTCTGTTGGGTGCAGTTCCAGTTTGCGGGCCTCAATTTTCGAGAGGTCGAGAATGTCGTTGATTAAAGTAAGCAGGTGAGAGCCGCACTGGTAAATAATCCCAATTTTTTCCCGCTCTTTGACCGGCACTGCCGGCGAGCGCTGCAAAATTTGCGCGTAGCCCAAAATCCCATTCAGGGGAGTGCGGAGTTCGTGGCTCATGTTCGCCAGAAACTCGCTTTTTGCCTGATTTGCCGCCTCCGCCCCAATTTTGGCTCTCTCAGCGGCCAGTTTGGCTTCCTGGAGTTCGGCAGTGCGCTCCTCAACGCGCTGTTCCAGGGTTCGCGAATAGTTTGTGAGCTTTTCGTTGGCGCGTTTCAATTGCCAAATCTGGTGGCAGTTCGTAACCGCCAGGGCGGAACCCGTCAGAGCCACTAAGGGGGAAATGACAGGAATCACCCAGCCGCCCAAAAAGGCGAGATAGCAGAGGCCGATCAGAACAGAACCCGCGCCGAGAATTCCCAAAACGATTCTCCCCAGTCCAACAATCTTTTTATGAAAGTGAGACGCCAGCAGCAATCTCCGGCTTCCCGCCGCACCAATAAAAGACCAAACCAGAACCCACAGCCACTCCACCGGATGCGCCCAGGCTCTCAGCAAAGTCCGCCCGTCCAGCGCGGCGCTCACTATCTGGCTGGTTACGTTGGCGTGAATCACAACCCCCGGCATTCGCGGCTGCTTTTTGCTGGTCGTGCTGCTGTAGGGAGTGAAAACATAATCGTTCAGGCTCTTGGCGGTGGAACCGATTAAAATGATGCGGTTGCGAAATAAGTCGGGCGCTGTGCGGTTTTCCAGAACATCTCTCATCGATACGATTTGAAAGTTGTTTTGCGTGCCGCGATAGTTCATCAATATTTGGTAGCCGCCAATATCCTCAGGGCGGTAGTTCCCCTCACTGCCGGTCAGCGGCACAAACACGGTTTTGCCCAGTCTCAGGTGCATCTTCTTGGCATTCACCATCTCTAGGGAAATTCCTTTCTCTTGCAGATACATCAGTGCCAAGCGAACCCCCAGTCCCAGCTTGTCTGTGCCGGAAGTATCTTTTGCTGACATTAAAGCGCGGCGGATTTTTCCGTCCGAATCGGGCACCAAATCGGCGATGCCCACTTGACCGAGTTCGCTGAGCGCCGGCGGCGGAGCGACTTTCTGCCCGACAATTTTTTCCACCCCGATTAGATTCGGGGTGGACTTGATCACCTGCAGCAGTTTCTGGTGTCCCGGTTCTGCCGGCAAATCCCGGTAGATATCCAGCCCGATGGCTGCCGGCTTTTGCGCCCTGAGTTTCTCGATTAACTCGGCCAGAACCGCATCAGGAATTGGCCATCTCCCGAGCGCCCTAATATCCGATTCATCAATGGCAACAATCGCAATGCGACTGTCCGCCGGCTCAGCCGGACGCAGTTGAAAAAAACGATCGGCAGTCGCCCAGTCCAGGAGCTGAAACAGTCCCGCTCCGTTCAGAGCGATGGCGAACCCCGCCACAGTTGGAGCTGTGGCGAGGACGGTTGAGTGTTTTTTCAACCACTGCCGAACTTTCCAATAAAGCCACATAAAAACAGAGTCAGAATCACCGAGTGAGTGGCTGCGTCGCAATTGCCTTCAGTCCCGCTGAGGTTAACAGTTCCTCCCAGTTGCTTTCCAGGTTAGAATCTTGCGGCTGCAACTGGCGAGCGGCGGCTAGAGCGCTCACCGCTTCATACCAGATTCCCTCTTCCCCGTAAGCCGCTGAGCGCTCCAGGTTTGTGCTGGCTTTTTCCAGCTTGCTTGCCAGGGCGGAATTGATTTCTGTCCGGCGCACCAACCCCTCCACCAGGGGGTTGTCCGGGTCAAACTCAGCCGAGCAGTGCACCTCCAGCATCCATTTGTAGTTTTTGCCCACCTGCAGTGCCGGCGCTGTTGCGGGAAGGGCAACGCCCATCACGCCCCCCCCAGATGGGAGCGGCACTTTGGTCCGGTAAATCAGATTTTCCGATTCGTCTTGCAGGCTGAAGGACGCTTCTTTCGCTGTCGTTGCCGGCACGAATACGAAAAAGGTCGGGCGTTCGCCTACGGTCAGTCCCACATTGCTGCTGGGAATCAGCGCCATCGCGCCTTGCTCTGAGGACGCACCGGCACTCGCCGCACACTGGCTGCCGGTGCGGGTGGCTCCCCCAGTGGTTTCCTGCTGGGGAGTTCCCTGGGTGCCGTCCGGTGCCGAGAAAGTCACGGCGTCTGCCAGCGCTGGAGCCAGCACCGAGCCCCCGCTCAGCAGCAGGGCTGCTGTGAAAAGAACCACTCGCCTTTTTGGAATGTTTGACCGTAGCATATTTCTCATCCTTTAGATAGAGGTGCGCTTTTTTTACTTTGTGTTAATAAGGCGCATTTTATAACCAATTCCCCACCAAAACGAACGGGGCCCAGTAAAATGGGTGTTCGTACTTCGACTGTTTTAGCAGCGCTAACTGAGCTTGGCGCAGCGCTTCTGCTTTAGTGACCCCGGGCGCGTTCAGCTGCTTGTAAAACTCAGCCATCATCTCAGCGGTGGACTCGTCTTTAACTGACCAGAGTGTCGCCATCGTTGAGCGTGCGCCGCTTTTTACTGCCAGCCCCGCCAAGCCCAAAGCAGCTCGGTCATCCCCTTTTGCCGTCTGGCAGGCGCTCAAGACCAATAACTCGATCGCCCGCTCTCCAGTTTCATTCCTGTCCCGAAGCAGGTTCCCCAAATCCCCCACATTAATCTTACCATCCCACGTCAAAATAAAAGTATTTTCGGCGCTAGAGCTGAACTGGCCGTGAGTGGCGAGGTGCAGGACTGGGCTGGCTGTTTTTGACAGGGCAGTTTGCAGAGAATCTGTGGTAAAATCCCGGTCGAGCAGCACCTTGGAGGAAACCTCCGACGCCACTCGCTCTATTTCTGATTTCACTCCAGGCAGCGCCGCAAACCCCTGGCGCGACTCGCTCAAACCGCCCATTAGGGTTTTGAGCTGTGTCCCTGAAATAGGTCGCGGAGCCAGCAACTGCAAGCCGGGTGTCAGGGCGGTGCTGTACTTCTCAATTAGATACTGTTTGCCGTCGTAGAAAGCCCCTACCGGCAGGTTCCGCAAAGGCCCATCTGGCACAAACACCAGGGTTTTTATCCCACTCTCGGCTAGCTGGGATTCCACCGGCCTTACCAGCCAGTCATAGCCCGTTGCGTACAGTTTTAAGCGCTCTTGTTTGGGAAAAGATAAACTTAAAGCTTGCCTTAACTGTCTGAGCGTGCTCTCCACTTGCTCCCGGGGCAAAACTGTTTTATAATTCTGCAGCGGTTTTCCCGGAACTGACAGGATCACCTCTAGCCGGTCGGCTAAAATAATCGGATAGATGACGGCTGCGGTCGGGTCAATTTGGTCAATTTGCGCCGGCTTGGCATCGAGACAGGCGTCCCGAAAAAAGTTGTCCAGCTCCGCCAGCTGCAGCCCTTCGATCACCTCGCGGGCTTGTTTGAGGTTTTTCTGGCCCGGCTCCCCGAGCAGCAGCAAACTGACGAGCTGCCGGTACACCGGCTCGACACTTTCGCGGAAAGAAAACTGAACCTCAGCACCGACCGCTACCAAGTCGCTGCGCAGCGTGCCGAAAGTTTGCACGGCTTCGGTGTAAGCGGCAATCGCTCCTCCAGTGTCGCCCTGCAGTTGCAAAATCTCGCCCATCTGCCCGTGCCAGCGAGCGGCGATTTCTTGAGCTTCAATCCCGTTCGCCAGCAGCAGCGCTTTGCCGGTTAAGTCTTTGGCTTCTTTTAGCTGGCCGGAAAGTTTGTAGAGTTTTCCCAACTCCCCTAAGGCGTAAGATTCGGCTCGCCGGTCGCCAATCTCTCTCGCCTGTCTGGCCGCTGTTCCCAATAATTGACCGATGTCTCTGGTTTCCAGCACGCGCCCCCCATTTTGATCGCGCTTCATGGCGCTCTCCGCCAGATTCACCCGAGCGTAGACGGAGGTGCGGCTGGCGGGCGAGCTGGCCAGCGCCTCCTGAATTGGCTGCAGCAGCGCCCGCGCTTCTTCCCACTGCTGCTGTTGCGCGTGAGTGGCGAGCTGGCTGATTTGGGCTTCTATTCGCTCTGCCGGTGACGCCACCGCCGCCGCTTGCCGGTAAAACTCTGCCGCCGCCTTCACGTCGCCTCTGGCGCGGGCGGTGTTGCCCAGACTGAAGAGCGCCGCACCGGCACCCGCAGCTGAGCCGAGTTGCCGGTATATCGCCAAACTTTGCTGTAAAATCTCCTCAGACTTGTGGAAGTCTCCCACCACCTGCAAGGCAACTCCCAAACTCCTCAGCCCTGTGGCTTTGATTGCCGAGTCGGGTTGAGAGAGCAGCTCTTGGCCGATCCGCTCCAGAGTCACCCGGGCTCGCCGGTAGTGCCCCAAGCTTTGCATGGCTTGAGCTTGGTTGATCCTCGCCCCCAGCACGCCAACTTCATCCCCAGCCCGCTGGTAAGCCGCCTCTGCAGCCTGCCAAGTTTCCAAGGCGGCTTCCGTTTCCCCCGCCGCCAGCTGCACACTTCCCTCTGTGTTGAGCATTTGAGCCCGCACAATCGCAGCTCCCGGCTCGCCAGGAGCCTGTTCCAGCAGTGTTTTGCTCTCTCGGATGGCGGCGCGAGCTCGCGGGAGATCGCCGAGCTGCAAGTGAGCGAAGGACAGGTAGCTCAGACTCACCGCTTCACTGAGGGCGTCCCCACTCTGGCGATACTGGCTCCTGGCTTGCTCCCAGAGTGCCGCCGCCTGAGTGAACCGGCCCGCCTCGGCTTCTGTTTTGCCTTTGTCTAGCAGGTTTCGGGCGTTGAGGCTGCTGTTTGCTGTCCGGGCGTCTGAGAGATGCCGCTCTTGTTTCTGGTTGCGCAGGGAATCGTCACCCCGCGCCAACCCTGGAAGAGCGGCGATGGCCAGCACCGCACTCAGCAACCCCAACCCAACCTGCCGTATCAGCGCTTTATAGGGCATTTTGCTCGCTCCTGTGTTCGTTAAAGGCTGCCAGCTTAATGCAGGACTTGTTGTCAGCTGTTGCTCCCCCAATCTGCTTGTCCCTTGAAAGGAGGCAGAGCCTCCAAAGGGGCGTTCCCAGGCTCTGCCTGGGAACGAGGGGAAACGAGGGGAAACGAGGGGAACGAGGGCACAGGTTTGTAGGGGCAGGCCCCCGTGCCTGCCCCTGTGCTGGGCAAACGGGCAAGAGAAAAGCGCGTACAGTTTCATCCCCTGATTGTGCAACGACCTCCCCGCTTGCGGGCAGGGGTTGGGTGTGGGGTTCTTCCTTGTTCCTTGTTCTTTTTTCCTTCCCCAGAGGAATGGATTTGTCCCACCTTAAACTGGTAGCCTCGGTCGTGTTACCCACTGACTCGCCGCGGCTTCCCCAATGCAGACCAATTATGCTATTGTAAAGGAGGCCGAGTGTCCGCTCCAGCTTGACTCGCATTTTACTTTACAATCTGTAGCAGCTTTCCCGCTCGCGCAACCCCGAACTCAAATTCCGCACAATAAGCACACAAGCCGGTCGGGCAGTTTTCCAACCGCCCGCCAGTCACTGGGTTCACAACTCTTTTTTGAGTATACCCCAGTTTTTTGGTTTTTCTTTATTATTCATATTTATTTAGAAAAGGCTGAACAAACACTTCGGGCTGTCCCAGAGCAGCTTTCGCACGGTGGGCTCGGGGAGCCTGCCTCCTGAAGCGCGATTGTTTCCCAGTGTGGGGATGCGACATGTCGCGTCTGTGCTGGGTGGGATATAGCAGCAGTCATATTGGTTAGGACGTAGGACAGGCGTCTCGCCTGTCAAGCGAGCCCTTGAGGGCAGGCGAGACGCCTGCCCTACGCCTGTGCTTCGTATCGAGCGTGTCCTAAACTGACTGTGCACTGCTATAGTACAGGAGTTGGGGGAAGTATTGAGGGAAAGTAAACTTTCAACGCTTCCCCCGAGCGCGCCGGCTGTCTCGCAACTCTGCTTGCGGGAAGCTGTTTTCGGAGGGAAACGGTTTATAGCCTTTCTCATATTGGTGAGGTACTGAGAAACCCGGTTTCTTTAAGAAACCGGGTTTCTGGGCAAACACGTTCATCCAACGGAGAGCCGCTATATGTGGATTTTTCCGGTCGCTGGCAGCGGGCCGGGACTGACAGATGCTAACTATAGCGGTTTTCACTTGCGTGGAGTACAGTGAGATCCCCCCAAACCCCCCTTAAAAAGGGGGGCTTTAGTTCCCCCCCTTTTTAAGGGGGGCTAGGGGGGGATCTAATATCTGCACCTCACTCAGTTACAATCTGCTATAACAGGTGGGGACTTCTTTAATGTCGGCTTGACATGCTGCCGGTGCTGTGTTATTAGTATTTCAAACTGGCCGGTGACGGACAGAAGAATTACATAAGACCCAGACAGCAACGAGGAGAGACAAACAGTGGTACTGCAACGACAATGGCGACAGATAGGCAACCAAGTGTCCAAGCTTATAGCCCGGGCTTGGCTGGACGAAAACTTCAAGGCACAATTCATCGCCAATCCCCGACGGATTCTGGAAGAAGCTGGGATTGATGTTCCCGAGGGAGTAGACGTCAGGATCGATCAGTTCTCTCAGCGCTGGAGTATTCAGCAATCAGAAGATATGTTGCGTGTGGTTTGGACAATCCCGCTGCCACCCAGGCCAGCCGACGTCACAGACGAACAGGTCACGGGGTGGGTACAGGATGGGCCAGATCCAGGGCGCTTAGGCACTCCAACCGTGTGTTGCTAGCATTCCTGCCTCCTGAAGCGCGATTGTTTCCCAGTGTGGGGATGCGACATGTCGCGTCTGTGCTGGGTGGGATAGTACAGGAGTTGGGGGAAGCATTGAGGGAAAGTCAGCCCTCAATGCGCACCCCGATCGCACCGGCTGTCTGGCAACTCTGCTTGCGGAACGCCGGTGCGGTTGCCAAAGCTCCCTACCGAGTCAGGGGCGATAGCGCTCCTAAAATTTAGGCGTATTTAGCAAAGGTTGAAGAAGCGCTTCGGGTTGTCCCAGAGGAGTTTTCGCACGGTTGACTCGCCGAGCAGGTCTGCTAGCGCTACCGCCCGCTCCACGATGTCGGGCTGGCTGTCCATGTGGGGGTAGTCGGAACCGAAAAGCAGGTTGTCTGTGCCGGTGTGGCGGATAACTTCCTCCAGGTAAGGTTCGTTGGGATCGACGCTGATGAAGCACTGCCTTTGGAAATACTCAGAAGGCTTCATCTTGACGTTATCTCGCACCTCCCACGCCAGATCCTCCCACTCTCTGTCCAGCCGCCACAGCCAGTAGGGCAGCCATCCGCAGCCGGCTTCAAAAAAACCCACCCGCAGTCCGGGATGGCGCTCCAGCACGCCCCCTTCTATCAGCGCTAGCAGCCCCATCATCTGCTCTATCGGATGGGAGCAGGCGTGCAGGGCGAAACGGGTGTCAAACCGGTCGGCACCGGCAGCCGGCAGCCGGCAGTGACTCCCCTCGTGAATGCAGACTGCCACCCCCATGCGATCGCACTCGCTCCAAAACGGCTCGTAAGCCGGATCGCTCAGCGAGCGCCCCTTCACCAGATTCGGTCGCAAAAATACCGCCTTCCAGCCAAATTCCGCCAGCCGGTGCAATTCCGGCACCATCTCTTCCGGCGCGTGCTGGTTAATCGCCCCTATCCCCCAGAGCCTTTGCGGATCGTAGCTGCAAAAGTCGCGCAGCCAGCTGTTGTATGCGCGTGTCAGCGCACCGGCAAGTTTTGCCTCCATCGTATCCACCGCCAGCATCCAAAGGCCCACCGTCGGGTAGAGAAAGGCCATGTCGGCACCCATCTTCTGCATCGTTTTTACATAAGACTCAGGATCGAACCCCCTGACAACTGCCATGCCATTATTGCGAATCACCTGCCGCGCCCCTTCAGTTTGAACCGCTTTAGATAGCTTGTTCCAAATTGGCTCGCCCTCGACTTTGATGCCGGTTTCGTCACAGTACGGGGCCCGACTCTTGAAGGCCGGCTCGATATATTTCTCCCACATCTCGAAGGGCTCAATTACATGGCAGTCTGCATCCAGAATGCTAAATCCTTTAAACATCTTTTCTCCTTTGTTTGAACTTTATTCTCGTCCACAACCTTCTCGGCGAATGGAATTCGCAGCTACACAAACGAAGTCCGCCTGCGCGGACTTAAAGAAGAACTAGACTCTTAAAACCCTTGCCTTGCGGGTTTTTTTCTCGTTTCCAGGCTCTGCCTGTAAACGAGGGAAAACGGTGCGTTACGCTTCGCGCTTCGCACCCTACTTGTTCAGAAAAACACGGGAATTGGATTGAGCTCACTCTCCCTCAAAGGTGCCGGCAGCCAGCCCAATTTCACCGGCACGTCATACAGACGCCCCGCAGCCAGCCGCCGCCAAAAATGCCGCATGCCCGGAACAATCACCTTGACCACATTCAGTCCGATATCCGGGCGGGTTTGGTCTAATACTAGCATTTCCAGCCCCAGTTCGTCAAGCAGTTTGACGCAAGTTTCAACGTCTTCTTTCAGGTCGTCTGTGGCTAAATATTCATAGTCGCCAAGCCGTTTTGCCGGGACATTTGCGCCGGGAATTAAATAAGGCTGATTCTCTACAGTTGCGGTTTCCCACCACTCGATTGCGAAATCTTCCCAAGCACTGTACCGCACGCTACCGTCTGGCGCAACCTCAGAAACAGCCGGGAGAATCTGATTCATTTCGGTTAGCGCCCGCAGCAGGGCGATTTTGGGGTCGAAATGGGCTCCGAAGCCGAAAATAATATCTTCCACCGGCTTGTCTGTTCTGCGAGAAATGGCAACAAAAACCGGAATCTTCATATCTGCGGTCAAGTCGAGAACCCACAACTCGCGATTGAATGTTTTATAATAGTCTTTCAGGGCTTGACAGTAGGGGTCGCCAAAACTCTCTAAATCTACTGCCGGTCGCTTGACGCGATTGTACCACCACAGCGCTACGCTATCTCGCTCGACTAGCTCCATGAATCCTTGCACGATTGCTTCTTCTTTGGTATTGCCGGCAGCGCAGCCATTGGAGTCGGTGCCGCAAACTGTGTTAGGATAGTCTGGATAGGCGTAGTAGCAAAATGCTGTCGGCAAATACTTCCAAGTTTGGCCGGTTAAAGACCACACCGGCGTCCACTCGATTTCCCGCGTTTCGTCGAAGGGTTCAAAAACTTTATTGAAATCGCTGGTGCTGCTGGCGTTCCACTCGCGGCGGGTGCGGTACTGATCTTCGCTGAAATTCATGCAGGCGTTGGGGTGAATCGCCGCCTCTCCCATTTGCTGCAGGGTGCCTCTGTAGCGGGTTTCGTATCCCTGGTACAAGCCGGAATATCTTTCTAGGGCTTCGCAGAGGGCGCTAGCTTTGGCTTGTATTTCGGTTTTTCCTTTGCCGGCGCTGCAGTTGCGGATTCCTTTCTTTAGGAAGTATAAATCGTCGGCTGACATCCGGGAGAAATTGTGCCCGGAATAAAATAAATGCATCACCCCCTCTGATGGCTGTGATGCTTGTTTCATATATTTGACCGCACCGGCGATCGGGCTGATGTGGTGCTCGTATTTTTTCAGGGTTTCTTCGGGAGAATAGGAGCGGTGCCCTCCGTCAGCGGTAAAGGTTTTCTTGCGGGAGGTTAAAATAATTGGGGAGGGCTGCCGGTTCTGCCAGTATTCCGGATCGCCGCAAGCCTCACACTGCGGGCGTTTGACGGCGGTGTGGCTTTCGGTTTTCAGGGCGAGGGCGTCAAAAGTAATGACCTTGCCTTCTAGGGCGGGATTTCCTCGCTTCAGCACCCACTTTAGCAGTTCGCTGGCGGCTAAGTCCAGACCGATTTGAGCGGTTGGGTAAAAGGCGGGAGCGGGAGCAAATGCGGAGGATTCCGGGATGCCTTTTTTCTTCTGGATGAACTGTTCGACGGGGCGGTTGCTGCGCAAGCGCTGCGCCAAACACTCCCAGCACGGGGTTTTTTCGGGATGAAATATTGGCCCTATCCAGATAGAGATGCCGGCGGGTTTGACGAGCATCCACGGGCGCTGGAACTGCATGGCTTTTTGATTCCACTCGGCTAGCCCGTCTCGCAGATAGTCGTCGGTGAGCACGACTTCGATGTCGCCGTCTTGGCAGACTTGAATGTTCAGCGATTCCAGTTTTTCCAGAAAGGGTTTGGCATCCACCGCGCCGAAGCTGCGGACTGATACTTTGGTGGATTGCAGCGCCTGAGCTGCCGGTTGCCGGGGGATGTTCAAAATATCGGCAATGGCCGCGATTTCTGGCGGCAATTCGCCACTGTCCTCGACGATGTAGCCTTTGCGCTCCATCTGCATCAGCGCGTAGTACGCCTCGGCGGCGGAGATTTCTGGCTGCAAGCGATCGACGATTTCGTCTGCGGTGCGGCACCCGTCAATTAAGGGGGCGATCCGCTCGTAAGTGCGACCTTTCAGGACGTATGAATCTGACTCGGAGAGGAGAAACACTCCTACGGAATCGACTATTTCCACGCGGTAACAGGTTTTAAATTTGGGTTGGTGAAGCATTGTTGTGCGAAGCAGTTTGATAAGTTGTCAGATTCTTGAAGTTGCAGTGGTGCGAGTGCGGAACCCACTCGGCCAAAAACTGGCGCTGCAAAGTACAAGGAGGATTGAAAGTTTTTCCGCGAGAGCAAAACTCCCTCTCTCACTCCCTCTTACTCCCCCTCTTACTCCCCCTCTTACTCCCCCTCCCCGCTAGCGGGGAGGGGGTTGGGGGGTGGGGTTCATCCCGCATGCGGCGCAAAAAAACTTGTTGCTGTTGCGGTTGGGTTTTGTTGCCTCAACCCAACCCGCACCGGAACTGATAGGAAGCGGCTTGCCGGTGGGCATAATCTCCTTAGAGT
The DNA here is from genome assembly GCA_019359235.1 of Oscillatoria princeps RMCB-10. GTDB lineage: Bacteria > Cyanobacteriota > Cyanobacteriia > Cyanobacteriales > Oscillatoriaceae > Oscillatoria > Oscillatoria princeps. The sequence goes on from JAHHHT010000010.1 coordinate 232,093, forward strand.
CAGTACAAGTTTTTTTTGGGACGTAAGGAGTGAGAGGGGATGAATCCGCACGGATTCGTCCGGGGGCTTTGCAGTCTTGTGAGGGGGTGTACTCGCAATACACCTTCTCTCCCCTTCCCTTCTCTTGCCTTGTGTTTTTGCAGGACTCCCATCACTGATATTGTGTAGTTTTGTAACAATTCAGTGAGTAATCACTTACAGGTTTCACGATATCACAAGCAACAGGGGCGTCAAGCCCTCAAAGTCATATTTTATAATTTATTCAGAATTGCCCTGTTCCGGGTTCCGCAGGCCAGGGGGGCGGGGGAGCGGGACAGGCGGAAGGACCCGGCACCCCAACCCCTCTACCCCCCGCCCCTCATCCCCAGAGGGGCCCCAAGCTCCCCAGAGGGGGCCCCGAGCCCCCTTATCCCCAGAGGGGGCCCCACCCTCCCCGCTGGCGGGGAGGGGGAATTTGAAGGTGTCCTCTTTAGGCCGTTTCTCATCTCAGTGCGGTACATTTTTCGCGCTCCCCCCTCCACCGGGACTCCCTGACGCGCCACTGGCGTTGATATGTAGGGGCGGGTTTACTTACATCCTGCACTTCGCACAGATATCTTGGGTGAACCCGCCCCTACAGTAAACTGTTTTGTGTTGGACACATCCATTTTTCAACCCGCTCTGCAGTTCATCAAACTGAGATCCGCTATAAACCGCAGGAAAGGATTGGGGGGGTGAGGTTCCCTTGCGGCCAAAAGTTTGAATCATCCTTCAAGGAAGCCAGAGCGCTTATTTCGCCTGAGTTGCAGGCTGGCAGAATTTACGCTGCCGTGCTAGACTCAACTTAACCACTTTGGAACGGAGGGAAGAGGAATGATTTCTCAACTAGAATCTCCGAGCGCGACGAATATAATTTACCCAGAAAGCGATGGCCAACCTATGGCAGACAATACCAGGCAGTTTCGCTGGATAATGATCCTGTATTACAATTTAGAGTGGCTATTTGCCGGTGAGCCAATGGTATTTGTAGCTGGGGACTTGCTGTGGTATCCGGTGGAGGGGAATAATACTATTCGTCAAGCTCCTGACGTGATGGTAGTGTTTGGCGTGCCGAAGGGGGACAGGGGCTCTTACATGCAGTGGCGAGAGGGGAATATTGCGCCGCAGGTGGTGTTTGAGATTCTGTCGCCGGGAAACACCCAGACAGAAATGAATAAAAAACTGAGGGTTTACAATCGCTATGGAGTGGAGGAATATTACCTGTACGATCCTGAGAAAAACGATTTGAGTGGCTGGTTGCGTTCGGAAGCTGATTTGGAGGTGATTGAGCCGATGGATAATTGGGTCAGCCCCCGGCTGGGAATTCGCTTTGATTTGTCAGGAGAGGAGTTGCAGATTTACCGTCCCAATGGGGAGCGATTTGCAAGTTATGCAGACATTCAGCGCCAGCTGGAAGAGCAGCAGCAGCGGGCCACGGATGCGGAGCAGCGGGCCACGGATGCGGAGCAGCGGGCCACGGATGCGGAGCAGCGGGCCACGGATGCGGAGCAGCGGGCTGAGCAAGAACGGCAGCGGGCTGAGCGTTTAGCAGAGCGGTTGCGTGCGGCGGGAATTGAACCGGAGTGATATCACTGGTTCATCCGGCAATTGTGCAACGCCTAAAAGCCGGCGTCTCGCCCGCGCGCCTCGCCGGCACTCGCGCCCCCAATGTGAAAAAAGACGTAGGACAGGCGTCCCGCCTGTCCTCACTACAGATAGAGGCGCAAGCGTAAGTCCTGTGCTATATATAGTGTTTTTTATATTGGTGAGGTACTGAGAAACCCGGTAGGGGCGGGTCCCCGTGCCATTGGTGTCAACTTAAGCTGTGTCCCGTAGTCTCTTGGCGGTTGAAACCGCAGCTATACAGACTTTACCCGCCTGCGCGGGTTTTAAGATTCTAGCTCTTCTCTTAAGTCCTTGTCATGCGGACTTGGTTGTAGTGCCGCGATTTCCAATCGCCGGGAGCTTAAGTTGACACCAGTGGTCCCCGTGCCCGCCCCCTTCTGCGGGCCCTTCCGCCCCCCTTCCGGGTGACTGGGAACGAGGGGCTGCGGGGGGATTGCCCCTACTGCTGGGGGAGGGCCCGACAGTCAGGGGTGGGATGCCAGGGATTGCTGCTATCCGGGAGATTCGCCACCAGTTCCACCTCACCGTCCGGACGGATGGCCCAGCCGGTGGCCTCTTGCAGGGGCGGGGCTGCGGAGATTTTCGATTCCCCACCGAGAGTCTTGGCATCCGCCGCCTCGGGCAACTCCCGCGCCGGCAGGGAGGCTTGGTTGCCAATCGCTGACAAATCCCGGCTGTCCCACCAAACGGTACGCCCCAAAAGTTCTGAGGTCGGGTCTTCCGGCAAACCGCCGCGCCCGGTGACGGTAAAGGTATTTCCCCGATCCGCCGCACAGCCGGCGGCAACCCGCTGGTTGGGATCGAGCGGATGTTGGGCCAATTCCACCAGTCCAGATTTGAGGTCAGTATTGGGCGTTTGGATTTCCACTACGCCGCTGAATTCGGCACCGAGGGCGGAAGTCGCCGTAATCGCGCTGTCCCGAGACAGGAAAATGCCCTGTGCGGTAATGCTGACCCGCCCCCCCCTGCCCTCTTGGGCGTTGGCGGCGATGGTGCTTTTTTCCAAAGCTGCGAGAGTATCGGTATTGATAATAATGTTACCGCCATCGCCCGCGCCGGTCACTTGAGCCGCATAGACAGCCGCTAAATCCGGCGGCAGTCCGAACGGATTTTGCGTGCTGCCCGCTGTGACGCTGATGGTGCTGCTGTTGCGCAGTTGCAAAGAGCGCGAGCGCAAGGTGATATTGCCGCCTTCCCCAAAAGCTGTCTCCGCCCCAATGCTGGCTTTATTGTCCAAAAGGATGGAGTCCGCTATCACCTCCAAACTCCCGCCACTTCCCGGAGACAAATTGCTCATAGTGATAACCGCGCCATCTCGAACGATGAGCTTTCCAGTGGAGATCGTCACGTTCCCCCCTCCCGTTCCCGTTGCGAAGGGTGTGGTTGCAGCCAGTAAAGTTGTGGGAAAGGCAAACGCATCTCTAGTTTTGCCACTCAATTCCACCGACTCTGTTGCAGTAATAATCGCATTCCCGGGACGCCCCGCGCCCGAGCTATTGGGCGCTATAGCCGCTCCATCGCGGGCAATCAATCGCCCGGTGGTCAGCCGCATCTCTCCCGCATTCCCGGCACCCGCAGTAGCGGTGAATAGGACAGTAGAGGCAAACAATGGCACCCCGTCGGCTCGCTCGATTACAAGTATATTCGTTCCCAATACATTGATCGAGTCCGAAGCATTGACAGTCAGGTTGCCCCCCTGACCGGCTCCATTCGTACTGGCGCTAACAACTCCCACATCTTTGACGCTAAATCGACCCGTGTTAACCGTCAGATTGCCACTCGCTCCAGGAGAATCGAGAACTGTGTAAGTCTCCAGCCGAGAAGCACTGATCTCTACCGACTCAGGCGCGCTCACTGTCACATCTCCCCCCCGACCGGCACCGCTGGTATAGGTGCCGATAACCGCACTGTTGCGCTCACTTAGCCGAGGCGCGTTAATCCCCACATTGCCGCTCGCTCCCGCACCCGATGTTACGGAAAATAAGCCCGTCGGGAGTTCCAGCGGATTGCTGAAGTCAGTTTCATTAATCGTTACGGTATCTTTCGCTAAATTTCCCCTCCCGATCGCTTCCACGGATTGCGAGGCATTAATGTTGATATCCCCTCCCGCTTGCGCCCCGGAATTCAGCGCATAAATCCGCGCCCCCGACATCACTTGAACTGTCCGCCCTCGCACCTGTACCGCACTGCTGGGCTCCCCACTCGCATCTACCATAGCTCCCCCCTTGAGCTCCACATTTCGGAAGTCGCTCACGCTCTCATATCCCAGTGCCAAACCGCTCCCTGTTGCGCTAATACTGACGGAACTATTTCCCCCCACACCGGCGAGTTCAATTCGCCCACCGGCTCCCGTTACATATCCCCCCGCCAAACTCACCTCCCCCCCCACCAGCGCCAAAGTTTTCCCCGGCTGAACAGACAGTCCCACCGTTTTTCCACTGGTATCTGCAGCCACAGATTGATTGACAATCCTCCCCGGATTCGCTCCCAATTGCAACCCAATAGGCACGCTCACCGTCAGCACGGGTTTTGCCGCCGTATCTTTAGCGCTGAAAACGCTGCCATCCGCCAAGTTGAGGCGCTCTCCCGTGCTGGCGAAAAACGAGCCGCCGATATTCAGTTTAGCATTGGGGCCAAAAATAATCCCGTTGGGGTTGAGCAGGAACAAATTCGCCCCGCCATTCGCTCTCAGCGTGCCGTCTATATTGGAAATTTTCCCGCCGGTGACGCGCGTGAAGATATTCTCAATTGCCGGGGCGCTGTTGAAGTGAGCCTCTGTGCCTTTTGGTAAAGAAAACTCCCGGAAACTGTGAAACAGATTGCCACCGGCACTCGTTCCCCCCTCGATTTTCAGCGCCGAACCCTGTTGCGAGACGGTGGAGTTATTTGGCAGGGTTGCGTCTGGGACGACTTGCGCTCCTGAGGGAGAGGGAGCGAGCAGAGATAATGTAGCGAGCGACAGCAAAGGAAGGCGGACGTGGGAAAATGGTTTCATAGGTTCTCGGGCGTGGAGATAGGACTGAGTGATTTTCGTGAACAGGGAGCCGGTGTAAATCTGTTAAAATTTATTAACTCAAGTTGATACTTACAAGTGAGTCAGTTAGATCCCCCCCTAGCCCCCCCTTAAAAAGGGGGGGGACATCTCAAAGCCCCCCTTTTTAAGGGGGGTTTGGGGGGATCTGAATGCTTGGACTTGTAGGTCGCAACTTGGATTAATGAATCAGCGCCAATCCCCACAGCACGAAGGGTTAAACTCAGAATACCACCGGCGCAACACCAGAGAAACACCGCTTAATAGAGTTTAACTCAAGTTGCTACCTACAAGTCAGTCAGGCTAGATCCCCCCCTAGCCGGGGCGGTCTCCGTGTGCCGCACCGCCCCTACAAGGGGGGGAATTATCAAAGCCCCCCTTTTTAAGGGGGGTTTGGGGGGATCTGAATGCTTGGACTTGTAGGTCGCAACTTGGATCAGAAGAAACCCGGTTTCTTGAGACTGTGCCAGAAACCGGGTTTCTTCTCGTGAAAAGCAGAATTTTCCCGCTGCTCTATCAGAAGAAACCCGGTTTCTTGTAACTTCACTGTAGCCAGCGCTCAGCGCCTGGTGCAGCCTTGCGGCTGCCAAGAATTGGCTCGCGCAACAGTCGCCACCAATTCCACAACCCCGTCAGGACGAACCACCACAGCCGTCGCTTCTTGCAGGGGCTTTTTGACGAGGATTTTCCCGCTCTCACCGGCAGGCGCGCCAACCTCAGCCGGCACAGCGGACTGCAGCCGGTCGGCTTCCGACGCCGGCGGAGGGCTGTCTGTTTCAGATAAATCCCGAACGTCCCGCCAAACGGTACTGGCCAAAAGTGGCAGTGTCGGGTCTTCCGGCAAACCGCCGCGCCCGGTGACGGTAAAGCTATTTCCCCGATCCGCCGCACAGCCGGCGGCAATTTTTTGGTTGGGATCGAGCGGATATTGGGCCAACTGCACCAGTCCAGATTTGAGGTCGGTATTGGGCGTTTGGATGGTGACCGTGCCGCTGAATTCGGCACCGCGTGCGGAAGTCGCCGTAATCGCGCTGTCCCGAGACAGGAAAATCCCCTGTGCGGTAATGCTGACCCGCCCCCCCCTGCCCTCTTGGGCGTTGGCGGCGATGGTGCTTTTTTCCAAAGCTGCGAGAGTATCGGTATTGATGGTGATGTTGCCGCCATCGCCCGCGCCGGTCACTTGGGCGGCATAGAAAGCCGCTAAATCCGGCGGCAGTCCGACCGGAGTTTGAGCGCTGCCCGCCGTGACGCTGATGGTGCTGCTGTTGCGCAGTTGCAAAGAGCGCGAGCGCAACGTGATATTCCCCCCTTCCCCGAAGGCTGTCTCCGCCACAATGCCGGCTTTATTGTCCAAAAGGATTGTGTCTGCGATTACTTCCAAACTGCCGCCACTTCCTGGAGATAAATTGCTCATAGTGATAACTGCTCCATCTCGAACGATGAGCTTTCCAGTCGAGATTGTCACGTTCCCCCCACCCGTTCCTGTTGCCAGTGGACCTGCTAAAGCCAGTAAAGTTGTGGGAAAAGCAAAGGCATCTCTGGTTTTGCCACTCAATTCCACCGATTCTGTTGCGGTAATAATCGCATTTCCGGGACGCCCCGCGCCCGAGCTGTTGGGCGCTATAGCGGCTCCATCGCGGGCAATCAATCGCCCGGTGGTCAGTCGCATCTCTCCCGCATTGCCGGCACCTGTGGTAGAGGTGAACAGGACAGAAGGGGTAATCAGGGGCGTCCCGTCCGAACGCACAGTCACGAGCAAATTGTTTCCCAATACTTCGATGGACTCAGAGGCATTGATGGTGAGATTTCCCCCCGAACCGGCTCCATTCGTACTGGCGCTAACAACTCCCACATCTTTGACGCTAAATCGACCCGTGTTAACCGTCAGATTGCCGCTCGCTCCAGGAGAATCGAGAACGGTGTAAGTCTCCAGCCGAGAAGCACTGATCTCTACTGACTCGGGCGCGCTCACTGTCACATCTCCCCCCCGACCGGCACCGCTGGTATAGGTGCCGATAACCGCACTGTTGCGCTCACTTAGCCGAGGCGCATTAATCCCCACATTGCCGCTCGCTCCCGCACCCGATGTTACGGAAAACAAGCCAGTCGGGAGTTCTAGCCGGTTGCTGAAATCAGTTTCATTAATCGTTACGCTATCTTTCGCCAAATTTCCCGTCCCGACTAGCTCCACCGATTCCGAGGCATGAATCTTGATATCTCCTCCAGGTTCCTCCCCTGAATTCAGCGCATAAATCCGCGCTCCCGACATCACTTGAACTGTCCGCCCTCGCACCTGTACCGCGCTGCTTGGCTCCCCACTCGCATCTACCATAGCTCCCTGTTTGAGTTCCACATCTCGGAAGTCGCTCACGCTCTCATATCCCAGTGCCAAACCGCTCCCTGTTGCGCTAATACTGACGGAACTATTTCCCCCCACACCGGCGAGTTCAATTCGCCCACCGGCTCCCGTTACATATCCCCCCGCCAAACTCACCTCCCCCCCCACCAGCGCCAAAGTTTTCCCCGGCTGAACAGACAGTCCCACCGTTTTTCCACTGGTATCTGCAGCCACAGATTGATTGACAATCCTCCCCGGATTCGCTCCCAATTGCAACCCAATAGGCACGCTCACCGTCAGCACGGGTTTTGCCGCCGTATCTTTAGCGCTGAAAACGCTGCCATCCGCCAAGTTGAGGCGCTCTCCCGTGCTGGCGAAAAACGAGCCGCCGATATTCAGTTTAGCATTGGGGCCAAAGATAATCCCGTTGGGGTTGAGCAGGAACAAATTCGCCCCGCCATTCGCTCTCAGCGTGCCGTCTATATTGGAAACTTTCCCGCCGGTGACGCGCGTGAAGATATTCTCAATTGCCGGGGCGCTGTTGAAGTGAGCCTCCGCCCCTTTTGGTAAAGAGAACTCCCGGAAACTGTGAAACAGATTGCCACCGGCACTCGTTCCCCCCTCGATTTTCAGCGCCGAACCCTGTTGCGAGACGGTGGAATTATTTGGCAGGGTTGCATCTGGGACGACTTGCGCTCCTGAGGGAGAGGGAGCGAGCAGAGATAATGTAGCGAGCGACAGCAAAGGAAGGCGGACGTGGGAAAATGGTTTCATAGTTTCTGGGGCATTCAAATAGAACTGAGTGAGCTTTCATCAAATTTGCTCCAAAGGAGGCCGGTTGAGAGGCGTTGCACAAAGGCAGGATGAACCCCACCCCCCAACCCCCTCCCCGCAGGCGGGGAGGGGGAGTAAGAGAGGGTTTTGGATGAGTGCAAAAAGTTCAATCATCTTTCTACTGTGCAACGCCGGTTGAGAGCTGTAAGATTTTCTTAATGTTAGCCGCGAAGACCCACAGCACGAATCGTTAAGCTAAGAATACCACCGGCGCAACACTAGAGACACACGGCTTAATATAGTTTTAGGAATGGACAGTAAGTTTAGGACATGGGCATGGGGCATGGGGCATGGGGCATGGGACATGGGGCATGGGGCATGGGGCATGGGGCATGGCGCTTAATGTCCGTTCCCAATATGACTGCTGCTATACCCGCTCCCCGCACAATCGAATTGCAGGCGGTTACAATTGAATTGCAGGCGGGAACAATTGAATTGCAGGCGGGTACAATATAATTGTATGCCGGTGCGAAGGGATTGTCTGCCGGTGCGAAGGGATTGTCTGCCGGTGCGAAGGGATTGTCTGCCGGTGCGAAGGGATTGTCTGCCGGTGCGAAGGGATTGTCTGCCGGTGCGAAGGGATTGTCTGCCGGTGCGAAGGGATTGTCTGCCGGTGCAATGGGATTGTATGCCGGTGCGACAGGATTGTGTTTCACTCATCGAAAACCCCCTCTGACTCCCCCTCCCCACCGGCAATACCCAATGCCCTTTTGCGTGATGCCCGTTTTTAAAACAGGAAGTAGCGCTGCGCCAGTGGCAAAACCTCTGCCGGCTCGCAGGTGAGGAGCTCGCCATCCGCCCTCACTTCATAGGTTTCCGGATCGACTTCCATCTGAGGGAGAGCGTCATTAAGTTTCATATCGCGCTTGGAGAGCCGGCGCGTCTGGGAAACCGGCACCGCTTGCTTGCGCAACCCCAGCCGGTGGGGAATATCCAGCTCCAGCGCCGCCTGAGAGACAAACGTCAGCGATGTCGCGTGGCGAGCACCGGCAAAGCTGCCAAACATCGGGCGCATGTGCACCGGCTGCGGGGTGGGGATACTTGCATTGGCGTCCCCCATCTGCGACCATGCGATCGCACCGCCCTTAATCACCATCTCCGGCTTCACCCCAAAAAATGCCGGTCGCCACAGGCACAAATCCGCCAGCTTCCCCTCCTCCACGGAACCGACACGACCGGCAATCCCGTGAGCGATCGCAGGGTTAATCGTGTATTTGGCGATGTAGCGCTTCGCCCGGAAGTTGTCCGCGCTCTCCCCCTCTCCCCCAGCGGCACAGAGCAATCCCCGCTGCACCTTCATCTTGTGCGCCGTTTGCCAAGTGCGAATTATCACCTCGCCCACTCTCCCCATCGCTTGGGAATCGGAGGAAATCATGCTGAACGCGCCCAAATCGTGTAAAATATCCTCAGCGGCAATAGTTTCCCGGCGAATCCGCGACTCTGCAAAGGCCACATCCTCTGGAATGCTCCTGTCCAAATGGTGGCACACCATCAGCATATCCAGGTGCTCTTCCAGGGTGTTGAGGGTGTAGGGGCGAGTCGGGTTAGTCGAAGAGGGCAGCACATTCGCCTCGCCGCACACTTTAATAATATCTGGCGCGTGCCCCCCACCGGCACCCTCGGTGTGGTAGGTGTGGATAGTGCGCCCTTTGAAGGCGGCGACAGTGGTTTCCACAAAACCGGCTTCATTGAGGGTGTCGGTGTGAATCGCAACCTGCACGTCAAACTCATCCGCCACACTCAAACAGGTGTCAATCGCTGCCGGTGTGGTCCCCCAGTCTTCGTGCAGTTTCAAACCCATCGCACCGGCTTGGATTTGCTCGCGCAGCGCCAAAGGCAGGCTGCTGTTGCCTTTGCCCAAAAATCCCAAATTCACCGGAAAGGCGTCAGCCGCTTGCAGCATGCGGTAAATGTTCCAAGGTCCCGGCGTGCAGGTCGTGGCGTTGGTGCCGGTGGCGGGGCCGGTGCCTCCGCCTATCATAGTAGTAATCCCCGATGCGATGGCGACTTCTATCTGTTGCGGGCAAATGAAGTGAATGTGGGCGTCGATACCGCCGGCAGTCAGGATCATCCCCTCGCCGGCAATCGCTTCCGTGCCCGGACCGATAATAATGTTTACATTATCTTGGATATAAGGGTTGCCGGCCTTACCAATCTTAAAAATTCGCCCGTCTTTAATCCCGATGTCCGCTTTAACCACCCCCCACCAGTCTAGAATTAAGGCGTTGGTAATCACCAGATCCACCGCACCGTCCGCATTAGAAATCGGGGACTGTCCCATGCCATCTCGGATGACTTTGCCGCCGCCAAATTTGACTTCATCGCCGTATGTGGTATAATCGCGCTCGACTTCTATAAACAAGTCGGTGTCTGCTAGGCGGACGCGATCCCCTTCTGTTGGCCCAAAGGTTTCGGCGTAAGCCCGCCGGTTCATTCTGTAGCCCATAAATTTCTCCTTTCCCTTCCCTCAATTTTATAGCACTCACAAATCATTTATAACTGGTATAGATACCCCCAGTTGCGACGCACGCAGTATTCAGTGGAGATCCCCCCCTAGCCCCCCCTTCAAAAGGGGGGGACATTCTCAAAGCCCCCCTTTTTAAGGGGGGTTTGGGGGGATCTGGATGCAATGACTTGTAGCCGGGGGTAGGGTGCGTTCCCTAAGAGGGAACGCACCCTACGAGTCACTACGAGTCACTGAAAAAGCTTTCCTCCCGTTTATACAATCCAAAATCCCAAATCCCAAATCCCAAATAGGTTATGAGCCCACTTCAGCTGAAAAAAGTTCCTCTCCTCGCTGCGCTGTTACCCGTCGCGCTGGCGGGGTGTGTTAACAAGCCGGCATTGAATACACCGGCAGCCATCCCCACCCAGCCGGCACTGAATAAACCGGCAGCCATCCAAACCTTTGTCAAAACCTTGAACCCGCAGATGTCCGAACTCCTGCAACAGGAACTCAAGCGCCGGCAAGTGGAATTTAAACTCACCCCACAAACCCAGGGCAATGCGATTCGCTTATCCGCTCCCAGATCGCTTGACAGGGAAACCGTGTTTGATGTTAGAATAGAATGGGAAAATAACGTGCCGGTTCTCAAAGGCAAAGTCCTGACGAAGCAACAGAGAGACTTAATTGAAAAGGTGGCAGCAGAGAGCTTCAATAACACGGCGCGATCGCAGGTAGCGATTTTTCCCTATGAGGATGTGGGTTTAGATTGTGGCATTACAGTCAAGCCCTACAGCAACCTGTATGTGCAGCCGAAAGAAGAAGCCGGTGGCAACTTAGCCACCCAGGTGCGTTTGGGGACGCCGGTGAAACTCTTAGAGTACAGTGCGGACAAACAGTTTGTCCGGGTGCGGATTGAAGATGACGGTTATATTGCCTGGATACCGAGGCGCGATATAATGGAATCGGATGCGGCGACTTTTGAGGAGTGGGTGAAGTCGCCGAAAGTGACGATTGCGAACACAATTAAGCAGCCGCAAGAAGTCTACTTCGGGACTCGCCTCAAGTACATTCCTGTCAAAGAAACTGACAAAACCAGTGGCAAGTCCCCGGACGTTGTGGCAGCAGTCATTCCAGGAAAGTCCGCAAAACCGGAAGCAATGCCGGCTATTCAGCTGAAGCGTCAAGATGTATCCCTAAACCGAGCAACTGCTGACAGATCCGCACTGATTGAGATTGCCAAACAATATCTCCCCAAAGGAAAGCAAGGGGGAGGAAGCTATCTGTGGGGGGGAGCAGTTGGGAAGAATTTGGATTGCAGCGGGTACACGCAAACGGTTTTCCGAGCGGGGAATATTGATTTGCCGAGAGATGCTGACCAGCAGCAGCTTTACGCGCAGCCGGTGGCTGAGACATTGCAAAAAATTGACCAGTTGCGTCCGGGAGATTTAGTCTTCTTCAGCCAGAACAGAAAATACGCCACTCATATAGGGATTTATATGGGCAATTACCAAGTTATTCACTCGTCTGTGGGAGGGGCTTACAGTGGTGTCAAGATTAGTGCGCTGAAAGGTGGGGGCGATTATGACAAATATTTGCAAGGAATCTATTTTGGTGGGGGGCGAGTTGGGGGATTTTAAATTATAGCAATGGACAGTCAGTTTAGGGCAAGGCCGGAACGCTTGCTCTTACGGACAGGGACAGGCAAGATGCCTGTCCTACGGATATATCTCGTAGGACAGGCATCTTGCCTGTTCCATGTCTGGGGTGCGTTCCCTTGGGGGAACGCACCCTACTTATATCCATCCAGCCGGCCATTAATTTGGCCGTTGAAGCCATAAACTTGGCGGCTGCCGGCAAAGGGGACTAACTGGACTGAGCGCTGATCTCCCGGCTCGAAGCGGACAGCAGTGCCGGCGGGGATGTCGAGGCGCATCCCTCGCGCCTGTTCGCGGTCAAAGTCCAAAGCCTCGTTGACTTCATAGAAGTGAAAGTGGGAGCCGACTTGAATGGGCCGGTCGCCGCGATTGGCCACCTGCAGGGTAACAGCAGTCCGACCGGCATTGAGTTCAATTTCCCCTTCCTGTACGGTGATTTCCCCTGGAATCATAGCGAGGCTGCCAAATGTCTGCAGGGTTATTATAGCAATGGGGCATGGGGCATAGGGCATGGCGCATGGCGCATGGGGCATAGGGCATGGCGCATGGCGCATGGCGCATGGCGCATGGCGCATGGCGCAAAACAATCAATCCAAAATCCTTGCATCCAAAATCCTTGCATCCAAAATCCCCAACACCCGAAATCCCCCCCGAAAAAACGAAAAAGCCGTTTTCCCAGGAGAAAACGGGCTGTTTTGAGGAAAGGGTAATGGGACGGGGATGGAAAGACGGCTCGCTTAAGCCGCTACAGGCATCCGGCTTGTAGCCGTTTCGTGCTCCACCCGGAACACATTGGCATGGAGGTTGGCAATAATCTGTTTCCCCTGCTGGGTGAGTTCCAAGTAGCGAAGTCCGTCCTGGATGTAGGCATAGACCACATTCCAGTAGAACTTCGGGTAGTTTTGGCGCAAGTCCCCCGGATGGCGGTAGCCCAGACCTTTATTCGCGCCCGTTTCTTCAAACTCGTAGAACAGGGCGCTAATCTTTTGCAGGTAGCGCGGATCGCTGAGCTGACCGATGAGATCGGCGGCGCGAACCAGTCCGGGATAGTTGATGGTGTCTTGGTGGTCTTCGTCTTTGGGCACGGGGAAGCGAGTCAGCTCGATATTGCGCTTGATCACCTCGGCATCAATCAGCCGGTGACCGCCAAACCGCTCATTAATAAAGAGTTTGCCCCGATCCACATGATAGGGGGTGAGACTGGCATCGGTCGCGCCCGCAGGCAGGATCGCCATCTTGCCGTCTGTTCCCGTGGCATAGAGTCCTTCCGCCGGTCTGTCTTTCCGGCAGACGCCCTTGACATACCCAATGTCGTGGCACAATAGGGAAATCGTGAAGTGCAGCCAGTCCTCGCAGGAAACGCCCCCCTCGCGGATGTGCTTCCCCCTGAGGACTTCCTGCCCCACTAAGGTGACTAAGATAGTGTGTTCGACGTTGTGATAGAGAGCGTCGCTGTTGGCAATATTTTCCAGCGCCATATTGCCGGCCCAGACAATAATGTCGGCATAGTCCGGCTTGTAACCCCCGTAGGTGCGGTGGTAAGCAGCTTTTAGCTGTTGAGCGAAAGCGTCAATTAGGAGTTCAGTGCAGTTAAACATCTCATTTCCTCACCCGAGCGGGCTTCTCACCACTCTATCAAAAACGGCTTGAGAGTTAGGCTCTCCCGCACTTGTGGTGTAAAACCCATGCTGTCGGGCACAGGGCGCAAGGCTTGGAAAATTTACTGTCCAGCAATCCTTTGCTCTTTTTTATAAGTTGTGCTTATCACCCGACTGCGGGAGAGCCGAGATTTATATAGATGATAGAGCATATTCAGCCGAATGGTTGACAGGGCCAGATTTGGGAGGTTCAATCCTCTACGCCCAGCCACCCCCGGCGAACCGCGTAAAGCAGCCGGTTGATTATCCTGCAGTCTGGCTCGCTGATGGCATCGTTTAACAGGACAGACCTCAGCTCTTGCCGGTGTTCTTCCCTAATCAGCCCACCTTTCCAAGCTTGGAAGCAGATTTCTGAAAGATTGAATTGTGGCAGCCCCGCTATATATTGCATAGACCTTCCTCCAAGACTATTAATTTAATGTTAAATCTTTTTAACCTGAGTTGTGTGATTGAAATCGTGCGGTTGGTGTGATATTCTTGAGGCAAATGAGTGATTTAAATCTCTGCGCTCTGGTGATCTGAGTCAGTTAGCTGAGCTTTTCTGAGTTGGGGGCGCTCTGTGGTAAGCTTAACCCGATCACCCCACTGCGCACCCCAGGCCCTAGCACCTGGCACCTGAACCGGCGTGGGGGGAGAGAAAAAACCGGCAGCGTTTCGCCCTTGGCTTTTCTGGTAGGGGCTTTCCGGCAGGTCTTGCCCCTGCTGTGTCGGTACGCTCCCCCGGCAAACTCGATACTTTCCTCACAGGTGCCAGGACTGCCTTAACCTATTTTTAGAAATTCTGCTGTTTCTGACGCCCAGTTCTTGAAGTCGCTGGCAAAATAGATGTCGCCGGCACTCGATTGAAAATACAGCCGTCCCACACCCGCTCTCGCGATGCTAAACCTAACACAACGCAAGCCGGCCAATCCAGAAGCAGCCGCCGGCTTGACTCTGGCTCTGACAGCCTTTGAGCGCACCAAAAGCCGCCACCGGCTTGAAATCGATTCCCAGCCGGTGTCGATCCACCTGCCCAGAGGGACGGTGCTGCGCGACGGGGACTTGCTAGCACCGGCGGCGGGCGATTTGCTAGTGCGAGTCACTGCCAAACCCGAGCCGGTGCTCACTGTCACCGCCAAGACACCCCTGGACTTGCTGCGAGCCGCCTATCATTTGGGCAATCGCCACGTGCCGGTGGAAATCGCCCCCACCTACCTGCGGCTGTCACCGGATTCCGTACTCAAGGCGATGCTGGAACAGCTCGGTGTTGAGGTGCGAGAGGAAGTCGCTCCCTTTGAGCCAGAATCCGGCGCTTACGGGCACAGCCACTGAAAATTGGTTTTGAGGGCAGGCCGAACGCAGCCTACGCCTATACGTCGCAGGACAGGCATCTTGCCTGTCCCTTTAATAACGCACCCTGCAGTGTTGACATTTCACAGGTTTTATGATAGAAATAAGCGATTTGGCGCTCCTGTCTTTGCTGCAGCTGGCAAATTCTGCTTTGCCGGTGGGCGCGTACAGCTATTCCGAGGGGTTGGAAACCCTGATCGCCACCGGCACGATTGACAGCCGGCACTCTTTGGAGCGCTGGTTGGCGCACAGCGTGCGATATGGGGCAGTCCGGCTGGAGGCGGCGGTGATGGTGCGCGCCTTGAGGGCTGCCGGCACCGGGGATCTAGAGGCTCTGGCTTACTGGAATGCCTGGGCGACTGCAACCAGGGAAACAGAAGAGTTGCGCCAGCAAAGCTGGCAGATGGGCAGCACTCTGAGCCGGCTGCTGCTGGCGCTGGTGCCTGAGCAGACGGGACATGCAGAGACGCAACATGCAGAGGCGCGACTCGGCGTTCTACAAGAGATGGTGAGCGCTTGCGGGAGTCCGTGCAATTTTTCGGTCGCTTTTGGCATCGCCGCCGCTCACTGGCAAATTGACGAATTTGCCGCTGTTTTGGGCTATTTGCACAGTTGGGCGTCGAATTTAATCGGTGCCGGTGTTAAACTGATTCCCCTCGGTCAGACAGCCGGCCAGCAGCTGCTATTAAACTCCCACCCCACCCTAATTAATGCTGCCCGAGAAATTCTATCCTTAGATGATGAGAGCCTCAGCTGCACCGGCTGGGGGCTTTCCCTGGCTAGCATGAACCATGAAACCCTGTACGCGCGGCTATTTCGCAGTTAACTGGGCTTTCATCCGGCAATTACCAGCTAGAGAGTTTTGGGGGTGTTGCTGTTAATAAATAAAAAATGGGTACTTTCTTTGCCAATTGCCATGTTCGTTCAGACTCGCCCGATGCTGTCGCTAAAGTGCTAGAATGTGTGACCAGCACTCGCGCCTATGTGTCTGCTGCCGAAAACAGCTGGGTTTCGGTCTATACTGAATCCTCGTGGAGCGCTCATAACTATCGCGAAATCAACCACATTGCCCGGGAACTGTCCTGCCGCCTGTCTACTGCAGTATTTGTTTTTATCGTTGATGACAGTATCTATTTGCTCTACAAACTGTACGACAGGGGTGAGCTGCTAGATAAGTATAATTCTCAGATTGACCAATTAGAATATTCCGAGCTAGACTATTTTGGGGAAGACGTGGAGGGGGGTGGGATTCTCAAGCGGTTGGTCGAGCGGTTACGCTATGGATCTAAAGTGCCTGAAGCGGAACGAAACCGCTTCCGGGGCCAACCCGATGTACTGCTGCCCTATTGCGTGCCCGGTACTAAATTGCAGACTGTTGCCGGCTGGTTCCACCCTGTAGAAATGTCTGAGGAGGAGAGAAATAGAGCGGAGGCAGCCTGGGAAAGGTATGCTATATATGCTGAGGAGCCAGGAGATCAGGATCTATTCACGCGCTGGATGGCATGCCTTTTTGAAGCGGACAGGTTTCTAGTAATGGCCCGTTTGTTAGGAATAAAAAAAGACAGGGCCAGGATAGATTTCCTGTATTTTGAAGAGGGGTTGGTAGGAGATGATGCTGATAATTTTCGATTGGTTGAGACAGGGAAATAAGCCAATTAATTGAAATCCTGAAAAGATGAGCGCAGACGAATCGAGACTTAACCAGTTGCGACGCATCGCCCAGAGTGTCCGCAAAGTGGCAGCGCAAGGACGGGAGGCGGTAACAGTCGGGCCAGCTGAAGCCCAACTACAAACTTTGGGCTGAAGCCCAACTACAAACTTTGGGCTGAAGCCCAACTACAAACGACTGCAAACGGCGCACCGGCTTCCGCTGGGCGGACGCGCAGCTAAATTACATAGAAGGAGACGCAGTGTGAGTGCATTTCGCGTGGGAATTGCCGGCCCGGTTGGGTCAGGAAAAACGGCTTTAGTTGACGCCCTGTGCAAATCTCTGCGGCAGCAGTACAAAATTGCTGTCGTTACGAATGATATTTACACGCAAGAAGACGCCCAGTTTTTAGTGCGCTCTCAGGCGCTAGATGCGGAGCGGATTGTGGGAGTGGAAACCGGCGGCTGCCCCCACACCGCCATCCGCGAGGACGCCTCTATCAATATGGTAGCAATCGAACAGCTGGAGCGGCGGTTTTCTGATTTAGACCTGGTGTTTGTCGAGAGTGGGGGCGACAACCTGGCTTCTACGTTCAGTCCGGAGCTGGTAGATTTGACGATTTATGTGATTGATGTGGCTGCCGGTGACAAAATCCCTCGCAAAGGTGGGCCGGGTATTACGAAATCGGATTTGCTGGTCATTAATAAGATTGACCTGGCTCCTTATGTGGGGGCTTCCCTGGAAGTTATGGAGCGGGATGCAAAAAAGATGCGGGGGAACAAGCCTTTTGTGTTTACGAATTTAAAGACGCGGGAAGGGCTGGAGGCTGTGAGCGATTTTATCCACTTCCATGCGGGGACTTTGTAGTTTGCAGGGTGCGTTACGCGAAGCGTAACGCACCCTACTCAAGGACATTGGGACCGGCATTCCGGCCTGTCCTACGCCAGTGCTGCCGGCTAACTAGAAACTAAACGTAGTCCGGACGGTGCCGACGTACATGGTCCTGTTATTGTCGTTGTGTTCCGGATTGACAATTACCATCAGGCCGGGAGTGATGCCGATATTATCAGTGATTTGGTAGCGATAGAACGCCTCTAAATGCAAAGAAGTGTCCCGATCTTCCGCGCCTTCGCTATCAGTCAGTTTGGGCGGCATCCCCACGACAATCCCGCCCAAATTGCCTTGTTTGCCCAGGTCTGGGAAAGCTAAGGTTACGGCCCAGTTTAAAAGAGTGGCGGTGTCTCCGTCACTGGCGACCTGAAGTCCATTGTTAAAACCGTTGGTTTCTGCAGTCGCCTCTGTCCAGCCAACCCAGCCGCCTAGAGTAAACCTGGGGCTGAGGCGGAAACTGGCTTCCAGTCCGTAGGAATTGGCGGAGGTGGCGGCATCGCCAAAAGGTTTTTCGGCTAGGGCGCTCCCGACTCCCCCGCCGGTGCTGACGCTGTTGCTGGCGACATCTTCTGCGGTAAAATAAGAGCGGACATAGGTTAAACCCAGACCGATGCTGTCGCTAGGGCGCACGGTGAGTTGGGCGACTGCGCCAAACGTGCCGTTGAAAAATCCCCGTCCGGGAGCTGGATCGGCACCGGAGAGATAGTTGCCGGCGAGATAGCCCAAGGAGACGCCGAGCGATTTGCTGAAGTTGTAGGTGATGCCGGCACCGACACCGGCACCGCTGAGCCGGTAGATGGGGTTGCGCTGCCCAAACTGGGAGATGGTGCCCAGGGCTGCGCCGCCGTAATCAAGGGCGTTGAGGGAGGGAGCGAAATCATCTAGTTTGCCACCGGCAAATTCGATCAAAACGTTGCCCCTGTCGCCGAGGGGGAAGTTGTACCAGCCTAAATCGATGTCGAAATTATTGTCGTTGCCCCGGTCTGGGTGGAGGCGGGCCATGTTCGTGCCGCCGGCGATAGCTAAGTTAGCGGTGTTGGAGGCATACAAGCGGACTAACAGGTGATCTTTGCCGGTGAAGCTGGTATTGAAGTTGAGCCGCACTCGCTCGGAAAAACTGGGCACTGAGCTGGGGCCGGTGTCTATCTTTCCTATAATATCGCTGGCTGCGAATACTACTTCGCCGGTGAGTTTGGTGGTGGTGGAGAACTGATTGGCTTCCAGTTCGGCGGTGCGAGCTTCTAGGGCGTCGGCGCGACCGCGCAGGGTGGCGAGTTCGGCTTGGAATTCTTCCAGCAGCCGGTTCAGGGTGGCTAAATCCGCTTTGGTGGCTAGGTTGGACGTGTCAGTTCGCGAAATCAGCTGCACGATCCGCTCCAAACAGGCGTTCAAACCGGCAGCAAATTCGTAGCGCGTCATCGCTCGGTTCCCCCGGAAGGTGCCGTCGGGATAGCCGGCAATGCAGCCGTAGCGCTCTACCAGGTTCTGCAAGGCTTGGAATGCCCAGTCTGTCGGCTGGACATCAGAGAGCTGAGACACTGATGTCACTTGTTCCATCGCTTCTGTTTCGGGCGATACCGGCTCTGTGTTTGGGCTGAACTCTTGCATTTGTGCCGGTGCCGGCATCTCTGGCAAGTCCCCCTGGTATCCCTCCGCTCTTGTGGCTGCGGTGTCAAGCAGCTGGTGCGTCACAATTGCCGCACTGAGCGTCAGCAAGCGCCAAATCGCAATACGCATTTTCTATCACACCCCCCCGCACATTTGAATAGGGCAAAATTAGCAGAGGTGCTTCTGGCGATATGTTATCTGCGCTACATTATGGCCCCTGTGGGGCAGGGTCGCGCCGCTCCGGTCTTGGCCGGTGGGGCAGCACTGTGCCGGCGGGACGCCAATTGTTAAGTTTAGGTTAAGTTTCTCCCATCGGCGGGCTGCCGGTGATAATTTTGTATCAGAGATAACAAGTGTTGGGGAAGGCACAGCCCTACCATCACAAAAGAGCTGTTAAGTCCATAAGATATCGCGGGTTTCAGTTGGATAAAGTAGCCCTTTGAAACCCGGAAGAGGGCGGGCACAGGGGCCATTGGTGTCAATTTAAGCTGTGTCCCGCAGTCTCTGGGCGGTTGAAACCGCAGCTATACAGACAAAACCCGCCTGCGCGGGTTTTAAGATTCTAGCTCTTCTCTTAAGTCCGCGTAGGCGGACTTGGTTGTAGTGCCGCGATTTCCAATCGCCAGGAGCTTAAGTTGACACCGATGGCACTCTTTCCCGCCCCTACGCTCACCGGGTTTCTCCGCACCTCACTAATATGAAACCCGCTAAAATCCAAAATCCAAAATCCAAAATTCAAAATCCAAAATAGATTATGTACAGCTACTCTGACTGGGGAATCAATCTTAACGAATATTCTTTTGAAGAGTGGGTCGATTTCGTCTTTGACCATCCCGTGACTGACCCCCCTTGGCATCATGGGAATGAATGGGAATGGACCGGCGATATCGAACATCTCCTGCCGTATGTGGCTCGACTTTTCAGAAACCCTGACTTCCTTCTCGATAAATACAGCGAAGACCAGCTAATCCAAGGATTCGGGTATCTTTCCAGCTGGATAAACGTGCCAAACTGGATATGGAGAAAAGATGTTCCCTGGCCGCTTCGGGAAGAGTGCATCTTCTCAATGGTCACTCTTTGCGAACGGTTGTTTGTCAAGAACCCCTTGGATGAAACTTGTTCTATGTGGTGGAACTGGTTTCGCTATTATGGAGAGGACCCTCCAGAGGAGAGAGTGGGAGAGGCGATGCTTCAAGCTCTTTCGCAGGTTCTCAAACTTCCATCTACAGACTGTTGGGCGAGCGCCCTGTATGGGTTAGCGAACTTGCAGCATTCTGGAAAGAAAGAGGTGATAGAGAGTTTTTTACAGGCGCACCCGGACCTTGAGGAAGGATGGAAATCGTTGGCTTCTGCTGCTATAGAAGGGAAAGGCCCCATTCGGGATTAGCAATTCCGTTATAGCGGTTCTCAGATAGATGAACTATGGCCCAGAAACCCGGTTTCTTTCAGAAACCGGGTTTCTCAGTACCTCACTAATAGGGTGGGTTACGCAACGCTAACCCACCCTACGGGGAGTGCAGATTCTAAAGATTAAATTAAATTTTTGCCGGCGGGGGGTGAAAGCGGCTATTTTGTAGCCTAGATTACAATTTCGGGGTAAACGGCAGCCCTAGTATCACTCGGTACATTCAATCTCTGCAAACACAATCGGGGTAAGTCACAGTATGGCAAGGCGGTTTGGCCGGCGTAAATTTCTATTATACGGTTCCGCAACCCTGGGAACTAGCATTCTGCTGAAGGCTTGCGGTCAAACCCCGCCGGCACAGACAGGGAGTCAGGCGACTTCTGCGGTTTCTCCATCCCCGGCTGTAGCCGCCGGC
Organism: Oscillatoria princeps RMCB-10; assembly: GCA_019359235.1. Taxonomy (GTDB): domain Bacteria; phylum Cyanobacteriota; class Cyanobacteriia; order Cyanobacteriales; family Oscillatoriaceae; genus Oscillatoria; species Oscillatoria princeps. The sequence goes on from JAHHHT010000010.1 coordinate 252,995, forward strand.
AGCGGAAATACGATAAAAGTGGGAATACTGCACTCCCTGAGCGGCACGATGGCCATTAGTGAAAAGAGCGTCGTGGACGCGGAGATGCTGGCGATTGAGGAAATCAACAGTGCCGGTGGGGTGCTGGGCAAGAAAATCGAACCGATTCAGGAAGATGGCGCATCTGACTGGCCAGTCTTTGCGGAGAAAGCGAAAAAGCTGATTGACCAGGATAAAGTTGTGACTGTGTTCGGTTGCTGGACTTCTGCCAGCCGCAAGGCGGTGCTGCCGGTGTTCGAGCAGAAAAACCACATGCTGTGGTATCCCGTGCAGTACGAAGGGCAAGAGTGTTCCAAGAACGTTTTCTACACCGGCGCAGCCCCCAACCAGCAAATCGAGCCGGCAGTTGACTGGCTGCTGGAAAATAAGGGCAAAAAGTTCTTCCTGGTTGGCTCGGACTACGTTTTCCCGCGCACGGCGAACACGATCGTCAAGGCGCAACTGGAAGCCAAGGGCGGTGAAGTGGTGGGCGAAGACTACCTGACGCTTGGCAGCCAAGAAGTGACGCCGCTGATTGCTAAAATAAAGGCGGCACTGCCAGAGGGGGGCGTGATTTTTAACACCCTCAACGGGGACAGCAATGTGGCGTTCTTCAAACAGATGCAAGGGGCCGGTTTGGGGCCTGATAAATATCCCTCCATGTCCGTGAGCATTGCGGAAGAAGAAGTCAAAGCCATCGGCACTGAGTCGCTAAAAGGCCACTATGCTGCCTGGAACTATTTTATGACGGTGGACACACCGGCCAACAAGAAATTCGTGGAAGCTTTTAAGGCTAAATATGGTAAAGACCGGGTGACGAATGACCCGATGGAAGCGGCTTATATCATGGTTTACCTGTGGAAGCAGGCGGTGGAAAAAGCTGGGACACCTGACGACTTGGAGAAGGTGAGGGCAGCTGCCCTGGGCCAGACGTTTGAAGCGCCGGGGGGTCTGGTAAAATTGGAAAGTAACCATCACCTGGCTAAGTTTGTTCGGCTGGGACAAGTCCGGGATGACGGACTGTTTGAGATTGTTTACTCTACGCCCAAGGCAGTTGAGCCGGTGCCCTGGAATCAGTTCGTTAAAGAAACGAAAGGTTTTTCCTGCGACTGGTCAGATCCGGCTAAAGGCGGTAAGTTTAAGACGAGCTAAAGAGTTTTATACCTCGTTCCCAGCTCAACCTGGGAACAAGAGAAAATCCAAAATCCAAAATCCAAAATCCAAAATCGCACGGAGGAGCGGGTGCTGCAAGTATTAGACGGTCTGTTTAATGGAATTAGTATTGGCTCGGTGCTGCTGATAGCGGCGCTGGGTTTGGCTATTATTTTCGGGCTGATGGGCGTGATTAATATGGCTCACGGCGAGCTGATGATGCTGGGAGCCTACACGACTTTTGTGGTGCAAAATGGATTCAAACTGCTGGGAGCGCCTTGGGTTGAGGGTTATATTTTCTTTGCCCTCGTGTGTGCGTTCGCAGTGGCGGCTTTGGCGGGGTTGGTTTTGGAGCGGGTTGCGGTCCGCTTTCTCTACGGGCGTCCGCTGGAAACGCTGCTGGCAACTTGGGGCGTGAGTTTGATTTTGCAGCAGTTTGTGCGCAGTGTCAGCTGGGTAATGGCGATTGGGATTGCGCTGTTTTGCGGGCTGTTTTTTGGGGGGCTGTGGGTGCTGTCGCGGCGAGCGGATTTTGAGCGAATTCGCGGGGGCGCGGTGGCGGTGATTTTGCCTCTGTCGCTGGGGATTGCCGGTGCGGCGGGCGCGTTTTTGGGGCAGACGTATCAATTGGCAGTGACGAAGCCTTGGTTTGGCGCGCAAAATGTGGATGTGACGGCACCGAGCTGGCTGCGAGGGGGGCTGCCGGTGGGGAATTTTCAGATGCCCTATACGCGGCTGTTTATTATCGGGCTGACGGTTGTTTGTGTTGCTGGCATTTACCTGTTTTTGCAGCGTTCTGTCTGGGGCTTGCGGATCAGGGCGGTGACGCAAAACCGCAACATGAGTTCGTGTTTGGGGATTCCCACGGCAACAGTGGACGCCCTGACGTTTGCCTTGGGTTCTGGACTCGCTGGGGTTGCCGGCTGTGCGATCAGTTTGCTGGGTTCGGTGGGGCCAAATACCGGCCAGAACTATGTGGTGGACGCTTTTATGGTGGTTGTCACCGGCGGTGTTGGCAAACTTGTAGGGACGATTGTGGCGGCGCTGGCGATTGGCACGGCTAACTATCTGATAGGATCGGGAACGCTAGCACTGATGCTGTCAAATGTCAAGCCTTTGGCTGATTTCTTTACGTTTTTTGCCACGGCTAGCATGGCGAAGGTGATGGTGTTTGCGCTGATTATTGCTTTTCTGCAGGTGCGCCCAGCAGGGATTTTCCCGCAAAAGGGGCGGGCGGTGGATGCTTGAGGGGGGATTTTGGATTTTGGATTTTGGATTTTGGATTTTGGATTACAAATCCGGAATCAAGGGGGGGCGTCGGGCGGAAAAAATACTATCTATCTCAACTTGGTATAACAGGGAAAAAAGGAGTTTGAGAGAATGCCAGAAGGGGAAAAAGGGAACCGGGAAAATCGGAAAATATACCACTTTCCTTACATAAGACAGGGAGAAAGACAGAGCCGGCGATCCGGCACGCACTCGCGGGGTAAAAAGGAGTTGGGAGAAAGTATTTTCCCCGCTCTCCCTGAGCAGCTATGGCTATTCATTGAAGCGGCGGCTGTCGCGGGGATTGCGCTGGTTTTGATATTGGCGGTGCCGGCGGCGCTTTCCGAGTTTCGCCTCAACTTGCTGGGGCGATTTTTGGCGCTGGCGATTGCCGCCCTCGGCATTGACTTAATCTGGGGCTACACCGGCATGCTCAGTCTCGGGCACGGGGTGCTATTTGCCTTGGGCGGTTACGCCATAGCCATGCACCTGAAGCTGCAAATCCCCCCCGATGCCAGCTCGCAGCTGCCTGAATTTATGAGCCTCTACGGGGTGACAGAACTGCCCGGGTTTTGGCAGCCGTTCTATTCCTTCGGTTTCACCGCTGCGGCAATTGTCCTGATTCCGTCTTTGGTGGCAGCTTTCCTGGGCTATCTGGTGTTCCGCAACCGCATCCGGGGTGTGTATTTTTCCATACTAACACAAGCGGCGACAATTGTCTTTTTCAACTTCTTCAACGGACAGCAAAAGCTGATTAACGGCACCAACGGGCTGACAGATTTCAAGACACTTTTCGGGATGCCGGTGAGCGCGACTCAGACGCAGTTTGTCTTCTATGCGGTTACGGTGGTGCTGCTCGCGGGCGCATACGCGCTGTGCCGGTGGCTGACGAGCGGGCGCTTCGGGCGCTTGCTAATAGCAATTCGTGATGATGAGAGTCGGGTGCGCTTTTCCGGTTACGATCCCACCGGCTATAAAGTGGTGGTCTTTGCCATTTCTGCTGGGCTTGCCGGCATTGCCGGTGCCATGTTCACCCTGCAAACCGGCATTATCTCCCCCAAAGCAATGGATATTGCCTTCTCGATTGAAATGGTGATTTGGGTAGCAGTCGGAGGGCGAGCCAGTTTAGTGGGAGCCATCGCGGGAGCGCTAGCGGTTAACTACGCGAAAAGCCTTCTCAGCGAAAAATTCCCCGAAGTCTGGCTATTTTTCCAAGGGGCGCTGTTTTTAATTGTCGTCATGGTACTTCCCAACGGTTTAGTCGGCTGGCTGCGCACCCAAGCAATCGAGCCGCTGCGCTCCCGACTGGGATTGCGCCGGAAAATCAGAACCTACCCCAGCTTAGAAGACAACCCAGAAGTGCAGCGCGAGCGCGAAGAACTAGAAAACTGACCTCTTCCCCTCCTGCTCTTTCTTCTTGGCGCTCCTTCACGGCGGCGGTTCAAATAATTACCCCATAAAGGAGTAAGGTGCGTTCCGCAAGCGGAACACACCCCACTTCAAACGAGAACTCTCAAAGCGGAACGCACCCTACCACTACCCCCCATAAATATGAGCCCGAACATCCTAACAATAGAAAACTTAACCGTTAGCTTTGACGGCTTTAAAGCCCTGAACCAGCTGAACTTCAGCATGGATGCCGGTGAATTGCGCGTGATAATTGGGCCAAATGGTGCCGGCAAGACGACATTTCTGGATGTGATCACCGGCAAAGTGCAGCCAACAGCAGGGCGGGTGATGTTTAAGGGGCGGAATTTGCGCTCTATCTCGGAACATCAAATCGCCCGCCTGGGAATTGGGCGCAAATTCCAAACCCCTCGCGTTTACCTCAACCTGACGGTTCGCGAGAATCTGGAGCTGTCTTGCAACCGCAACAAAAATGTGCTATCAACATTGTGGGTTAGCACGCCGGCATCGGAGCGCAAAACTGTGGTACAGTTGTTGGAAACGATTGGGTTAGTGACGAAAGCGGATGTTAAAGCTGGGTTTCTGTCTCACGGGGAAAAGCAGTGGTTGGAGATTGGGATGTTGGTGGCGCAGTCACCGGATTTGCTGCTGGTGGATGAGCCGGTTGCCGGTTTGACGGATGAGGAAACGGCATTAACCGGCAATTTGCTCCTCTCGCTAGCAGAAAGTCACTCGATTGTGGTGATTGAGCACGATATGGAGTTTGTGCGGCAAATTGCTCGCAAGGTGACGGTGCTGCATGAGGGTTCGGTGCTGTGCGAGGGGAGTATTGAGGAAGTGCAAAATGACCCGCGCGTGATAGAGGTGTATTTGGGTAAGCCGGCGACTGAGGGCGAGGCGGTTTAAGAAACGCTAAAGCCTGCTGGTGCGGGCTTCAAATTCATTAGTCCGCGCAGGCGGACTTTGTTTGTATAGCCGCGACTTATAGTCGCCAGGGGAGCGCAATTGATATGATGTTGCAAGTGTCTGGGCTGAATGTTTATTATGGTGAGAGTCACATCCTCCGCCTGGTGGATTTAAATGTGCCGGCGGGGAAGATGGTGTGTCTGATCGGGCGCAATGGCGTGGGCAAAACTACGCTGCTGAAAACAGTGATGGGGCTGATTAAGCCGCGCACCGGCACGATTCAGTTTTGCGGCGAACTGATAGCCGGCAAATCTCCGGATCGCCGCGCTCGTATGGGAATTGGATATGTGCCGCAAGGGCGCGAGATTATCCCCCGTCTGACGGTGAGGGAAAATCTGCTGCTGGGTTTAGAGGCGCGGCGCGATCGCCCCAAAAACCCATCTGTACCTGATGAGATTTTTGAGCTATTTCCCGTGTTGAAAACCATGCTTTCGCGCATGGGAGGCGACTTGAGTGGGGGACAGCAGCAGCAGCTAGCCATCGCCCGTGCGCTGATGGGGCGTCCCCAATTACTGCTGTTAGATGAACCCACTGAGGGGATTCAACCTTCTATCATTTTGGAAATTGAAGCGGCGGTGCGCCGCATCATTGAATCCACCGGCATATCGGTGCTGTTAGTAGAGCAGCACCTCCACTTTGTCCGCCAAGCTGACTGGTACTACGCCATGCAAAAAGGCGGAATTGTCGCTTCTGGAAGCACCGGCGAACTCAGCCAAGATGTGATTCAGAGGTTTTTAGCGGTTTAGCCGGCTGGGCAAAAATCGGTTTGTTTCCGAAACGGGGGCCAGAAACCGGGTTTCTGAAAGAAACCCGGTTTCTACCACTTTGCTGAAAAGGCTAATTATTATTAACCGCCCCGATTGAACGCGCCGGCACCACCCAGCTGACTCACCATATCTGGCCCGCGTTGAGCGGCAACCCTTTTCGGGATCGCCTATAATGAACGCAAAAGCATCTTAACCAGTGGTGGTAATATGACTAAGACACCAGCGAGTTCCTCGCACTCGGCTAGCCTCAGTCAGGGGGGGCTGGACAGGTTTTTAGTTTGCGGACTGGGAAGTGTGGGGCAGCATTGTGTCGCCGCCCTCACAGCATTTGAGGTCAGGGTTAGTGCCATTGAGGAAGTGGAGCCCCCAAAATGGGAAATCCCCAACTTGCCGGCTTTATTGGACGACTTAATTATTGGAGACTGCAGCCAAATCAGCGTTCTGAAGCAGGCCAAAATTGAGGATATTCGGGCTGTGCTTCTGGTGACAGACAGTGAGCGCGTCAACGCAGAAACCGCGTTGGCGGTGCGGAAACTCAATCCTCACATTCGCCTAGTTGTTCGCTCTGCCAAAGAAAATCTCAATCAACTCTTGAGCCAGCATCTGGGAAATTTTGTTGCCTTTGAGCCAAACCAGCTGCCGGCTGCCGCCTTTGCCCTCGCCGCTTTGGGAAGCGAAATATCCGGATTTTTCAAAATAGACGGACACTGGCTGCGAGTCGTTAAGCGCCAGCTCAGTCCGGGCGACCGCTGGTGCGACCGGCGTTTCCTGTACGATCTCAACAGTCGCACCCGTCGGGTGCTCTGTCACACCCCTAATTCCGCTCAACCTTCCCCATCATTCCACGAATGGGAGCCAGAGGCAATCGTGCGGGCTGGAGACACTATTGTTTATCTTGAAATAGGGGAGCCATCTGCCAGTCATTCTGTGAAATCGGCAAGGGAGACTCAGCGGAATCCTGGCAGCGCCTTGGCAGCACTCAAAAGCCCGCTCTGGAGAAACCTCAAGCAGAAATTGGCTCACATCTGGAAAGGGATCGTTCGTGACCGAACCACTCTGGGAGCGACAGTCTCTGCCATCACGCTTCTGACTCTGATGATTTTGGGAACAGTTTTGTTTGATTTGAGCTACTCCGAAAAAATCCAACTTAAAGATGCCGTTAATCTGGCAATAGTCCTGCTTTTGGGAGGATTTGATAATGTATTTGGACAGCTTAATATACCCTTTCCCATCTCCTGGTGGCTGTATCTGTTTTGCATTCTACTGACAGTGGCTGGAACAGTTTTCACCGGCATTTTTTATGCCGTGCTTACAGAAAAGGTCTTAACCTCAAGATTCCAGTTTTTAAAGCAGCGTCCGCCGGTTCCCCAACAAGACCATGTAGTAGTAATTGGACTGGGCGGGTTAGGTCAGCGGATAGCGCACCTGTTGCAAGAATTCAATCAGCCCCTCGCCGGCATTACCCCGGATTTGGATTTTGACATGACGGTTTTGCCGAAAATGCCGCTGATTGTTGGGAACTTTAAGGAAGCTCTGGAAAAGGTAAATCTCTCTACAGCAAAAAGCGTCATTGTGGATACCGATGATGAAATGCTAAATCTGGAAGTCGGCTTGATGGCGCGTGCTGCTAACCCCAACCTTCACTTGGCGATCCGCACCTTTGAACAACGCTTGAGTGATGATTTAGCTGAGCTGATTCCTAACGCTCAGTTACTGTGCGCCTATGCGCTGGCAGGTGAAGCCTTTGCGGGGGCTGCGTTTGGGGAAAATATTATCAGCCTGTTTCGTCTCAACCACCAGACAGTCCTGGTAACAGAATACACCATTGAAGCGAACGATACTCTGAATGGTTTGCTGCTCGCTCAAGTCACCTATGGCTACGGAGTAGTGCCGATTTGTCACCAAAAACGAGGACAGGAGTCTAAGTTGATGCCCTCGGAAGATACGCTTCTGGCTGTGGGCGACCGCATGGTAGTTTTAGCTACTATTAATGGGCTGCGGCGCATTGAGCGAGGAGAACTGAGCATTGCGCCTCGACTCTGGATGGTGCGGGTGGATCGGGCTTTAACACAAGACGCCGCGTTTGAGGGAGGCAATCTGATTGCCCGGATTTCCGGATGCAGTCTCAGCACCGCCCGAGACTTGATGGAAAATTTGCCGGGAATCCTGCAATTGCCCCTTTACAAACACCAAGCACAGCGCCTCGTGCGAGAGCTCAATAAAAATCAGGTTATGGCTCGCGCAGTCCCCATTTTCTCTAAAACCGGGAAGGGCTCATATCAAGTTGGGATAGATAGTATTTTTTCTGGCTGAGCCATCGCAGAAACCGGGTTTCTGGAAAAAACCCGGTTTCTGATCCGGCACAGAGATTTCACCAACCGCTATATTTTAGATAAAATAGGATTCTCTTTAACATCTGTGAACCAGTTTCCCACCTCTCAAGCCGCCGATACCCCACCGGCAGGCTGGCAAGGCAGCCTCAACTTAATCTACGCCAACCGCACCGGCACAGCACAGCTAATTGGCGAGCGAGTGCGAGCCCCCCTAAAAGTACAGCGCCCCTTTTATCCCGAAGGTGCCGCTGTCTGTCACAGCGTTATCTTGCACACAGCCGGCGGCGTCGTCGGGGGAGATCGCCTCTGTTTCGACATTACCCTTCACCCCGACACCCGCGCCTTAATCACCACCGCCGCCGCCGGCAAAATTTATCGCAGTAACGGCTTAGAAGCCAGACAAACCGCGCAAATCCAAATAGCCGCCGGCGCTTGTTTGGAGTGGTTGCCCCAAGAAACAATTGTGTATAATAATGCTATATACCGGCAAGATTTGCGAGTGGAATTGGAACCCCTCGCGAGCGTACTGATTTGGGAGATTACCCGGTTCGGGCGCAGCGCCAGAGGGGAGCAATTTTTGCAAGGGTGTTGGCGCTCGCACACCGAAATTTGGCAGCAAGGACGCCCCCTCTGGATTGACCGGCAGCAATTAATCGGTGGGGAAGAAACGCTCAACAGCCCCCACGGATTAGCGGGAAAACCTGTAGTGGGAAGTCTCGCTTGGATTGGGGAGCCGGTGACACCAGAATTGGTGGAAAAAGCCCGCTCCCTCCGCACTCCCCTCTCCCTGGATGGGAGAGGGGTTGGGGGTGAGGGTGCCTGGGGGGTTGATCATGAAGCCGGCGCAACCCGTCTCACAGATGGATTGCTGTGCAGATATCGTGGCAATTCCACCGCCGAAGTGAGAAACTGGTTTATAGGAGTTTGGCAGCTGTTGCGCCAATCCTTCTGGGGACGCCCCGCCTGTCCCCCGCGAGTTTGGCCAACCTGAACGCCAGCGAGGTGCCGTATGCGTCACATGCTCGACGCCGCAGTAGGGTGCGTTCCGCGCTTCGCGGAACGCACCCTACTTTCTATAGAGAAAATTATACCACCCGAACAGTAGAAATAGCAATGCAACTCTCACCGCAAGAAAAAGACAAATTGCTGATTTTCACCGCTGCCCTCGTAGCGGAGCGCCGCAAAGCGAGAGGCTTAAAACTCAACTACCCAGAAGCAGTCGCCTACATTTCCGCCGCCATTATGGAAGGAGCCAGAGATGGTAGCACCGTCGCAGATTTAATGAGTTACGGCACCACTTTGCTGGCGCGGGAAGACGTGATGGAAGGCGTGCCAGAAATGGTACAAGAAGTGCAAGTAGAAGCCACCTTTCCCGACGGCACAAAATTGGTGACAGTACACAACCCCATTCGCTAAGTAGGGTGTGTGACGCAAAGCGCGTCACGCACCCCCCAACCCCTCACCCCTAAAAGAAGCGAGTGGCTGGCACTGCTCCAAAGCTCCCCTGAGTTCCTCACGACGCAGCGGCTTGCTGATAAAATCATCCATACCGGCATCCAGACAATTTTGCCGGTCTTCCTTCATCGCAGCAGCAGTCATCGCCACAATCCGGGGGCGAGAAGCAGGTGCCCATTGCTCGGCAATCAAACGAGTCGCCGTCAGTCCGTCCATTTCCGGCATCAGCACATCCATCAGCACCACATCATAAGGCTGCCGGCGCAAAGCTTGCAGCACCTCCAGCCCATTCCCCGCCACATCCGCCCGATACCCCAGCCCCTCCAGCATCAGCAGCGCCACTCGCTGGCTGACCCGATTGTCCTCCGCCAGCAAAATCCGCAGGGGAAGCCGGTCAGCCAGTGGGGGCATCTCCGGTGGAGGCGGAGGGTCATCTTTTTCCGTGCTGATTACCGGCACAGCGGGTTGGAGAGCGCGGACAGCCGCAGTAAAATAAAACGTAGATCCCTCAGTTTGTGCCGCCGGCACCTGCCAGTCAGGCGGGGGATTTCCTCCCACTGCGCCCCCACTGGCGACCCACATCCGACCGCCCATCATTTCACTCAACCGCTGGCTAATCGCCAAACCCAGTCCCGTACCGCCATAGCGCCTCGTCGTAGAAGCGTCCACCTGACTGAACGACTTAAACAGGCGGTTCATGCGCTCAGCGGGAATGCCGATGCCGGTGTCCTTAACAGCAAATTGGATTTCCCAAACCGAGTAGTCCCCAGCAGGTGCCGTCAAATCGGAGGGCGGCGGAGATTTTTGGCTAGCTGAATCCGGAAAACGCGATTGAAGCGACACCAGCACCGAAACCTCACCGGCATCCGTAAATTTCACCGCATTGCTCAGCAAATTCACCATAATTTGGCGCAACCGCGTCACATCCCCCAGCACCACCGGCGGCACCGGCCCAACAAACCTGTATCCCAGCTGCAAGCCCCTCTCAGCAGCCTTAGGAACCAGCAAAGCAAGAGAAGCCTCAATACAAGCTCGCAGCTCGAACGGCTGCTGCTCCAACTCCAGCTTGCCCGACTCAATTTTAGAAAAGTCCAGAATATCATTAATAATAGTCAGCAGCGCCTCAGAGCAACTGCGAACCGTTTCGGCATATTCTCGCTGCTCCTCATCGAGTTCCGTATCCAGCAGCAAACCGCTCATGCCAATCACCCCATTCATCGGCGTGCGGATTTCGTGGCTCATCATCGCCAGGAATTCGCTCTTAGCGCGGTTAGCAGCTTCCGCTGCCTGTATTGCCCGCTCCAGCGCCAAATTTTGCTCAGCCAGTTGCTGGCGCTGCCCGGATTCTTGCTCCAGCAGGCGGGCTTGCGCCAAAGCAATCCCCACTTGCTCCGCCACCGCTTCCAGCAGTTCCACTTCATCCTCTTTCCACTCGCGCAACCCGTCGCACTGGTGCAAAGAAATCACCCCATTCGGTTCCCCCTGATAAGAAGTGCGAATCCCCAACATGGATTTCACTCCAAACTGCAAGCAGCGGGCGACAGAAGATTGCAGCAAAGGATCAGTGTAAACATCTGCAATTGGGAGCGCCCGGTCTTCAACCATTGTCTGGACTGCGTGGGGGTTGCCTGTAACCGGAATCTCCACATCCATAGCCGATGTTTGCCCCGGCGCTAGATATTCCGCCACACAGCGCAACCGGCACCTTGACTCCCCTTCATAAATAAACAGCAAACAGCGACTGACGCCAAACGCACTCCCCAGTAAATTGCACGTCGTCTGCAAAATTTGCTGAGTGTCCAAGCTGCGGCGAATCTCCTGGGTAATTTGCCGCAGCAGCAAGGCTCGGTCGAACTGTTGCTGCAGCTTGGCGGCGGCTTCCTCGCGCTCAATCTCACCCCCCACCCACTGCGCCATTAGCTTCAGCAACTCTTTTTCCACCGTTTTGAACTTGCGGCGGCGGTGAGCCGGTGACTTTATCATAGATTCACCCAGATTTGGGGCAATATTTCTGTCAGCTGAATCCGGGGAAGGGGATTGACACAAAAAGCAGAGCGTGCCGTAAACCTTCCCCCCCACCAGCACCGGCGCACCAAGATAAGCCTCGATTTCCACACCGGCGCAGGACAAATGGCGCTGCCCTTTTGACCCCCCCGACCTGAAGCTGACGATTCCTTCAGGAAGCCAGAGTTGGCGGCAATCCCCCTGCGGCAAATCGAAAACAGCGCCAGTGGCGATGCCAGTGTCCAGCGAGTGCGCCGCGATCACCGAGATGCGATCCGTTTCAATCCGTCCCAACATGCCGGTCTCCAGCCCAAACCACTGGCATCCCAGCTCTAAAAGCTGGTGGAGGCGCTCGCTGTAACTCAGTTCTCTGGCGGCTTGCACCTCACAAAACGCTTGAATGGTGGCTTGAGAGTGGCGCAGTTCTGCCTCCGCTTGCTGGCGCTGGCTGATGTCAATCCCCACAACCACAGCCGCTTGCCCTTGCATGTACTTCTGCGCTACTATCAGATAGTTGAAGGGAGTGCCACTCACCTCCCACTCCACTTCTGCCGAGGCTTCTGAGTCCGCGCTGGCAAAAAACTGCCGCACGAACGCCACCGTTTGCGAGCTGGACTCGAGAAAGCCGATGTGCCGGCCCACAAAAGCTTCTGGGGGCATGTTGAAGGCTTTCGCTAAATAGCGGTTCACGCCCAAGTATTTCAAATCGGCTCCGATCCAGGCCACACTTCCCGGCACCGCATCCAAAACCGCTCGCAGCTGGTCGGTGACTTGGCGCAGCTCCTCAGACGCCTGCAAGCTGCAGGCTGTGTCTTCCACCGCCGGCACCTGCCGGTCGTCCGCAGGTACAATTACATTTTGGCCGGCTGAATCCTGCAAACGGGATTGAAAGAACACCGCACCGGCAACCCGCACACCAAAGCTGTTCGCGCCGGTTGCGCCACCCCCAGAAGCCCCATCCCCTTCCGGTCGGGCCATATCGAGCAGCCACCGCAGCTCCCCCTGCTTAGTCCAAATCCGGTATTCTACCGCACCGGCTCGTAAGCTGGCGATTTCGCGGGCAAATTGCTGGTATTTGGGCAAATCGTCGGGATGAATCCAGGACGCCCAGCCCCCCTTGGCCCTCACCTCCTCGGCGCTGTAGCCAGTGAGTTGCTCTATGCCTTCCGTCACCCACTCCACAACCGCATCGCCGGTGGCTGCAACCCTGGCTGAATAAACACAGTCCGAGGTGAGGAGCGACGAGCGCGAAAGGGAACCGGTTTCACTCTCTCGCACTCCGGGGTGAGCCGGCGGGCTCTTCACGTTCTCGTCTTCTGTTTCCATCCCCTTCCCAGGATTCAGCTGGCAGAAATGTTGCTCCCCGCTTCCTGAATTTATCATACAGTTATCCTCTCGCCGCCGCCTCAATGCTATATGTTACAGGAAGCTAACCGACTTATACACTAAGGAGCGACAAGCTTGAAAAAGGTAGAAGCCATTATACGGCCATTTAAACTGGATGAAGTCAAAATCGCCCTGGTCAACGCCGGCATTGTCGGCATGACCGTTTCCGAAGTCCGAGGCTTTGGGCGTCAGAAAGGCCAAACCGAGCGCTACCGGGGTTCCGAGTACACCGTCGAGTTCCTGCAAAAGCTCAAAGTCGAAATTGTTGTTGACGACGACCAGGTGGATATGGTAATAGACAAAATCATCTCGGCCTCCCGCACCGGCGAGATTGGGGATGGTAAAATCTTCGTCTCGCCGGTCGAGAAAATTATCCGCATTCGCACCGGCGAACGGAACGAGGAAGCGATTTAGACTTTCCTGGGGAGCAGGGGAAGGTGGCGAAGTTCGGCACCTCCCGCCCCTCACCCCCGGCGGGCTGATTCACGACGACCGCACTGAACCCATCTGGGGTAGCAGGGTTTGGAACGCTTGACCCCGATGGCTGCAGCGTCGCTTCAATTCCGGCGTCATTTCCGCAAAGGTCTGGTCGTGCTCTGGAACATAGAAAATGGGGTCATAGCCAAAACCGCCGGCACCCCTGGGAGCGTGAAGGATTTCCCCCCGGCACGCCCCCACCACTTGCAGGGCGATCGCACCGTCAGGACGCGCGATCGCCACCGCACAGACAAATTGCGCTTGCCGGTTCTTTTCCTCCCCCAACTCCCGCAGCAGGCGCGAAATCCGCTCAGCGTCAGTTTGGCCATAACGAGCGGAATAAACGCCCGGATCACCGTTGAGGGCGTCCACTTCCAAGCCAGAATCATCGGCAATCGCCCACTGGCCAGTTGCTTTGGCCACTTCGGACGCCTTCAGGCAAGCATTTTCCATGAATGTGCTGCCGGTTTCCTCAATATCGAGTTCGTCGGGCTTTAGCTGTAGTTGCAAGTTTAAATCACTCAAATACTCCTGCATTTCCCGCAGTTTGCCAGGATTGCCGGTGGCTACTACTAACAATTTTGCATCAATCATTGCGATGAAAGGATTTTGGATTGTGGATTTTGGATTGGGCATGGGGCATGGGGCATTGGGCATCATCGCATGGGGCACGGTATAATATTATGTGCGCTCGAATCTGTTTTGTGTGGGAAGGTTTCTCTCGTTCCGGGGCGGGCACGGGGGCACCGCCCCTACGGCTCTGACTTGAAAAGGTTTGTAGTTGGGCTTTAGCCCTACCGAATCTCCCGCAGTGGAGCAAGTTTTCATTGGTGGCGGTGTGCGCAGTTCATCGTGACTGCCTCCTTTCAACGGAAAAGCAGGTTAAAAGCCTAACAGCTTATTCATCAACCCGCCCCTACCGGCACGCCGGCGATGGGCATCGGGCATCGGGCATCGGGCATCGGGCATCATCGCATCATCGCATTGCACCGGCACCCTCACCTCTACCACAACATCCGAGCTCGGATGATGGAGCTCCGAGCTCGAACGATGGAGCTCCGAGCTCGAACGATGGAGCTCCGAGCTCGAACGATGGAGCTCCGAGCTCGGATGATGGAGCTCCGAGCTCGGATGATGGAGCTCCGAGCTCGAACGATGGAGCTCCGAGCTCGGATGATGGAGCTCCGAGCTCGAACGATGGAGCTCCGAGCTCGGATGATGGAGCTCCGAGCTCGAACGATGGAGCTCAGAGCTCGAACGATGCAGGGGTAGGGTGGGTTCCCTAAGAGGGAATCCACCTCCATCGGTGCCGGTGGGATAGGAAACCCCCCTACGAGTTACACGAATGTAAAAACCCGATATCTGGCGTCTTTCCAGATGCGGATGTTGCCGGCATCCCGCAGCGGAAGAGAGCAATTATAGCGTTTTTCGTATGAGTGAGGTACTGAGAAACCCGGTTTCGTAGGGGCGGGCCCCCGTGCCCGCCCTCTTCCGGGTTTCTGGGGTGGACTTCATCCAACTGAAAACCGCTATAATTCGGCGCAATTCACCGACTTGTTGTCAATCCCCGGCATTTTATCACACCCTTGCAATTTAACAGCAATTGTGCTATGTTAAAAGAATCTCAGGATGTTCTCTCTGTGGCACTCATGGAAATGGATACTAAAATTAAGCTGCTGGGATGGAGCGCGGTGTTGGGAGTGGCACAAACCTTCGCGACGGCTTTGGTGGGACCGGCGGCGGGTGGGGTGCTGGCGGCTAACGTGCTCTCAACTGTCGCCGCTAGTACTGCCGGCAATATGACGGCGACTGAATTGGGCAATCTTCTGGTTGAGAAGCTCACTAACAGTCAGAAAATTCTCCACAGTCGCGACTTGACAGAAGCGGCAGTAGAAGCTATAAGCCTTGTTATCAGAGAGGCGGCTAAATCTGACGCTCTGATTGAGATTGCGGAGCGCAAGAAGCTGCCTTATCCAGAACAAGACCTCTGTCAGCTCGCGGGCAAAACGGCTGACTATTGGCTGAATATTAACACAGCAGCCGGCGCACCGGCAACTTCTCTCCAGATTCCAGAAGCTCAGCTAGCCAAGATTTTTTCCCCCGACTCTACAGAGTTTGCCACAGTCACCGGCTCCGACGCGGCTACCTGGGAAAACTTCCTCAACGATTTGGCTCGCTATCAACACAAAACGCTCGATTCTGATATAATAAAAGCAGTTGCCGGCGAGCTGCACGCCACCTTTCCCCGCGCCTTTCGCCAGGTGCTGAAACGGGACAGTCAAGCCTTTGCGGGGATGCTGCTGGAGTTGCACAAGGAGGCGATCGGCTATCTCCAGCAGTTGGGGCTTCAGACGGGAGAGATTCTGGTAAAATTGCAGGGGGTGGCGACTCAAGAGCAGATGTGCCAGCTAATGGCGCGGCTGGATACAGCAGAAGTTGGCATCCGCACTGAGTTAGCCGAGATTCGGGAAGTGTTGGAAAAACTTGCAGACTCTTCCGCGCCGCGCCTTCCGCTTCCCTATGAGTGCGAGACGATTATTCAGGAGAAGACGCGAGATTTCGTTGGGCGGAAATTTGTCTTCGCGGCGATTCAGGAGTTCGTGCGCAAGAATCCTAAGGGCTATTTTATCCTGGAAGGGGAACCGGGCGTTGGCAAAAGCGCCATTATGGCGATGTGCGTGCTGGCAATGAATTGGCGGTATGTGGCGCATTTTAACGTGCAATCCCAAGGCATTACCCGCGCTGAGCAATTTCTGGAGAATGTCTGCACGCAGTTGGTAAAAGGTTTCCAGCTGAATTATACCACACTGCCGGCGAACGCGACTGCGGACGGCAACTTTTTGGCGCGGCTGCTGGGGGAAGTTAGCGCTAAACTGGGCGGGAAAAAGCTGGTGATTGTGGTGGATGCTCTGGATGAAGTGGACTTGACAAGCCAGACTTCGGGGAGTAATGTGCTTTACTTGCCTTATTCTTTGCCGGATGGCGTCTACTTCCTTGTGTCGAAACGACCGCAATTCGTGCCTTTGCACGTCAGTAACGAGCGGACTTTTGACTTGATGCAGTACCCTGCAGAGAGTCTGGAAGATGTCAAGAGTTATATTCAAAAACGCACCGGCATCAGTGGGAAGCTGCAGCAGTGGGTTGCCAGTCAGGGATTGCCGGTTGAGGCGTTCGTGACGGCGGTGGCGGAGAAAAGCGAGAATAATTTCATGTACCTGCGCTATGTGCTGGAGGACATCGAGAGCGGTGCGTACCGAGATTTGACACTGGAGAATTTGCCGAAAGGTTTGCAGCAATATTACGAGCGTCACTGGGAGCGGATGGGGATGAGCTCCTGCGGACACTCACCGGGCATACCAGCGCGGTAGTTGCAGTCGCCATCACCCCCGACGGGCAAAAGGCGGTTTCCGCTTCAGACGATAACACCCAGAAAATCTGGGACTTAAATACCGGCGAGGAGATGGCTACTTTCACCGGCGAGTATCCGCTATATTGCTGTGCTGTCGCGCCGGATGGGGTGACAGTGGTGGCGGGCGATGAGTTCGGGCGGCTGCATTTCCTGCGGTTGGAGGGGGGCGCGATAGGGATTTGAACGCGGACACACGATCGGATTGCAGCAGTTGGCGGGCGTGCCGGCGATCTGGGTGTGGTGGCGCTGGGGAAACCGGGGCGCTGTTCCGAGCCGGTTTCCTTTTGGGGAATGGGGGGGAAATTTTAGAAGGGAGTGTGCAGCGCTAAAGTCCCTGGCGATTGAAAGATGCTGTTGGCGAATCCGTAAGAGGTTAGACCTTTTCGCTGGGAAGTAAAGAACGGCGTTGCATTGGCGAAGCGAAATTTCGGGCGCAGTCGGAAAGATCCTAACGCCAATGCTTCGCCCCTACACAAGATCCGATGTAGGGGCGAAGCATGAGCGCGACTATTTGTCGGACTCAGGGAAAAGATTACATCCGCTCATGCTTCGCCCAACCCCGAAGCGCTAGCCAGAACCGAACAACCTACCCACAAAAGAAGACGTAGGGTAAAACCCCCTATCAATTCGCCAACAGCTTCTTTCCAATCGCCAGAAACCCGCCCCATCTCCGCCACAAACCCCCCGAATGCCGGTGGTTGTCGGGGCGGGTTCGCCCGAAATCTTTGCCACAAAACGCCAAATATTAATAAACCCGCCCCCACCAAAGCCAGAAACTGAATGCGAGGCGATTGTCGGGGAAGAAAGATGATGGAATGTGGCCCATTACTGACCTTATATTGCCGCAACTTTTCCATTATTCTAAGGATAACACAAATCCGGAAATCTGTGCAATTTTTGCGAAAATTTCTGTCACACACAACCGGCACATTTAGAGCCGGCTAATCAGGACTTACGCAGCGACCTCAATTGTGGTGCCGGTTACTACAGGGGTAGGGTGCGTTCCCTCTTAGGGAACGCACCCTACTGCTGCGGCGTTAAATCCAAAATCCAAAATCTAAAATCGATTCGCCCAATCTTTTGCCCAAGCCAGCGTTTCATGCACCCGCTTCAAATTAGCAGCCTCACAATATAGCCGCAACACCGGCTCAGTACCGCTAAACCGAATCAGCAGCCAAGAACCATCCCCCAACCTAAACTTATACCCATCCACCGGATTGCAATCCACCACCGGCACCCCGGCAATTTCCTGCAGCGGAGCCTTTTGCAACTCTTCGAGCAAACGAGAGCGCACCTCCATACTCGCCAGCGGCAAATCAATTCGGTCATACGCCGCATTAAACCCCGTTTCCCCCTGCAACCGGCTGTAAATTTCCCCCAAATCCTCCCCAGATTCCACAACGGCTTCCAGCAAATACAGCGCCGACAGCAGGGCATCCCGTTCCGGAATGTGAGTCCCGTAGCCAATCCCGCCAGACTCCTCACCCCCCACCAGCACCGGCACCTCTAGCATCCGGTCAGCAATATACTTGTACCCAATCGGCGTTTCAAACACCGGCAGTCCGTACAGCGACGCCACCTTCGGAATTAAATCCGAACCGCTCACCGTCTTCACCACTTCGCCGGTGAATCCCCGCCGTTTCGCCAAATGTTCCAGCAAAATCGGAATCAAGATTTGCGAGCTCAGGAAATTGCCGGCGCTGTCCACCGCCGCAATCCGGTCGCTATCCCCATCAAACACGAACCCCGTCGCCATACCGGCACCCAGCCCCCTCTTGTGCGCCCGTATCACCCGGAACAGCTGCGACAGGTATTTCGGCAGCGGTTCCGGAGCGCACCCACCAAACAGCGGGTCCCGCTGGCTGTTGATTTCGCGCACCGGCACCCCCAACAGCTGGCTGAGCCCGCCGGCTGCCGCGCCGTGCATGACATCCGCAAACACCGCCACCTTCCCTCCCTCTACCGCCTCGCGAATCCGCGAAATATCCACCATTCCCCGCAGCCCCTCACAGTACGATGGCCACGGATTGAATGCCTTCAGGGTTCCCGGTGTCCCAGATGCCGGTGCTTCCCTGTCCAACTTCGCTTCAATTTTCTTGGTCACCTCCGGGGAAACTGACCCGCCAAAATACCCCTTGACTTTTAATCCCAAGTATGCTGCGGGGTTGTGACTCGCCGTCATCACAATTGCGCCCAGGGCGTTATGCTGCTTAGCTGCCCAGCTGAAAGCCGGTGTTGGCGCGTAAGTTTCCGACAGCAGCACGTCAAAACCCGCCCCTCGCACCGCCTCCGCCGCCACAGCTGCGAACTCTTCCGCCAGAAAGCGCCGGTCATAGCCAACGATAACTGTACGGCTGGAAGTGATGTCGCCATAGAGTTCCGCCAAAACTTCCGCCGCCACCGGCGCAACCAATGCCACGCGCTCAAACGTGAAATCTGCCGCAATCACGCCGCGCCAGCCATCCGTACCAAATTTGATGGGGTTAACAGTAACCGGCACAAAGGTTTGTTGAACCATGAGGAAATCTGCCTATTTCAATCCCGTACACAGGATTCAGCTGACAAAAATATGTTCCCGTTTCAATCCCGTTGCCGGGATTGCTTGGCCTAAAAATATTCTTCTCCTGCCGCCTGCTGAAATCATTATCGCATTCATTTCGGCAACGCATACATACATCGGGACGCTCCCCTTCCTTCTGCTACAGGCGAGCCAGCCCATTCGAGGGCACGAAGAGCGCACCCGCTGCAGACAAAAGTCCGTCGTGCGTGGGTCTTGACAAAAAGACAAGGATGTGATAAAGACATTTGCTGCTCAATGGCAATGCCGGCAGCGATTCCGTCAGCGGCGATCGAGGCGATGATATTGTATAGCGTTTCTCAGATCAGTGCGCTACATTTTTCGCACCCCCTCCACGGGGACTCCCTCCCGCGCCACTGGCGTTCAAAAATAGGGGCGGGTTTAGTCATATCCGGGGCTGAGCAGAGATATCTTGGGTGAACCCGACCCTACTGATAGGGGCGGGTTCACTGCAAATGTTTCCTGGTCAGAAAGCCTGTCTGTAAACCCGCCCCTACAGTTTCGTTTTCCACCGGCATCCATTTTTCACCCCTCGCCCTCTTTTGGGAGACCCTTAGGTTATTTAAAATCCCAAATCCCAAAGCTAAAATCTAAAATTGCTCTAACAGTATATGGCCCCCTTCAAACTTAATTGAGCCGGGCTCTCCGCAAAACGGCTAATATCGAATCCGCGCTGCCATTCGCCCTACAGCAGGCGCGAACCTACTTTTTGTAAATTCTATTTCATCCCAACACGAAACTAACCTTTATATAGCAGGTCTAAATGATTTGCGCAACCGCTCTTAGCCCAGAACCCCGGAAGAGCGCGGTCGTGCACCCGCCCCTACGAAACCGGGGTTCTGAAATTTACATGATTTAGAGGCGCTATAGAGCCAAAATTGAAGCCGGTAGATAGGAGATATTTACTCCGTAAATAGGCGTCCCATTGCCAGCATGTTTTAAACCTGTTTGTTTAGATTGCCAGCCTATTAAGGAATATGTACTATAATAGGAAGATTCGACTCTCCCAGTGGGCGAGCTTTATAAAAGGCTGGAAAACCAGCTAAAAAGCTGGCCACATAAACTGCGATCGATTTTGCTGTAAGCTGGGTATATTCACCTTGTTGTTGTTAGTGGAGCCGCAAATCGGATATGGCAAACCTGATTGGAAATGCGAACAGTAACGCCTTCTCAGGAACTGAGCAAGTCGATATAATGTTAGGGCTGGCAGGAGACGATACGCTCTTCGGTCTCCTACAGAATGACCAGATATTCGGCAACGCCGGTGCAGACGAGCTGTTCGGGGACGCCGGCAACGACACAGCAGCCGGCGGTGCGGGGGATGACAGCGTGTTTGGGGGAGATGGGGAGGACGCCCTCTACGGAAACATAGGTGATGACCAGGTATTCGGCAACGCCGGCTTCGATCAACTGTTCGGGGGAGAGGGCAATGACACGCTGTGGGGCGGTCGGGACAATGACACGCTTTTGGGTGAGGGGGATGACGACACCCTCTATGGGAATGAGGGTGACGACGAGTTATTTGGCAACGAAGGGATCGATCAACTGTTTGGGGGGAACGGCAACGACACGCTGCGGGGCGGTCGCGGCGCGGACAGCCTGTTTGGGGAAGCGGATAATGACGTTTTGTTTGGGGATAAAGGTGACGACATTGTTAATGGTAACAGAGGCAATGATTCACTTTTCGGGGGAGAGGGCAACGACTCAATACGGGGCGCTAACGGCGATGACACCCTAGTCGGGGACGATGGTGATGACTACCTCTTGGGTGAGTTTGGTTCAGATACCGTGACCGGCGGTGCCGGTACAGATATATTTGTGCTGTCAGTGGCGACCGGCCCGGATTTTATCGCAGACTACTTGGATCAGTCCGACTATATTGGCTTGGGTGATGGATTGACCTTCGACGCGATAAAGATCGAGCAAGGCATTAATTTGGTCGATGCCAACTTGTTGAGCCGGTTTACCATCATTAACGGCCCTGATGGCAAGCTGCTGGCCATATTGGCGACTGTTACCGATCCGACTCTCCTCACTGAACAGGATTTTAAGATCATTGGTGACACCGGCCTGGGTTCAGAGGGATTGCCCACTGACACTCTCGCCGGTGGCGGCGATACTGTGCTGGGCGGGAGTGACACGTCTGGCCAAACTGCCCTCTAGCCTTGCAGTGGCGTTTGCCCTTCAGGGTGTGCCGGCGTGATATTATATCACGTCCGGTTGCGCCGGTGCGCAATTAAAATTGAGGGAGAGGGCGAGAAAAATTAATCACCGGCGCTTGGGTTAATTAGGGAATTAACCGGATTTTATAGCACAGGTATCGGCGTGGGCGGAAAACTGATTGTATTTGAAGGGGTGGAAGGGTGTGGCAAAACCACCCAGTTAAAGCGATTGCAGCAGTGGCTGCTACCGCTGCCGGTGGCGGTCACCAGGCAGCCCGGAGGCACTGAACTGGGCGTGCGGCTGCGCCGGCTGCTCTTGGATGAGCGTGCCGGCTGCCAGATTCAGGAGCGGGCAGAATTATTCTTGTATGCTGCCGACCGAGCCCAGCACGTTGAGGAGTTCCTCAAGCCCCAACTGGCTGCCGGTGCGATTGTTTTGTGCGATCGCTACACGGATTCCACTGTAGCTTACCAGGGTTACGGACGGGGGCTGAGTCTGTCTCAAGTCGAACAGCTCAACCAAATCGCTACCTGCGGGCTGGAAAGCGATTTAACCCTGTGGTTAGATGTAGATGTGGGGGTCGGTTTGGCCCGAACGCGCCGGCGGGGCGCAGCTGACCGCATGGAACAAGCGGATTTGGCGTTCCACCGGCGCGTCGCGCAAGGCTACGCAGCCCAGGCTTTAGCCCACCCCCACCGAATTGTGCGAGTCGATGCCAGTCGAGAGTGAAGATGAGGTCGCCGGACAGATTTAAACAATTGTCCGTCAGTATCTGGCATGTTAGGGGTTAGGGGTTAGGTAGGGGAGCGGGGGAGCGGGGGAGCTCGGTCGCGGGGGAAATTGCCAATGCCCAATGCCCCATGCGATGATGCCCCATGCCCCATGCCCCATGCCCCATGCGATGATGCCCCATGCCCCATGTCCCATGCCCCATGCCCCATGCCGTATATATAATTAATCAAACGTAATTTATATGAATTTTTTTGCGGAACTCATAGGGCAAGAGCGGGCGGTGGAGTTGCTGACTCAGGCAGTGGCGTTAAACCGCATCGCACCGGCATATTTGTTTGCCGGTGCTGACGGTGTGGGGAGGAGTTTGGCGGCGAGGTGCTTTATCGAGCAGGTGTTCTGTGCCGGTGCGCCAACCCCGCAAGCGGGGAAAGGGAAAGGGACGATAGAGTCTGTGCAAAATCGGGTGCGACAGGGGAACCACCCAGACGTGCTGTGGGTTGCGCCGACTTATCTGCACCAGGGGAAGCGACTGTCTGCCAAAGAAGCGGCGGCGGCGGGGGTGAAGCGCAGGGCACCGCCGCAAATTCGACTGGAGCAGGTGCGGGAAATTGGCCAATTTCTCAGCTTGCCTCCCTTGCAAGCGCCGCGAAAAGTCGTAGCAGTCGAGCGGGCGGAAACGATGGCGGAGGCGGCGGCGAATGGATTGCTCAAAACGCTGGAGGAACCGGGCAATGCGACGCTGATTTTGATTGCGCCCAGTGCCGAGTCCCTGCTGCCGACGCTGGTGTCCCGCTGCCAGCGGATTCCCTTCTATCGCCTGACGCCAGAGGCGATGGCGCAGGTTTTGCGGCGAGCCGGTTGCCAGGAGATTGTGGGAAACGAGCCGGTGATGGCAATCGCGCAGGGGAGTCCCGGAGAGGCGATCGCAGCAATGCAGCAACTCCAAGCCATTCCCCAGGAACTGCTGCAAAAGGTGAGGCAAATGCCGCGCTCCATCCGACAAGCTCTCGAACTTGCCAGAGAGATTGACAAAACCCTAGATACGGAAGCGCAGCTGTGGTTGGTCGAATACCTGCAGCACTGCTACTGGCAGCAGCAACAAAAGGCAGGGGCGATCGATAAATTGCCCATAGAGCAGCTGGAGCGGGCGCGTCAATACTTGCTGAGTTACGCCCAGCCGCGATTAGTTTGGGAATGCGCACTTATGGCTATGTGTCAGGGTTAGGGGTTAGGGGTTAGGTGTTAGGGATTAGGTGTTAGGTATTAGGGGTTTTCCCTCATTTCTCTTGTTCCATCGTTCCGGATCTGCTGTCTGTAAACGAGAAGAGAGACGCCAACGCTGATTTGTTCGCGTTTCCCTCCTTCCGGGGCTTTGCCTGGGAACGAGAATAGAGAGGCTCTGACTTGAAAATGTTTGTAGTAGGGCTTTAGACCTACCGGCTCGCCTGCGGTGGAGCAAGTTTTCATTGGTGGCGGTGTGCGCAGTTCCCAAGCGACGGCCTCGTTGGCTCTGGCTCATTTGTTAGTGTGGTAGGGGGGGCGGGTTTATGTAGCCTGGAATAAAATCCCACGCCCAAGTGCTTCACCTGCGCTCGCATGCTCGCCTCTAAACAAACCTTTAAATTTCACGAGGTAATGCTATGAAAATCCAGCCTGTTATTTTTGCCGCCATCGCCGCCTCCACAGCTCTGATTTTTACTGCAGGACAGCCGGCCCGCGCTGACTATTCGGGACGCACAGATGTATCCTATTGCTCAACCACCCTGCACGCTAACAATCCAAAATCAAAAATCTGGGTTCGCCAAGGCCCGGGCCAGAATTACAAAATCCAGCATTACGGCGTTTCTGGCGATTTGGTCGATATCTTCCGAGAAACTCCTGGCGGCGATCCCGAACAGTGGGCAGTCAGACAAGACAGTCAGGGCTATTCTTGGTACAAAGTCGGATTTCGCCAAAGTCGGGCGACCGGCTGGGTTCGCCAAGACTTACTGACATTTCCGCCGGTCGAGTGCAGGAACTAATGACAAGCGGGTTCCTCCTGCCGTTCTCCCCCGCTTCGTGCTATGCAAAAACGAAGCAATCTGACATGATGTGACAGCCCGCCCCGGACGCAGCGCCGGGGCTTTCTTTTTTAGTGGCGGCAGCGCCCGGTCGCTCTGGATTAGGACGCTTTGGTGACAGCTAGCTTCACCCTGTAGGCTGCAGGTTTGATCTCCCCACCCGTTAGGGGATAAGGCTGACTGTCTACCAGTTGAATTGCATAATTTTTGCCAAAACTTTGAGTGGCTAATTTTGAATCTGCCGGGTCTAGGGTCAAGACAAACTCACCCAAATCTTGCTTGTTTAGGACAAGATTGACCGCTATAGAGACTTTGCCAGCCGTGATGCAGCGGGCGTTTGCGGGGCAGCGCGAGTCTCCCACCACTCTGAGGAATCTGACTTTTATTTTTTCGGCATTGAGGTTAGCTAGCTGGTTGATTTTTAACTGAAACTCTTCGCCTAATTTAACGCCGGCTTTGCTGCGGGCCACCTCAACAGGAGCCGGCTTATTTGCTGCAAGCTGTGCGGGGGAAACTTTCGCACTAGCTGGGAAGTTGACTGCCCAGCCGGCAGTCGCGAGGGCCAATCCAGCAGCAGCCAGCCCTGTCCCCAAATTCTTCAATTTCACAGTCCTAACTCCTGAACTTAAATCAAACGACCAACCGCTCCATCTCAGCAGGAGGAGGCGCAGGCAGAAAGAAGCCTAGCCCAATTGCCAGACCGAGCGAAGTGGCTAAATATTCCAAGTCGAAAAATCAGCGCAGCGAGTTCCTCAACTGCGGCAGCAGTGCGTCACATTTTTCACTTCTTCTTCAACGCTGCCGTTTAAGGGCAGCAACCAATGGCCAGAGCCAGATTTTGAGGGCGATGCTGGGTGGCAGTTCCAGCAGGATCTATAGTAATATATCTCTAGGAGCGGTTGAGAGCTCTATTCGGGAACTTCACCGCTCAACTCAACAACTCGGCGCATCTAAATCTGTTCCGGCAGTTCAGAGGTGCGCCCCTGAGAGGTGCTTGTGAAACAACTTTACATCGCTTTTTGTGCGGCAACTTTATGGGCGCTATGCCCTCCCGCCCGCGCCACCACCTACGTTAACCCAAGTGGCAGCACTTCTTTGGTGCTGGCAGAAAAAAATAGCCAAGCCGGTGGGTTTTATTTTACAACCGCTGGCGGGCGCAATTTTTTGGGAGACATTACCGTCACACGCGCAGAGGGAACGCCAGGAGCTTACTACTACTACGGGACATTTCGCGACCGAACAATCGGACCCGGTTCGCCAATTAGCTGCACCGGGGATATTACAGTCGTCAGGCGGGCAGTGGGGCGGAGCGCTACACTGGGAGCGGAGGTGACTTGGAAAGTCAAAGGAGGAGAAAACTGCCCCTCTGCAGGTCTTACCTTTAAAGTAAGTTTAGTAGAGCCACTACCCCGCCCGGACGCCAAAGGAGATTACACACCCCAGAATGCCGATACTTGGGTGACGCAAACTTCTGGCACCGGCACCTGGCCGAAATGGCGCGTCACCTCGCCTGACGGAGAACTCAACTGCCGGCAGACGCCCAATGGAACGATTAAACAAGTGTACCGCACTCAAGATACGGTCGTGCCAGAATTGCGTCAAGTCAATGCGATTGAACTTTCTGGCGGCTCTCCTTGGATGCGGACGAATAAAAACTGCTACGTCCGCGCTAATTCCAGCTACATTGAGCCAATTTCCCTGCCCGAATAATCGTGACTGGCGGAGACTGCCCCCGTGGCTTTCTAGCCGCAGGGGGCGCTGACCGGCAGAGACTTTCCCAGATTTCTTACTGCATCCAAAGAACACAAAACCTGCCCCCAGTAAAGTGGGAACAGTGTATACTTGTGAGGGAGTTTAGCTGCCAATCCATCTATGAGCGACGATTTCGTGTTTTTGCTAGCCGGCACCGGCGTCCTGATTCTCTATCTCGTCTTTTCCGCAATGACGGAGATGGGAACGAAATGGCCCTGGCGAAAATAAGCTGATCGCTGACCGCACCCGTCACTTCTTCTGCGTGGTGAAAACGCGAACCATAACCAATACTGTCAAACCCAGATAGCCAAAGACGACGAACCAGTCCAGCCAATTCCCAGAAGTTGCGCTCAGTGTGTCCATACCCTTAAGTTCAAAGAGGTTTGCAAAAAAATAGCATGTCAGTGCCTGGAAGCTCAAGAGTTGAGCCCCTTCTCTGATGGCTCTGCTTTCTGCGCATTTACCATCGCGCAGCACGTTAATTTGTAATTTTCCCTGTTCATAGCGCCACAGTTCCGGAACGCGCAGCGCCTCATAAGCGCTCAATTGCGTTTTAGAGGTGACATCTACTTCAATCGCTAAATCCGGCGGCGGATATGCCGTCAAATAGAGCCGCCTTTTCTCAATTATAACCTGATGATTTTGAAGGTAGAAACAGCTGTCAGGCTCAATCCATGCTGCCATACCTTGCCGTTTTAATGCAGTCAAACCAAAACTATTTCGGTCTATTTGCAGCTATTATAGCAGTTCTAAATGATTTGCGCAACCGTGCCCAGAACCCCGGTTTATTAAAGAAACCGGGGTTCTGAAATTTAGACAGCAGTTTTTTACCCTATGATGATTTATTTGTTAAATTAATGAGCCGGTAAAGGCATTCGGAAATCCAAAATCCCTAGTACGCAACTCGCGCCGCCCGATGTTCGCCTAACTCTTCCAAAATCGCCTCAAAATCTTGCCAGCTCATATCTAGAAACTGCACGCGCTGTCCGGGGGGGGACGCTTAATTGCTTCAGTTGCAGTGTCACCATCTCAACCGCCCTCTCATCAGAGTAACTATAGCGTTTCTCAGTTGGATGAACTACGGCCGGGAAACCCAGTTTCTTTAAGAAACCGGGTTTGTCAGTACCTCACAAAGGATGAGAAACGCTATATTAGTTTACATTTTATTGGCAAAAAGCGTCAAGTTAGGGCACGCCGCCGCTCCTGCGGAGCCGCAACCGCTTACCCATTGTGCGTTGGCTTTCCCCTAACACCTAACCCCTAACACCTGCGCATATATTGAAAGCTCTGAACCCGCTCCAACTGTGCCGGCTGCGCCCAAAAAACCCCGCGCAGTTAACTGGCGATACCAGCTCCCAACTCTTGCAACTGCATTGCAAGACCGGCGTCCCAGATGGCGTCAAGTAAAAACCACTGCAAAATAAACTGCTGTGGCCAAAGAAAAAACTGCCCACATTATGACACAGACAGCGACTTCCTGACAAACTAATTCATTAGCTGGCTTCCCGCCTGCTTTCCATTACAGCCGCTCGCTGAGTGCGGAGCAAATCGCAAGGGGCGCGGGCCACAGCCAGCAAAGTACGCCGGCTATTCAAGAAGCTCAACCACATCCTGCGGTCGTGGGGGTACGAGCTGCTCGACCGGCAGCGAGACTTGAAGGTCGGCTTCAAAGACTGGCTGGCCCACTACTTTCCGGACGGGCCCTAAGAAGCCCGGCAGGCAATGGCCATCGCCGGCTTGGTGAATCGCCCGCCCCAGGACATGCCTCAGATGAGGCCACCGGCGCGGCGCTCTCAGGAGGCCAGCGGGAGGAGTGTAAATTTTTGTTAAGCTTATGCCGCACGGCAAGGAAGCGGTGGTTTGATAAAAATCAAAGGAACCCTAGCTACTGCATTGCATGGCCAGGCGGCCCAGATGGCGTAAAGTAAAAACCACAGCAAAATAAACTGCTGTGGACAAAAAAACAAAATCACCTAAATTATGACACAAACAGCGACTTTCCAGCAAACTAACTCATTGGCAGGCTTCCAGCCTAACTTCCATTACAGCCGCTGGCTGAGTGCCCTTGCAAATCGCAAGGGGCGAAGGCCACAGTCAGCAAAGGACGCCGGATGTTCAAGAAGGCCACCGGCGCGGCGCTCTCAGGAGGCCGGCGGGAGGAGTGTAAATTTTTGTTAAGCTTATGCCGCACGGCAAGGAAGCGGTGGTAAGATAAAAATCAAAGGAACCCTAGCTACTGCATTGCAGGGCCAGGCGGCCCAGATGGCGTAAAGTAAAAACCACAGCAAAATAAACTGCTGTGGAGAACGAACAAAAAAATATACCCAAATTATGACACAAACAGCGACTTTCCAGCAAACTAACTCATTGGCAGGCTTCCAGCCTAACTTCCATTACAGCCGCTGGCTGAGTGCCGAGCAAATCGCCCGAGCGAAGGCCACAGTCAGTAAAGGACGCCAGATATTCAAGAAGTTCAACCACATCCTGCTGGAGTGGGGGTGCGAGCTGCTCGACCGGAAGCGGGACTTAAAGGGGAGCTTCAAAGACTGGCTGGCGCACAGCTTTCCGGATGCGGGCAAAGAAGTCCGGCAGGCAATGGCCATCGCCGGCTTGGTGAACCGCCTGCCGCAGTATATCAATGAGATGATGGGATGGAACCGGTCAGCCCTGGCGGCCCTCAGCAAACTGGACGACGAGCGAGTCGTGGGGGTGCTGACATCAGGGGAGAAGTGGACAGTCAAGGCGATTAAAGCGCTGCAGCGGAGTTTGGAAACAGAGGGGACAGATCCGCACGCCTGCGCCACGGAAGAGGACTGGCAGCGGCTGGTGTGGGACGAGCACGAAATGGAAGAGAGCGAGAAAGAGAGCCTGCGGGAGTGCGCCCGCAATCTGGCCCAGGAGGAGGCCGGTGAGGGGGAGACGGAAGTCGAAGTGAGGGTGGGCCACATTAAAGCGGCGGTGGAGTTCCACAAAGAGCGTCTGCTGCCGAAGCTGTCGCACCGGCGGATTGGCAAATCGGGAGCTGCGCCGATTTCGATGAAGGATTACAACGAGCTGATGGAGACACTGCAAAGGCAGCGGAAGCTGATGCGGGAGCTCAAAGAAGAGAATTTCAGGCTGCGGGAGGAGGAAAACAATCTCTACCAGAAGGCGCTGGAGCAAGCGCGGCAGGAAGCTGCGGAATTCTCGGAGCGGCAAAAGGCGCTGCAGGCGCAGTTGCGGCGAGCGGAAGAAGAGCGGAAGCGGCTGGACAGGGAAAAGCAAGCTCTGGAAGCGGAAGTCGCGGCCCTGAAAGCGAGCGCCGGCACCCGTTCGGAAGTAGATGCCGGTGCGGACAAAAACATAGAGGCAGATCCCAAAGAAGTAGAGGAGGTGGCGGCTTCTTTCGAGACAGTGTTCGGCTCTCAAGCGGTGAGAAAGCTGGGTCTGAGCGAAATGCTCTCAGCGCTGGACAAACCGGTTCTGGAAACGCTGCAGCAATTGGCAGAAGGTTTGCGCCGGCAAGCTAAATTTTCAACGCCATCTAGCCGCCGCAACACATCACAAAAAGCAGCAAAAGCAGCAGAATTTGGCGAAGACTTTGCTATTGAGGAAAGCCAGGAACCGCCTGACTGGGAGCCGGTGTGACATCAATCTTATTTTTGGATGAAACACTTGAGAAATACCCGTAGGGGCGGTGCGGCACACGGAGACCGCCCCTACTATCTGCGCAGGCGATTAAATCAATTTGGGATCAGACAGCCCCCAGGGGTTGAGGGGAATTTCTGTCGCTCGGTCGCAAAGGAAATTGCCAGTGCCGAATGCCCAATCCCCCATGCCGGCAGCGCTTTCTAAACCAGAACCGGCTGCTTAAAAACCGGCATGCCATCGGGAGTTCTCACCATTTTGCCGCCTGAATCCCGCTCAACGTCGCAAAAGACACAGTGGCCACCGGCGTCTCGTTTGAGGTGGATTTTACCTGAAACGAGTTCGTATGCTGGGGGGTGGAATTGAGGGATGCCTTGATGCTCGACAATTTGATTGTGTTCGTCGCGCAGTGGGGGGCAGGTGACTAAGCTGCCGGTGGCGTCAAACACCCAGTCATTGGTTTGCGGATCTCGCACCGGCGTGGGGTAAACCGGCAAGCCGGTGGATGTTTTGAGGAGTTCCCCTGTAAGGCCGGCAATAGGGGCGAGAAATACGGGTTCGCCGTGGGGGTTGCGGACGAGAGCGTTGGAATCCGGGTGGCGCAAGGGGATGGCGCTGGGTGCCGGTGGCTGCACTTCGGGCAATTCGGGGTGTGGCGGGTGCAGGCTGGGCAATTCTGCGCTAGCGGGGATATGGTAGTGGCGGGTGTACTGCACGGCGGCTTTGGTAAAACCGGCACGTTGCAGGAGGGCTTGGATGCCGGTTTGATCTGCGGCAACTAAGATGTCAATATCGGTGACTTTCATTTTTTCCCCGTATTGGATGCCGGCATCAGCGAGGAGTTTTATCGCTTCGGGGTGCCGGTGTTCTGGTTTGACGTACAGCCCTAAAACGGAACCGACGCGACGGGGTTGAAAGGGATTTTCCAGTTCGTGTTGTTGGGTGAGGTTTTCGGGGAGGTTGGGGGGTGGGGCTTCGCTGTAGCAGTAGATGAACAAGCAGCCGACAATGTTTCGCTGCTCAGGTGTTTCCCTGTATTCTAATACATAGCATAAAGAAAGGGGTTTGTCAAGCAGGTGGGCGACGTATTTTTCAAAGTCGAAGTTGGGTTTAATCAGCATTGAGGGATCGGCGGATTCCCTTTCTTGGGCAAAGGCTGCCATCAGGGGGGCGATTGCTTTGGCATCTTCAAGGTTAGCGAGCCGGTGGGTGTATGGCATGGCTGTAGGTTGTGCGGTTGTTTGCGGTTGTTTGCTGAGGAAGGCGGGTTGAATTGAGAGATTTCTATTGCTTTTGGCGCTTCGTGGGCTTTCAGGGAACTGGACGCCCCGCTGTGACTCACTCGAATATAGCAACTCACTCTTATGTTACAAGTCTAGCAGGTTGAGAGCCGGTGTCAAGGGGTATTTTCTCTTGCCTCACACGAATGTGACGAAGGGGTGGGGGCGAGTTTATCAGTACCCTCCGCTTCCCCGACAGATTCCCAGTGAACCCGCCCCTACTGCCAATCTGTTTGTAGTTGGGCTTTAGCCCAAAGTTTGTAGTTGGGCTTTAGCCCAAAGTTCGTAGTTGGGCTTTAGCCCTACCGGCTTGCTGTATGGCAAGCTCAACATCCACCTTAGCAGATTCCAGCTGTTGAAGGGCTTTGCGGACAGCTAGTTGCTGCCAGTACAGTAACAGCAAACGAGCCGTTTGCAAATCACGGGCTTTTGCTGCGGCTTTTTCTGGAATGGATGTCACCTCAGATGGAATTTCTTGGAAACCCTGTGCCGGCGCACCGGCACTCTTGGGTTGAGCCGGCTGCTGTTGGGTTGGGAAAGCCGGCAGTTGAGATTTTTCTGGCGCTTTTTGCGGATTTAAACTTTCTCTCTCCTGCGGCTGAACTTGCGCTAAAACATCACCGGCACAGGATGCCACCGGCTCCGGACTGATCCTGCTATTTTCGATAAATTTCGCAGGCCATAAAATGGTGGCACTCTGCTGTTGGGCGAGCTCTGCCAGGTTTTGTAAAGCTTGGCGGTTTTGTGCCGCTATTGCAGCTTGCAAGAGATAGTGGTTCTTTTGGGCGAGGGGGTGCGAGTCAGTCACCCAACCCCAGATTTCTCCCTGTCGCCCGCAGGCGTTTCGCTGATAGCCAACGACTTGCCAGAAGTGGGGATTGATCCCGGCAGCAAGTGCTGCGTATTGCTGTCGTTGCGCCTCAAAAAGCGCTGCCTTTTTCCGGCAACTTTGAGCCAGCTGCAACTGGAGTGCTGCTGCATTGCGCCAAAGTGCTGCTCCCAGACTGCTATCCCCACCGGAAAACACCGGGAGCAGTGAGATGTTTGCCTGAATCCATTTGAGTTCAACTAAAGGAATTTGCTGTTCCATCTCATTCCATACTTGTTGAGTTTCTTCCTCTAGCACAGTTTTGTGCTGTCCGAGTTCCGCCAAAAGCTGGTCGAGTTCTTTTTGCATATCCTGAAGGGATTGCAGTCGGCCTTGTTCAATTTGAGAGGGGCTGGCATCCGGGGTTAAACCTTCAGCCGGCTGCTGGAGCGCTTTGGTGACAGTCGCCGCCAGGGTGCTGGCTTCGTGATATTTCTGGAAATTCTGAGAAATTTCCTGGGCAACTGAGGGAGCTAAGTCAGTCAGTTTCAGCTGCGTCAAGCTCAAATAAGCTAAAGTTTGCCTCTCTTTGGAGAGGGTTTGTTGGGGATTTTGCAGCTGAGGGATAGCCGGCTCAGTCGCCTCAAATGCCAGTCGCTCTAAACTATTCACGGGCACTTCTGTAACAGTCGGTGCGGGTTCAGCCAGCGGTTGGGCTATGGCAACCGAGGCAACAATAGGTGCCGGTTCAACCGGCGATTGGGCTATAGCAACTTCTGCAACAATAGGTGCGGGTTCAACCGGCGGTTGGGCTATGACAACCGAGGCAACAACAGGTGCCGGTTCAACCGGCAATTGAGCTGTGGCAGCTTCTGGCGCAACAGGGTTTGGTTCAACCGGCAATTGGGCTGTGGTAGCTTCTGGCGCAACAGGTGCCGGTTCAACCGGCAAAGAGGCTATGGCAACTTCTGCTGCAACGGGGTTTGGTTCAACCGGCAATTGGGCTGTGGTAGCTTCTGGCGCAACAGGTGCCGGTTCAACCGGCGGTTGGGCTATGACAACCGAGGCAACAACAGGTGCCGGTTCAACCGGCAATTGAGCTGTGGCAGCTTCTGGCGCAACAGGGTTTGGTTCAACCGGCAAAGAGGCTATCGCCACTTCTGCTGCAACGGGGTTTGGTTCAACCGGCAAAGAGGCTATGGCAACTTCTGGAGTGACGGGGAAGGGTGCAACCGGCGGCAAGACTGTGACAACCGAGGCAACAACAGGTGCGGGTTCAGCCGGCGGCAAGACTGTGGCAACAGAAGCTGCAACGGGGAAGGGTGCAACCGGCAAAGAGGCTATTGCTACTTCTGCTGGAACAGGTGCGGGTTCAACCGGCAATTGAGCTATGGCAACTTCGGCAACAGCAGGTGCGGATTCAACCGGCGAAGAGGCTATGGCAACAGAAGCTGCAACAGCAGGTGCGGGTTCAACCGGCGGCAAGACTGTGGCAACCGAGGCTGCAACGGGGAAGGGTGCAACCGGCAATTGAGCTATGGCAACAGAAGCTGCAACAGCAGGTGCGGGTTCAACCGGCGGCAAGACTGTGGCAACCGAGGCTGCAACGGGGAAGGGTGCAACCGGCAATTGAGCTATGGCAACAGAAGCTGCAACAGCAGGTGCGGGTTCAACCGGCGGCAAGACTGTGGCAACCGAGGCTGCAACGGGGAAGGGTGCAACCGGCGAAGAGGCTATGGCAACAGAAGCTGCAACAGCAGGTGCGGGTTCAACCGGCGGCAAGACTGTGGCAACCGAGGCTGCAACGGGGAAGGGTGCAACCGGCAAAGAGGCTATTGCTACTTCTGCTGGAACAGGTGCGGGTTCAACCGGCAAAGAGGCTATCGCCACTTCTGCTGCAGCAGGTGCGGGTTCAACCGGCAAAGAGGCTGTGGTAGCTTCTGGCGCAACAGGGAAGGGCTCAACCGGCAAAGAGGCTGTGGTAGCTTCTGGCGCAACAGGGAAGGGCTCAACCGGCAAAGAGGCTATCGCCACTTCTGCTGCAACAGGTGCCGGTTCAGCCGGCAAAGAGGCTGTGGGAACCGAGG
Organism: Oscillatoria princeps RMCB-10; assembly: GCA_019359235.1. Taxonomy (GTDB): domain Bacteria; phylum Cyanobacteriota; class Cyanobacteriia; order Cyanobacteriales; family Oscillatoriaceae; genus Oscillatoria; species Oscillatoria princeps. The sequence goes on from JAHHHT010000010.1 coordinate 286,722, forward strand.
CTGCAACAGGTGCCGGTTCAACCGGCAAAGAGGCTATCGCCACTTCTGCTGCAACAGGTGCCGGTTCAACCGGCAAAGAGGCTGTGGTAGCTTCTGGCGCAACAGGTGTCTGTTCAACCGGCAAAGAGGCTGTGGTAGCTTCTGGCGCAACAGGTGCCGGTTCTGCCGGCAAAGAGGCTATCGCCACTTCTGCTGCAACGGGGTTTGGTTCAACCGGCAAAGAGGCTGTGGTAGCTTCTGGCGCAACAGGTGTCTGTTCAACCGGCGATTGAACTATGGTGGCTTCTGGGGCAACAGGTGCCGGTTCAACCGGCGATTGAACTATGGTGGCTTCTGGGGCAACAGGTGCCGGTTCAACCGGCAAAGAGGCTATCGCCACTTCTGCTGCAACGGGGTTTGGTTCAACCGGCAAAGAGGCTGTGGTAGCTTCTGGCGCAACAGGTGTCTGTTCAACCGGCAAAGAGGCTGTGGTAGCTTCTGGCGCAACAGGGAAGGGCTCAACCGGCAAAGAGGCTATCGCCACTTCTGCTGCAACAGGTGCCGGTTCAACCGGCAAAGAGGCTGTGGTAGCTTCTGGCGCAACAGGGAAGGGCTCAACCGGCAAAGAGGCTATCGCCACTTCTGCTGCAACAGGTGCCGGTTCAACCGGCAAAGAGGCTGTGGTAGCTTCTGGCGCAACAGGTGCCGGTTCAACCGGCAAAGAGGCTATCGCCACTTCTGCTGCAACGGGTGTCTGTTCAACCGGCAAAGAGGCTATCGCCACTTCTGCTGCAACGGGGAAGGGTTCAACCGGCAAAGAGGCTGTGGTAGCTTCTGGCGCAACAGGGAAGGGCTCAACCGGCAAAGAGGCTGTGGTAGCTTCTGGCGCAACAGGGAAGGGCTCAACCGGCAAAGAGGCTATCGCCACTTCTGCTGCAACAGGTGCCGGTTCAGCCGGCAAAGAGGCTGTGGGAACCGAGGCTGCAACAGGTGCCGGTTCAACCGGCAAAGAGGCTATCGCCACTTCTGCTGCAACAGGTGCCGGTTCAACCGGCAAAGAGGCTGTGGTAGCTTCTGGCGCAACAGGTGTCTGTTCAACCGGCAAAGAGGCTGTGGTAGCTTCTGGCGCAACAGGTGCCGGTTCTGCCGGCAAAGAGGCTGTGGGAACCGAGGCTGCAACAGCAGGTGCCGGTTCTGCCGGCAAAGAGGCTGTGGGAACCGAGGCTGCAACAGCAGGTGCCGGCAACTCAGGCGATTGAGCTATAGTCACTGCTGGAGTGACGCTGGGCGATTCAACCGGCGGCGATTGGGTTGTGGTAGCGTCTGCAGCCAATATTGGCGATTCAGTCACCTGTAGGGATTGTGTCCCATCGCTGTCTGCTGCTGGCGCTGGACTCACCTGTAGGGATTGTGTCCCATCGCTGTCTGCTGCTGGCGCTGGACTCACCTGTAGGGATTGTGTCCCATCGCTGTCTGCTGCTGGCGCTGGACTCACCTGTAGGGATTGTGTCCCATCGCTGTC
>JAHHHT010000049.1 GCA_019359235.1 Oscillatoria princeps RMCB-10
GGGATTGTGTCCCATCGCTGTCTGCTGCTGGCGCTGGACTCACCTGTGGGGATTGTGTCCCATCGCTGTCTGCTGCTGGCGCTGGACTCACCTGTGGGGATTGTGTCCCATCGCTGTCTGCTGCTGGCGCTGGACTCACCTGTGGGGATTGTGTCCCATCGCTGTCTGCTGCTGGCGCTGGACTCACCTGTAGGGATTGTGTCCCATCGCTGTCTGCTGCTGGCGCTGGACTCACCTGTGGTGGTTTAACCGGCTCCTCAGTTGTGCCACCTTCTGCACTCCCGACTTCCGGTTTTATCCGCTCGTCAACTATGACAGCTTGCAGTGTACCAGGTGTCGGTTCGGCTCCGGGCTCCTCTGTGATAGCCATTTCGAGGGTGATATATCCGGGAGCGGCTGGGTCTTCAACTATGTCAATATCTATATAAGCGGGTGCCGAGGACAGCTCAGACTGCTCAGCTGTGTCAGGTTCGGGACTGACAGATACCGGCTCGGCGGGCTTTTCAGCTGTAGCGGATTCGGGAGAGATCTCCTGCAGATTGCCGGTGAGCGCTGTCATTCCAGTAGTGTCCTGCACTTGGAAATTTATCTCGCTGTCACCGACTTCGCTGCTGATATTCACCGGCTCTGTTTCGGATGTCAGTGGATTTTGCTCTGGTGCCGGTGCTGTTTCGAGTTCGGTTGAGGGGGGTGGCGTTTGGGATTCTGATGCCGGGGCGACTTGGGGGTTGCTGGCACTGTCTGCTGTTCCAGTGCTGTCGCTGGCGCTACCGGCATCTGGGGAAACTGTCTGATTGTCGCCGGTTATCGGATCTTTGCTCTGAGTGGTTTGTGAATCGGCTGATGCAATAGAGGAGTCTGTTAGCGGGGATTCTGCGAGTGCCGGTGCGGTGCCCTCATCTAGCGCTGTGCCGGTGAGCGGATCTGCTGAGTTAGATGTGTCTGGGGTGCTGCCGGCATCTCCTGAACTGACGAGCACAGTATAGTTTTCTTCGCCCTTTGTTGTGGGGACGCTGATCTGATACTCTCCCGGGGCAATACTGGGTAAGTTCAGCCATGACGGCAAAATCCCCAGGGATTCGGCACTGAAGAGTAGGGTGTCGTTGCTGTCGAACACCTGCACCTGGGGATTGGCGAGGGGGTCGCCCGTAGAGGGCGCAGAAGTTGCCGGTGTGCTGGGGCTGAGGTTGAAGAGGTCGTCTAGTCCGGCACCCCCCAACAAACCCGCATACATTGAGATCCCGCTCAAAAGGTCAAGATTAAGATTTAGCTCCGGCATACGCACCCTTTCCCTTTCACTCTAAGCTGGCAAGTAGGGGTGAGTGGCCATAACCTGGGTGTTCAGACGCGACATGTCGCGTCTCTACGCGGGTGCCGGATGGAACGCGGCTCCCACGAGCGCCAAGTGGCGTGAACACTTCCAGCAGGAACTGTTTGAGGCTATCTCACAGTTTCCTGGCCAAACTCTCACCCTCGTGACTCTTTCGCATGAATCAAGTCTACTCAGGCCGGCGGGCGCTGTCAAGATATCGGATGTAAATTTTTTTTACATTCTCACACGAGTACGGAGCCTGCTGGGGGTGGGCCAATCGGTTTTCTGGGTGCCTGCCGGATGGGCCACGGGTGCCGGACGAGCCAGGGGTGCCGGCACGGGGGTAGGGCCGGCCCCTACAATATTACCATACCACAATGCGGCTAGGTTGCATAAGTAGAGCAACTAGCCACTGGAAAGGGGTCAAGAATGCCAAATTACCCTGAAAATAGTGTATCATGAATTATCAAGAGTTTTCACGGAGGTAAGGGTCATGCTTTCTCAACTGGAATCTCCGGCTCAGGCGGATATAATTTACCCAGAAAGCGACGGCAACCCTATGGCAGACAATACCAAGCAGTTTCGCTGGATTATGGTTATCTATTATAATTTGGAGTGGCTGTTTGCCGGCGACCCAAATGTGTTTGTGGCTGGGGACTTGCTGTGGTATGCTGTGGAGGGGAATAATAAGCTCCGTCAGGCTCCGGATGTGATGGTGGTCTTTGGCCGGCCCAAGGGGGACAGGGGCTGTTACATGCAGTGGAAGGAGGGCAATATCGCCCCGCAAGTGGTGTTTGAAATCCTTTCTCCTGGCAACAGGCAGACGGAGATGAATAAGAAGCTGGTGTTTTACAACCGGTACGGTGTGGGGGAGTATTATCTGTATGACCCGGATAAGAATGATTTTAGTGGCTGGTTGCGCTCTGAGGGCGGCTTGGATGTGATTGAGATGGGGGATAATTGGGTCAGCCCCCGGCTGGGAATTCGCTTTGACCTGTCTGGGGAAGAGCTGCAGATTTACCGTCCTAATGGAGAGCCATTTGCCAGCTATCTGGATATTCAAACCCGTCTGGAGGAGACGCAGCAACTGTTGGAGCAGGAACGCCAGCGGGCTGAGCGGGAGCGCCAGCGAGCTGAGCGTTTAGCGGAGCGGCTGCGTGCGGCGGGGATTGATCCGGAGCAAGTTGATTGAGACTGATTGCAATGTGGGAAATAGGGGCGAACGGGCGTTCGCCCCCCACACGGGGTGGCAATCGCCATGCCAAACCGGCACGCTCGGTAAGGATTGCTCCTGTCACAGGGGGAGGGCGCTCTCGCCTCCGGGGTGCCGGTGGCAATACCGGCACCCTGCGCCTGCGTGCATATTTTTACATTCTGACTGAGAAAAATTATTCTCTGGCAGGTGGGATAAGGGGAAGAATTCTGACTCTGGAACGGGTCATGTCTATGGTAATTAAAGCGCCCGCTTCAAGTTCTGACTCAAAACGACGCAGCGCTTCAATAACTGTGTTTTCTATACTGGCAGGCAGTATGTCTTGAGTGCGAACTTGAAGCACGCTAGGAGCTTCTGCTTGAGTAGCGACCAACAGAGAGCCAAAGTCTAAGTCGTGAGTGAAGACCAGATAACCATTCGCTCTGGCCCATTCCATGATTGCTCGGTCTTTGGCTCTAGGGTCGCCGACAGTTGACCAATGAATAGATTCAATGCTGTATCTGGCAAACACGTCTACCCAGTCGGGTGAGAGGTTCATGTCAATCAGTATTTTCATACTGTATTTAAGGGAAGTTCTACTTCTTCTACTCGCCAAGCTGCATAAGCCAGAGCCTCATAAATATCGGCTTCTTCCAGATAAGGATATGCTTTTAGTATGTCAGCTGGCGAGTGCCCCGATGCCATTAATCCGACAATGGTGCCGGCGGTGACTCGCAATCCCCGGATGCAAGGTTTTCCTCCCATGACTTCGGGATTGATTGTGATTCTAGTCAGTTGCTTCATTGGGAATGTTCTTTTTATTTATTCTCCCATTATACTCCAACCTGTTACTTGGTGGCAACTTTAATAAAATTAAGAGATTCTGAATGGCGGTCGCCCTCCTCACTCGTCGATAAAGGGGAGCGCCTGTGGGTTTGGGCAGTCCTGCGGTAATGCCGTGGCGGGTGGGGAATTGCAGAGAACGGGGTGTCCAACCGGCACGCTCGGTAGGGGCTGCTCCTGTCACAGGGCGAGGGCGCTCTCGCCAGCGGGGTGCCGGTGGCAATACCGGCACGCTGCGCCCCCAACCGCACCGGCAAAGAAGCAGGCATTGAAGCCGGCACTTCCAAGAAATGTCTGACGGGTGTTAAACTAAGGCCAAGTCTGGCTATAATAAAGATAAGATAGCCAGACCAGATGATACAGAGGTGAGGGAAGTGCAACTAGAAGATTATTTTGAGGTTTTGTCGCCGGATGACATCCGCATTAAGGGGCACCGCATCGGCATTGACGATGTGATAGATTATTACCTGGAAGGATATACGCCGGAAGAGATTCTGGCGGAGCTGCCTTCTTTGAATTTGGAGAAGATTTACGCTACCATTACCTACTATTTGCAAAATCGCGCCGAGATGGATGGTTATATGTTCCGTTTGGCGCGGGAGCGCGAAAAGCGTTACCAAGAATGGGCGGCGGCTGAACCTTCACCTGTGGTGCAACGCATAAGAGCTTTAAAAGCTGAGCGAGCTAGAGAGCTGGGAAAACATCAGTGAAAGTGCGTTTTTTGCTGGATGAAAATTTACCGCCCCGGCTGAAAGTTGCTCTATTGCGCCTCAACCCCACGATAGATGTCCTGCGGGTAGGCGATCCGGGGGCACCGGCACTGGGAACGCTTGACCCTGATGTGTTGCGTTACCTGGAATTATCCCAAAGGATATTGGTAACAGATAACCGCAAGAGCATGCCAGAGCATTTGAAAGCGCACTGGAGTGCCGGTGGACACATTTGGGGGCTGTTCTGGTTGCGTCCAGGAATAACGATTGGCAGGTGGGCTGAAGAACTTTTTCTGATTTGGGAAGCGACTGAGGCTGAAGAATGGATAGATAAGCTAGATTGGATTCCGTTTTATAGTCCCAATGCCGGTGCTGGAAGAGCCGGCAATATGATAGAATAGGATTGTCGAGTAAAATTCGCACAAATGACCGGCACACCAGACGAACAACCAACAATGGCGGAGGTGATCAAAAAGTTAGATAAGCTATCGAACGAGGTTGACAAGCTATCGACGGATGTCGAAAAATTCAACGAGCGCTTTGCTAACTACCAGCAAGCGACTCAGTGGGTAGTGCGACTGGCTTTTAGTATGATTGCCGGTGCTACGATTACAATCATTATCAGTTCGGTTCTGCGCCGGTAATCTACAGTAGCCGGTCGCTCTATTGTCAAGAGCCTCCCCCTGTAAGGACACGGCACTATCCTCACGGGTGGGGAAGTTAAAGGAGCGAACGATCTCCAGTTAGGTTGCACAAAAGAAGGGGGTGAGGAGGGCACCGGCGCGGGGATAAAGAAACCGAGGTTTCTCAACAAAGATTTCGCTACGGATGCAAAAGTTATCGCAGAAAGCCGGTTTCTGGCACCGGCGCGGGATAAAGAAACCGGCTCAGGGGCGCTTTCCGCCACGCCCCGAACCCGGTTTCCGGTTGCAGAAGTGAGGGGGCGCTCTCTCAATCCTCCTCAGATGGGTTATAATAAATGCTAGATTCAGAAGAGCGAGTTAAAAGATGGCCATAAATCCAGAAACGGTGAAGGGGATTGCTTCCGAAATCCAGATATTTGCCAGCAGGGAGCAAAAAGAGAGATTCTTGTTTGTTCTAGGGGCTTTAGTAGCTAGGGTTATTAGCTTAAAGAAAGCAGCGGAAGTCATGGAAGTAGAACCGGAGTTTTTCTTAAAACTGCTAGAGATAATGGGGGTCGATTTTTCTTATCTGTCCGAAGAAGATGTCGATATCGAAAGGACTTGGTGATTTGGATGAAGGTAGTTTTTAATTCATCTCCTTTAATTTTTCTGGCTCGCCTGGATTACTTGGCAACATTTGTCGCTGGCGCACCGGCACCGCAGGAGCATTCTTCAGATGAGTTTTACCTTCCTGAATGTGTGGCCAATGAAATCAGTGCCAAACGGGATGAAGCCGGTGAATACATCCGGCGTTTAATTGATGGCGGGAGAATAGAAGTGAGAGCTATTAATCTCGTTTCTTTGGCTAATAGCCTGAATGCGCGTCTTGGCAGGGGAGAGTCAGAGGCGATTGCTCTAGCAACGGAATTACAAGCAGATTATGTTGTGTTAGATGATTTTGCGGCTAGAAGAGAGGCAATGCGATTGGGGTTGAATGTTAGAGGAACTCTAGCTGTTATTAGAAAGTTGAAGTCAGAGGGTAAAATTGTCATAGAGAACAGGGATGAACTTTATGAAAGGCTGACCGAGATTAATTTCCGAGTTAAGCGCTCGCTGTTTGATGCCATTTTTCAAGATTGATTGAGTCTGCAAGGTAAGAGAAGGAAAGCGCTCGGATATGCAGATAATAGAAACCGGGTTTCTGAGCAAAGAGTTCGGGGGAGATGCAAAGGTTATTCCAGAAACCCGGTTTCTGCCTTCGGCACCGGCACCGGCGCGGGGATAAAAAAACCGGGTTTCTGTTTCTGTAGGGGCGGTGCCCCCGTGCCCGCCCCGAACCCGGTTTCTGCCTTCGGCGCGGGGATAAAGAAACCGGGTTTCTGAGCAAAGATTTCGGGTGAGATGCAAAGGTTATTGCAGAAAGCCGGTTTCTGCCTTCGGCGCGGGGATAAAGAAACCAGGTTTCTGAGCAAAGATTTCGGGTGAGATGCAAAGGTTATTGCAGAAAGCCGGTTTCTGCCTTCGGCACCGGCACCGGCACCGGCGCGGGGATAAAGAAACCTGGTTTCTGAGCACAGATTTCGGGTGAGATGCAAAGGTTATTCCAGAAACCCGGTTTCTGCCTTCGGCACCGGCACCGGCGCGGGGATAAAGAAACCTGGTTTCTGAGCACAGATTTCGGGTGAGATGCAAAGGTTATTCCAGAAACCCGGTTTCTGCCTTCGGCACCGGCACCGGCGCGGGGATAAAGAAACCGGCTTTCTGAACAAAGATTTCCGCAGAGAGGCAAAAGTTATTGCAGAAAGCCGGTTTCTGCCTTCGGCACCGGCACCGGCGCGGGGATAAAGAAACCGGGTTTCTCAACAAATATTTCGGGTGAGATGCAAAAGTTATTCCAGAAACCCGGTTTCTGCCTTCGGCACCGGCATCGGCGCGGGGATAAAGAAACCTGGTTTCTGAACAAAGATTTCGGGTGAGATGCAAAGGTTATTCCAGAAACCCGGTTTCTGCCTTCGGCACCGGCACCGGCGCGGGGATAAAGAAACCGGGTTTCTGAGCAAAGATTTAGGTAGAGATGCAAAGGCTATTGCAGAACCCCGGTTTATCGGAGTCGCGCGGGGATAAAGAAACCGGGTTTCTGAGCAAAGATTTAGGTAGAGATGCAAAGGCTATTGCAGAAACCCGGTTTCTGGAATAAACACTGACTGATTGCACGCCACTTGCTGTGCTACAACTTTTCCAGCCGGCAAAAAGCCGAACCCAAGAGAGGTTAGCAATCCTATGCCGGTGAGCCAGGAAGATTTATTTTTCATGTTTTGTCTCCAGATTGAGTTGTTGAGGTTGAAAAGTTTGGCTTTGTTGGATTAGCCGGTGTGAGGAATAATCCCCAGGTTGCGCCACCAAGTTATCTGTTCGGAGAGTTGGTTGGGGATGACCAAGGTTTCGTTGAAATTCTGGCCATCCGTACCGTGCGTGCCGGTGGTGGTCGAGACTCGCTTGTAAAAGGGAGTGGGAGTTTTTTGATTTGTTGCAGGATGTTTTGAGAAGACATAATCACCCCTGAGTTTGTGATGATATTTTGGGGGCGATGATAGCTTGGGAGGCGCGATCTCTGACCGAGTAGTTTACGAAAACTACTGTGAGGGTACCGTGTTTACTGTTACAAGTCTTAGCCTCCTTCTAAGGATTAGATTCTATCAGCCAAGATTCCTTAAGCCAGGATGCATTAATCTCTGGGATGTAAACTTGATTACCACCCCCAGGTAGAGTGTGAGGTGCTTTTCCTGATGTTTGTGGCGCAACCACCCCTTCATAGATTCTTGTGCCAGCAGGAACTTCGATCTTAAATACTTTTGTTGGAGGGGTAGTGTACCACTCTGGCAAGAGAGCTGAATCCATAATTGTCTGCTGATTACCCTGTGGTTTAACTCTTGTCCAGTAAGAACCCGTTGGATTTCCGCCTTCTGGGATAACTCGATACAAAGTTAAGGGTTGCTCTAGAGTTTTTGCAGTATAGGTTCCGCTTCTAAAGGAGTTTCTAACCGTAAATGGTAGAGGCCCAACCATATTGGGAGTATAACGGATAGTTGCTCCGTAGCCAAGGTTAGTTAAGCCACCAGGAAGATCAGGATGTTCTGGTATTGGAACCTGAGAACTCCATTGAGGCTTAGACTGAGGTTGTGGCAAACGACTGAGCCTCCCAACTATACCCGTAGCTAAAGAGGGAATATTCTGAGCCAGAAAGTTGGCATTTTGATATCTTAATTCTTGAATAGCTAGGCCAACTGCATGTTGGTCAATCTGACCAGTCAGTTGAGCCTCAGAGATGATTTGTCCTGATTCTTGCCAAGCTCCGTAGAAAGGTTTTAGAACTTGTGCAATAAGGATGCCAGTTAGGACTGCATCTGTTCCCAATGCAAATCCTGCAGTAGCAGGATTAAGGTGTAACGCAGCAAGATAACCACCATAAACATAACCCTCGGCAGAGCTAACTAGCAAAGTAGCAAGCTGTTTCGGGTCAGTAACCATTTGTAACAGCGCTTCTTTGGTTTCGCCTCCCAAACCTTGAAATGACTTGCTTACAATTTCCTCAAATACTTTTTTCTGAGTTGGAAGAGTTGAGCCGAAACTTTGTGCTTGGCCATCAATGACTATTTGAGCGCTAGTGCTTAAAGTTAACTGACTTTCAATATCTAGCGCTTTTTTCTCAACTTCGACTAGAAATCTGTCACGCCACTTTACTAATGTTTCTTGCGGCAGATTGGGAATGACTTCAGCCTGTTGCTTTTCTGGGAGTTTGCTGACAACAGCTATTTGCTCTTCTGTTGTTAGGGTACTTGAGAGCAAATCCATCACCTTAAGCCTTAATTCAGGGGCGAGACCTTCCAGACGTCTAGCCATTTCAGCTGGAGATAGAGCGATCATCTCATCAAAAAGTACCCCAGCAGATTCAGCAAGATCCTCTCCCGGGCATGGACATGGACAGTCGCAGTTACCACCGGCAACAAATTTATCAACCCACTTCTGGATATCATCGCCCAATCCCTCAAGGATATCGCCAAGCCCTTCGAGCAATCCCTCCAAACCGCCAGTGATGAACTTGCTCACACCAATGCCGGCAGAGCTGACATTTTCTAAAATGTTAGCAATTTTCTCACCAGGAGACTCGTTCCCATCATTAAAATCATTAGTCCAAGTTTTGGCCAGCGAGACAATCCCTTTAATGATATTGCCAATCCCGCTAACCCAATCTCCTGATTGAATGGCCTTAATCCCACCATAAATTAAAGTTGGTGCTTTTGACAGGCTGTCCACTACCTTGTAGCCAAACTCACCCAGAGGACTGTTGAGAATGGCGTTTTGCAGACCACTGGTAGCAGCACCGGCAAGTCCACCCACGATTTGCAAGAAACCCATTATCTTGTCACCAGACAAGAGATTCCGCACGCCATTGAAAGCACCTGACGCCAAAGACTGGAAAGCTTTTATGGTGGTGAAAACTTTTTGGGCAACGGCTTTGGTCATGCCCATGATCATTTGCTGACCGGCTTTGAGGGCATTGCCGATTGAGCCACCGATAAAATTGGCCCCAGCCATTACCGCACTAAAGATGGCTCCCATCCAGTCGCCATTGATAGCGGCTTGGACAGCACTGATCGCGCCACCAATCGCACCCAAAGCCAGACCTATGAAATTAGCACCTGGAATAAAAGTCAGAACCGTACCGACGAGGGACAGAACACTGGAGACAATCCCCAAAATCTTATTCCAGAAAGATTTTTTCCGCGCCTTCCGCTCCGCAATCCGCTGCTTGATGATTTGCTCCAGCATCTCCTTGGCCTGCTTGGCCATATCCTCGGAGATGTCCACCGCCTGCTCCGCATAAGCCACCTTATTCAAAGCTTCCAAATACAGCGGCTCGATGACATCTCGCTCGCCTTGCAGCGCCGCCGAACGCTCCAACTCTTTCAAAAATTGTTGCGAAGCGCCTTGCAAATCTTGCTCAGCCTCTTGCAGCAACTGGCTGTCCCACTGCTCTTCCAAATCAATGCGGCTAATCTCACCCTTGTACTGCTCAATCTGGCCAATCAAACCCCCCATCGTCTTGAGCAGATTTTCCTGAATCGCCGACGCTTCCTTCCCTTGCAGCGCTAGATAGATGTCCCCCCGCGCCTCTGCCAAAAGCGCCTTGACATCCGCCGGCAAGTCCGGTTGCTCCGATTCCAAAGTTTTCAAATTCTCCAGCAGACTCGCCAGCTGGGATTGCAACTCCACCGGCTCCTCAGTCCCCTCCAGCGTTTCCAGTCCCAGCTGTCCCCGCGCCTGATTCAACGATTGGCGCAGATTGTCCTCCACTTGCAACTGTCGCAACTGCTCAATCCGCGCTTGCGTTTCCAAACGCCGGCGCTCCAACTCCAGCCGGTCGCGCTCTTGCCGGTTCCGCACCGCCTCATCAATATCCGCTTGCCGGTTCTGGGCAATCTCTTGCTCCAGCTGCGCCTGCGCCAGATTCAACTGTTCCAGCACCACCAGCTGGTTAAACGTCTGCTCCGTCTGCTCCCGAATCCGGGAAATCCCATCCAGCCGCGCCTGCGCAATGGCCAGCTCCTGCTCCTTCGCCTCCCGTTGCGCCTGAGTTTCCGCCACCTTGGCATTAATCTCGCTCAACTGCTGCGCGGCAATTTCCTGTTGCTGTTGCAACACCCCCATCTGCGCCTGCGCCGTTTCCTTAACCCGCCGGAACGCATCCGCTTGCGCTTTAGCGCGGCGCTGCAACTCCCGGTGTTCCAGCATTTGCCGGTAATACTGATCCGCCAAAGGCCGGTCTTCCGGACGAGCCAGACCAGGAGTGCATTTGTTGCCCTTATCGCTCGCCAAGTCGCTGTAATCCCGGTAGTAAATCTCAGCCGCCGTGGCCATGTCGTTGTGCTGGGCCACATCCAGCAGCGCCTTGGCCTCTTGATAGCCGGCAGCCGCAGCTGTCTGCAATCGCTGCAAAATGTTGAACTCCAGGGTATTGACTTCTTGCTGCTTTTGTGCTGCTTGCAGGGTGTAGTTGGCATTCAGCTGCGTCGCCTGCAGCAGCGCTTTCAGAATCGCCTGGTGCTCCTTCGCTTGCTTGAGGTGCTCGTCATTCTGCGCCAGCAAGTCCGCTTGCAACTGCTGCAGCGGTGCGGTGAGCGCTTTGCTGGCCGCTTCCGCTTGCTCCGCGAGGCGCTGGGCTTCCGCCAGGGCGGCGCGAGCGTCCTGTAACTGCTGTTGCAGGTTGCCGGTGTCGCCGGGGGTGCTGATGTAGGCGTCCAACAGCCGCTGTTCCGCAAGAATCACCTCATTTTGCGCCGTCAGCAGGGTGCGCTTCTGGGTGAGCGCCGCCTGCTGGGCGCTCAGCACCGCAGCTTTGTTGCTCGCCAGCTGCAAGGATTGGTCGAGTTGGGCCAATTTGGCTTGCAATTCGGCAAGTTCATCGCCGGTTGCTGCGGGGATTTCAGCGGCGAGTTCATCCCGGTACTGTTGCAGGTTCTGTTGCAGAGACGCCACCTGTCGCGCCTCCGCATCCAGCGCCACAGTCTGGCGCTCCACCCATTGTTCCGTCTCAGCAAGCTGCTGCTGGGTTTCGATGGCTTGCCGGTTCAGCTCGCCGCGACGCTGCAGGACATCCTCAATCGCTTGCCGGTAATCTTCCGCATCCGCGTCATAGTCCGCCCACTCCTGCTGCACCTTGGCATTTTGCGCCTGGGCTTCCGCCTCAGCTTGCTCCAACTGTTGCTTCAGGGTTGGCAAAAGCGTTTCCAAGGATTGCAACTGCGTCTGAGCTTGGGGAATGTCCGCCCGTGCTGCTTCCAGCTGGGCGAAGAAATTCCGGGCTTCTCGGACAGCCGGTGCGGCTTCATTCGCCGCATCATTCGCCTCAATCCACTGATTCTTCAGCGGTTCCAGCCGGTCTTTTTCCTTGCGCCATTTATCCGCTTCGACAAGATGGGCGTATCCCTGCGCCCGCAGTTGCGGGAATATTTGGGAGTATTGTTGCCAGATAATCCAGTCATGGTCAACGTGGGTGACTGCTTCATCCCAACACTTTTTCCGGCGCAAGAACCGACGTTTACAAACCCGACGCCATTCTGTCCAAGTGGGGCCATTTTTGCGACTGACAGCCCAGTGATATGCTGCGCGTTGCTCGTACCAAGCTGCTTGAGCTAAAGCTGCGTGACCTTGCGCTTCATGGGATGCCTGTTCGGCGTTGGCTTTGTTGAATAGCGCTTGCAGAGGGTTGCGCCCTTCTACAGCTTCGGCATTCAGCAATACGTCAGCTTGTGATGTATTTAACTGTTGGGATATCTGCCAATCGGGGTTGCGCCCTGCTGCAGTTGCTGCTTGCAGCAAACCAATGGCAGTGCCATTATCAGGATATTTTGCTAAAAATGCAGCTCGGCGGGTTTTCTCATCTCCCGGCGTTTGGAGATAATCTTTCAATTCTTGCGACTCAACCCCATAACGAATCGCAATCGGCGCAATTTCCTCCCAAAGTGCGGCATCCTGTGCCAGACGCAACTTAATCCGCTCAATGGCATCCTCAGTAGAGGTGAAAGCAGTGTCCAAGTCATCGGCGCGATTTTCCACAACGCCCAGGGTGGTAATCCCATCCCGCAAATCCGCCTCACTGCTGTTATAGTCCCCGTGCGGGTCAGCAAAATTCCCCTCAATGTAGGCAATCAGCTGATCAACCGACTGAGACAGATTTTGCTGCCGGCTGCCCAAATCCTTGGTCATCTGGTGCCCTTCCAGCAGTTGCTCAGTCCAGCTGCTGACATTATCCGTCAAATCTTGGCGGATTTGGTCGGCTAGCTGGGCGTGCGCCAAGACTGTGCCGGTGTTTTCCACCGCTTCAGCAGCATTCTCCGAATTCAGCAGAGATTCCAAAGCTTGCAGACGCCCTTCATTGCTCTCCAGCTTCTGGCGAATTTCCAATTCTTGCTTCTGGCGCAAAGGAGTCAGGGAGGCGCGAGCTTGATTGAGCAAATCCTGCAGAGACGCCAGATGTTCTGTCTCTACATCCTTCAACGCTTCCAGACTGTCCACCTGCGCTTTCGACTGATTAATCAGATTCGTCAGCGCTTGTTTGCTGACTGGATCGGTGGTGTTGGCGAGTTGCTGCTCCCAACTCGCCTGTTGCGCCGACGCGATGGAGCGCGTCTGGGCAAGACTGTCAATGCGCTGCTGCAATTTTTCCAGATAGCTGTTGACTTTTGGCTCCACTTCTGTTGCGAAGAAATCCACATCCGACTCAGACGCCAGCATGCCAAAGCCAATCAGCTGTCGCAGCGCTTCCGCCTGCAGCTCAGCCGTTTGGGCTGCCCCAGTCGCAGAATTCTGCGCCTTGGCTGTGGCGGCTTGCATGGCCTGAGTTTGCCGGCTTTCCTGCTGCTGTAAAGGTTCTAAGGCTTTCGCCACAGTATTGATATTCGCTTGCAAGCCGGCAACCTGCGCCTGCAATTGCGGAATACTTCCCAATGCCCCTAACTGGGCTTGCAGGCTGGCAATTTGCGCCTGTTGCTGAGCAGCCTTCTGCTGCAGTTCGCCGATTGTCTTCTCAGTCTGCCGGCGCTGCTGCCACAATTGATTGCGCTGATCCGCGATAAAGGAAGCTTGTTGCAAGTAACTGCGATACGCCGCCGCTTCACCGGCATTATAAACGTAGGAACTGCCATTCCAGTACCACATCTTTTGCCGGTGCTGCTCAGCCTCGCTCAAATAATACCGCTCCGCCGCTGCTAAAGGCCCATCGCGGTCGATTAAGCGCTGTAACTGCAAACGCTGATTTCCCAGCTGCAGTTGGGTGAAACTGAGAGCTTGCTGGGTGTCAGCAATGGATTGCTGGAGGGTGTTGGCCTTATCCAGATTCGCCTGTGCCTGACTCAGCTGGGATTGCAGGGATTCCAGTTGCTGGCGAGCCGGTGCGCCGGCCTCACGAGTGGCCAATAAAGCTTGTGTTGCCGCCGCTTGCTCTTGCGCCGCGCTCTGCCATTGCTGCCAATTATCCTGATACTGCTGTTCCAGAATACCGGCACGGTTGAGCAAATCCAAACGACTGTCGAGCCGGTTGATCTCACCCTCGACTTGCGACAAGTATTTGTCCGTGAGTTCGATTTGCCGGTACTTGTCAATCAGCTGTTGATCCAGAACCGGCACCTGTTCCTTCAGATTAGCCAATTCGCTGTTCAAAGTATCCCGTTGCTGCTGCTGCGTTTGCAGCTGAGCGTTCAACCCATCTAAATTCTGCTGCTGCTGCTGAATTTGGGATTGCAGGCTGTTAACTTGCTGGTTAAGAGCTTGCAGCTGCTGTCGCGCAGACGCGACATCTTGCCTTTCTGCACTCACCTGGTTCTGCAATGCCTGCTGCTGCTGGGTGAGAGACTGCAGCTGTTGCTGTAAAGTGGCGATTTGCTGCTGAGTTGCCGCAATTTGAGGCTGTAAGCTAGCACTCAGCTGTTGCGCTTGCTGGCTGGCTACATCTCGTTGCCAAGCTGCATTATTAGCTGCAGCTTGCTCAGCATTGCGGTTGGCTTCCGCCTGCGGGTTGTAAACCCAGCCATATTGAGGTCTTCCCTTCCAGTCATAACCAGTAATTCCCCAAGTAGAAATCTGGCCATTCCACCAATTCGCATTTGCTTGATGCTGTTGCCGTTGCTGTTCCCACCAGTTTACAGCTGCATTAGCGTTGGCGATTTGATTCTGATAGCCTTGCAGCACCGCTTGCTGTTGCTGAATCTGGGATTGGGTGCCGGCACTCTGATTCTGGATACCGGCAAGCTGGGATTGAGTCGCCGCGAGCACCTGCTCCCGCTGCGCCAAGGATTGAGACGCGATGGATTGCATCTCTACAACAGATGGCAACTCCTCCTGAAGCGCCGCCAGAGTGGTTTGAGTTTGGGCAATTGCCCCTTGAGTGCCGGTGATTTCCCGCTCTTTATCCGCAATGGCCTTTTCTTTCGCCGGAATTTGATTATCTTCCAGGTCAGCCTTTTTCAGACCCAACTTGACATATTCATCCTTAAGTGCGTATAAAGCAGCCTCAGTTTGAGCTTGCTCAGTATTCGCCGCAGCAAGGCGTTCGGTCAAATTGTCAAACCCTTCCAGGAAATTCGCCCCACTCCCCTCAATACCGCGCAAGAAATTGATATAATGCTGCGCCTCTTGTAGCACCGGCGTCCCGCCTGCGCCCGCCACCTTGGCTTTCTCCAACTCAGCAATCAAAGCAGAAATAGCCAGCCGTTCCGGAGAATCCGCCACCGCGAGCGCCAGCTGATCCTTCTGCAAATTGGCCCACGCCAACTCTTGCTCCAGAGTGTCCAGATAGCCGCTCCACTGATTCAATTGCTGGCGCAATGTATCGCTCGGCGTTTTTGCCAGTTGCGAGACAATCTCCTGCATCGTAAACTGCACCTGCAACCGCTCATCTTCCAGCTGCTCAATATTTTTCTGGACAACAGCCAGTCGCTCGCGATAGGGCAACAGGAAACCAGCCGTTTCCAGGAAATTTTGCAAATCACCGGCTTTCGCCGCCCGTTCTTCCTGAATCGCTCGCACCTCAGCCTGAGTTTCTTGCAAACGCTGTTCCGCCGCACCGGCTAATTGCTCTTGCGCCGGCAGCTTTTCCGCAGAAAGCGTCTCCAGTTCAGATTGCGCCTGCGAAATTTGCAGATTCAGCGTTTCTAATTTCTGCTCCTGCACCGGCTCGTGCATGGCCAGCAAATCCTTTTCCGCTTGCAGACGCAGCGCATCCGCCGCAATTTCATAGTCAATCCCTTGCTTCAGAACCGGCCAATCTCTCAGACGAACTCGCAATTTTTCAACTTGCTGCCAGAGAGCAATCGCCTGTTGCTGAGCCGCACCCGCCAGCTGATCGTAAACTGTTCTCTCGTAAGCTGCCTGATTAGCCGCCTGTTGCGCTTGGTTGCGCGGGGCAATGTGTTCGGGATAGTGCACCGAGCCGTAGACATCCTCCCGCTTGCCCGAACCTTTCCGCTGACTTCCGACAACTTGCCAGCGATTAATTTGGGAATTGTGCCAGTTGGCAGTATCCTGATTGGACTGGCGGCGCTGCTCAGCGACAGCCGCCTGCTGCGAATATTGCTGAGCGATATTTCCCTGCTGAGCAGCCTGTTGCTCTAAAAATGCCAGGATTCTCTGCGCATCCCCAGCATTGGCTTGTCCCAAATCCAGACTGTTCTTCCTGTCATCCAGGAATTGAGCGTACTGATTCAGAGTCGCAGCCTGCTGTTGCGCTTGTTGCGCCAGCTGTGTTAAACCTTGCTGGTTTTGTGCGGCAATCCCAGCTTGCCAGTTCAGCTGATTTTTCTGCTTCACCAGGTTCGGATTTGTCCCCCAACCCCAGATTTCTTTTTGCCGCCCGCTGAAACTTTTCTGATATCCAACCACTTGCCAGGTATTGGGGTTAATACCGGCAGCAACTGCAGCGTAGTTTTGTTGCTGCGCCGCAAAACCCCACGCCTGTTGCTGGAAAGTTTGCGCGAGTTGCTGCTGTTGGGCAGCTGCGTTCCGCGAAGGTGTCGAATTTGTTTGCAGATTGTCATCGACATCCGCAAAAGGATTGCTCAATTTCGCTGTTGCCTTGGCCAAATCCGACTCAGCTTGAGCGATTTGCTGCTTAATCCCATCCAGCAGCTGCTGAGTTTCTGCCTCCAGAGCCGTTTTCTGCTGCCCCAATCCAGCCAATTCTTCCTCAAGTTGTTTTTGCCGCGCCTGAAGTTCTTGCAGTCGCGCCTGTTCAATTTGATAGTGACTTGTAGCCAGGGCTAATGCCTCCGCCCACTGCTGCGCTTGCGCCGTAGCAATCGCGGCGTCGGTGCTGACTTGCTGGTATTTATCGAAAGCACCGGCAATTTTCTGCCCAACTTCCGACTGCAACTCGGCGAGTGTCAAATCTGGATTGCCCAAATCTGCTAAAACTTGCCACTGATCGAAAAGATCCTGCTGGGTATTTTGCAATTGAGCAATCGCCGCCTCAGTCGCCTCAGATGCCGGTCGCGCTAAAACCCTCACGCGCCCTTCCCCACTGAACGCAGAAGGAGTGAAGGGAAGAGGGGATTCGGGGGAAGTGTCTGGTTCCACCAAAAAGGCGCGGCGAATCGCTTCCTTAACATCGAGCAACCCAGCGCCGGTTTGGGGGTCCCACCCTGGGGTGTTCAAATCCGCTGCTGTGTCTAGCAGCAATTGCTTGACTTGCTGGTAGCTCAGTCCCGGATTTGCCGCCCAAACTAAGGACGCGGCTGCTGTCACATAAGGTGTCGCCTTGGACGTACCCACAAAGGCATTTGGCTCATCTTGCCACGCGCCACCGGCAGCCATAATGGACAGCCCATCTCCATACCCAGAATAATCGGCTCGCTGTTCGGATTGATTGACGGCACCAACGGTGATAATATTGTCAAATTTCTGCGCCGCAGCCCCCAAGGCGGACATCTTGTCTCCCGTGTTGCCGGCGGCAACAACCAGCAACACATTATTATCGCGGGCGTACTGAATGGCTTGCTGTTCTGCCGGCGTCAGTTCATAGCGCGTAGTGTCCCCAATATCATCCAGCTGGGACAAATCAAAGCTGAGATTAGCAATAGCGTGGCTCTCACCGGCAGCCCGCACTTTATCCACAAACCGCACCAGCTGCTGCGCCCAATTCCCCCCGGCAACTTGTAATGTATCGTAACTCGCCAGAGGGTTGACAGATGCAAAAATTTGTGCTACATTTTCCCCGTGTCCGCCACTGAAATCGAGGAAGCCAATTGCCGGCTGCTGGGCATCTGCCGGTAGCAAGTCCGCCGCTTCATCAGCATTCAGCAGGAAGCCATCCAAGAAAGTGGAGTCGGGCTGGCTCAAAGCTTCCCCTAAAGTCACCGGCAAGCCCATTTCTTCCGCCAAGTCTGGACTTTGCAGCAGTTGCTGCAAGGTAGCAATGCCGGTGTCGCTCAGCCCCATTTGGGAAAGGGATTCGGGGCGGGCTAACAATTGAATCAGATCGGGATTTTCTTCCAGCGTGCCGGCAAGTTGAGCTAGAGCTTCTTCCCCTTCGGGACTTTCCAGTCCAGCGATGAAATCCTCTGGGTCTTGATTGAGCGCCGCCTGCAAACCGGCAAGAGCACTATTTACAGTAGCAACCGCTTGCTGGTTGAGATTGCTGGAAGTAACAGAAAAGGTGTGAGTGACAGAATTGCCGGCGGCATCAGTAGCGCGGATTGCGACTTCTGTCAAGCCGGCGGATGGTAAAGATGTGAGGTTGAGGCGATTGTCCTGCAAACTCACCGACAGCGACTCACTGTTGCCGGCGACAATTTCATAGCGCAATTCGCCTTTTTCTGGATCTGAAAAGACTTGAGAGAGGTCAATCGTGCGGGAGGGTTGCTCTGGAGTCAGGGCGAAATTTGCCACCGGCGCGACTGCAGGAGTTCGATCGTCCGAGAGGGCGCGATCAGTGATTTGGTGCCAAACTTCGGTTTCGCGCCAGCTAT
Organism: Oscillatoria princeps RMCB-10; assembly: GCA_019359235.1. Classification (GTDB taxonomy): domain Bacteria; phylum Cyanobacteriota; class Cyanobacteriia; order Cyanobacteriales; family Oscillatoriaceae; genus Oscillatoria; species Oscillatoria princeps. Next base: position 18,201 of record JAHHHT010000049.1, read on the forward strand.
TGCCGCCAATGACATTTGTGGGAATCGCCGGCGCTTTGCCGGTTGCGCCATCCACGCGGAAAATGATATCATTGAACTCCCCGCCGGCGCGACTGCCGGTGGCGTTTTGCATGCCAAAAGTTTGACCGCTGCCCACCAAATCGGCAATCTGTTCCTTGGCATTAGGATTCGCCTGGGGAATGGAAAATATCGGGGACACCGGCACGGTTGGGGATGCCGGTGAGGATGCCGGTGAGGATGCCGGTGCCACATCCCGCACGCTACTATTAGGAACGAGCATCACCGCAAACTTATCCCCTGGGCGCATATCAAATGTCTTGACACCCTGATATTCTCCTGCGCCAGCCTTTTCTTGACCCAAATCGCCACTAAACCGGCCACCTTCCAGCTGTCCAGAAATGACCACATGACCCAATTCAGAACCGCTGAGCGCCCGTCGCGCCGCTTCCTGGACAAACGCCGGAGATCCAGGTTGGAGTTGCTCCATTCCCTCCAGGCTAAAAATCGCCAATTCGCCCTGAGTCTGGCTGTTATTATATAGCAAATCAATGGCGACTTTGCCAGTTTCCCCGACGGCAAACACGCCACTGGGAGAGTCCACCGGCATCTGGGTATTGGGAACATAAGGTTCCGGCGTCGTTACCTTGGCTAACTGAACCGCCGCCGGCATATTCAGCAAACCGGCACCCGTTTGAGCGTCCCAATTCGGCTGACCCAGGTCAGTAGCAGTGTTCTTAACAATATCCACAACTTGACGATAATTCAGTTGCGGATTTGCCGCCCACACCTGAGAAACCGCACCCGTAACTTGAGCTGCTGCAACCGACGTTCCCGCCATATTGCCGGTACTTGTCCCCACCGTAGACAGCACGGGATTCGAGCGAGTGCCGCCTTCTGCTACAATATCTAATGCCTCACCCGTACCGGAATAATCGGTTTTGCCAGTGCGGTTGCCTGAACCGACAGTGATGATATTGTCAAAGTCCAAGCCAGCATTCCCGAGGGCTGAGATTTGTTGAGGATCGTTGCCGGCAGCAACCACCACCAGAACTTTATTCTGCTGCGCGTAAGCGAGAGCCTCTTTTTCCGCCGCCGTCAGCTGAGAGCGCGGCACAACTTGACCCTGGGGAGTGGTTTCAGTCAGGTTCAAGTTGATATTAACAATCGCATTGGGTTGGCCAGATTGCTTGGCCGCATCGACAAACTCTTTCAGAGATTCCGCCCATTTGTCGGAAGTCGCGGGAGCGCGACCCGCCCACAGCGGCGCATTATCGTTAATGCCATCAATGCCTTTGTTATTGCCCTGAGTTGCGCCAATAATCCCTAAAACATGGGTGCCGGGTGCGCTGCCTTCAGCCGGCAGCATCAAAGGATTGGCATCACCGGCAACCCGGTCCTGTCCCAAGGCAATTCGCGAATAGTTAAGGTCAGGATTGTTGGCAGTGAAACCTGTGCTGATAACGCCAACTAAGGGCTGATTGGCCACAGGAAACTCGAACCGCATCGGCGTTGGAGTGGGTTTAGCAACAGCCGGTGTTCCAATTGCCGGTTGTGCCGGGGAAGCGGTAGTGGAAGTAGCGGCGACAATTGCCGGTTGTGTCGAGGAAGCGGTAGTGGAAGTAGCGGCGACAGTTGCCGGTTGTGCCGGGGAAGCATTAGTGGAAGTAGCGGCGACAGTTGCCGGTTGTGTCGGGGAAGCGGTAGTGGAAGTAGCGGCGACAGTTGCCGGTTGTGTCGGGGAAGTGGTAGCCGTTGCCGGTTGTGCAACGGCAGCGTTAGTGGCAGTAGGTGCTGTAGGGTGGGTTCCGCCTTGAGAGGACTGTGCAGAAGCCGAGTTTTCTGGCGCGGAACCCACCACGCTGCTGTCTGGGGAAGCGGTAGTGGAAGTAGCGGCGACAGTTGCCGGTTGTGCCGGGGAAGCGTTAGTGGAAGTAGCGGCGACAGTTGCCGGTTCAGTTGGGGAAGTGGTAGTGGAAGTAGCGGCGACAGTTGCCGGTTGTGCCGGGGAAGCGGGAGTGTCAACTGCTGTGACAATTGCCGGTTGATCCACAATGGCGGGAATCTCTGCCGGTGGTGCGACAGATGCCGGTTGATCCACAATGGCGGGAATCTCTGCCGGTGGTGCGACAGATGCCGATTCATCCGGAGTTGCGGTAGTGTTCACGTTCACCGGCACCTCAACCACAGGGGAATCTGGGGAAACCGTGGTGTCAACTGTTCCCGCTGCCGGTTCAACTGGAGTTGGCGGAATCTCCACCGGCACCACAGCTGGCGGGGAATCCGAGGAAACAGTAGTGTCAACTGCGACAACTGCCGGTTCAACTGGAGTTGCCGGAATCTCCACCGGCACGACAGCTGGCGGGGAATCCGAGGAAACAGTAGTGTCAGCTGCGACAACTGCCGGTTCAACTGGAGTTGCCGGAATCTCCACCGGCACGACAGCTGGCGGGGAATCCGAGGAAACCGCAGTGTCAACTGCGACAACTGCCGGTTCCACTGGAGTTGGCGGAATGTCCACCGGCACGACAGCTGGCGGGGAATCCGAGGAAACAGTAGTGTCAACTGCGACAACTGCCGGTTCAACTGGAGTTGCCGGAATCTCCACCGGCACGACAGCTGGCGGGGAATCCGAGGAAACAGTAGTGTCAACTGCGACAACTGCCGGTTCAACTGGAGTTGCCGGAATCTCCACCGGCACCTCAACCACAGGGGAATCTGGGGAAACCGTGGTGTCAACTGTTCCCGCTGCCGGTTCAACTGGAGTTGGCGGAATCTCCACCGGCACCACAGCTGGCGGGGAATCCGAGGAAACAGTAGTGTCAACTGCGACAACTGCCGGTTCAACTGGAGTTGCCGGAATCTCCACCGGCACGACAGCTGGCGGGGAATCCGAGGAAACAGTAGTGTCAACTGCGACAACTGCCGGTTCAACTGGAGTTGCCGGAATCTCCACCGGCACCTCAACCACAGGAGAATCTGGGGAAACCGTAGTGTCAACTGCGACAACTGCCGGTTCAACTGGAATTGCGGGAATCTCCACCGGCACCACAACCACAGGAGAATCTGGGGAAACCGTAGTGTCAACTGCGACAACTGCCGGTTCAACTGGAGTTGGCGGAATGTCCACCGGCACCACAACCACAGGAGAATCTGGGGAAACCGTAGTGTCAACTGCGACAGATGCCGGTTCAACTGGAGTTGGCGGAATGTCCACCGGCACCACAACCACAGGAGAATCTGGGGAAACCGTAGTGTCAACTGCGACAGATGCCGGTTCAACTGGAGTTGCCGGAATATCCACCGGCACCACAACCACAGGAGAATCTGGGGAAACCGTAGTGTCAACTGCGACAACTGCCGGTTCAACTGGAGTTGGCGGAATGTCCACCGGCACCACAACCACAGGAGAATCTGGGGAAACAGTAGTGTCAACTGCGACAACTGCCGGTTCAACAACAGTTGCCGGAATGTCCACCGGCACCACAACCACAGGAGAATCTGGGGAAACCGTAGTGTCAACTGCGACAACTGCCGGTTCAACTGGAGTTGGCGGAATGTCCACCGGCACCACAACCACAGGAGAATCTGGGGAAACAGTAGTGTCAACTGCGACAACTGCCGGTTCAACAACAGTTGCCGGAATGTCCACCGGCACCACAACCACAGGAGAATCTGGGGAAACAGTAGTGTCAACTGCGACAACTGCCGGTTCAACAACAGTTGCCGGAATGTCCACCGGCACGACAACAGCAGGAGAATCCTCGGAAGCGGTAGTGTCAACTGCGACAGGGAAGGGTTCAACTGGAGTTGCCGGAATGTCCACCGGCACCACAACCACAGGAGAATCTGGGGAAGTGGTAGTGGAAGTTGTTCCCGTTGCCGGTTCAACTGGAGTTGGCGGAATGTCCACCGGCACCACAACCACAGGAGAATCTGGGGAAACAGTAGTGTCAACTGCGACAGATGCCGGTTCAACTGGAGTTGCCGGAATATCCACCGGCACCACAACCACAGGAGAATCTGGGGAAACCGTAGTGTCAACTGCGACAACTGCCGGTTCAACTGGAGTTGGCGGAATGTCCACCGGCACCACAACCACAGGAGAATCTGGGGAAGTGGTAGTGGAAGTTGTTCCCGTTGCCGGTTCAACTGGAGTTGGCGGAATGTCCACCGGCACCACAACCACAGGAGAATCCGAGGAAACAGTAGTGTCAACTGCGACAACTGCCGGTTCAACTGGAGTTGGCGGAATGTCCACCGGCACCACAACCACAGGAGAATCTGGGGAAACAGTAGTGTCAACGGCGACAGATGCCGGTTCAACTGGAGTTGCCGGAATATCCACCGGCACCACAACCACAGGAGAATCTGGGGAAACCGTAGTGTCAACTGCGACAACTGCCGGTTCAACTGGAGTTGGCGGAATGTCCACCGGCACCACAACCACAGGAGAATCTGGGGAAGTGGTAGTGGAAGTTGTTCCCGTTGCCGGTTCAACTGGAGTTGGCGGAATGTCCACCGGCACCACAACCACAGGAGAATCCGAGGAAACAGTAGTGTCAACTGCGACAACTGCCGGTTCAACTGGAGTTGGCGGAATGTCCACCGGCACCACAACCACAGGAGAATCTGGGGAAACAGTAGTGTCAACTGCGACAACTGCCGGTTCAGCTGGAGTTGGCGGAATCCCCACCGGCACCTCAACCACAGGAGAATCTGGGGTTGCGGGAATGTCTGCCGGTGGTGCGACAGATGCCGGTTGATCCACAATGGCGGGAATGTCTGCCGGTGGTGCGACAGATGCCGGTTCAACTGGAGTTGCGGGAATGTCCACCGGCACCACAGCTGCCGGCTCACTCATATCCCTCACCGGCGCTACTGGATCAGCCGGCAGCGCGGATTCAACAGGAGTCTCTAACTCAGCAATCGGCTGTGACTGCCCAACTTCTACAGGAGTTTCCAAGTCAGCAAGAGGAGCATTGTCAACTCCTTCAGAGGGAATTTCTAAATCAGCACCCTGCTCACCGGCAATCCCTGCCCCATCATCTGCGCTTGTCAATATTTCATCATAAGGTTTAATATAAGCCAGCAGCGCCTGACCGATATCCGTCCCGCGCCAATCCTTAGCCGGATTAATCACTGTATCCAGCAATTCTGCTGTCCCGATTGCCCCCCGCACCTGGAAAATTATATCATTATAATCGCGGTCTGTCCACTTATCAACCCGCATATCTTCCAGGACAAATGCCGTGCCGGTGCCGTTAATATCGGCAATTTGCCCTACATTGAACCCATCCCCAGGGTTGGCAGTGGCCATCGAGAACAGCGGACGCTTCGCCCCGCCAATCGCCGGATTGTCAAACACCTGCTGCACCGTTGCATTGGGAACCAGCATGACGCCAAATACATCCCCCGGCGTCATGGCAAACGTCTTCACGCCGGAATATTCCCCAAAGTTCCAGTTAGCATCCCCCAAAACTCCACTGAAACGCGCCCCCTCGGTGGGGTCAGAAATCGCCACATGGCCCTGCTCCGAATTGCTTAAGGCGCGACGGGCGACTTCTTTAATAAACTCCTGAGAACCGGGTTCATACCCTTCCATGCCGGTGAGGCTGAAAACAGCTAGTTGGCCCTGATAAAAGCCGCCGTCAAACAGGTAATCAATGCCAACCTCTCCTGTCTCGCCAACGGTGAAAGTGCCAGAATCAAACGGGTTTACGAATGCCGGCGGTTGCGCAGCGGCGGGAGAACTCGTCAGTTGGGTTGAGGGTGCAGCTGTCTGGGTTTCGGCGGTTAAAGCACTCTGGCTTGGGGTGCTACTGTCGCCGCTATTTGGGGAAATTGACTGAGAATTTCCGCTTTGGTTGTCGGGAGTAGGAGCCGGTTCCTTAGCCGTTTCTGGAATAGCCGAATTGGCAAGTTCGTTTTGGGATGCCGGTGAGGAGAGTTCCACCGGCTCAAAACCGGCAGCCCTCACGTTGCTCTTGCTGTCAGTGCCTTCATCTGGAGAAACCGGCTGAGAATCGCCACTCAGCGCATCGGGAGTAGGAGCCGGTTGATTAGCGGTTTCTGGAATAGGTGAATTGGCAAGTTCTACCACAGGTGCCGGTATTTCCAGAGCCGGTGAGTTCAGCTCATCGGAAATCATACCGGTCAGCGGGTCAACCGGCCCTAAAGTATCGCCGGTTTTACCCGCATCGCCCACCGTCAGACTCAGAGTGTAGTCCGTATCGCCGCCAGTTGAGACAACCTGGATCTGATAGTCCCCCGCCGCTAGGCTGTCAAAGCTAATCGCTTCAGGAAACATTCCCAGCGCTTTTCCACTGTAGAACAGCTTGCCGGTGCTGTCTAGCAACTGCACCTCAGTCTCAGCAATTGTGCCGTCGAGGGTGAGGCTAAAACTGCCGGGAGTGCTGAGGCTGAATTGATAGAGATCGTCTAGATCGCCAGTACCAACGAAACCTGCATGCGTTTGGCTGGCACTCAAAAGGCCAAGATTGATATCAGACATATACACCCTTTCGCTTTGAGCTTACAAGTGGGGGCTAGTGGCCACAGCCGGCGGGCTAATGGCTGGAGCTGCACACGGTACGGGATTGAGAGCGTCCCACAGGGATGAACCCCTCTCTTTTCTCGCCCCCCCTCCCCGCAAGCGGGTAGAGGGGTTGGGTGCCGGGCTCCCTCCGGGCGTATCACTCTCGTGAGCTATTCGCATGTGACTATCTTATTCAGGGTGAGCGGCGCTGTCAAGGGGTGCGCGAAAAAATTTTTTTTCTGTCCCTCACAAGACTGCGAGAGAGGGCCAGCGGGACAGCGCCGCGCCACGGGGGCCGCCCCTACCGGGGCCCCCGTCAGGAGACTGCGGGCAAATCCGTGAGAGGGTAGGGGCCGGTTTTGCGGCGTTGGGGCCAGTTTCAACCTCACTCTGGTGACAGGGGCCCGCCCGACTCGCTCGATATGAGATAGAATAGTCGGAAGAGATAGCATAAGAATGAGCGCCTAACTGTGATTCCCCGAGAATTCCTTAAAGATGTCGCGACTGAACGCGGCGTGACCAATACCGAACTGGAGGCTCTGTTCCTGGCTATGGAGGGCCAGCAGACAGAGGCCATTGCCAGCCAGCTCGGCATCAGTGCGGATGCCGTCCGCAAGCGATTGAGCGAGATTTACCACAAATTTCAAATCCCTGGAAAGGGGCCGGTGAAGCTGAGCCAACTGCACCAGCTGCTAGTGACGCGCTACCAGCAAGATGCACAGACGCGACATTCGGCGTCCGCACAGAAAGGTGCCGGTGCCTCCGCAGCTCTGGCCGGTGCCGGCAGCTCGGACACCCTGCCGCGCCAAGACTGGAGCGAAGTGCCGGATGTGACAGTTTTTTACGGACGCGCCGCAGAACTGGCCACCCTGGAGCAGTGGATCGTCAGAGATGGCTGTCGCTTAGTGGGGCTGCAGGGTCTGCCGGGGGTTGGCAAAACAGCTCTGGCCGTCCAGTTGGCCCACAGCATTGATGACGATTTCGAGTGTGTCCTCTGGGGCTCCCTGGAGAGCGCCGCACGCCCTCAAGAGCTTCTCGCTGACCTGCTGCAATTCCTGGCCGGCACGGAGAAAGCCCCTTGGCCGGAAAGCGTGAGTGAAGGAATCTCACTGCTAATTTCCGAGTTTCGGGAGCGCCGGTGTTTGCTGGTGCTCGATAGTGTGGAGGCGATCCTGCGCAGCGGCGACCGGTTTGGCCGGTATAAGGAGGGATATGAAGAGTACGGAGCCATCTTCAGACGGCTCGGACAAGAACACCATCAAAGCTGCTTGCTACTGATCTCCCAAGAAAAACTCAGAGAAATTGCCCAGCTGCAAAGTCCAGCCGGCCTGATTCGGTCACTGCTACTAGACGGGCTGAAGCCAGAGGAAGCAAAGGCTATCTTGCTGGCAAAAGGGTTGACTGGAGAGCGGCAGTGGTCAGAGCTGATTCGCAACTATCGGGGCAATCCCCTCGCCTTAAAGCTTGTGGCTGCCACGATCGAAGAAGTTTTTAATAAAGATGTGGGTGAGTTTGTTAAATTGGGAACTCTGGTGCTCAGCCCGGATTATCGCGAACTTCTAGACGCTCAAGTTCAGCGCTTGTCCAATCTAGAAAAAGAAGTCCTGCGCTTTCTAGCCGGGGAAGACAAACCCATCTCTTTTCAGAAATTGCGAGCCAATCTGCCGGCGGTAGCCGCCTCAGACTTAATAGAAGTGCTGGACTCTTTGGGGGGCTGGCGCTCGCTGATTGAGAAAGCCCACAATCAAGAGACAGGTCAAACCCTTTTCGCACTCCAGCCGGTGGTGAGGAAATACCTGCTCAAATATGCCTTGCCAAATAAGAATTGATATCTCCAATCAAGAAACCCGGTTTCTTAAAGAAACCGGGTTTCTGGCCCCCCTTAAAGAAACCGGGTTTCTGGCCCATTTTAGGCCCCCGCCGTTTCATCCCCCCGCATAACAGCTTAATTCCCAGCCGAGACTTATGTGATTTACTGCATTAACCCTGACTGCAAACAGCGTCAAAACCCTGAAAATCTGGAGTGCTGTCAAACCTGCGGCACTTCACTGCTCATCCATGAGCGATACCGGCTGCTCGAACCGCTGCGTCCGCTAGATCCGCGAACCTATACCGATATTTTTGAAGTGGATGATGGGGGAACCCGGAGAGTAATAAAGGTATTGAAAGACAGCAGCCCCCAACTGGTCGAGGGGTTTGAGCGAGAAGCCTTAACCTTGGAGTTGCTGGCTCATCCGGGCATTCCCAAAGTAGACCTGGACGGATACTTCACGTTTACCCCCAGCAACAGCACCCGGGAACTGCACTGCTTGGTGATGGAGAAAATTGAGGGGCAGAACTTGGAGCAGTGGTTAGGCAAAGAAGGCCCTATACCCTCTCAATCTCTGGCCCTAAATTGGCTGAGGCAATTGATAGAGATTCTAGAGCAGGTGCATAAAAGCGGTTTTTTTCATCGAGATATTAAACCCTTTAACATTATACTGAAACCCGACGGACAGCTGGTCTTGATTGATTTTGGCAGCGTCAGGGAAATGACACACACTTACCTGGCCAAACTCAAGGGCGGACTGGATATTACAGCAATTATATCAGGGGGCTACACGCCACAGGAGCAAGTCGATGGCAGAGCACTCCCCCAATCTGACTTCTACGCCCTGGGGCGCACCTTTGTCCATTTGCTCACCGGCAAACACCCCAGCGATTTTCCCAGAAATCCTGATACCGGCAAGTTGATTTGGCAAGACAAAGCGCGGCATATTTCAAAGCCGCTGGCAGATTTTATTGACGATCTGATGGCTATCTTGCCGGCTGATAGGCCCCAAACTACAGCAGCTATTTTACGGTACTTGACACCAAAAAGACTGCTGATAAAAAGCGCCCAGCGCTTCCTGAACTCTCGCGAGTTCAAATTATTCGCTGTCGGGTTTCTCAGCATGGGAATCGCCAGTGCTGTTTCTTATTGGGTGTCACTGCCATTGCAGGCTGAGGCTATCGCTGCGCAGGGGCGAAAAAATCTTATGGATGGGGATTTTAACAGGGCTCGCAAAAAGTTTGAACAGGCGGTGTCTATCAATCCGAAGGATGCAGTATCTCGCAGTGATTTGGGATTAGTTTGCAAACTGCAGAAAGAATTTGAGTGCGCCCTTGCCCAGTACCAGCAGGCACTCAAATTGGAGCCAGATGAGGTAACTCGCGCCACCATTCACTACAACCTGGGAGTCCTGCATGAGGATCGCAGAGAATTTGATGCCGCCCTCAAGGAATATCAAATTGCCATGCAGGAGAAGGGGGATATTGGGGACGATGCGACTAATAATTTCGCCCGGTTGCAAATCTGGCGTAAGTTTAACTATTCCTTGGCAATTGACTCGATATTGAAAGTCTTAGATCGGACTGAAAACCCCAGATTGAGAGCGACGCTCTACAAAAATCTCGGTTGGGCGCTCTTGCAGCAAGGTGACTGCCGCTTGGCGGAGAAATACCTGCGAGAGGCGATCCGCCTGGACAAGGAGAATAGGGCAGCCCCCCACTGCTTGCTGGCTAAGGTACTGCAAGACAATGATAAAATGCTGGCACCGGCATCCTGGAAAAAGTGCCGCGACTCTAACTCGGAAAATCTGCCCGAAGTGGAAATTTGGCAACTTGACGCCCGCCGATATTTAAACGCTCAAGTAAAAAAACGATGAAACACACAGGTCTAATTTTAGTTTTAACCCTGCCGCTCATTGGTGTGAGTGGGGGGGGTGCCCATCAGGGGGCGAGCGCAGTCACCCAGCTCGTTGCGCCCGCACAATTGCAGGATGAACCCCACCCCCCAACCCCCTCCCCGCGTGCGGGGAGGGGGAGTTTGAGAGGGTTTTCCATAAGTGGGAAAAGTTTGAATCATGCTTCTACTGCGCAACGCCCTTTACTGCTAGCGAAGATAGTCTGCCCCGAAAAAGGGCCTTGTCGCGAAGTCGGTCGCAGTGGGTCCACCGGCATCAATATCACCAGTCCGTGCGGGGGAGCGATCCTCAAGGTTAGCGAACTAAAGCTGTCTTGGTCTGCTGTCCCAGATGCCAAAAGTTACAGCGTGCGGGTGGAGCGTTCAAAGCAGCAACTTTGGGAGCAAATCGTAGAAAACCGTACTGAAATCCCCTTCCCTGCCGGCGAACTTACCCTTGAGCCAGACAAGGATTATGAACTGATTGTCGAGAGTGATAACAGAAAATCGGGGAGCGTGAGATTCCGGCTGCTCGCTGAAGCAAAAGCTCAGCAGGTGCGAGCTGAGGCAGGGGAAATTGCGGCTAATGCCAAGCTGTCTGCTGAGGAGAAAGCCCTAAAATTAGCTGAAGTTTACAGGGAAAACGATCTGTTCACCGAGGCAATTGAGACGCTTGCCGGTGCGGTCAAAAATGGCAGCCGGTCTGTGCCGGTGCACCTGATGCTTGGAGACTTATATTTAAACGTAAAACTGCCGATTTTAGCTGAGGATACTTACCAGCAAGCCCTGACTCTGGCGACCAGCGATCCCGAGGCGCAAGCGGAAGCGCAAGTTGGGCTGGGGTGGGCGAGTGTGGAGCTCAAGAATTGGGAGCGAGCTATTAGTTCGCTGCAAGCTGCATACGCGATTTATGAAAGGTTAAAGAAGCCAGATGCTCCTCACGCCGCACAGTTTTTGGGACAGGTGTATGAGCGGAGCGGAAATCGGGATGAGGCAATTGCCTGGTATCAGAAAGCCAAGGCTGGGTATGAGGCTTTTGGGGACAAACCGCGCCAGGAAAATGTAGAGGAAATGCTGAGAAATTTAAGCCGGTGATATTCCCTCGTTCCCAGGTACAGCACCCAATGGCCCTACGGGTTGCCAATGTGTTTGAGGGCAGGCGAGACGCCTGCCCTACGCCAATGTTTTTGAGGTCATGTAGGACAGGCATCTTGCCTGTCCGTCCCAATGCTCCCTCACAGCCAGTTTCCTGCCAGAATGAAAGCCGCCCAGTAATAAGGATGTCCGTAAGTCTCGTCACGCACGAATTTCATTTGCGCTTTTTGGAGAGCTTCAGCCTTACTCGCGCCTTGCTTTAACTGGAGGTAAAACTCACCCATGAATTCAGGGGTGGAGCCATCGCTCACCTTCCACAAACTCGCCACTGTACTGCGCGTATAGGCTTTTAAGGCAACTCCAGCAATCCCCAAAGCAGCCTGCTTGTCTCCCTTGGCGGTTTCGCACGCACTGAGAACCAGCAACTCAATCGGTTTGCGGCTAGTTTGCGACCGGCTGCGGAGCAATCTATCTATTTCTCGCACTTTTATCGCGTCCTGCCAAGCGTAAATAACTGTGGTTTCAGGGTCAGAGGTGAACTGACCGTGAGTGGCCAAGTGAACAACGGGAAAAGGTGTGGCGTTGATTATCTCCTGTAATGCGTCTTTAGTAAACTTCTGATTCAGAAGCTCTTGACTCGGAACGATAGTTCTGATATCATAGAATTCATCCCTGACATAACGCAAAGGGTCTAAGTCAGGGGGAAAGCCCTCTTGTTCGCTCACACCGGCAAGCAGGACATTCAACTGTGCCGGTGGCAGCGGTTTGGGATCTGGCAGTTGCGATCCCGGACTGACCGCAATGCTATATTTCTCCACCAGATATTGTTGGCCGTCGTGGAGCACAGCCATCGGAATTCCCTGCAAGGCAGGGTCCAGCACAAATACCAATGTCCCGCTTTCTGGCAAGTCGCGCTCCGCACTCCGGATTAGCCAGTTATATAGCTTTTGGGCGGGAGGCCAAATTAATTCTTTAAGCTTGTTCTCCTTGTTTGGCAGCCTACCCTGCAGCTGATCGACAGTCTCTTCAAACTCTTTTTGAGAGACCGGCGCAGTGTAGCGGTGCAATTTTCCTGACTGGGGCAGCTTGACAAGAACTTCTAGCCGGTCTGACAAAAGGACAGGATAAATAATGGCTGCCGGTGGCTTCTCTGCCTTGTCAATGGAAACGAGATTTGGCAAATCGCACTGTAAATAATTCTCTATTTGTGCCAGCTGCAAGGTTCCAGTGACTTGCAGAGCTGTTTCAAGATTCTTTGAATTCGCACTCGCTTTATCACTCAGGAGTAAGTTCAGGTAGTCTTGATAGATGGTTGCCACACCTTCTCGGAAGGAAAACTCAACATTTGGGTTGATATACAGTAAATCTTTGCGGACAAACTCTAGGTCTTGGACTGCCGCACCGTAAGCCCCTATTGCGCTGTCAATATTTCCTTGTCTTTCGTAAATGCGCCCTAACTGCAACTGCCACTGATAAGAAATATCGTGGGCTATAATCCTTAGGGCTATTGATACAGCTTTTTCGGTTAACTTTTGAGCGCCAGATAAATCGTTGGCTCGCTCATAGAAACCGCCAATAGTGCCGAGGGCATAAGCTTCCGCTCGTTTGTCTTGCAATCTTCTTGCCTGTTGCAGCGCCTCTCCCGCATATTGGATAGCCAGGTCATTCCTTTCCAGGCGGCTGAGACTCTCGGCAAAGTTGAGCTTAGCGTAAATTGCTGGCTGGGTTAGGGGCAGATTGGCAATTGCTGACTGGTTTTGCAGCAAATCATCCAGCTGGGATTGGATTTTCGCCTGCCAATCGCTCGTGTTCTGTTTGTACTTTTCCCGCAGCCACGGCTCAAAGTCCAGCAACAAACTCAGCCGGTTCAGTTTGGCCTGGATTTGCGTGAGTTTATCGTCTGACAGATTTGCCGCATGTAAATAGCAAGACAAAGCTTTTTCAGCCTTCGTTTGCGCCTCCTTACTGTCAGCATACACAAGGTTTCGTTTCAGGTTATAGAAAGCTCGTTCTGTGTTGCCTAAACTGAGGCTAGCCGCACTGATGCCGGCGGTAGAATTCAAAGATCGGGCTATCTTCAGGCTTTTGTCCAGAGCCTCCTCAGACATTTTTAGCTTGCCAATCACCAGCAGCACATCCCCAAGAGTCCGCAATCCAAGAGCGGCGATCGCAGAATTCCGCTGTTCTGGAATAGTTTGCTCGCCCTCAGCTGACGGCTCACAAATCTGGCTGTCAGCGCCCATGTCCACAGCCGGCAGCAATATCTTGCAGGCGTGCCGGTATTGCCCCAAAGCTTGCAAAGCCAGACTCTGATTAATCAGACTACCCGCCACACCCTCCTGATTGCCTATCCGCTCGTAAACCTCCATCGCTTCCTTCCAAATACTAAACGCTTCATCAGCTTGTCCCACATTTAATTTTTCGTGACCTTGTTGAGTCAGACATCGCGCATAGCTTGAGTCATTTCCAGAACATTCAGCAAAACCTGACGCGCCCAATGCGCCATGCCCCCAGCTGAGCAACAGCGATATACCGATTCCCAAACACACATATTTCAGAACAGATTGCAACCCGGGCCAAAATCCCAACCATTTTCTTCCCATCTTCTTTCCCTTAAACCTCTCTTTTGGGGCCATAAACCGGGTTTCTGGAAGAAACCCGGTTTCTACTTACAGCCCACCGGCTTCTCCCAAGAACTGTGGGGCGTCACATCAGGAGCGTTTACCACAAGTTCCACCTCACCTTTCGCATTCATTACCCACCCTTGCGCTTCCACAAGCTCACCGGCACGGCGAGCCGGCGGCGCAGAAACAGCGGGGAAATCCTTCCGCTCACCGGCAACAGGAGCGGACGAATCTGCCCAACCGGCATTGCTGCTGAGCGGCTCACTAGGGCTGGGCGGTTTGCCACCGCGCCCCGTAATAATAAAGTTACTCCTCTCGCGGTTTCCTGTCAAGCAGCGCCGGTCAATCAGCCCCGCCACATCCACAAAATTATCCGGCAAAGACAGTATCCCTTGAGTCGGGTCAACCTCTGGCGTTTTAATATCGATTGTTCCATCAAATTGAGGTCCAAGTTGAGACGTAGCGGTAATGTCACTCGCCAGCGGGGAGGCATCTCTGCTAACCTCTGTTCCCAAAATTCCTTGCAGGAAGATTCCTTGGGTGGCGATATTCACCTGTCCGCCGGCACTAGCAACAGAATTCGCGGTGATGTCGCTATTTTCCAGAGCCGCTAGTGTGTCGCTATCGATGGTGATATTGCCGCCGGTGGCGGTGCCGGTGGCATTGGTGGTTAAGCTGCTGTTGTGGCGCAGCTGGAGAGCGCCGATTTGCAAGGTAATGTTACCGCGATTGCCGGCGGCGGCTGTCGCCGCAACAGTTCCGCCGGCAAGCCGTAGAAAACCGGCTCGCATTTCCAGGTTGCCGGCATTCCCCCTGCTTGTGCCGCTCACAGTGATTTCCGCCCCATTCCCGACAGTCAATCGCCCCGTTTCAATGCGCACATCTCCTGCAGCGCCGGCACCTAAAGTATTCCCAAACAAACCGCTTTTCACCTCCCCATCCGCAGAAGTTCCCTCCAGTTCCACTGACTCGGAAGCGCGGACAGTGAGATTTCCTCCTTCCCCCGTGCTATAATTCCCCGTTCCCACTCCTGTGCGCGAGCCACCCAGGACAGTCATCTGGCGGGTATTAACCGTCAAAGATCCCGCATTTCCCGCACCGAAAGTGTCCGCTGAAATTGCCGCGCCATCCCGGAGAGTCAGCCGAGGGGTGTTAATTATCAAATCTCCCGCATTTTTGCTGCCCAAAGTAGCCGTAGCTAAGCCACCCCTACCCACTATCTCCACAGACTCAGACGCATTCACCGTCAGCTTTCCACCCAGACCGGCACTTAAAGTAGACGTTGTAGCTCCCGCCCCATTCTGGATTATTAACCGGGGAGTGTTTATGGTCAAGTTGCCGGCATCTCCGGAACCAATGGCGCTAGCCGCAGCCAAGCCGGTGAACTTCCTCCTTTCAGTTCCCGATTCCAGAATACCTCTGATGGTATCTTCTGTGAAAGTGAATGGCTCTGACAATATGCCAGTCAGTTCCACGGATTGCGAGGCGTTTACGGTCAAATCTCCTCCCTTTCCAGATCCTACAGTAGCTGTTGTCATGCCGGCACCCCTGCCGCGCACGAGCAACCGGGGAGTGGCAACGGTCAAGTTTCCCGCACTGCCGGCACCGGAAGTTTGCGACGCCACAAAAGAGAGGTCCCTCACTTCAACCGACTCGGAGGCGTTTAATGTTATATTACCTCCCTGACCGCTGCTGGTAGTGGAAGCGGCGACGCTCGTTCCTTGATCCATAAAAACTCGTGCGGCATCAATTGATAAGTCACCGGCATTTCCCTCAGCGATAGTGCCAGAGAATATCCCTCCTCTACGGATTAGCCTTAACTCTCCCGTGACAATTTTCAAGTCGCCAGACGCGCCAGTATTCAAAGCGCCAGTAGCTATGATACCATTGTAAGTTTCCAGCAACTCCCTGGCATTTACCGTCAGGTTGCCGCCGCCACCGGCTCCCAGCGTGCCGGCTAAAATCCCCGCCCGATCTCGCACAGATAACCTTCCAGCATTCACTGTGACGCTCCCTGCGCCGCCGCTACCAAAGGTAAAAGTTCCGAAACCATTGAGAACTTCAGGCAATGATAGTGACACCTCATTTGCGGGCTCGAACCGGCTTGAAGTCGTGCCGGTGCCCTGGATTTCCACCGCACCGGCAGCATCCACCGCCAGATTCCCGCCGGCACCGCTGCCGGCAGTAAAAGAGGCCGCCACCGTCCCATTTCGGACAGACAGGGAGCCAGTCTTTATTGTAACATCCCCACCGGCTCCCGTGCCGAAGGTGCCGGTGAGCAAGCCGTTGGGAAAGTCAGAGGGCTGCAGCGGTCTAATCGCAAACTTTAGCAATAATCCTGCCAGGGATAAATCTTCACCATTTCCAATCACTTCTACCGACTCGGAAGCGCTGACGCTCACATTCCCTCCCGGTTGGGAACCCAAAGTAAACGAGGCAATGCGCGAACCTCCTGCAAGCGTCACCCGTCTGCCTATAACTTGAATGTCGCCACCCCTTTCGCCACTGGCATCGACGGAAGCCTTACCTGACAGTTGGATGCCGCCAAATTCTGTGGTTAAGTCTTGATTGCTCAGGGCTATTTGTCCGCTGCCAACAGTCATTAGCAAGGAGCCATTCGCAACAGATGCCAGTTCAATTCTTCCTGCCGGTGCGGTGAGGGTGCCGCCCTCAATTGCGATGTCCCCGCCGGCGAGGGCTAAGCTTTGTGCCGGTGGCACAGCCAGATTAGATCCCTGTACGCGAATCGGGTTAGCAGCTTTTCCCCATTGCAAACCTGCCGGCACACTTACTGTTAGGAGGGGCGCGGTTTGAGAAGCTGTGGCGCTGTAGGTGCTGCCATCCGCAAATTTGATTGCAGAAGCAGAACTCCCCAGAAATGAGCCGCCGATATCCAGTTTGGCATTGGGGCCAAAAATAATCCCGCTGGGATTGAGTAGAAATAGGTTAGCGGTGCCGTTGGTTCGGATTGAGCCATCAATATTGGATATTGAGCCACCTGTGACGCGGGTGATGATATTTTGAATGTCTGGGGAGTTGTTAAAGAACGCTCGCGTGCCGGTGGGGACAGAAAACTCCTTAAAGCTGTGGAAGAGATTGCCTCCCGCACGGGTGCCGGCGGTAATTTCCAGAGTTTCGCCAGAGGGAGTCACGGCGGAATTGACCGGCAGGGTCGCATCTGGCACAATTTGAGCGGATGCCGGCGGGTAGGGAAAGCCGGTCGTCCCAGCAAGGGCTAGGAAAAAGGTAAAGTTTTTCAGGTCTTTCGGCAGATTGTTCATGGTTCAGATACACCTCTGTGTCAGAAACCGGGTTTCTTCAAGAAACCCGGTTTCTTCGGTTTCTTGTGGCCTCTCAAAACGAGATAAAATGACCGCTGATATCGGCTGCTGTTGCGTTCAGCACAGCCCCCAGTGAATTCCCATTCAGCTTGATATCTGTGCCTTCAATTATACCATCTCCATTTGGGTCTATATCTTGATAGCGGATGTAGCCACTTACGACAGCGAGCATTTCTGGTACATTAGCGCTCATCTCTCCGAGAAAATACTGCTCTACCCTGCCAGGCAAACCCGTTTGGGAATTAGGGTAGGACTTGAAATAATCTAGCAATTGTGGTGTTAGGGACTCCACATCAGAGTCTGAGAGTTTTAACCTTTTCAGCTCTTCCCTCAGCTCGTCCCGCACAGATAACGTGAAAGTTTCCAAGGTGATATTAGCCTCTGACAGCCCTCCTGTCAAGCCGATGCGGTCGTTAACTTTATCAAAGTCGATAATGATATCTGTCTCGTTTGACTTGGCCGAAGCAGCATCCGCTCTCAGGACAAATATATCGCTATCTGAACCTCCTGTCAAGACATCTTTCCCCAAATCGCCAATCAGGGTGTCGTTCCCCTGTGCGCCAATGAGCAAGTCATCATCTCGACCGCCGCGCAAGAAGTCATTTCCAGCGCCCCCATCGACTAAATCTTTACCCTTGTTGCCGTTGAGGCTGTCCCCACCGCTGTCGCCGTAAACCCGGTCTTCATCTTGTCCCCCTTGAAGGAAGTCGGCACCTTCTCCGCCGAACAAAAAATCTTTTCCTGGATTGCCGTTAACGAGTTCTGCATCCGACGATCCTCTTACGGTGTCGTTTCCCTCGAAGGCGCGGAGTCCTCCTGCATAGCCGGCAAGAAGTCCAGGGGTTAATTGAACATCGTCTGGAAGAGAAGGGTTGAAGCTTAAGTCAAAAAAGTTTGGGTTAGCATAAGGATTATTCTTGGGGTCAATCGGAGGGCCAAATAAAGTTGTCGTCATGGTTGAAGAATCCCCTACAAACTCTGTAAAATATGTCAGGGCATCTGCGCCGGTGGCCCTCTCCGTGGGGGCCACTTGAGGTGGCTTCTTGGCGTCCCTTCACGGGGGCGGTTGACGATCGGATTAATCAATCTTATGTTAACCCAAGTTGCTACGCACGCAGTGAGTCAGGCGAGATCCCCCCCTAGCCCCCCCTTAAAAAGGGGGGGACATTCTCTTGCGCCCCCCTTTTTAAGGGGGGTTTGGGGGGATCTGGATGCTTAGACTTGTAGGTAGCAACTTGAGTTATGTTACAGAACGCTAAAGTTGACAGCAGTGGCACAGGGGCCTTTCCCTACAAACCTATAATCTCACGACTGTGCAACGCCATTTTACCAGTCGGGGGAGAGGGGTGGCCCAACAAAGGAAGCTTCTGTGAGTGAGGATGGCGCGGTTGGGGTGGCGGGTCAATTTCTTATCCCCAGACTATTCTAGTTTAGTGACTGGCACGGAGCGCTAAAGTTAACATTTTTTTACACGTCAGGGGGAAAAAGCCGCTTGCAGGCACTCCCACTTAAAATTATCTTAACCCAAGTTGCTACCTACAAGCCCAAGCATCCAGATCCCCCCAAACCCCCCTTAAAAAGGGGGGCTTTGAGGATGTCCCCCCCCCCTTTTTTAAGGGGGGCTAGGGGGGGAGCTAGCCCGACTCACTTGTAAGTAGCAACTTGAGTTATCTTATAAGTAGGGTGCGAAGGGTGCGAGAGTGCGGCACCCCCAATTTTTGAATTGCCGTCAAGGGGCTAAAATGTCAGAACCTCCTATGCTGTCGGACTCGGAATTGCGCGAGTGGCTTTTGGGACTAGAAGAAGCCAACCGCAACAATATATTTTGCCACTGCCGCCGGTGCGGAGCCGAGTGGGTGGACTCTTCCTTCCAGGCAGTTTGTGCGAGCTGCGGCAGTTCCGATGTGGAGCGCATCTCGTGTTGGCAGTTCCCAGATGACTGATATAGCAATAAACAGTCAGTTTAGGACACGCTTGATACGAAGTATAGACGTAGGGCAGGCGTCTCGCCTGCCCTGAAGATATCTGGGACAGGCGAGACGCCTGTCCTACGTCCTAACCTAACTGCCTACTGCTATATAATGTTCGCTAGCATCTGTCTTGTATGGTCAAGCCGGCGGCACCGGGTAGGGCTAAAGCCCAACTACAAACTTTGGGCTAAAGCCCAACTACAAACGGCCCACCGGCACAGCAATGTCCAGCCCTTTTCCTCTTCCTTCTTGGCGTCCTTGGCGTCTTGGCGGTTCATTAAAGAGAAATGCCCCATGCGTAAGCGTTGCTGCTCCGCAGGAGCGGCGTGCCCCATGCCCCATGCCCCATGCCATAATGCCCCATGCCATAATGCCCAATCCCCAATCCAAGGTTAAATTATCTATCATAAAACCTACCGGGTGCCTTTATGAGCCTGTGCGTCAACCCCAACTGCCCAAAACCAGAAAATTCTGACAGTATCCAATTTTGCCAAAGCTGCGGCTCGGAGTTGCAGCTTAATGGGCGATATCGGGTGACTCGTTTGCTGAGCCCTAAAGGTAACTTTGGCAAAATTTATGAGGTCAGCCACACCGGCACGCCCAAACTTCTCAAAGTTCTCACGAGCAATCACCCGCGAGCTGTAGAATTATTTCAGCAAGAAGCGCAAGCCCTAAGACAGCTCAACCATCCAGGGATTCCCAAAGCAGAGGGCAACTTTATCTTCTTTGCCCGCAACAGCAAGACGCCGGTGCAGTGTCTGGTGATGGAACAAATCGACGGGATAAATTTGGCGGACTATCAGAAACAGCGACAAAATCGCCCCCCCGACCAAAAGTTAGCGCTGGAATGGCTGTCCCAGATCGCGGGGATTTTGCAGGCGGCACACCAGCAGAACCTTTGCCACTGGAATATCAAAGCCACTAAGATTGTACTCAAGCCGGACGGTCAGCTGGTGCTGACTGATTTTAGTGCGGTCTGGCAAGTGGCGGCAACCGGCGTGGCGGGAAGCAACAAGGCAGGGTTTTACACTGCCGGTTACACCCCACCAGAACAGCAGAAAGGCTCTCCTGTGCCGGAATCGGATTTCTATGCCTTGGGGCGCACTTTTGTTTATTTGCTCACCGGCAAGCAGCCCACTGACCCCGCCATATACAATTCTAGCACAGATGAGTTGCAGTGGCGGAATTTGGCACCCAATATTTTGCCTGCGCTGGCAGATTTGATCGATAAACTGATGGCTCCCTCCGTTAAAGATCGCCCAGCGAGCGCCGGGGTGATATTGCGGCAGCTGGCAGAAATTGAACAAACTCTCAATTCCAGCCAGACGGTTTCTGCGCCGGCGCAACCGCGAGTTCCTGTGCCGGCGCAACCGCGAGTTTCTCTGCCGGCGCGATCGCTACCCGTTTTTAAAATACCCTCAATACCGCCTCCCGCATCGTGGGGAATCTCTCCAGGGGAATGGGGCTTTTGGTGGCAGTGGGTTGTGGCGACTGTGCTGGGGAATGCCGCCGGCTGGCCTTCGGGTTTGGTGGTGGCCCTAGTCCTGTCCCTCCGTGCCGGCAACACCTGGGCTTATGCCGCTTTATTTGGTTTGCCGGGGGTTGGGGTGGGAATCATGCAGTGGGTGATTTTGCGGCAAATCGTCAAGAAAGCCGGCTGGTGGGTGCTGGCAAATGTTGCCGGCAGTGCCGTATTCGGCGCTCTGTTCGCTGTCGGGAATCTTCAGCTGTCGGGTGCCGGTGACTGGGCGAAATTCGGTGCGTTAATGGGAGTTTGCCTTGGAATTGCGCAGTGGTTAGTTTTGCGGCAAATAGTTGGCAGTGCTGGCTGGTGGGTGCTGGTGAGTGTAGCCCTCGATACCGCCGGCTTGGCTGTTTTGGGTGCCGGTCTGACTGGCTTGAGAAATATTGTACTGGCTGTGACGCTAACTGTGGTGATGGCTGCTGTCTTTGCAGGGGTTACGGGAGGCGTGCTGGTTTGGCTGTTGCGCCGGTCTGTTCCAGAGGCGGTAAAGTGATAGGGGCTGGTGCTGGTTTGGGGGGAGACTAAAAATCTCTGTAGGGGCGGGTTCATCCAAAATCTCTCCCCCTCAGGGAAAATATTCCTAAACCCGCGCCCACCCCGCCCTTTCTGCCGGTGGTTTCTCGCCAAAACGAAATCCTCCGCACTCCCGCACCGGCGGGCTTTGTTTGTATAGCCGCTGATTCCATGAGACTGTTGGTTGGCGAATTGATATGGGGTTTATTATTAAAGATTAGAAATAAGGTGCGTTCCCCCAACAACGCACCCCACAATTAAAACAGCAACAGCAGGGGCAGAATTTTTCCCAGCGGACTCAGCACATCTCCCAAAGTGTCCGAAACACTCGCCAAACCAGATTTCCCCACTACAATCACATCATTCTGGCGAAGCGTGGGATTGCTTTTATCATTAATCCCTTCCTTAAAATCCACCTCCAAACCCCGCTTTGAAACCGTCCCATTCGGATTCAACCGTATCAGTTCCACCTTCCCTTTCCGGGCTCGATTGTTAAACCCACCGGCAGCCAGCAGCGCCTGATTCAAAGGCGTATTCGGCGGAACATCCACAGCTCCCGGCTTCACAACCTCCCCCACGACATTCACCGTCATCTTATCCGGCGAAAAACTTGCCGCAGCTAGCTGGGGCGCTTCCTGTGGGTTGAGCGCGGTTGCCGTGGGAATAACAATCGTATCTCCCTCTTGCAATATAGCATCTTGCCGCAAATCCCCCGCTTGCAAAAGCTCCCACAAATTAACATTAAACGTCTGTTCCGACCCCTCTCTCGTAATCCGGCGCACCCGAATCTGGCGGATATCAGCTGACTGCGTAATCCCACCTGCCACTTGCAGCGCCCGCGTCACAGTCGGCAAATCTCCATCCTTGTCCGCTTTCACCACATGAGTTCCCGGACGAGCCACTTCCCCAATCACCGCAACATTCAGCGGCTGACTCTTAGCCGACGCAAAATTAGCCGCCGCTAATTGAGAGGATTCCGCCAAATTCACCCCCGAAACCGTGGGAATTATAATCGTATCTCCCGACTGCAAGATAGTATCCTGCTGCAAATCCCCCTCTCGCAACAGCCGCCACAAATCCAACGCAATAATTTGCTCCCCACCGGCTTGCGTCGAGCGGCGTATCGCTACCCGGCGCAAATCCGCCGAGGGCGTAATCCCGCCCGCAGCTTGCAGCGCTCGCGTCACCGTCGGGCGATCCCCCGTATCGCTCGGCTTTACTGCATAAGAACCCGGTTTGGAAACCTCCCCAACCACCGCAATATTTACCGGCTCTGTTTTAGGAGCCGCAAAGCTAGCCGATGCTAATCTCGACGCTTCTGCTAAATTCGGAGCCGGTGCAGTCGGGATAAAAATACTGTCCCCATCCTGCAAAGTCAAATCTTGACGCACATCGCCCCCCTGCAACAGCGCCCACAAATCCACCCCAATTATCTGCTCCGCACCGCTTCTTTGAGGGCGGCGCACCAGCACTTGACGCAAATACGCCGCTTGCGTAATTCCCCCAGCGGTTTGAATCGCCTGCGTTATCGTTGGGAATTGAAGCCCGCCTTTGCCATCGGGTGTGCCGGTGAGGGCAATGGTGTAAGAACCGGGACGGTTTATTTCTCCTGATATTGCAACTTTCAGGGGGCGAGGCGCTACCAGAGTTAGGGTGCTAATCGGAGTTCTGATGAAGCGAGTATATCTCTGAGAGACAACAGCCGCCGCCTGTTCCAGAGTCATTCCCTGCACTGAGACTTTGCCAATTAAAGGCAAATTCAGCGAGCCGTTGACGAGTATTTGGTATTCCCCACTGTATTCCGGCACGTTTACAATATCCAGGCGGACGCGATCTCCCGCTCCTAACGTGTACTCTCCCTGCTGGGCTTCCACTGCAGAAATAGTCGGCTGCAGTGCCGGTTGGGGCGGCGGTACGGAGATGGCTGTCACTCCCCCAGTACCCCATGCGGGGGGTGCCGGCGGTTGCGGTGTGCTGGGCACAGATTGCGGTTTGCTGGCAACTGCAGAAGGCGTCAGCGCCGGCATTTGCCCAGTTATAACCAGCGTTTGATAAACAAATGCAGCCACCTCACCCCGAGTCGCCACCCGACTGGGATTGAGAACCCGAACATTGGGGTAATTCACCACCATGCGATTCTCTAATGCTGCAGCAATACTGTTGCGAGCGTATTCGGGTACGCTCGCTGCGTCTTCAAAATAAGTATTTAAACTTGTCGGGTTGACTTTGGCCGGTTTCAGGTTCAATCCCCCCACTAAAGCCACCAGCGCTTCCGTTCGGGAGATATTTTGGTCGGGATTGAAGAGGTTGTTGGAATTTCCTCCCATAAATCCCATCTGATAGGCTGCTTGAATGGCACTGTAACCCGGGTGGCTCGCCGGCACGTCCGCGAACTGAACTGCTGAGCGAATGGCTGTTTTCTGAAAAGCTTTTTGTATTATAGCAGCAAATTGAGCGCGTGTCAAGGGCGCGTCCGGGCGAAAAGTGCCGTCGGAGAACGCTGGCATAACGCCCCGCGCCACGAGGGGTTCGATGAAACTTTGCGCCCAGTACCCGCGCAAGTCAGCAAGCGGCTGTGGGGAAGCTTGCGCCAGTTTGGCTGCCAGTTTTTGCGCCACTTTTTGCGCTACTTGGGCTGCCGGTGGGGCGACTGACTGCACCGGCAATTCCGAGCCGGTACCGGCAATAACCACATAGCTACTAGCCTCCAGTCCCGATTCGGGGGGTGGCAAATTTGAAACAGCGCCGGCGCTGAGGGTATTATACTGAATGAGCGCAGCGGCAGTACAAATCGCAACAGTCGGCAGACGCATAAGAGTAGCCTTGCTGTCAGAGGGAGTTGAATCTCAGTGCAAACAGTGACCCGAATCCACGCTTGGAGTGGACATGTCGAGCCAAGCGAGCTGTTATTTCACACCGGCTCTCCACTGATACCCAAACGAACGCCGGCAATCAGGACATGTTTCCCTGTGTGGCGGATATTTCGGGCTTGCCCCGCCCCTACAAGTCCAAAAGGAGCGGAAAGCTGATAGCCTAAAAGGCAAAGAGAGTTCTGGACCTCGGAGATTGAAAACGCGCTCTAGTTACTGGCAACTGCTGCCCTTCATCCGCCCCCAGTGGCCAACCGTCGCTCAGGCGCTGGCTTGCACTCTGGGGTTTACCGTGTTTTGGCCAATTCTGGCTTGGCTGGCCGGTCGCATGGCCGATTTTGTCGGCAAGGGCAATGTGGCTGCCATCGCCCAGCTGAGCGGCTTGACTGCTATTATTTTCCTGTTCCGGGGCACCGTGCAGTATGGGCAAGACTCCCTGATGGCAAAAGCTGCCTTAAAAATTGCCTTAGACTTGCGCAAACAAGTCTACGCGCACTTGCAGCAACTCAGCCTCAGCTATTTTGTCACCGCCAAAACCGGCGACTTGTCCTACCGGCTCACCGAAGACATCGACCGCATTGGGGAAGTGATCAATAAACTCTTCCACCAGTTCGTTCCCTGCGTGTTGCAGCTGATTGTTGTTGTCGGCTACATGATCTGGCTCAACTGGCAGCTGACGCTCGGCACGATTATCGTTGCCCCACTGATGGCGGTGTTAATTGGCTGGTTCGGCGAGCGACTGCTGGCTGTTTCCCGCCACGCTCAAACTCGCATGTCCAATTTATCCTCTCTGCTCACTGAAATGTTCGGCGGGATTCGCCTCGTGCAAGCTTTTGCTGCTGAAGACTACGCCCTTGACCGCTTTACCAAAGAAGCCGAACACAACCGGCAAGCCAAATATCTGGCTGAGCGGGTGAAGGCGCTGCAATTTGTGGTGGTTGGCTTTCTGGAAGCTCTGAGCGTGCTGCTGCTGTTTTTCCTGGGAGGCTGGCAAATTTCCCGAGGCAATCTCACGGGTGCCGGTTTTATCAGCTATGTGGCTGCAGTGGCGATGCTGATTGACCCGATTTCCCTCACCACCAGCAATTACAGCGATTTCAAGCAAGGCGAGGCGTCTTGCGATCGCATCTTTGAACTTTTAGCCATCGCGCCGGCAGTGCTGGAAAAGCCAGACGCGATCGCTCTCCCTCCTGTCACCGGCAAGGTGGAATATCGCAACGTCACCTTTGCTTACGACACCCCAGAACCCGTAGGACAGGCGTCTCGCCTGTCCAATCCCCAACAATCCCCAAATCCCGGCTCCCCAGTCCTGCAAAACTTAAGCTTGCTGGCTGTACCGGGCGAAGCGGTCGCTCTGGTTGGCCCTTCGGGTGCCGGTAAAACCACACTGGTTAATTTGCTCCCCCGTTTTTATGACCCCCAAGCCGGTGAGATTCTCATCGACGGCGTTAATATACGAGATGTGACTCTGGGCAGCTTGCGCCGGCAAATCGGCATTGTCCCCCAGGATGTCACCCTATTTTCTGGCACCATTGCCCAAAATATCGCTTTCGGTCAGGCTCACTTCGATATCAAAGCTGTGGAGGCGGCGGCTGAAATTGCCAACGCCCACCAGTTTATCACGGATCTGAGCGATGGATATCACACCTGGGTGGGAGAGCGCGGCGTCAACTTGTCGGGCGGTCAGCGCCAGCGGATTGCTATCGCCCGCGCTGTGCTGCTCAACCCCCGGATTCTGATTTTGGATGAGGCCACCTCAGCCCTGGATTCGGAATCGGAAACTTTGGTGCGGGAAGCTCTGGAGCGGGTGATGCGCGACCGCACTGTGTTTATTATCGCCCACCGGCTCGCTACTGTCCGCCGCGCCGACCGCATTTTAGTTGTGGAGGGGGGTCGGGTTGTCGAAGTTGGCACCCATGAGGAACTTTTGCAGCGTGCCGGTCGTTATGCCAGTTTCTACGCCCAGCAGTTCAGTTAGGGGTGAGGGGTTAGGGGTGAGGGGTCAGGGGTGAGGGGTTAGGGATTAGGTTTCAGGAGTAACCCAATCCCCAATCCCCAATCCAGAATCCTTGCATCCAAAATCCTTGCATCCAAAATCCCTATGCCCAACCTATAGCGTTTCCAAATACTTGAGCAGATCGGCCATTTCTTGCGGGGTGGGCTGGAACTGCGGCATGGGGGGGGTTTCGCCACTGGTGACTTGATGGATGAGGCTAATTCGGGATTTGCGCTGGGAGATGCTGTCCAGGCTTGGCCCAACTCGACCGTGGGCTTCCACGCCGTGACAGCCGGCGCAGTTCATTTGAAAGATGGCGTGTCCTTGCACCGGATCGCCGGTCAGGGATAAAACGCTTTTCACATAAGGGTCGGAGCTCTCAAACCGATAGACGCAGGCAAGCACCAGCACGATGGCAAGAAAAGCCGCTAGCGCCACCAATGCCAGCTGCGGCAGCTGACTTTGCTTTTCGGGTTTGGCCAGTTGCTTGTCCAAAACGTCTCTAGTTAAAGAAAGATGAACAAAAAGTTTTTCGATTATTAACATAGCTTAAAAGTGCCAGATAGTGTGGGCAAGCGCCGGTCGTGCTGGCCCGGAACCCGGCACCCCCAACGCCAAACGGGGCAACCACGGGGGGATTGCCCCTACAGGTAAGTCAGGACAATGGCGGCGGGACTGGGTGTGGTAGGGGCCGGCCCCCGTGCCGGCCCTCTGTGGGGGCAACCACGAGGGGATGTGGGAGGCTCTTTACTATGACTCCAGAGCTAGTAGTATGAGAAATGGGAAAAAAACCTTAACTTATTGAGCGAGACGCAAGGAGTCATAAAATGGTAGAGCCTCTGCTTTCAGGGATTGTGCTGGGTCTGGTTTTCGTCACCCTGGCGGGCCTGTTTTTTGCTGCCTACCAGCAGTACCGGCGCGGCAATCAGCTCGGTCTGTAGTTAGGGTTTAGGGGTTAGGGGTCAGGGTTTAGGGGAAAGCCAATGCCCCATGCCCCATGCCCCATTCCCAATGCCCAATGCCCTTAGCTGGCTAGCCGGTAGAAGGTTAAGGCTGTGTTGCCGTAGACTTTCTGCCGGCACGTTTCTAGGGGGGGTATGGTTTCGGGGAGCTGCCGGTCGGGACTGTGTTCGGCTGCGAGTTCGCCTTCCGGTGCGAGGAGGTGGTAGCCGGCGATCGCTTCTAGCACCGGCTCGTAGAGGTTGCTGGCGTAGGGGGGGTCGAAGTAAATCAGGTCAAATTGCTGACCGGCAAGGGGTTTCAGTCGCTGAAGGACATCCCCCCGCACGATTTGAAATGTTTGGTCGGGGGTGGCGACACGCTGCCAGTTCTGCCGGATGATGGCGCAGGCGGCTCCTGATTGCTCGATTCCGACGACGGCATCTGCGCCGCGACACAGGGCTTCTGCGCCCATCGCTCCTGTGCCGGCGCACAAGTCCAGCCACCGGCTGCCGGTGAAAAGCCCCTGCCAAATGTTGAATACCGCCTCTCGCACCCGTGCCGGTGTGGGGCGGGTGTCCAAACCGGGTAAGGTTTTCAGCTGGCGATTGCCGTAGATTCTCAGGCTCATGGAGGAATGTGGGTGAAAGTTTTTAACTTTCGGCCAACTTTACGTTCCGTTACATTTTAATGCCGGTGTGAGAAGCCTCAAAGAATCTTCCAAATTTCTGAGCACTGCACAGGCGAGATGCCGGCGGGTGCACAGGGGAGACGCCGGAAGAACCCCACCCCCCAACCCCCTCCCCGCCAGCGGGGAGGGGGAGCAATCAAGGCGTAGGACAGGCGTCTCGCCTGTCCCTCTGGGGTGCACCGGCGAGACGCCTGTGCTACGTCTTTTTGCCGGCGGGCGTGCGGGCGAGATGCCGGTGCTACGTCTTTTTGGCGTAGGACCGGCGTCTCGCCTGTCCCTCCGTTGTCCCCTCAAGGCGTAGGACAGGCGTCTCGCCTGTCCCTCCGTTGTCCCCAGAAGGTTTAATCAACCGGCCAAAACCGGCATGCGGACTCGGTTGACGAAGTTGGCGAGGATTTGCAGCCCGGTGGTGGAGGATTTTTCTGGGTGAAACTGGACTGCCATCAGGTTGTCGCGGGCGATCGCAGCGGTTACGGTTTGGGTGCCGTGGGTGACTGTGGCGGCGCGAACTTCGGGGTTAATTGGGTCAACGCAGTAGGAGTGGACGAAGTACACCCAGGGAGTTGGCGGTAAATCCCCCCACAGGGGGACGTCGGGCTGGGTGAAGTGCAGCCGGTTCCATCCCATGTGGGGAATGGTGAGTCCGGGTTCCGGTTTGAACCGGCGCACCGCACCGGCAATCACGCCCAAACCGGGTTCGCTGCCTTCTTCGCTGCTGTCAAAGAGGATTTGCAAGCCGAGGCAGATGCCGAGAAAGGGTTTGCCGGATGCGATCGCATCTTTGACGGGTTGGATTAAGTTGCGATCGCGCAGGTGTTGCATTGCGGGGTCGAAGGCTCCCACTCCGGGCAAAACTACGCCATCCGCCTGGTGGATTTCCGCCGGCACGTCTGTTATTTTTGGCGTCGCACCGGCATTCTCCAATCCTTTGCAGACGGAGTGCAGGTTGCCCATATCGTAATCTACTACTGCGATGGTCGGCACTGGTTTGCTCCCTCTCCCTTGAAGTTTTTGCTCTTTTATTTTATTATATATTGGGGCTTGCATATTCCTCGTTCCCAGGCGGAGCCTGGGAACGCTCGCCGGGAGGCTCCGCCTCCTACCACCCTATTGCTGGGTTCAGGGCTCTAGGTACTGCGAGAAACGTGTTCTATAGTTGGAGGAATTACCCATGTTGAGAGATGCTTTAAAATGGATGTGTATCTTGTTGTTGATTTTGTCAGGTGTATTTTTATTTACGGCGGATGCGCAAGATGCTGTGATTTGTCTTATTTTGGTAGTAATGCTGTTTTTTGTGTGGCTATGTTTAGGTGAGGCATATTTAGATATTTGGGATTTCATCTCTAGTTTTAGCAAAAATGGTTTATTATGTTTATGTCTATTGCTGTTGATTGGTTTTGTGTATTTTGGGAGTCGGGGGGATGCGAATGCGGCTTTAGCTTGTTTGGGGAATTTTGTGTTTTTGTTTCCGTTGTGGTTCTTCTTATGTTATGAAAACCCCCCAGATTAAGATAGTGAATGAGAAACCCGGTTTCTTTCCCCCCGCCGAAGAAACAACCCCAGAAACCGGGTTTCTGCGACAACCTTCGCCTTTTACCGAAATCTTGAATGAGAAACCCGGTTTCTTTCTCCCCGTCGAACCCCAGAAACAACCCCAGAAACCGGGTTTCTGCGACAACCTTCGCCTTTCCCCGAAATCTTGAATGAGAAACCCGGTTTCTTTCTCCTGAAGCTCCCCTTCCTAAAAAGGCAGCGTTGCGCTACTATTATAAACCGAAACTATCAAAAAAATAACGCCTTTTACTCGTTCCCAGGCTCTGCCTGGGAACGCCGAATTGCAGGCTCTGCCTCCCTCTATGAAACTTCTTGAGCAATATCCCACCGGCAATAAGTGGAAACTTCGATTAATTTGCCTATAATATGATCAACCTCGGATCTCGACTGATGGAGTTCGGAGCTCGACGGATGGAGTTCGGAGCTCGACGGATGGAGTTCGGAGCTCGACGGATGGAGTTCGGAGCTCGACGGATGGAGTTCGGAGCTCGACGGATGGAGCTCGGAGCTCGACGGATGGAGCTCGGAGCTCGACGGATGGAGTTCGGAGCTCGACGGATGGAGTTCGGAGCTCGAACGATGGAGCTCGGAGCTCGAATGTTGAAGTCCACCGGCACTGTTGGCGCACGGGTGGGGCTAAAGCCCAACTACGAACCGGTGGGGCTAAAGCCCAACTACGAACCGGTGGGGCTAAAGCCCAACTACGAACCGGTGGGGCTAAAGCCCAACTACGAACGGGTGGGGCTAAAGCCCAACTACAAACCGGTGGGTAACGTGCCGGTGTGCTCGCATGGTTGACCCACTGGCACGCGCCTTGGGCCAGCAGCCTGCCGGCATTTTTTGTTTCGGCTGTTCTTCTGCGAGGGGGTTGGCAAAATCCTGAAGTCGCTTCCCTTCGGGGGAGTGGAATTAATGGAAACTCTACCTGGAACTTCCACTGCTCGGAGCCACTGCGTCGCTTCCCTTCGGGGAAGTGGAATTAATGGAAACCACCGGCACCCAACCCGCAAGCGCTCACCATCTCTTGTAGAGACGGGACATGTCGCGTCTCTCCATGTCCCGTCTGGTTGCGCCCGGTTTGTTTATCCCCGCGACTCCAACGCCAGAAACCGGGTTTCTGCGATAGCCAAAGCATCCCTACCGAGATATTTGTTCAGAAACCCGGTTTCTTTATCCCACGCGAAGCCAGAAACCGTCTGGTTGCGCCCGGTTTCTCGATCCCACCCCAAGCCAGAAACCGGGTTTGTGCGATAGCCGTTGCATCCCAAGCCAGAGATTTGCCCACAAACCCGGTTTCTCGATCCCACCCCAAGCCAGAAACCGGGTTTGTGCGATAGCCGTTGCATCCCAAGCCAGAGATTTGCCCACAAAGCCGGTTTCTCGATCCCACCCCAAGCCAGAAACCGGGTTTGTGCGATAGCCGTTGCATCCCAAGCCAGAGATTTGTCCACAAACCCGGTTTCTCGATCCCACCCCAAGCCAGAAACCGGGTTTGTGCGATAGCCGTTGCATCCCAAGCCAGAGATTTGCCCACAAACCCGGTTTCTCGATCCCACCCCAAGCCAGAAACCGGGTTTGTGCGATAGCCGTTGCATCCCAAGCCAGAGATTTGCCCACAAA
>JAHHHT010000005.1 GCA_019359235.1 Oscillatoria princeps RMCB-10
ACCTCTAATTGTTTTGACGAGGTTTTTGATGCTTTCTGGCTTTCAAACTATTCTTTTATCTTGGTTCGGTGCTGTGAGGGCCGTCGGGTCGCTCGCGCTTCCCCTTTCCTCACCGCGCTTTACTACTCTAACAGCCCTATCTGAGTTTGTCAAGCCTTTTCGAGAAATTTTTTGAAAAAGTTTTCGGAAAACCTGAAGTTCCCTACCGGCAAGGGTTTGAGCTAGATTTTCCCTGGTGGGGCACTGAGTGGGGGAGAAAGTTGGGTGAGGGCCACCGCTGTCTGGCCACCGCCGGCCCGCCCCACCCGTGGCCCTTCCCGCGTTCATTATTTAGCCAGCTCAGGAGTTTCTCTCTAAAAAGGTTTTGGTCACACTCGTTTCCGCTCTTGTATAAACATAGGTTTCCGGCTCCCTGATTTTTTGAGTTTTGAAGAGCTTTTCCGCCCGCTCCCAGAAGTCCGTATCCTCGCCATATGAGATTTGATTGAAACCATTTAATTCAAAAAAAACTTGCCTTTTGCCAAAAAAAGTTGCGCCCTGAACGCATTCTCGTACATTAATTGTTTTGGATTGCTGAAAATAATCCACAACTAAAAAATCTGATTCGCTGAAAAATCCGCCTTCAATTAAGTCCACATCAGGATTGTCTTGCATATATGTGAGGCGGGATTCTAAATGATTTATTTTATAGGTGTCATCACTATCTAGAAAAGTTATATACTTGCCTAATGATGCCTGAATCCCTACATTTCTTGACAGTGCCTGCTTTCTATTTTGATGCTTGAAATACCGGATATTTGGATATTTTTCTATATAGAAATTAAGAATTTCAAAAGTATTATCATTACTGCCATCATCAACTACTAAAAGCTCCCAATCTTGAAATGTTTGATTTATCACACTATCAAGACAATCGTTAAGATATTTGGCTCGATTGTAAGTACATAAAACAATGCTGATTTCTGGATTAATGTCAAAATTAACAGTCGTCATATTGGATTTTTCCCGAACTTAGGTATTGAACATTACTAATATAACCAGCCTCTCTCGGGCTGTCAATACCTTTGAGGAAATTTTTTGAAAAATTTTCCGGATGCCCGCAAGTTCTCTACCGGCAAGGGTTTGAGCTAGATGGCGGCAAAGGGTGACACCGGCAAAAGCAGAAAGTTTAGTGAGAGCCACTGCTGTAATGCCCCCGCCGGCCCGCCCACCTGTGGCCATCACCAGCCGGCCTCCCCAACGGGTTGTGGGGGGGAGTGGGTGGCGCGTTCCGCACTCTAATACTGACAGGAGCGGTCGAGCCCAGCAGCGCTAGAGCATTGGACGTGCTGCCGCCACCGGCACGCCAAGAGCGTTGTGGGCGATGATAGATTTACCCCCTCTGAGCCTCTCGCCCGGAAACCAGAAAATCGAGACGCTGCCTTTGTTTGAGGCAAGATATCCCTTAAAGTCAAATCGGATATCCAGAGCTTTCTCAATCAATCACCAACACAGCAGCCCCCTGAATTTTGCCCGCCCGCAGCGCCTCCAGAGCTTCGTTGGCGGCGCTCAGGGGGAAGGGCTGCACTTCCGTGCGCACCGGCACTAAAGGCGCTAAAGCGAGAAACTCTTCCCCATCCTCGCGAGTCAAATTGGCAACAGATCTCAACACCCTTTCTCCCCACAGAATTTCATAGGGAAACGAAGGGATATCGCTCATGTGAATGCCGGCACAGACCACCGCCCCTCCCTTGGAAACAGCCCGCAGCGCCGCCGGCACCAGTTGCCCTGCCGGTGCGAAAATAATCGCCGCATCCAACTCTTCTGGCGGCAACTCGTCAGCCCCGCCGGCCCAAACCGCTCCCAACTGACGCGCAAACGCCTGTCCCTCAACATCCCCAGGGCGAGTGAAAGCAAACACTTGCCGCCCAAGATAGCCGGCGACTTGCACCAGAATGTGCGCCGCTGCGCCAAATCCGTAAAAACCAATGCGCTCCGCATCACCGGCCATCTTCAAAGAGCGATAGCCAATCAATCCCGCACACAAAAGAGGAGCCGCTTGCAAATCCGGGTAGCCGGCAGGAATGCGAAAGCAAAAGCGCTCGTCCGCCACCGCACACTCCGCATAACCCCCATCTATTTGATAGCCGGTAAACGCCGCACAATCGCAAAGATTCTCCCGCCCTGACCGGCAGTAGCGGCAGCGGTTGCAAGTATAACCCAGCCAGGGAACCCCCACCCGGTCGCCGGCAGCAAATTTCTCAACCCCCTCACCCGTCTGCACCACTGTCCCGACAATTTGGTGCCCCGGCACTAAAGGCAGTTTGGGACTCGCCAGCTCTCCATCGACGATATGCAAATCCGTCCGGCACACCGCACAGGCGTGAACCCGGAGCAAAACTTGCCCATCACCCGGCACTGGCACTGGCAAATCAGCAAAGCGCAGGGGTTGACCGGGCGTTTCCAAAAACATTGCACGCATGACCGCAAACACCAATAGCCGCACAGGACATCTTTGATTATACGGTCAGCTTTTACGCCCAGCTGTGGGGCAGGGGTATCCCCTCGCCCTACAGTCCCGCCAGATGAATGACCGGCACACAACCGATTTAATATTCCCCTCGTTCCCAGGCTCTGCCTGGGAACGCAGCTCTGGAGGCTCTGCCTCCTTTCTACAACAAGCAGCATTATTAGCCTAACAGCTTATTACTCCGCCGGCACCCAAACCGCCTGCAAGACTTGCGACCGCACCGCTTCAAAAATAGCGTCGGCATCAATTTTAGCGGCGTGGAGCAGTTCCTCAGGCGTGCCCGAACCGGGCATGTCCCGCACTGCCAGCTTAATCAGGGACAGGTTCGCAGGGCCATAGCTAGGAGCGGCACCGGCACCGGCAAAGGCATCCAGCACAGCGTCACCCAGCCCCCCCTGACTCCAGTGATCTTCCACAACCACAAAATTGCCATTCGTATCGTGCGCCGCCTGATGCAGCGTCTGCGCGTCAATCGGCTTAACCGAATACGCATCGATCACCCGCGCCGTGATGCCTTCCTTTTTCAGCCGGTCGTAAGCCTTGAGCGCTTCGCCCACAGTGATGCCGGCAGCGACAATCGTCACCGCATCCCGGTCAGAGATGCGGACAGCCTTGCTCCCGCCGATGGGAAAATCTTCATCCGCCCCATAAATAACCGGCGTGCTTTCGCGGGTGGTGCGCAGGTAAACAATCCCTTCCCTGTCCGCCATCTGAGCGACCAGTTTAGCCGTCTGGTTGGCGTCGCAGGGATAGAGCACCGTGCTGCCCCACACCGCCCGAAACGCCGCCAAATCTTCCAGCGCCATCTGCTCGGGGCCATCCTGACCGATGGACACACCGGCATGAGAGCCAACCAGTTTGATGCTAGCGCGGGAGACAGCAGCCATGCGGATAAAATCGTAAGCTCTCGTCAAGAAAGCCGCGAAAGTTGAGGCAAATGGTTTATAATTACGAACCTGCTTGCCCAACCGCTGCAGCCACCATTTGCTGCTCCGCAATGTACATTTCAAAGTAGCGCTCTGGATATTCCTTAGCAAAATCCTCCGCATAGGTTGAGTTGCTCACCTCCGCATCGAGAGCGACCACATCGGGTCGGGCGGCTCCCAAAGCTTTCAAGGCGTCACCGTAAGCCCGGCGCGTTGCCACTTGCGAGCCTTCCTGGTAAGTGGGAAGCTGTAGCGGTTCAGCCTGTGCTGTTGGTGCCGGTTGCGCTCGCTCTTCCGGCTTGTTTACTTCAACAATAATATTCCGCTCCCCGCCGAGTTCCGCCAGCGCTCCCTTTGCCTGGTCGGGTTTGAGCGCTTTGCCGTGCCAGCCGTTGATATCCTCCACAGAAGCAACACCCTTCCCTTTCACGGTTCGAGCCACAATTAATGTGGGGTGGTCAATGACGCTCACCGCTTCGCCATACGCCCGGTCAATCTCCTCAATATTGTGACCGTCGATTTCAATAACCTTCCACCCAAATGCCTTCGCCCGATCGCAGTAACAGGAGGTTTTCCACCCCAGCATCGTCTGTCCGCGCTGCCCCAGCCGGTTGACATCTACGATCGCGATCAGGTTGTCCAGGCTGTAGTGCGCGGCGAGCTCGAAGGCTTCCCAAACAGAGCCCTCAGCCATCTCGCTGTCGCCGAGCAGCACCCAGACGTGGTAGGGGAGCTTGTCCAGATACTCGCCGGCGAGAGCCAGCCCCACCGCCACTGGCAGTCCCTGTCCCAGAGAGCCGGTGGCCACATCCACCCAAGGCAGCACCGGCACGGGATGCCCCTCCAAGCGGCTGCCAAATTTCCGCAGCGACATCAACTCCTCATCCGAGATAGCGCCGGCTGCCCTGTACATCGCATAGAGCAGCGGTGCGGCGTGCCCTTTAGAGAGGACAAAGCGGTCGTTACTGGGGCTGTCCGGATCGCTGAAGTCGTAGCGCAGGTATTTAGCCAGCAACACCGCCATCAAGTCAGCAGCGGACATCGACGAGGTGGGGTGTCCTGAACCGGCGGCGGTTGTAGCGCGAATGCTGTCCGCTCGCAACTGTTGGGCTAGTTCGTGCCATTCGTGCGGTTGAGTCAATGTTGCCATCGCCATCTCCTTTGCATCTTGAACCGGTGATATCAAATCCTGTCGCTCGCTCTCGGTTTTGCGCTCGCCGCTAACCATCCTGTTTTTGGTAAAACTTCCTTCTTGGCCTCCTTGGCGTATTTGGCGTCTTGGCGGTTCATTATTAAGATTCATCAACCAGACGCAATCTTAAACCGGCAGACCGGCAGCCCACATCCCAAATAGCTCTTAGATTGCCACCGGCTGCTTGACGCGCACCAAATAGTGCGCGAACCAATCGCGCGCCAGTTGCGCCACTTCTTCGAGGGCACCAGGCTCTTCAAAAAGGTGAGTCGCTCCGGGAACAATTTCCAGCTTCTTTTCCGCGCCCAGCTTCTCCAGCGCCCCCCGATTCATGTCAATCACCGGCAAGTCATTCCCGCCCACAATCAGCAGTGTCGGTGCCTTGACGTTCGGCAAGGCTGTCCCCGCCAAGTCAGGCCGGCCCCCCCGCGAGACAACCGCGCTAATGGCTTCTCCGAGTTCCGCAGCTGCAACCAAGGCGGCTGCAGCGCCGGTGCTGGCACCGAAGTAACCGATGTTCAGGTGGTCAATATCCTGGCTTTGGGCGATCCATTCCGTGGCGTCAGTCAGCCGCTCTGCCAAAAAGTCGATATTGAAGCGCAGGTGTCCAAGCCGGCTGTCTTCCGCCTCTTCATCTCGGGTGAGCAAGTCAATCAGCAGGGTGGCAAACCCCCCTTCGCTGAGCGTTTGAGCCACATAGCGATTGCGGGGGCTGTGCCGGCTGCTGCCGCTGCCGTGGGCGAACAGCACAACCCCACGGGCGTTTTCCGGCACGCTCAAATGGCCTTCCAGGCTGATTGGGCCTGATGGCACCTGGACTGAGCGATGTTCAACCTTTATTTTTGATGTTCTATCCATTGCTCTATTCCTATCCTGTTATGAATTTTTCACATTCACCGGCGATAGCTGTAGAGGTGCCGGAAGGGCGTGAGCCACAGCTGGTTCTGCCGGCAGCTGCCCAACACATTTGGGCCAAATCTCTCTCAAGGCCGGCACGCACCGGCATGCTGCCCAGATATTGATCCAATTCACCCATCACAGCCGCGCCGGCGCATTTAATTGCGCCCTGTGTGGCCCTATCTCAACTCCACGGGTGTTGGTGGTGCCCCCTCGGTCTTTTCCTCAGAGAAATTCCTGGGTATTCTATCTGACAGTCAAGTTTAGCAAAAGCCTCTTGCAGCTTCATCCTTCTTTGGGAATAGATTCCCACCGGCAAGCGCGAAAAATTTCTCTAACTAAGGCGGATAGGGCTCCCCGAACCGCCCCTGAATTTATGTTTGCATCTCTTATAAAGCCCTTACTCCTTAAAGCTCTTTATGGCCACCTTAACGAGCATTGGCTGGCGAGCGTTCGACGGGAAGCGAACCCTAAACTCCTCTGGCATTTGAGCCAGCAGTCTGGGCTGCGTAAATGCTTATTTATTAATTGTCTTCACTCCCGCTTGCAGAGAGAGCCGGTTTACAGGAGATAGCGCAGTCCGGGGCTAATTTCGTCTTTTAAATACGCCTAAAGGTCGATGTAACTAGGGGCGAAATT
Source organism: Oscillatoria princeps RMCB-10 (assembly GCA_019359235.1). GTDB lineage: Bacteria > Cyanobacteriota > Cyanobacteriia > Cyanobacteriales > Oscillatoriaceae > Oscillatoria > Oscillatoria princeps. Next base: position 6,164 of record JAHHHT010000005.1, read on the forward strand.
GTGCCAATAATTGAATAATTTGGTAAAAAAAGGAATGGTCAGGCCGGTCAAAACTCTCCTGCCTGAGGGTAGTGCCATGAATCTATTCAAGCAAATTTCACGCTCGATTAAAATATTTTCTGGGCTCACTCTTCTATTTGGGCTACGCCCCACACGCACTCGTCTACTCGCGCAAGCGCGACCGCATAGAGCGCCAGTTTCTCACTCCGCAGACCGGGGAAGCTGTGGACAGTCCCGGCAAACTGCTCCAGGCTGAGCCGGCAGTCAGAGGCGCTCACTTCTATTTCGAGCGAGCCGAGCTTGAAGTCAGTTTTCTGGCTGCCGATTTCGTCCGAGTTGACTGGTTTCCTGGCATTCCTCCCGTTCCCTACGGCATCTCCCGCCACGATTGGCCCGAAGTAGAAAAGGCGCTGGAAAAGACGGATGAGGGCTGGAGCGTGTCGAGCGAGAGCCTGAAAGTTACCGTGGGAGTAGATGGCCGCCTGAAATGGAGTGACTCAGCTGGAGTTCCCCTGCGGGAAGAATTGCCCCCAAGGCGAAAAAACGAGGGGTGGGTTCATCAAGCGCGACTGCGAAAAGAAGAAAGCCTCTACGGATTGGGAGAGCGAGCAGATTTACCAATAGTTCGCTTTGTAATGGCTAGAAATTGCAGGAAAAATGGGGAAAGAAGCCGTCGCCGGCGGGCTGTCCAGCGGCGGCACGCTGGCCGCTTGGCTGGCGCAGCAACGCCCCCATTCCGAGCTGCCGGCTTGCGTTTAGAAAACTTGACCGGCACTCTCGGTCAAAACTAAATATTGAGCGTCATCCTTGCTTAAACCTGATGTCTTCAGTTTCCAGGTAGAGCGCTTCGCCGTTCAGTTCTTGAGCCTCAGCGTCGCTCAAATCCCACTGTTTCTGGGCTTGCTGTGGGTTTGGCATGACTTTTAGCACGCCGGTTAGATCGAGCGTCTGCCCCTCCCGAACAACGATCCGATCCTCCGCACTCCCTTCATCCAGTGGCGGTGAGAGAACAACGAACAGCTGTTGGGTATTGTTTGGCCCCACCCAGAAGGTTCTGTCCCCGACTACACTCCCAACCTTGACGTTGGTAAATTGCACTCGCTTGCCGGCAAGCAACTGCTGGTTGGGCGCGGCGGTAATAGCCACAACATCGCTGATTGGCTCGCGAGGAACAGCAGCGGTGGTGGGTGCCGGTTGCGGTGCGGGACTTATGACCACCGTCCGAGTGGGGGCGGGTTGCGGTGCGGGACTTATGACCACCGTCCGAGTGGGGGCGGGTTGCGGGGGAGGGGTGATGACCACCGTCCGAGTGGGTGCCGGTTGCGGTGCGGGAGTGATGACAACCGTCCGAGTGGACGGAGGTGGCGGCGGAGGGGGGACGGCGACATCGCGGTTGTCTGGCGATCTTTGGCAAGCGGCGACCGAACCCGCCAGAAGTGCCAGGACGGTTGCCCTGCTCAGCCACATCCGTGTGGCAACAAAATTGTTATTGCGTGTCATTGTTGTTTTAAGCCTCCTTGTCATCCAGCGGTTTTCTGTTTAGTAAGTCCGGCAAATCCCTTTTTTTTGGCACTTGGGGATTCCCTTAATAGGCTTACCTTAACCACTGATTAAGCTGTTGCGCTACTATCTGCAGAAATACTAAATTAGGCAGAGGAAGGCAGAAAAAAATACGCTATAATCCACCTGAAGAGAGGGGGCGGCACAGCTGTTCAAGCCGGCAGCCAGTTTTAAGAAGCCGGCAGAAGAGTGTTAAGGGCTTTCAGAGCGGCGACCGGGGGAGAGCAACTGTCCCTGCGGGGAATCCCCAGAGGTTGCCGGCATGGCAAGCGCAGAAATTGAAGCGATAAGGCGGGGCGCGTACTGCCGGCTTCGCCCGCTCGCGAGTTGCCACACACTCCAGAAGTATCAGGAAAACATTAATCGCCCGGTTAATACTTTCTTTATTCTCGTTATTCTCGTTTATTCTCATTTCCAGTCTCAGGCTGGGAACGAGGATTGAAAAACACATTGCGATTCGGCAGGCGAGAGTGTCTGCCGCTTCTGGGAGAAGGGGGTGTGCGGGGAGCCGGCGGTCGCTGCCAGAGGACAAAGGGAATGCTGAGAAGGCCGAAGATGGCGACCGACGCAGCTGTTATCCAGATTATCAAGCGATTGGGGCGGTAGTCTCCCCGCTCAATTTGCCAGAAAACCCGGTTGTAGCGCCAAGCAGATAAGCCTATCAGGAAAATGCCCAGAATCACCAAACCCACGCCCAGGGTTTGGGAGTTGATGACAGGTTGGCCCCTGACGTATTGGCCGGTGACAGCGGATTCCAGTTCGCGCAGGAACAGACCGAACCGAGCGATAGCAAACCCAAACCCAATCAGGGCAATGGAGGTGCGCAGCCAAGCCAGAAAGGTGCGCTCGTTAGCTTGGTGTTCTCGCTGCCGGTCTATTTGTGGGGGATTGCTCATTTTTCTGCCAGTGCCGGTAGAACTTTCTCGGCGAAAACGCCGGTGAAATCGCTAGCAAGCCAGCTGTGGCGCAGACTGCCCCCTTTGCCGCATAGCCAAATCGCGCCCGTCGTTCCACCCACGGGTGAGCCGCCGCCTGGGAGGCTGCGCGTTCTGCGCGAGTCTGAAGATTCTCGTTGGGTAGATGGTGGCGTGTCATATTGATATGTCCTTTTCTGTTCGGCAATCTTTGCTGGAATCAGCAATCCTGCTCAGCAGCGCATTTTCCAACTGGCGGCAATCCAGCGAGAGTGTCCCGCACCGCAACCGGCACGTCCGACTGGAAAACACCGGCGCTCTCGGTGTGGGGAATCGGCTCACTATGTTCTCACTATGTTTCGGTCGCAAGCGAGTGTTTTTTTATTTTGCCAAGTTGATAAACTTTATACATCTCCCCTCAGATAGAGGTTTGAGCTGCATAAATTCATGGCTAAATTTGCTTTATTTTCACAGATAATTTCCTCAGAGAGCCCCCAACGGATCTCACCGGCACCGGCAGCCTCTCTCTCGCTCGCCGGCGCTTCCAGCCCACTCCTGAGCGCACTTCAACCCTAAAACCGCAACGGTGCCAGTGGCTGCCGGTGCAGCCACAAATAGTTCTACTTCGCCCCGATTAGCTTTCCTTATTTACCGCTAAATTTTTACTCAACAAATCCGCTTTTAGGGTTCGTTAAGAGCGCTCCCTACAGCCCAACAGGGGCGTTTTTAAGTAGAACTACAGCTCCATTGGCAATGTATTGCACTGCCATAGCGGAAAGTAGCACCCCCAGTACCCGCGTCACCACATTGATTCCCGTCTGGCCTAAAAGCTGAGCTAAGCGTCCAGACAGACACATTAGCACGTAGGCAATCAACAGCACAACAAGCGCACCCGCTAAAATCATCACCTGACCGAAATAATAGGCCGCCGCCTCATTGTCCAATATGATAATGCTCGCTAGCGTACCTGGCCCTGCAATCAGAGGAATCGCCAGCGGAAATACACTGACATCGCCCTGTTTTTCAGCTTCTTTTTCTTCCGCTTCTGTTTGCGGTTCTGGAGCATTGAATACCATATCTACCGCCAATTTAAATAGCAACACACCGCCCGCGACTTGGAAAGCTTCTATGCTAATATTTAAATAGCGCAGCAGGAAGTTTCCTCCCAGAATAAATCCTAACAGAATACTGGCAGCTACCAAGACAGAACGGCCAGCAATACGGCTTTGTTCTTCTAAAGAATGGTGACCAGCTATAGTGATGAATAAGGGGGCCAATCCTATCGGGTCGATGACTGCAAACAGGGCGAGAAAGTCTTTTAGCAATAAGGAAATCACAGCAAGTGTACCTCATATCATGTCCGGTAGCGCCGGCACCGCTCCATTGGCGCTCTATCGCCAATGGACAAGTTCCATTTTCTACTCTGCAATAACGATGCTACCAGACTTGATATCGCGCCACAACCGCACTGATATAGCAGCAGTCATATTGCTTAGGACATCAGTGGCCTAGGGATAAAAGGCGTAGGACAGGCGTCTCGCCTGTCCTTTGTGTCCTAATCTAAGTGGCTAGTGCTATACCTGCTTGCCCAAACAGCGGGACTGCAACCTGACAAGCGCCCCGGAGGAACAGGTGTGGGACATGGCCCCCTGCTAAGGCCATCATCACATTGGGCATTGGGGAAAAGCCGCTATATGTAGGGTGGGGAACGCGTGCTTCGTACCCTGCCCTACGCCTATACTTTGTATCAAGCGTGTCCTAAACTGACTGTCTATTGCTGTATTTAGCGGTTTCCAGAGCCTCTTGGCTCGCTTCTGCTCACTCAGCATCTCAAAATAAAAATTCTGAGTCATCCATCTAAAGGATGATATTCTGAATGGCTCGGGGCTCCAGAGGCTGATTGACTATTTGAGAGCGCCGATGGCTTTGCTCACCTCAGATGGGGTTTGATACTGCCGGTCTGGCAACTGTTCGAGTGCCGAGCGAACGTTCTCGCCGGCACCGTGCTTTGGCTGTGTTCAAGCAAAAATGCCTTATCTAACAAACAGAAAACTTGCGTTTAAAAATTTGGACTTGTAAATTTTTAACGCACCGGCTCTACCGGCACAACGTCGTGGAAGTGGGAGTAGTCGATGCTCATCGGCCCATCCGCCCTCCTGGACAAGACATCGACAAACCGCATATTCCAGAGGATTTCGGACGCGATAAAGGAGTGACGGGCGTGGACAGTCTGGGAAACGGTTTCGTCGAGGCCGGTCATCGTGACCACGATTTCGATTTCCTGCTGGGCCAGCAATTCGGGCGTGACTCCATAAAGGGGGCTCGTCTCGTCCATCGCGTGCATCACCGTCCAGCTGAGCGCAAAAATTGGCGTCCGGCTGCGCACCAGCTTCAGGTCGTAGAACCGGCGCATGAATTCCCCCTCTGGGCTGAGTTCGTTGCGCACCAGCGTCACCCACAGCTGCGCTTCCAGAATCTGGTTGTAACGCAAGTTAGCTGTGCGGAACATCAAGGTAGGCACGCCATTATACGGTCTGATCGCCGCCACGCGGCTGAAAAGCACTCTCGCTGTGGGGCGGGAAAACCGGGCGAAGGCCAGCCCTGTGACCATCGCCACCCCCAACAAACCCACCATCGCTTCCAGCGTCACCACCCAATTCGCATAAGCCGTGGAGGGATACATCGCCCCGTAACCGATGGTGGCCATCGTCTGGACGCTGAAGAAGAAAGCGTCTTGGAACGACCCCGGGTCAGCATTCTTGATGCAATTCCCTCCCGCCAGGTAGGCGAGGGCAAACAGAGCGTTGGAAACTGCATACAGCACCCAAATCAGGCCCAAGAACGCTGGCCAGGACATGGTGAGCAGCAAATGGTACAAGTCGTGCCAGTGGAAGTGCCAAGCTCCTTTGCGGATGACGTTGAACTGTCCAGCTCGTCTTACAATGCGTGCCAGTGAGTTGCCCGGATACTTTGTGGCCATCGATGGAGCGCTTTTGTGCTGCAAATCTCATCGATCTTAGCGAAAGTGCGCGTTATTAACCGGCGCGTGGCCGGGATTGGGACGCGAGGATGGCCATTGTGGTGCGTCGAGTGCCTGAAGGAGGTGCGATCGCGTTCCTCGTCGCCGGTTTGAACTTCTACCCTTGATTGCGGCAGATTTGCATAATCGGGATGCTCCCGCCCTGACTGAGTAAAATTGCTCAAAGTGAGAGGTAAGGAAAAATGCCCACCGGCCTGTCCCCGGTACAGCTCAGTAAAATCACCAAGATTCTGAGACTTCAGTCACAGCGCCTGGAACGAAAAAATGTGATAATGAAGCAAAGGTTAAGTTGAGGCCAGGAGCCCTAAACTTTAACCGGCTCAAGATTAAAAGGCTCTTTGAAATAACAAAGAGCCTTATGTTTAGGGGGATTGGGTCGCATTCAAAAAGAGACAAGCCTAATGATTCGGGTGCTGGACAGGGGCACTCAGTCAGTGGCTGATATTAAAGTCTTGGAGCGGCTTACCTTGCTGATAAACGGCTTTTTCAGATCCAATTTACAATCGAGGTGCACCAAATAATGGCCACATATAATGGAACGACCGGCAACGATAGTTACAATTACTTGGGCAGTGAGACGCTGACGGCCTACGGCAACACCGGCAACGATACCATTTCTGGCAATACTAACAGCGATACGCTGTATGGGCAAGACGGCAACGACTTTCTCGCAGGTCGCAGCAACACCGACTATCTGTACGGGGGGAACGGCAATGACACCCTCAGTGGCGGAGACGGCAACGACTACCTCGATGGCGGTGCCGGCAACGACTCAATGGCGGGCGGTCTGGGCAACGACCGCTACGTGGTAAACAGCACCGGCGACACAGTAACAGAAGCCGCCAGTGCCGGCACCGACCTGGTATACTCCACAGTCAGCTACACCCTGGGAGCGAACCTGGAAAACCTGACACTCCAAAATATCTTATTCACCGCAACGAATATCAACGGCACCGGCAACTCGCTCAACAACGCGATCACCGGCAGCAGTGGCAACAACAGCCTCAATGGTGCCGGCGGCACGGACACGCTCATTGGTGGGCTGGGCAATGACACCTACAGCGTGGACACCACCACCGACACCATCACCGAAAATGCCAGTCAGGGCACGGATTGGGTTCAGTCTTCGGTCACCTACACCCTGGGTGCCAACCTGGAAAACCTCACCCTCACCGGCACCAGCGCCATCAACGGCTACGGCAACACCCTCAACAACCAAATCAATGGCAATAGCGCCAGCAACTTCCTTCGCGGTTATGCCGGCAATGACTCCCTCGACGGCTACGGTGGCAATGACTACCTGTACGGTGGGGATGGGGATGACAATCTTGATGGCTGGTCTGGCAATGACTATATGAGTGGCGATGCCGGCAACGACTACATGTATGGCGACGACGGCAACGACTCAGCCTATGGCGGTACCGGCAATGACGTGATTGTAGGGGATGGCAACACCCCCGTCGAGTTTCCCCCGACTGGCGACGACTATCTCGATGGCGGCGACGGTAACGACAATTTGCAGGGTACTGCGGGTAATGACACCCTTGTTGGCGGCACCGGCAATGACTCCCTCGATGGCGGCACCGGCAGTGACTCAATGGCCGGTGGGCTGGGCAATGACACTTACTACGCCTACTACGGTGCTGACACCATCACTGAGAATGCCAATGAAGGCACGGATACTGCTGTCACCATTGCCACCTACACCTTGGGTGCCAACCTGGAAAACCTCACCCTCACCGGCACCACCGCCATCAGCGGCACCGGCAACACCCTGGACAACACCCTGACCGGCAATTCCGCCAACAACACCCTCAGCGGTGGCGCGGGGAATGACTACCTGAATGGGGGTGCCGGTACGGACTCCCTGGTTGGCGGCGCAGGCAATGACTCCTACTATTACGACGGCGGCGACACCATCGTTGAATCTGCCAACAGCATCTTCTTTAATGGCGGCGTGGATACCGTCATCTCCACCGTCAGCTACACTCTGGGTGCCAACCTGGAAAACCTCTCCCTCACAGGCAGCACCGCGATCAACGGCTACGGCAACACCCTGAACAACCTAATTAGCGGCAACAGCGGCAACAACTGGCTCAGCGGTTCCGATGGCAATGACTCGCTCTACGGCAATGCCGGCAATGATACCGTGACAGGCGGCAATGGCAGCGACTTGCTGGCTGGCGGTCTCGGTAATGACAGCCTGATTGGCAGTGCCGGCAACGATCAGTTCCTCTTCGACACCGGCACAGTCTTTACTGCCGCCAGTATTGGTGTGGATACCATCACTGACTTCACGCCGACGGTTGACAAAATTATCCTCGACAAGACGACTTTCATCGGCCTCACCAGTGTTGCCGGCAGTGGGTTTAGCGTTGCAGGAGAATTCGCCACCGTCACCACGAATGCCGCCGCCGAAACCAGCGCCGCACTGATTGTTTACAACACTGCCACTGGCAGCTTGTCCTACAACCAGAATGGAGCGGTGGCTGGCTTTGGCACCGGCGCTCAATTTGCCACCTTCACCGACACTCCCGGACTCACTGCCTCCGACTTCACGCTTCAGGCATAGGCTGGGAAATCTAGCAATCTTAAATCCTTCATAAAATTCCCCTGTGGGGTGCGTTATCGCTCGTAACGGCACCCCACTTTTCTTTTGTAGCAATTTTGGATTTGGGATTTGGGATTTTGGATTGAAAAAGGCGGCAGCAGTAGGGTGCGTTCCGCTTTGCGGAACGCACCCTACTTAATTCCTGGGCAGAGTATAAGGATTATTTTTTGCCAGTTTTTCTGTTGAGGATACACTTGGTGATTAACCAACCTAAAACACTCACAACAGCGCCAGCGACGACGCTCAATCCGACAGCAGCGACAAAGGGATGAAGGGGCAGGGAAAAAGAGGGTGGCCATTGCCAGGGTTTCTGCTCTATTAATTGATAGCTGCTGGCGATGATTCCCGCAACACCCACACCGGCACCGATGCCAACCCCTAGGGATTGGATCGTTTTCTCTAACTGGCGATCTCGCTCTGCTTCGTCAATCTCTACTATCCCTCGAATGCTAGCAATCGCTTTGTCTAGCAAATCTGAGCCGTGGCCCAAATAGTTTAAGTAGGCTTGCAGTTGCTCCTTTAATTTCCGGCAGTCCAGCTGGCTGAACCTTTCTAAATATTCCAATTCTCCCCCACCTATATCATACTTCTTTCTCAGCTGGCTGGCAAGGCTCTTTAACTTTTCTTCAAAATTATCGCCGTTAATCTCAACCGTCGTGCGGTGATATTCCAGGTTGCGCAAGAGTTGGGAATACTCCAAGGCGATTTGCAGCAAGGTTTTCAGCTTCTGTTTCAGAGCGGTGAGCTCGGCTGAGCCCAATGCCGGCTGAGCGGGACTTTGTTTCAGGTTGGCAATTTCTCGCTCTATGTCTTGGCACTTCTTCCGGGCGGTTTCATAGTCGGCTTTGCCGCTATAATAAGAGTATAGCACTTTACGCCGGTAGAAGAACAGGTCGGCAAACTCCCGATAGCGATCGGCGAATTTTTCACTGGCGAGTTCGGTGAGGAAGAACCAGACTGTCACCTCGCACTCCCCTGGCTCTCCGGGGATGCTATACTCAAACATTGGACTGCCAAATAGCTGTGCCTTTTGCTTGAAGGGGAGGGGATCGGATGGGATGCCGGTGAAACTGCGATAGCACTCGTCGGCGAGCTGTCGCAGGTTTTTGCTATATTTCTCCTGCTGATCTTGGCTCAAAAATGCGGTGAGCAGCAGGTGCTGTCCCAAATTGCTCCCGATGAAACTTGGCAGGAAGCACCCATCTGGGTTAAAATCTTTGAGGCGGGGAATTTCTACGGCGTCGTTGCCTTTCTCTTGCGGGCGGCGGATGTTGAGCGCCAGGAGATAGCTGTCGTAGATCCAAACGGGATAGGCGAATCCTTTAATGGCTAGGGGTTGGTTGCTGTTGGGGTCAATTTTTCCCGCGAAGTGTTGCAAAACTTTACCTGGGGTGGCTAGCAAATCCGCGCGGGTGGCGGGTAAGTCGCCGGTTTTGATGGGGATATCCGCCGGCTGGATCTGCAATTTTTGCGCGATGGCGCGGTATTTCTCCCAGAGCAAATCTTTCGCTAAGTTGATGGGTTTGGCGTCGGCGGTAAAGGCGGTAAATATTTTTTGGGCGTGACAGGCGAATAGATGGATATTGGGGGCGTATATTTCCTCAGCCATTTGACTCTTTTTCCTTGATGTCGGTTTGCGCTCTGGGGGCGGGGTTTCGCCCGCTTTTACGGAAGCATCCCGTTTTTGAAACTACCCTGGTGAGGGCGAAGCATTCGGATTATCAATTGCTGGGTTTAACCGAGAGATTACTCGCCCGAATGCTTCGCCCCTACATAATCGGGATGCTCACGCTTTTAGGGCTGCCCACTTGCAGGGGTTGCAGGATTTATGGCGTTTTGCAGGGTGTTTTTGACGAGAAGGACGTTTTCTTTTATGGTTCTTTCCTGTTCTGGATCGGTTGGCTTTATATCTTCTACTTCTTTTCGCGTTGCAGCGCTTTCCAGGGCGTCTCGAAGGGGGACATGTTTTTGCTCTCTGCACCAAGCGTTAATCGCTCTGGCTGCTTCGACGGCGCTGTCATCTGGCATTGGGGCGATTTCTTGATAAAGTTTGGGCAAGTTTTGCCAAGCGGTTTCGGAAAAGGCTGCGCGGTTGTTTTGCAGCAAGTCCACAAATGTTTTCAGGGTTTTAAGAGATTGTTGGATGCGTTTGTTCATGGGTTTCGGGTTGGTTGGGTACGGAGCAAGGATAGCACAGAATGGGAGAATAAGTTTATTGCCCAATCGCGCAAAAAACTGCCCAGTGTGTGGGGTTGGAGAAAGGTGGCTCCTCGCTGTTAAATAGCTCTAGCCAATCTTCAACCGCACCGGCATCATCTGGATCTAAGTTCTGGGATTGCATCCAAAGGATAAAGTTGGCTTTGGTTACGGTTCGCAACCAGATTTGCGCCTGATTCAGCGCTCTGGCGACGGATGGCTCGCTGTTGCGTATCTCATAAAATTTTACCATCAATAAGGCAGTTGACAAGTCACTCACCCGCCACAGACTGCAAACGACACTCACCGCACCGGCATACAGGAAGCCGGTGGATAAGCCAATCGGTTCGTCAATCACTTGCGCGGTTTGTGTCAAGCCGGTTTCGCAGGCGGAAAGGGTGACTAGCCGGCATTGCGGTAAATCGACATCCGTAAACACATCTAGCAAGGTGAGGCATTTTTCTGGGTTGGCTGTGCTACCATCTCTTAAGGTGAGACACCGGCTCGCTTTTTTTGTGTCTTTCTCCCCCTCTCCGTCTTTGGCGGAGGGGGTGGGGGGATGAGGGCTGGAAGATTCTACTGCGCCGGCTAGAATCAGGGAGGAGATCAGGGGAAACTCAAAGTTAAATAGCCCGTGACAGGCAAAGTGGGCGCAACCGGCACGGCTGAGGGCGGGTAGCTTTTTCGTGAGGGCGTCTTTGGTGGCGGCGGCTTTTCTCAGGATGTCGGTGTGGGGGTTAAAGAGGGTTTCAATTTTCTGCACTTCACTATCACTATAGAGCAGATCGTCTGTGGGATTCTGGATGGCAAACAGACGGCGAGTATTTGGGATCGCCGGCACCGTGGCACTCCTCGCTTCAGAGCGGGCTTGCACGCGCTGCAGCAGCCCGCAACTGGGGGCGTAGCGCACGCCGTCGGGGAACCTGTCGAGGAGATAGGATACAGGAGAGGATTCCCCCCTATTTACCGGCAAGGCGTGCAGGGGGAAAAGGTGCAGGTAGCGGTGGGGAATCACGATCAGCTGCCGGCAAGTTTTGGGAATTTTGTCAAGAATCCGATCCAGGTGAAGAATGCCGGCAAGCTTGCTGAGACGGGGTTCTAACTGGTTTATCCAGTTTGCCAGTTTCTGCTGTTTTCGCTTTTCCCAGTCTTCCTTCAATTCGCCTTCCTCTTGAGGCGGGTTGTAGTCGCCCAGATATTCATCCTTCCAGGTTTCTAACTCTTGCCACTCTTGCTGGGTGAATTCCTCGACATAGATCCGATCGCGGGTGAGGGTGAATGCCTGAAAGCTAGAAGTGCCGATGTGCCAGTCCAAAATCGCAGTGCCGGCGTCAGTCAGCCGCCAGATGTCCTCAAAGGTGATGGGTTCGACTCGCTGGGTGAGGGTGAATTCGGGATCGTATTCCTTAATCCGGTTGAGGAGTTCGTCGAGTTTGCGCCGGTCGTTTTCCAACTCCTGGCGCTGTTTTTCGATATACTCGAAGTTGGGATTGCCAGATGCGCCGGCAACTTGTGCCCGACTGCCCCCTCCCTCCCCGCCGGTTGCTTCTAACAGCTGCTGTTTGGCGGAGATGCTGTTGCGCAGCTGTTTCAACGTCTGCTTGTCTTCCTCGGATGCGCCTTTGGGGTAGAGTTCTTGATTTTCCAGGAGTTCCACTAAGTTGCGGGATTTGCTGCGCTCAACGGTTTCTAGGGCTTTGGGGCGATTGCCGGTGTTGATGCAGGCTTGTACCATGTTCTGGTAAACATCGACAGCCTCTTCTCGCAGTTTTTGCTTGCCGGTGGGCGAACTCTCCCACTCGCACCGCTGCTCAACTGCTTCCAGGGCTTTTTCGTAAGCAGAGATGGCTTGTTCCCACTGTTGCGCCTCGAAGTGGGTGTCGCCGAGATTGCGCCCCAATTTGACGCATTCTACGGGAAAGCCGGTGGGGGTGCAGATGGCTAGGGCGGATTGGTACATCTGAATCGCTTCGGGAATTTGTTGCAATCTGCGGTAAGCATTCCCCAGACTCCCCAGGGATATGGCTTCCCCACTCCTGTCGCCAATTTCCCGCGCAATCTCTAACGTCTGCCGGTGATACTCTATCGCCTCTGTGTACCGCCCCAGGGAGTCGTAAGCATTCCCCAGATTCCCCAGGGATGCTGCTTCCCCACGCCTGTGGCCTATTTCCCGCGCAATCTCTAACGACTGCCGGTGATACTCTATCGCCTCAGTGTACTGCCCCAGGGAGTAGTAAGCAATTCCCAGACTCCCCAGGGATGCGGCTTCCCCACTCCTGTCGCCTATTTCCCGCGCAATCTCTAACCACTGTCGGTGATAGTCTATGGCCAGAGTGTACCGCCCCGGGGAGTGGTAAGCAATTCCCAGATTCCCCAGAGAATAGGCTTCCTGACGCCTGTCGCCTATTTCCCGCGCAATCTCTAACCACTGTCGGTGATAGTCTATCGCCTCTGTGTACCGCCCCAGGGAGCGGTAAGCAATTCCCAGATTCCCCAGGGAATAGGCTTCCCCACCCCTGTCGCCAATTTCCCGCGCAATCTCTAACGACTGCCGGAGAGAGTCTATCGCCTCAGTGTACCGCCCCAGGGAGTTGTAAGTATTCCCCAGATTTCCCAGGGAATTGGTTTCCCCACGCCTGTCGCCTATTTCCCGCGCCATCTCTAACGACTGCCGGTGATAGTCTATCGCCAGAGTGTATTGCCCCAGGGAGTGGTAAGCATTCCCCAGATTCCCCAGGGAATTGGCTTCCCCACGCCTGTCGCCTATTTCCCGCGCCATCTCTAACGACTGCCGGTGATAGTCTATCGCCAGAGTGTACCGCCCCAGGGAATAGTAAGCATTCCCCAGACTCCCCAGGGATGCGGCTTCCTCACGCCGGTTGCCAATTTCCCGCTCAATCTCTAACGACTGCCGGTGATAGTCTATCGCCAGAGTGTACCGCCCCAGGGAGTGGTAAGCAATTCCCAGATTCTCCAGGGATGCGGCTTCCCCATCCCTGTCGCCAATTTCCCGGTAGAGTGTCAGTGCTTGCTGCAAAGACTGCCATGCCTCTCGAAACTTGCTGGTATAATACTGGTCAGCCCCTTGCTGCAGCAACCTGTCGGCTTCCGCTTTTTTGGTTTGCGCCACCGGCGACACGCCGCGCATGATTGCCGCCAAATCCGAAGCCAGATATTTTAACCAGTTCGCCGGCTCGCTGTCGCCCGCGATTTCCAGCTTTACAGCCAAGTAACCCATCAGCTTCACCAACTGGGTGTCTAGCAATTCTGGGCGGTTGCTCAATATCTCCCCCGCTCGCTCCTTAGGGCTGGCCAGCAGTTCGTATATTAGCTGATAATAGTCTTGGTTCTCCTGTCCTTCCATCCCTCACCCCGAAATTATCCCACTCACCGTTCACCGGCACCCAATTCGCCTCGCCCCAGCCCCCACCACTCTATATATATAATGTGCTCTCTCACCGGCACTCCCCCCAACCGGCATCCCCGTGGCGCATTCAGTCGCGAGAGGGCTGATGTCCTTCCCTATTGGGCTAATGCCCCACAGACGCTAGGGGAGTCCCCTGTTTATTTTCACCGGCACTTAACCGATGCCGGGGATGCCGGCTTCTCCTTATTATATAGGTGTCGCATGACTCAGGGGAACCCGCCACCCAATCCCCTCCCCGCATGAGGCGAGGCGTACAGGGTGCCGGTGCTATCCTACAGGGTGCCGGTGCGTTGTTTGTAGTTGGGCTTTAGCCCCACCGGCGCATCGGATTGCCGATGCTTGCAATTGGATTGCCGGTGCTTACAATACGATTGCCGGTGCGTCGTTTGTAGTTGGGCTTTAGCCCCACCGGCGCATCGGATTGCCGGTGCGTCGTTTGTAGTTGGGCTTTAGCCCCACCAGCGCATCGGATTGCCGACGCGTGCAATTGGATTGGAGTTAGAGAGGGTTTATAAAGAAAACGTGAAAAAGCCAGAAACCGGGTTTCTTGTGGTGCCATTACATATAAGCTTCCCCAGTCAAAAAAACTCGGTTTCTTACCGATTGCCGGTGCTTGCAACTTCCCCCTCTCCCCCTCTTCTCTTGGCGAGGGCACCCACAAGGGGTGCCCCTGCGGCGTCTTGCCGCCAATATAATAAAATCAGCGAATCTATCAATAGCGGAACACAGCTGCTAGCGGTGCCTCATCGGGCACTTTGTCTGGAGCGACCGCATAAACTGTGCCGCCGTGCAAGATGGTTTCAATCGCCACGGTATCCAATAAATCCTCGTCACCGGCTTCAGGATCGGGGTGGAGCTGAAGGGTGCTATCTTCGGGATTATAGACGCCCCACTTGTGAGCGCCAACGCCAACAAACAATTGCTCGACTCGCCCGTAATGAGCTGCAGGTAAAGCCTCTTTAACGTCGGTGGAAGTCAGGCCGGTGCCGGCAAGTTGCTTGTAGCGTTCAATGGCTTTTTGCTGCGCCTCCATAAACAGGGGTTCCACAAGCGGCCACGCTTGGGCGTGCAATTCTTCATTATTCAGGATTTCAGCGTTTCCCGCCATCCCTTCGCTGACTAAATGCTGGTAAGTATTTGCCTCTCGGTAAATCGGCAAGACATACTCGACACCGGCTAACACCATAGGGGCTTTGTCTTGCCGCAGATATTTGTCGTGAACTCCCTTATTAATGATGTGAAAATATTGCAGGATATTCCGCTTAATATCGTCGCTGTCAGGGCTTCCCTGTCCGTGAAAAGTGCCGGGCTGCTGAAAAGCATTGGCTGTTCCCCCTTTGGAGGTTCCCATTCGGAACTGCGAATCTTTAGCCGTCTCGTCATACAGGAGGGCTGACTCCATACTCTTTGGCAAATTTTCCAATTCTACTTCCCTGACGCTATAGCGCGTGCATTCCAGCAGCCTGACTTGCTTTTGGCTCAAAGCCAGAATATAAAACCGGCCATCGCTCGTCAGGAGGGGCAGGAGCGGTTTGAGATGGAAATGGTTGCTGAGTGCAACTAATTCTTCAAAATTTAGCGGCATGCGGTAGGAATGGAATGTGCCGTCAGCCAGGAAGATTGCCAGTCCGTCGCTCTGGCGTTCCCAGAAAAGTGATTCATCGAGTTTTTCTGCTGCCGGCTGCAAAAATTCTCGGGCCTCCTGCTCGCTCATCCCCGTCTCCTGCAAGCGCTCTTCAGCCTCTCGCAGCAAATTTTTGTACCGAATTGGGTTCTGCTGAACTTCTGCCCCTGTTCGGTAGGTGGGCATATAAATTGAGACGCACAATCCCTGAGGCTGTTCTACCAGTGTTTTGAGTTCTTCTGCGGACAATAAGCTCATATTTTACTCCCTTTTAACTGCCAACAGCTTTACCTGATGGTGAAGGCGCTGGTTCCCCGAGCGCTTTAGCTGACTTGTGCTTGATTCCAGTTGGCTGCAACAGCAAGTCCGCGAGGAGAATGGTTCCTCGCCTCGCCAATAACTAGATATTTGAAGGGTCATTACTTCTAGATTAACTGCTACTCCGTTTTCTCACTTATACCGAAAGGCATAGTTTTATGTTAAGTTTCATGTAAATTGAGGGGGCGAGCCTTGAGATAAAAAACAGAAGATCGGGCGGTTGGCGGCGGGAGGGAAAGGATGACTCAATTCATTCCGCCTTCCCCCCTTCCGGCTTCCACTCTTTGGCATGCGGGCGGGCACCCGGAAACGAGAAATAATCTGCGGTTGACAGAAAGCCGCTTTTATGGTATAAGGGAAAAATTACGGTCAGGCGGCTGTTGGGGTCGTTCAATCCATGTGGGCACGCAAACGCTTGGATATCGATGGGCTGGATTTGGCCTGTGGCCTGGGCGCTGCCCTCACCTGCCGGCAATCTGAGCGTCAGGCCATCCAAGAACAGCTGGAGCGCTGGTGGCTGGGAAGTTCGCCGGGAGTGGCTGTGGCCTGTCTGTCGGTGCGTTCTGGCTTTGACTTGCTGCTGCAAGCGCTGCAACTGCCGGCTCTCAGTGAGGTGGCGGTGAGCGCTCTCACTATCCCGGATATGGTTCGCATTGTCCGCTATCACGGGCTGACGCCGGTGCCGGTTGACCTGGACCCGGCGACTCTGGCACCAGAGCCGGCTTTTCTGGAGCGAGCCATCACTCCTTCTACTCGGCTAGTCGTGGTGGCGCACCTGTTTGGGACTCGCGCTCCTTTGGAGCCGGTGCTGGAAAAAGCCCGCCGCTGCGGTGCGCTGGTGGTGGAGGACTGCGCCCAAGCTTACGCACCGGGCTTCACCGGCCACCCGGAAGCGGATGTCAGCTGTTTTAGTTTTGGCAGCATCAAGCGGGCTACTGCCCTGGGCGGCGCTTTGCTGCGCGTGCGAGATCCGGCGCTGGCAGAGCGAATGCGCCTTCTTCAAGCCGGCTACCCGCTGCAAAGCCGCTCCGCCTACGCCCGCCGGCTGCTGAAATATGCCGGCCTCAAGGCTCTGGAAAGCCGGCCCGCTTTTGCCGCTCTGGTGGCCACCTGCAAGCTGTTGGGCGCTGACCCGGACAGGCTGCTCAACCAAGCGGTAAAGGGTTTTGCCGGCGGCGAACTCTTCCCCCGCCTGCGCCAGCAGCCCTGCACTGCCCTGCTGGCCCTGCTGGCGCGCCGGCTGCGCCGCTACACCCCTGCCCGCATGGCGGCGCAGGTTGAGTGCGGCGAAACTCTGCTGCGCCTGTTGCGCGAGCGCTGTCCCGGGGTGACGGTTCCGGGATCTGCGGCTCCATACCGCTCCCACTGGGTCATGCCGGTGCTGGCTGAACACCGGCAAGCCCTGATTGCCGCCCTCGCCGCTGCCGGTTTTGACGCCACCTCTGGCAGCAGCATGTGCGTGGCCGACGCCCCTGATGGCCAGCCGGCTCTGGCGGCCACTACGACTCGCCAAGTTTTTGAGCGCCTCGTCTACCTGCCTTGCTATCCAGCTATGAGCGAGGCGGCACTCGTGAGGATGACTGCGGTACTAACCGCACAGCAGGGAAGTATGGAGCGCTGAGCGTGCCTTGAGCGCCAGCGCCGGTTTGGGCAAGAAATCCCCGACAGTCGGCTGACTAAAGACGTCCACCTGACCGAGGCTCCAGTCGGAGAGGGGGAGCGGGGTTTAATGCTTGCCGGTCTGGCAAATTGGCATAAATCCTCTTTCCTAATGTGATTTAATAGAAGAATAAAGTCTCTCTCTAAAGAGAGATGCGAGTCAGACATAAGTCCTGTACATTTACAAATTAATTCCACTCACAAGGAACTTCACACAACTCGTCTAAAGGCTTAAATTCCATGATGGCAAATTTCAGTAATATTTCATTTTCAAAATCCCATATAAGTCTGATAATTATCTGGGCTATATCTTACAGTTTTGGGTGGATTATGCTGGGGGCAGCTATTTTGTTAGGAGCTTATTATTCTTGGAAAGATCCGAGTAATTATGACAGGTTATTCAAGTCCTTACCCAAAAATTACGGCTCGGGTTTCCCGTGCTTTTAAATACCTGTCAGCGAGTGAAACCTAAACCTGAAGCAGAGGCTGCGTTTTCTCTAGCGGCAAGACATGTAGTAGCGTAAAGTGAGGTAGGGCAGCCCGAAAACATTAGCCAGCAGAAAGTTGGGCGCAATTTAAAACTCTGGTTTTCAGGTTAGGTAAGATTCTGCCTGTGGGGCTTCTTTTTATAAAAAAAAGTTTTTATGGATTGAAGAGAGCGGGGAGACGCCCAGTTTTAATCGACGACTTTCAGCAATCCTCTTTGGAGAAAATCAAACACTTTTTGAACTTGGGTTTCTTCTTCGGGGCTGATTGCATCTTTGGATAGCAAGACCGTCATCAGCAGATGCTGGTCCATGCGAGAGATGCGGCGGCGGGTAAATATCTGGCAAATCACTTGTTCGACTGTGAAAGGTAAGCTGGCTTGCATCGGGGTGGCTTGAACTCGACCTTCTTACTATGCAGCATTCCTTGCGCTCGTTAGGTGATGGCAGGCTTTGGCCAGATGTGATTTTTTTTTCTGGACACTGTGATGGCGATCGCCGGTGAAGGAGGGAGGGGGGAAAGGGGGACAGGGGGAGATGGGGAGAGGTTTGCGGTTTCACCTAGGAGGTAGGGGCTGATACCCCACACCGTCCCCTCACCCCTGACACCTCACCCCTGACCTCTAACCCCTAGCCGGTGAAGCCCAGGATCAGGACGGCTAGGGCACCGGCACCCGCCAGGACGGTCAGCACCAGTCCCGCATTCGGGCTGCCCTTCCAAGAATAGTTTTTCTCGCTCATAGCAACTCCTTGTTGATGAGACTGTTTTATTTATTGTTACACTTTATTAAGAAAAAGGTAAAGCGATGCCGCAGGAGGCGGGGTTAGAGGCCTTTGGGTTTGTGACATCTTCCCCACCGGCCTCTGGTTGGCCCACTGGGCGGGTGTCCTGACGCCCGAGGGGGTGCTGGAAACAGTCTCGTAAGGTACAAGCAATTCTGGAGCGTGGGATACTTCTTTATGAAAATCCTATTGCTAGGATACGGCTTTGCTTCAACTCAACCGGCTGACCGCACGCTCAAAAACGGCAATCTCCCGCTAATTTACAGGAATTATATATGCAAGACCACACCAAGAGTCCAAAGCCCAAGCATATTGTTTTAACCTCGCACCCAACGCGATTCGGCCCGAAACCGATTGCGATTCACTGGGGGGAAAAAGACCCGCTCAAACGAGGCCCAGTCATCGCCACTGTGACGAATTCCGCTCACCGAAATGTGATTGGCACTCACTCAGGCTCTTATGCGGTTTATCGCGCCCTCGCCGTAGCCCGAGGCAAACTGCAATCCAATCACCGGCCAGATCTTACCAATACCTCTCCCGCTGATCATATTGGCCCCCACCCCAGCTGGGCTGACCCCGATAAGATTGTCTCCCTCGATCCGTTTGGCGCTTTAGTGGGTGAAGTTTATGCGACCTTTTTCGAGGGTGGATACGATATTCGCCCCACTATTGCTGTCACGAAAGCTCACATTAATATGCCGGAACTTCAAACGGCAATTCAAGAGGGGCGCTTGCAGGTAGACGGCAAGATTGTCAAGGAGGGTGGGGATTTAGTTGTCACCAAAGCCGCCATTGAGCCGGTTTGGTATTTGCCCGGAATAGCCAAGCGCTTCGAGGTAGAAGAAAGCGCTCTGCGCCGCACTCTGTTTGAGCAGACGGGGGGGATGTTTCCCGAACTGGTGACTCGCCCGGATTTGAATGTGTTTTTGCCTCCGATTGGGGGCTTGACACTTTACATTCTTGGTGATATTGCAGCCATAACCGACCCCGATAAACCCCTGGCGGTTCGGGTGCACGACGAGTGCAACGGTTCGGATGTGTTTGGTTCCGATATTTGCACCTGCCGGCCTTATTTGGTGCACGGGATTGAGGTTTGCGTGGGGATGGCTCAAGAAGGCGGTGCCGGCGTAATTGCCTATTTTCGCAAGGAAGGCCGCGCTCTGGGTGAGGTGACGAAGTTTTTGGTGTATAATGCGCGGAAGCGTCAGGAAGGCGGCGACCGGGCGGAGTCCTATTTTACCCGCACGGAATGCGTGGCTGGGGTTCAGGATATGCGGTTTCAAGAACTGATGCCGGATGTTCTGCACTGGCTGGGGATTTCCAAGATTGACCGGCTGGTTTCGATGAGCGATATGAAGTATAACGCTATCGTGCAGTCGGGGATTGAGGTGGTTCAGCGAGTCGCGATTCCAGAGGGGTTGATTCCGCCTGACGCGCAGGTGGAAATCGCTGCGAAGAAGGCGGCTGGTTACTACACTGAAGGGGAGGTGCCCAACCGAGTGGCGCTTGCCGAAATTCAGGGGCGCGGGTTAGAGTAAATAGGTGCTGAAGAAACCTGGTTTGTTAAAGGAACCAGGTTTCTTTAGCGGTTATAAGGGAGTTTTTTTATTAACCGCCAAGACGCCAAGAGCGCCAAGGGAAGAGAGGAGGGAGGGGCTCACAATTACTGAATGAAAGAAAATTACGAGGCTATTGCTTATTTGCGCTCGCCGGCAGCCATTCGAGAGCGCTGCGAGCGAATCTTTACTCTAGCATGTGAGGATAAACTCCGCTATTTTCGCCCTCGTTTGAGCCGGTTGGAAGAAGTGGCGGGTTGGGTCATTCAAGTGATTTACGGACAGTATCCGGATTTGAATATTCCCTTCCATTCGCGCTGGCGGCATTTCGAGGTTGGGGATGTGCCGCGCACAGCTCAGCTGGATGGGGCGCTAGCCGGACTGAGTGCGGTTGAGCGGGCGCAAGTTAAGTTTGACTTGGCAATTGTCAGCGTGCTTCTGGATGCCGGTGCGGGCGCTGACTGGCAGTATTGCGAACAGGAATCAGGGCAGGTTTACCGGCGCTCGGAAGGGCTGGCTGTGGCGAGTTTCCGGATGTTTTGCAATGGCAGTTTTTCCAGCAATACTGAGCTGCCGGTGCGAGCGGATGCCGGCGGACTTCAGGGGTTAACTGAGTCAGCGCTGGCGCAGGGATTTCAAGTGAGTCAGTCAAATCCTCTGGTCGGTGTTGCCGGCAGGCTGGAATTGCTGCAGCGATTGGGGAAGGCGCTGCAACGCCAGCCCGAATTATTTGGGTATGATAACCCGCGTCCGGGCAATATGGTAAATTATCTTTTGGGGAAGGCGCGTGAGCGCCGGCTGGAAGCGAGTGCTGTGTTAAAGGCTGTTTTGGAGGGGCTGGGCGAAATATGGCCGGGAAGATTTGCGATTGCCGGTGTTAATCTGGGTGATGTGTGGCCTCATCCCGCTTTGCGAGGAGAGAACCCCGGCGCTGAGTATGTCCCGTTTCACAAACTTTCCCAGTGGCTGACTTACTCGCTGTTGGAACCACTTGAGGAACTCGGTTTGGAAATCACTGGGCTGGATGAGCTGACGGGTTTGCCGGAATATCGCAACGGCGGGCTGTGCCTGGATTTAGGATTGCTGGAAGTGAAAGAACCGGCAGTTTTGCAAGCGCGTCACTTGCCCGGATCTGAGATAATTGTGGAGTGGAGGGCGCTGACGGTGAGTTTGCTAGACCGGCTTGCTGAGGCAATTCGGAAACAGCTGGGCGCGAGCGCTGTTGAACTGCCGCTGGTTAAGATATTGCAAGGGGGAACCTGGAGTGCCGGTCGGAAAATTGCCGGTGAGTTAAGATATGGGGGCGCACCCCCGATTCAGATTGAGAGCGATGGGACGGTATTTTAGAGGGGTTTGTGCCCCGACACGAGAAAGGAGGCGGAGCCTCTGGGAGCATCCAATTTTTGCAAAGATTGTCACCCCCTCACCCCCCAAGGCACCCCTCTCCCATGAAGGGAGAGGGGGGAAAAATAAAGAATTCTCCCCTCTCCCCTTGTGGGAGAGGGGTTGGGGGTGAGGGGGATTACAAAAATGGGATGCTTCCGATCCTCTGTATCTGCGTAATCTTCATTCTTGGCGTCCTTGGCGTCTTGGCGGTTCATTAATTAATTGGAAAAATTGTAAATGACAGCCCAACTAACTGTAATTAGCCATCCTTTAATCCTGCACAAGCTGACGCTGATGCGGAAAGCGGACACCAGCACGGCGAAATTCCGCACGCTTTTGAAAGAAATAGGCATGCTGCTGGCTTACGAGGTAACGCGAGACTTGCCGGTCAAGTACGAGACGATTCAAACCCCAATGGCAGAGATGAGTGCTCCCGTGCTGGCGGCGGAAAAGAAGCTGGTAATTATCTCAATTATGCGGGCGGGACAGGGGATTTTGGACGGGATGCTGGAGCTGATTCCTTCGGCGCGAGTGGGGCATATTGGGCTGTACCGCGACCCCAACACACTGGTGGTGATTGAGTATTATTTTAAGGTGCCTCAGGATATCGAGGAGCGGGATGTGTTGGTGGTCGATCCGATGATGGCCACCGGCAATTCTGCGGTGGCGGCGGTTCAGCGGCTGAAAGAGACAAACCCCCGCTCAATTAAGTTTGTCTGTTTGCTAGCTGCGCCGGAAGGAATTGAGCATTTTCACGAGCAGCACCCGGATGTGCCGGTGTACACGGCGGCGATTGACGAGCGTTTGGATGAACACGGTTACATTATTCCCGGACTTGGGGATGCCGGCGACCGGCTGTACGGGACGAAGTGATACCAATTTTGGATGCAAGGATTTTGGATTTTGGTGCAAAATTTAATGCAATTAATGCAAAGTTTAAAAGGCAAAGTGGCTGCTGTCACCGGCGCGAGTCGCGGCGCGGGGCGCGGTATCGCCCTGGCGCTGGGTGAAGCGGGAGCAACGGTTTACGTGACGGGACGCAGTGTCAGGGGCGGGCCAACAACAGAGAGCCGGCCAGAAACCATCGACGAGACGGCGGAGGGCGTCACGGCGCGGGGGGGCGCAGGCATCCCGGTGCGCTGCGACCACACGGTAGATGCAGAGGTGGAAGCCCTGTTTGAGCGCGTGAAAGCGGAGTGCGGTCGCCTGGACATTCTGGTCAACAATGCCTGGGGCGGCTACGAACGCTACAATGGGGAGCGCTTTGAGGATGGGACAGCGTTTGCCGCCCCGTTTTGGGAGCAATCGCTGCAGCGCTGGGAGGGGATGTTCGCCGCCGGCGTGCGGGCGCATCTGGTGGCTAGCCGCTTCGCCGTCCCGCTGATGCTGCCCCACCGGCAGGGGCTAATCGTCAGCACCACGGCGTGGGATCGGGACAAATATCTCGGCAATTTGTTCTACGATTTGGCAAAGAACGCAGTCAACCGCATGGCGTATGGGATGGCGCGGGATCTGCGCGATCACGGCATCGCCGCCGTAGCCCTCGCTCCCGGATTCATGCGCACCGAAAGGGTGCTGGCGGCGCATGAGGAGCAAGGTTTCGACCTCAGCATTACGGAGTCGCCGGAGTACATTGGGCGGGCGATCGCCGCTCTCGCCGCCGATCCAAATGTGATGCAAAAGTCGGGAAGGGTGCTGGCGGTGGGCGATCTGGCGCGAGAGTATGGCTTTGCGGATATCGATGGCAGGCAATTGCCGGCGTTCAAAATCGAGGACTGATGCCTATGCAAGGATTTTGGATTTTGGATGCAAGGATTTTGGATGTGCCGGTGTTGCCAGAGGAGTAGATTGAGCTTAATAATGAACCGCTCCTGAGCCAAGGACGCCAAGAAGGAAGAAGAAAGAGGAAGAGGGAGATAAAAAGTCTTGCTTTTTTCCGGGCGATTTCTAATCGCCAGGAGCCCAAAGGACAAAGGGACAACTTATTCGTCGATCCAGCTCAAGCTGGGAACGCCTGTTTGTCGGCTCCGCCGGCTTCTCTCCAACCAATTAAGCGATATTCCGCGCTCAATTGTCGCGGCTTTCTTTAATATAAGCAATGCCAAGGGCAGCTGGGGGGGTGGATTTGCCGGCTAATCCCACGAGAGCTAGGAGCGCGACGCAATAGGGCAGCATGACTAATAACTGATAGGGGATGTTGAGATTGAAGGCTTGAATGCGCAGCTGCAGGGCTTCTGTGGCTCCGAATAGCAAGCTGGCAAGGGCGGCACCGGCAGGGTGCCACCGGCCAAAAATGAGCGCCGCCAGTGCGATGAAGCCTTTGCCGGCGCTCATTTCTTCTGTAAAGAATCTAACGTGAACTAAGGCTAAATATGCGCCTCCCAAACCGGAAAGACAGCCGCTGAGGGTGACGCTGAGATAGCGCACAGCGGCGACTGGCACTCCAGCGGTGTCAGCAGCGCGGGGGTACTCGCCAACGGCTCTGAGGGACAAACCGATGCCGGTGCGAAATAGAATGTAGGTGCTGAGGGGAACCAGCAGAAAGAGACAGTAAACAAGCGGATCTTGATTGAAGAGTAGGGCACCGATAATAGGGATATCTTTGAGTGCGGGAATGCCGGCGGTCGGAATGGCAGGCAGTTGCTGGGTGCTGCCACTGCTAAACACGAGTCTTGCCAAGAAGGAAGTTAAGCCGGCAGATGCCAGATTGAGAGCCAATCCTGAGACTAATTGGTCAACTCGCAGCGTCACGCAGAGATAGGCGTGGAGCAATCCAACTATTCCCCCCGCAGCGAGGGCGGCTAGAATGCCCAGCCAGACACTGCCGGTGTAAAATGCTGCAGCCGCGCTGGCAAAAGCACCGGCTAGCATCATTCCTTCCAGCCCAATATTGAGGACGCCGGATCGTTCTGAGAAAAGCCCGCCCAAGGCGGCAAAGGCTAGGGGCACAGAGAGGCGCAGGCTGGCTGCGAGATAATCGGTGAAAAAGGTGATATCCATTTTAGATTTTACCCTTTAGCTTCTAGATTGGCTGTTGCCTGCTGTCTCTTGCCTTCGAGTGCTAAACTAATAGCAATGAAGAGAACAGCCAGCCCCTGAATGGCATAGACCACAGTCACCGGCACGCCGGCACTGCGCTGCATGACATTCGCGCCGCTGCGGAGGGCACCAAAGAAGAGGGAAGTGAGGACAGCACCTGCAATATTGCCGCGACTGAGAAAAGCAATCCCCAGCGCATCAAAGCCGTAACCGCCAGAGAATTTCTCGAACAGCCTGTATTTTAAACCCATCACCTCACCGGCACCCGCCAGCCCAGCCAACCCGCCCGCCAGCGCCATCACTAACATTATAGTGCGCTCCACAGAAATGCCGGCATATCGCGCCGCAACTGGATTAAGTCCCACCGCTGCGATTTGATAGCCCAGAGGCGTTTGCTGCAGTATCGCCCACAAAATCGCCGCCGCCACTAGGGCAATTAAAATGCCGGCGTGAGCGAGACTGTTAGGCAGAATAACCGGCAGCTTTGCCGATTCAGAAATCAGCGGCGTGTAGGGGCTGGGCGCTCCTTTTTCCATCATTGGCCCATCCACGAGATAGCCCACAAAGTTGAGGGCGATGTAATTCATCAGCAGAGTAGAAATCACCTCATTGACACCTCGCACCGCTTTGAGATATCCTGGAATTAACCCCCATATACCTCCCAGAACAAACCCGCCCAGCAGCGCCAGCGGCACATGAATAAATGCCGGCAAACCCTGCAGGTACAGTCCCACCAGCGCACTCCCCAAACCGCCCATATAAATCTGCCCTTCGCCGCCGATATTGAGCTGACTCGCTCGCAAAGCAACCAGCACCCCCAGCGCAGCTAATAGCAGCGGAGCCATCTTAGTCAGCGTATTGCCAAATCCGAAATAAGTAGCCAGCGATTCTTGAAACAGGGCGACATAAGCCGTCACCGGATTCGCCCCAGCCAGCACAATCAATCCAGCCCCAACTAGCAGCGCAGCCGCAATCGCCACCACCGGCGATAAAAATGGCACAACATTTGGTACAATCCGAGCAATTTTCACTCTTCCCTTGGCGTCCTTGGCGTCTTGGCTCAAGAAACCCGGTTTCTTTAAGAAACCGGGTTTCTCTTATTTCTCTGAGAAACTTTCCCACCCCCCATCAGCAACCCCACCCGCTCCACACTAGCACCCTCCGCCTCCAAAATATCCACAAACTTTCCCTCATACATTACAGCAATGCGGTCACTCACCGCCATAACCTCCTCCAACTCCGCTGAAATATACAGAATAGCCGCCCCGCGCTCCCGTTCCGCCAGCAACCGCTGCTGCACCGATGCAGTCGCCCCGACATCTAAACCCCGCGTCGGCTGCATTGCCACAATCAGCACCGGCTCGCCGTCGAGTTCCCGCGCCAGCACCACTTTTTGCTGATTCCCGCCCGACAGCTGGCTCACCCTCACTTGTGGGTGAGACGCCCGAATGTCATATTGTTGCATAGCGCGAGCGGCGCGGTCAAGAATGGCTAACTCTTGCAAGAAAAAGTGCCGGCAAAATGGCAAGCGCCTGAAAGCTTTGAGAATCAGGTTTTTGGCGATACTGAAGCCCAACACCAGACCCATTTTTTGCCGGTCTTCTGGAATGTAACCCACTTTCAGCTGCTTCAAGTGCTGGGGGGACAAATGGGTGACATCCTCGCCGCACAGGTGAATTTTGCCGGCTGTGACTGGGCGCAAGCCGGCGATCGCATCCGCCAATTCTCGCTGACCGCTGCCATCCACACCGGCAATTCCTAATATCTCACCGGCACGCAGTTGAAACGACACATCCCGAACGGCTGCGAGATGCCGGTCATCTCTGACCGTTAAGTCCTGAACTTCCAGCACCACAGCCCCCTCTTTTCGCGGGGGTTTATTCAGCTGCAAAGAAACCTCACGCCCAACCATTAATTGCGCTAAATTTTGCGAGGTTGTCTCTTGAGTTGCTGTCGTTGCTACCACCTGACCCCGCCGCAGCACTGTCACCGTGTCGCAGAGGCTGATCACTTCTTCTAGCTTGTGGCTGATGAAGATAATTGTGTGTTCATTTGCTGCTAGCCGGCGCAGGATATGGAAGAAGGAATCGACTTCCTTAGGTGCCAGCACGGCTGTGGGCTCGTCAAGAATCAGCAGCTTGGCTTGGCGGTAAAGAACCTTGAGTATTTCGACTCGCTGCTGGGCTCCCACCGGCAAATCCCCCACCCTGGCGCTGGGGTCAACTTCCAAGCCGTAAGACTGGGAGAGGGCTGCGATTTCCTGCTGTTTTGCTGGCAGGTTCAGACGCCAGCTTGAGCCGGTTCCCAGGATAATATTTTCTGTTACTGTCAGTTGCGGAACCAGCATGAAGTGCTGGTGAATCATGCCGATACCGAGTTCAATGGCTGCTTTGGGGGAAGGGATCTGCGCCGGCACGTCTTGCAGGTAAATCTGGCCGGCATCGGGGTGGTAAAGGCCAGAAAGGATGTTCATTAAAGTGGTCTTGCCTGCTCCGTTTTCTCCCAGGAGGGCGTGAATCGAGCCGGTGGCGACACTCAGGTTGATGCTGTCGTTGGCGACAAAGGTGCCAAAGCGTTTGGTAATTCCCTCTAGGCGCAGGTATGACATCTTTGGATTTTGGATTTGGGATTTTGGATTTTTAAATAGGGGTAGGGTGCGTTCCCTCTTAGGGAACGCACCCTACGAGTTACTAGGAGTTACACGCTGTCGCCCGTGCCCAAGATGTGTATAAACGGTAGGGCTGTAGGGGCGGGCCACTCACGGAGACCGCCCTGGGAACGAAGAAACGAGGAAGTTTTAAACCTTCTTAACGCACCAAGTATCTTTGCCGGCATCTTTGCACGGTTCAAAAACAATCTTCTTGGAAAGGATAGCCTGTTTGGCATCGAGTGCCTTTTTCTGTACAGCTTCCGGCACCATTGCGCCAAAGCGTCCCAAAGTCACGATTTCCGGTTTTTCCAGCCCGATGATATATTTTTCCCCCTTCAGCTGACCCTTTGAAGCCAATTCTGCCAGATAAGCGATGGCTAAGTCAATCCGCTTGACGGCACTGGTTAAAACCGCCTTGGGAGCGGCATCCAGCTGGTCTGTGGTGTTGCCAAAGGCATAGGCTCCCTTTTCTGCCGCCGTTTGCAGCACCGCCGCCGAGGCAATATCCAGCCACTGGTAAACCACATCCGCACCGGAGGAAATTAAAGCCACTGCGGCTTCTTTTGCCTTGGCGACATCATTCCAGTCTCCCGTATAGGTGGAGCTGATTTTGATATCGGGTTTGACGGACTTGGCTCCCAATTCAAAGCCGCGCAACTCTTGCTGGGTCGCTTCAAAAGACTGGCCGCCGAGATAAGCCATGTGGTTGGATTTGGTCAGGGAAGCGCCTATTATACCGCAAAGGTAGCTCAGGTGCATGTTATTGATGCGGAGGGAGGCAATATTCTTGCCGGTGGCGGCACCATTAACGACGACAAAAAAAGTGTTGGGAAACTGCGCGGCGACCTGCCCGACCGCCGCATCAAATTGTCCTCCGTGAGCGAAAACCAGGCTGTAGCCCCGGCGGGCGAAGTCCGAAAGCGCCTCTACTTGATCGGGTTGCGCTACCTTTTCTACATAGGCAATTTCCGCGCCCAGCTGTTTTTTGACTTGGGTTATGCCCTCGAATCCCGTCTGGTTCCAAGCTTGGTCGGTAATGCTTCCCGGGATGACGATTGCGGCTTTAAAATTGGGGGTGCCGGTGGAAGTGGTTTGTGTGGGTGCTGGACTGCTGCCGCAAGCTTTCAGCAGCACGCTGGTGCCAAGGGCTGCTGAACCGTACCAGAGAAATTGACGCCGACTGTATTTTCCCGCCATGCGAACTCCTAGAACATTACCGATTTAGAAACAGTCCCCAAATGGAGAAACTTAGTACAGCTGGGTTTTTACTCTTTTTCACGCCTCCCCCTCTCCCCTTGTGGGAGAGGGGGCTGGGGGGGATCGGGGCCCCCTCTGGGGATGGGGGGAAGAGGGGCAAGCCGCTGGATCGCTCCTACTAATACAATAATTTAGTACCATAAAACTGTCCTTTGAGCTACTTTATGCCCCCAGCCCAAGCGGTCAGACAACTGCTGGCCCAGCCGATAGCGCCAGAAGGCTTCCAGCGGTACGGTCAGGTCATCTATCCCAGTCAAGACGGCAAGCGCTACGATTCCGAGGACGCCCAGCTGGAGCTCAGCAAGGGCATTCCCCGATTTTACATTATGCGCCTCACCGACAGAGGCCGAAGATTTCGCCACATTACTCGCCACGTCAAGTGCACGCAGTGTTTGGGATCTCTGGAAGGGAAGGAGTGGTTTATTGCGGTCGCCCCACCGTCCGAGTCGCCGGTGCCGGTGCTGGAGGAAATCTCGGCTTTTCGGATTCCGGGCAATTGCTTTATCAAGTTGGAAGTTGGCACCTGGCATGCCGGTCCCTATTTCGACCACGACTTTGTAGATTTCTATAACCTGGAGCTATCGGACACGAATATCACTGACCACGAAACCTATAATTTCCGGAAGGAGCTGGATTTGGAATTTGAAATTGTTTAGGGAGGGCTTCTTCTTTCTAAACAGAAGTAAGCGGGCCTAACTTAACGGAACATCAAGAAACCAGGTTTCTTCAAGAAATCTGGTTTCTGCCCAAGATGTGAGTCAGCCGGCTTAATCGCCCCAAGTTGAGATGGGTCGGAGGACTTGTGGAATTTCTGCATCCGGCGAAAACTCAAGTTGCGTCTCGCTCAGGGGGAGATAGCCAGAGTAGGTAAAAAATAAAAGCATCCTGCACAGCGCTATCCAGACCTCAGAATCGTATTCCCAGTCCTGATTTAAACTAGATTTGCACGCGATGGAGCGCAGAGCCCAAAAGTAATTATTGCGGACAGTGCCACCGCCTTTTTTGTACTGGGGCACGTCCTCCCGGTGGATGAAGATAATTTCGTCTTTGATGAACGCTCTCATAGGTGAAAGTTCCTAACTCAACGTCAAGTATGAAGAAAAACTGTATGGACGGTTTCTCTGACAGCAGGCAATTCCGATCCTAGCAGGCTGGAGCGCCGGCTGGAGGGCGTGGTATGATGTTCGGTAGCGATGGAATTGTAGAGACGCGGTTAATCGCGCCTCTGCAAGAGATATAATGCCAAACCAAGCTGTGATTTAGCCCAAGCCAGTTTCTTTAATACCCCCTAATAGTGGATTCTTCCTATGGCTCCCGAAACTGTATTCCCCCTGAATTTACCCCCAAATTCTCCCCCCGTGCGAGTTTTGATTGTGGAAGACGATCCGGTGATGCAGCTGGGATTGGAGCAGTCGCTAGCGGCTCACCCCCAGCTAGCCATCGTGGGACAAGCTGAAGATGGTTACTTGGGACTGCGAGCGGCGCTGGAGCTGAAGCCGGATGTGGTGGTGATGGATATTGGTTTACCGCGTCTGGATGGGATTGCGGCGACGGCGGAAATCAAAAAGGCGCTTCCCAATGTCCGGGTGGTGATGCTGACATCCCACACTGCGGACACGGAAATTATTGCGGCGCTTTCTAGCGGTGCGGACGCCTACTGCATCAAGGGAGCCAACGTAGACCGGCTGCTGGTGGCGATCGCGGCTGTTGCTGAGGGAGCTGCCTACCTCGATCCGCTAATCGCCCGCAAAGTTATCGCTCGCCTCAAACCACCGGCACCCGCCGGCAATTTCGCCCACCTGTCGCAGCGGGAGTTAGAAGTGCTGAAACTGATGGTAGACGGCTACAGCAATCCGGAAATTGCTTCCAGACTTTACCTGAGTGCCAACACGGTCAAAACTCACGTCCGCAACATTATGAATAAATTGTCGGTGGACGACCGGGTTCAGGCGGCTGTGGTGGCGCTCCGCTCTGGACTGGTCTGAGAGCGGTTTTCCATCTCCTGTATTTTTGGGTATTGGGAGGGAATTTGTCTGCCAGCACCGGCATCTGAAGAGCGCTCCTCGTCATGGGGGCGTTTCAATCCCGCTGTTTGAATTTAACAACGGCAAATTTTTGAACGCCCTTGGTTTAATTTTAGCTCGAAAAATACTGGCTGTAAAGTGCCTGGATTTGTTGCTTGAAGAACTCGCGCACGTTTGCCGGTGACACGACCTCACAGTTTTCTGCATAGGCTAACACTTCGCGCCGCAACCAGAATATATTCGATTCCATTCGCCTGACTTGCTTTACTGGAGGGTCGCTGTCCAGCCAGTTCACCTCCAGATCCTCAGGCTTGCGTTCGTAACTAAAAGCCAGTCCGCCTTGCAGGTGCAGGACAACTTCGAGCCGGTCTAGGTCAGGAAGCCAAGCTTTGTCTGCAGAAACTACAGCTGCTTCTGTAATTCTGTCCAGTCGCAAGCTCCAGTTGTGAGCCAACTCCAGCACTTCCTGATTGCTGCGAGATTCTTCACACCGGCACTCCAGGTACTGTCGCTTCTCTCTAAAAGCGATCTTGGCGTGCAGCACAGTATAGTTCCACTCGCGGTCGGCAGCATCGCGATAGGAGAGCCGAAAAGGCTGCTGCTGGAGAATCCGGCGGTTGATTTCCAAAGCCCAAGCCGGCGGCGGATCGCCCAGGAAGCGCTCGACTTCCGCTCTAAAAGGTATCGATAATTCGCTGCGCTCTATTAATAGTTGAGCGATCTCTCTGGCTATGTCTACCTGACCGGTATCCACTAAGGCTTTAAGTGCCTGGTTTAAGGCTGCAATGCGGGTTTGCGACCAGTCGTGGTTGGGGGCAACTAACAGCTTGTGCCTAGCAATGGCTTCTACCAGCTTGGAGATATTGGGGCGATCGCCCCACGTCATGCCCAGCTCAAGGGCGATCGCTTCCAGCTGGGCTTTGTCCCGCTCAGAAATCGACAGGGTGATTGACTGGCCTTTGCGACTCATATTTGTACGGACACTTTATAGTGTAAGTTTGTTGTCAATTTCTATTTTGCCTGCCACAATCGACTGTAGCAACAGTTTACGGACACTAGATCAGCATCTATCCCGCTCGCCCATGAAAATTTCCCTGCTCCCCCTCCACTCGCAGCTGAACCCTGGCCCTGGCCACTGTCCCCTGGGCTGCAGCTCCTACGGAGCCGGTACGCTAACGCTGAGCTGCCTCGCGGACGAGAAGGCTCCTCAGCTCAAGCAGGACCCAACCCACAGATGTCCGCTCTCCTCGCACCAGGCTGAGACTTGCGCTCAGATTGACCTGGGCGGTGCGGATATCGTGTTTAACACTTCCGCCACGGGGGACGGGAAATCTCTGGCCGGTTATTTGCCGGCGCTGCTCAACCCTGACTTCCGCATTATGGGGCTGTATCCGACGATTGAATTGGTGGAAGACCAGACCCAACAGCAGCATCGCTACCACTCACTATTTGGTTTAGAGGCAAAAGAGCGAGTTGACTGCCTGTTTGGGGCTGAGCTGAGCCGGCGGGTGAGCGCTGCCAAAAGCAATAAGTTTCAGGAGTTGCTCTTTGCTATCCAAACTAAGCCGGTTATCCTGACGAATCCAGATATTTTTCACCTCATTTGCCATTTTAAGTACCGAGATCCGGCTTACGGCAATGACTTGCTCCCAGTTACGCTTGCCGGCTGGCCTGATTTGTGGGTTTTTGATGAATTTCATATCTTTGGCCCCATCAGGAAGCGGCGGCTCTTAACAGCTTGACCCTCATCCGCCGCACCCAACAGCAGCCGAAGCGGTTTCTCTTTACTTCCGCCACTCCCAAGCCAGACTTTATCGAGCAATTGCGGCAGGCGGATTACCAAGTTGCAGAGGTCAAAGGGGTTTATGCGAGTGCGCCGGCACCTGGCTTTCGCCCTATCTTGCAGCCGGTGGAATTGGAGTTTGTCGATTTAAAGGATACAGACTCTCTAACTTGGCTAACTTCCCAGGCGCATGCGATTCGAGAGATTATTTTGGCCGAAACTCAAGGCAGGGGGTTAATCATTCTCAATTCTGTGGCGTTAGCCGGTCGGGCGGTTCGCGAACTGCAAGCCTTGCTGCCAGAGGTAATGGTTAGAGAAGTGAGCGGGCGAATTGACCGGCAGGAACGCGCTCTCACCCAAGCCGCGCTCAAAAATGCCCCGCAGCCGGTGTTAGTTGTCGGTACTTCAGCGGTGGATGTGGGGGTGGATTTCCGGATTCACTTGCTGATTTTTGAGGGGAGCGATTCAGCAACCGTCGTGCAGCGTTTGGGCCGGCTGGGCCGGCATCCTGGGTTTTCTGCTTACAGAGCTTTTATCCTGCTGCCGGCTCGCACTCCTTGGATTGGCTCTCGGTTGCGGGAAAAGTTAGAACCAGGGCAGGTTTGCGACCGCAACCAGTTGCAAGAAGCGATTGTTCATGCCTTTGAACCACCTCAAAACTTTCAGGAATATTTCAACTGCTGGGGCGCTTTGCAGGCGCAGGGAATGTTCTGGCAGATGAGCGAGGGCAATGCGGCGGTGATGCAGCCGGTGCGCGAGCGCATGGCGAGTGACCTGCAAAGAGTTTACGGCAAGAAATTAGAGTCAGCCCAGAAACGCTGGTTTGCTTTGGGCAAGGATACCAGAGAGCCGGTGGCTACTAGAAATGCTATCCACGAGCAACTCCTGAGGTTTCGCGGCGACTCCAGCCTGCAGGCGGCTGTTTGGGATGGAAAGCGCTTCTATCTTTATGACTTGCTGCGACTGCTGCCTTATGCCAGAGTTGAAATCATCGAGCGCGAGAGGTTTTTGAGTGAAGCCACTGCTGCTGGACATGCGGAAGAAGCTTTTCCTGAGCGGCACACCCACGTCTACTTGCAGTTGCGGGAATGGGTGGATGAGCGGTTTGAACTTACCCTTAACTGCAACCGCAACAGTGATGAATTGGAGCCTTGCCAGCTGTCTCTCATCAGCCGCCTCAGCATCGCAGGACATCCGCAGGCTGAGGTGAAAACTTGCTTGCGACAGAAGAAACTGCTGGCATTTTTGGTGCCGGTGAGTCGCGACCGCCTCAACAGCCACTGGGATGTGAGCCGCACGCTCCATCTCAGCCCTCTGTTTGGGCTGTACCGGCTGACAGACGGAGCGGGCTTTGCTTATGCCTGCGCTTTCAACCAAGATGCGCTGCTGCTGGAGGCGATGAAGTGGAAGCTGAAAAAGTTCTGCCAGAGCCAACCTAAATCCCTAATTTTTTAATGGCCATGAAAACTCTCTTGCAAACTCTACTAATTGAAACCCTGAAAGGGGATGACCCGATTTTGCGAGCTTATATCGAGACAGTCCTGCCGGCAATGGAGCGGGAGTTTGCTTTCATTCACGCTTTGGGGGGTTCCGAAGCCGAACACTACAAACTTTTGTCCCGGCTTGGCGACCCCAACGCCGCCGAGAAGGCGCAGCGGTGGGCGCGTAATGCCGACCAAAGTTTGCTGGTTCACGTCCTGAATGGGCTGCTGACGGCTTGGAATTTGACTCCCTATTTAAATAAGCCGCTGTCCGATGTGGAAAAGTATCTCCTCTGTCTGGGGTTTACGTTGCATGATTACAATAAATATTCCCACGGACAGGGAGAGGGAGCGCCCCGCGCTTGGGAAATCCCAGCCATTCTTGAGCTGTGCCAAGAGTTAGGAGAAAAACTGGAGTTTGGCGCATTTTGGCCGGCTTGGCTGCAGTACCTGCCTGAGATTGGGTACTTAGCTCAAAACACTCAAGGCAAGGTGGGTACGCATCTCCCGGACGGCAACTGGCCTAAATTTACTGCCGATCGCCGCCGGCTACATTTGCCCCTGCGCCGGCTGTTGCTTTTTGGGGATGTGGCGGTACACCTGCGCGATCCGGCGGATGTGGAGACGGAAACGGCGGGCGACCGGCTGCGCCAGCACCTGCGATTTCTGGGCATTCGCAAAAAACTCGTCTATCACCGGCTGCGCGACTGTCGCGGTTTGCTGACAAATGGCATTCACAACGCTGTGGTGCGATTTGCCGGCCCGCTCGACTGGCAACCTATCCTTTATTTTGCACAAGGTGCTGTCTATCTTGCGCCGGAAACTGGCGAGACGCTAAACTTAACGGAATTGCAGGAGTTTGTTTGGGAGCAAATTAGCAGTCTGCTCGGCAGTAAAATGCTGGGTGGGGATATTGGTTCTAAACGGGATGGCAAGGGGCTGAAGGTGGCACCTCTGACTCAGGAACTGTTCAGCCCAGCTGATTTGATTCGCCAGCTTCCAGATGTGATAGTGTCGCGCGTGGGGAATGTCAAAGATCCCGCGACGCCGAAGCGGCTGGAAAAGTTAACGCTCGGGGATGAGGAGAGAGAGAAACTTGCCGGGGTTGCGGACATTCGGGCTGACCTCGTTGCCGAATTTCTTATCCTGGCACAAAGGAAATTTTTCAAGGGGTGCGCGGAGTATGCGCCCTGGGTTTTAGAAGCTTTGGGACTGAAGGATGAAATGTCGCCGGCGCAGACTCAAATTCAGTCGGGCGGTGTCAACTACGGCTGGTATCATGCGGCGGCGCGTTACATTGCCGGTCATCCCAGCTGGAGTGATGAGGATGTGTCAGCGCAACTGGATGATTTAGCCGACCGGCTGGCTAGCTGGGCTGAGGAGAATGCTTTGCTGCCGGTGCCAGATAGCCTTACTCGCGAGGTTTTCTTCAGCTATCTGGAGCAATATCTGGAAGTAGCCGGTTGGGAAAACCGTGCGCCGTCGTTTTCCGGCGAACTGGCCGCATACACGGCGGCGAAAGCCAGAAATCAGCCGATTTGCTCTTTGAGTTCTGGGGAATTTCCGGCAGAAGAACAGCTGGAAGCTGTGGTCCTTTTCAAACAGCAGCAGTACAGCAATAAAAATGCGCTCGGTGGCAGTAAGATTAAGCGGGGAATCTCGAAAATTTGGTCGCTGGAGATGCTGCTGCGGCAGGCGCTGTGGGCGGCACCGGCAGGCAAGTTATTTGAGGAGCAGCAGCCGGTTTTTCTCTATATCTTCCCCGCCTACGTGTATTCGCCCCAGACGGCGGCTGCTCTCAGGTTGCTGGTGAGTGAGCTGAAAGACGTCAGCCTCTGGAAAGTGCGGGACTGCTGGCGAGATGCCGGCATGAAGTGCGGCGGGCTGCAAAATTTACCCTGGCGCGAGGATGGGGAAGTGAAAGCGGGGCGGTTTCCAGAGAGGTATTCGGGTGAGGATTTGCCGTTCATGGCTGTATGCCACACCACGACTCAAGGGAAAACTGCTGCTGAAGCTTGGGTGGCACCGGCATTCCTGGCACTGGCGCTACCAATGCTTCTTGGCGTGAAAGTAGTTGCCACCGGCAGTTTTGAAACGCTCTACACGAGTGATAAGGAATTCGTTGAGTCGGTGATTCTAGATGGACCTGCCGGCTTCTGGAATCTGCTGGATTTGCCGGCATCCCTGAGGTTGCAGGAGTTGCCGGCTGCTTTAGAGCGTTTGCTTGTCACTTACTGTTTGCATTTAGACACTCGCAGCAAGCATAATGACGCTCGCTGGCAGGCTTTTAGTGGGACGGTGAGGGAGGTGGCCACCGATGTGCTGAATGTTTTTAGTTTGGCTCAGGAGGGGTTGCGCCGCGACAAGTGCGAGGGCCCCACACCAGAAGAAGTGCAGCGTTTTTGGAAGTATGCCGAAATTTTGGCAAATTTGGCAAAAGGAGAGTCGTGTATGAGTTTGTATGAGAAACTGGTTGATGAGTACCGCCGGTTTTACCGGGTGTCGGGCAGTGAGTCCAGCCATGCGATTTTGCTGCCGCTTTCAATTGTTCTGGAGACGATTCTCAGCCCGCAACCGAATGAGATATCGGCTGAGGATTTAATTTTGCAAGGTGCCGGCAGCATTCAGAAAGCTCTGGAGCGCCGCGATATCTACCGGCCTCTTCTGATGGACAAATCTGCCGGTTTGGATTATCCCGCTCGTAAAGCGCAGGAATTAGCGGCGATTGAGACATTTACCACCACCTGCGTCAGGGAGTTATTCTTGGGGCTGTATAAGGGCGACCGCGCTTTCCTCCAAGAAAACCGCAACCGCATTAAAGCCGCCGCTGAATTTGCCTACCACCGGCTGGCTTTGCAAGACAAATCATCCCCACCGCCATCCCAGGATGAGTCTGGGAGCGAGGAAGTCCCTTAAAGCCGTGAAAGCGCAGAAACTGGGTTTCTGGAAGAAACCCGGTTTCTCACCCCTGAGAAACGAGTTAAACACTGACAATCTGATGGAGAATCAAAATGAGCGTTCTTGAAACCTTGAAGTCGGAATTTCATACTGCCTTTCCCCGCTTGGCGTCTGGCAAGTATGTTCACTTTATCATGGTGCGCCACAGCCAGTCGTTCCCGGTATTCCAGACTGACGGGGTGCTGAACACGGTGCCAACTCAAGCCGGTGTGCGGGAGCACAAGCGGATTAACCGGCTCGTCATGTTCAAGCGCAAGCAGACAACGCCTGAACGTCTGGCGGGGCGGGAACTGCTGCGCTCCTTAAGTCTCACCAGCGCTGACAAAAATGCCGGGAACTTTTGCGAGTACAGTGGGGACAAATCTTGCGGTCAGTGCCCTGACTGTGTTATCTACGGGTTTGCAGTTGGAGAGAAGGGTTCCGAACGTTCCAAAGTTTACTCCGATTCGGCATTTTCGCTCAGCGCCTATGAAACCTCTCACCGCAGCTTTACTTTTAACGCTCCGTTTGAGGGGGGGACGATGAGCGAAGCCGGCACAATGCGCTCGTCGATTAACGAGCAAGACCACGTTTTGCCTGAAGTGACGTTTCCCACGGTTGAAACTCTGCGCGATCCAACCTGTGAGGGGTTCCTCTATGTGATGGGGAACTTGCTGCGGGCGCGGCGCTACGGGGCGCAAGAAACCCGCACGGGCACGATGGAAAACCACATTCTCGGCATTGTCTTTTGCGATGGTTAAATTTTCAGCAATCTCAAGTTTACCCAGGCTGTTTATGATGCGGTGGAGGGGGATATGACTAAGCCTCTGAGTGAGATTCGGACTCTGGCGAGTCAGGTGGCGGAAAGCTTGCTCAGTGAGGAGCCGGTGCGCAAAAGCCAAGTGATCGTCGGGCTGCAGCTGGCGGAGTTGCGGGGTGAGGTGAGGGCGATTTACCAGGATGAGGCGCGTTTGCGGGAAACTATTGGCGCTCTCTACGAGCAAACCCAGAAATATGCCGGCGATTTCGGGGCGAATGCCGGTGGGGGTAAGAAAAGCACAGGTAAACGGAAGTCAGCCTCATAGCCACCGGCTGGGGAATTAATTCCCTTTGTAGGGACGCGACATGTCGCGTCTCTACAACCGGGTGACGCACCCGGCTCGTGCCGGCGACTGATGAGAATAGCAATTTCAGGAGATGAATTATGCCTGTCTACAAATGTACTTTAACCTTGCACGACAATGTATTTTACGCTACGCGGGAGATGGGGGTTCTCTATGAAACTGAGAAATATTTGCACAACTGGGCGCTCAGTTTTGCTCTGTTCAATGTTCAGTACATCCCGCAACCATACCGGCTGCAGGGACAAGCGGCGCAAACACCGGGATATTTAGATGCCGGTTGCGAGCAAAATCTGCTGCACCTGAATCAGGCTGGTATCTATGTGTTTCCAGCCGTGCCGCTTTCTTGGTCTTATCAAGTGAATACGTTTAAAGCGGCTCAGGTTCCCTATTACGGCAAATCCAAGCAGTTTGGAGAGGAAGGGGCGCGGCGCAACTACCCCATTAATTTTGGGCGGGCTAAAGAACTGGCGGTTGGCAGTCAGTACGAAACCTATATCGTTGCTGCTGAGGGGGTAAAAATTCCCCGCTGGATTCGGTTGGGGAAATGGGCGGCAAAGACTTATGTTGAGGCTACCCGGATTTCGCAGGTTGAAGAGAAATCGGGGAAATATACTTGCGCCCATCCCCTGAATCCGCTAGACTTGCCGAGTTCATGCCGGTTGGTATTGTATAATCGGATTGTTATGCCGCCTGTGAGTCTGGTCAGCCAAGCTCAACTGATAGGCGACTTTTGGCAATTGCCAAACCGGATTTGTTTGCCGCGAGGGTTGTATTATGGAGCCGGCTATGTCCCTACAGTATCCTAGATATAGTTTGCAGTCACTGGTTGTTGAGCTGGGGGCGGCTAATCAAGGAATGCCGCCGTATACTTTGGGGCGGGCGCTGCACGCTCTGGTGCTCAACTGGCTGCAGCGGGGCAACCCGGAACTGGCGGAGGCGGTTCACGACAGCCAGGAGTCTCCTTTAAGTATATCAGGTTTAGTGGGGGAGCGCCGCCCGAAGGGAACCCAAGCGGGCGATGAGTTTTTTTTCCGCATTGGGGTTTTGGATGGGCGGCTGATTTCGCCCCTGCTGATCGGTTTGGAAGGCTGGGGCGCGTCTCCTATTTCTTTGGGTAAATTTCCTTTTGCGATTCGCTCTGTTTATGCAATGCCTGGGACGCACCCTTGGGCCGGTTCTTCTGATTATTACGCGCTGGCGAACGCACCGGCTCTCACTAATGACGTGACGCTTTCTTTTCTGTCGCCGACGAGTTTTAAGCAGAAGCAAGGGGTGCAGCCTTTTCCTCTGACGGAATTGGTGTTCGATGGGTTGCGCCGGCGCTGGAATGCTTTTGCTCCTGAAGAGCTGCTCTTTCCTGCTGTTGAGTGGAATGGGTTAGTTTCGGCTTTTGAGCTGCAAACCCACGCGCTGAAGATGAAGGGCGGAGCGGAAATTGGCGCTCAGGGGTGGGTGCGCTACCGGTTCCCGGATGCTGAGCAAGCAAAAGTTGCTGCGGTTCTGGCTCATTTCGCTTTCTTTTCGGGTGTGGGGCGCAAGACGGCGATGGGAATGGGGCAAGTGAAGTTATTGGCTGAATCTTCGTCAGGGGGTTGATGATCTGCTATGCTGGAGAGTGGGAAATACCACCCCCCTCTTGGCTGGCGGGGAGAAGGAGTGGGAAGCGAATTTGTCAGACTTATGGGTCGGAAAAGCCTAGACAAGAGGAGGCGATTGCATTATGATGGAGAGGAAGCGATGAATTTGGCAGGCCGTAGCGGAGCCGAAAACCCCGGAGGGTTGCCAAAACGCCCGGAACCTTGAAAATTGAATAGTTTTGGCCTATGGCCACGCTGGCAGCGGGGGGGAGACAAGCCCGGCAACGGGATTGAAACCCTCCCCGCTGCGGATTCATCGGCGCTTTCCTATAGCTGAATCCCGGCAACGGGATTGAAACCAAGCACCCGACTTTGGAATATCGCTGCACCTACTGGCGCTTTCCTATAGCTGAATCCCGGCAACGGGATTGAAACTTATTGATGCTTTCCTATAGCTTCATCCCGGCAACGGGATTGAAACTAACTCCCTTTTGGTGGAATTCTGACTTGGGTTGGGCTTTCCTATAGCTGAATCCCGGCAACGGGATTGAAACGACGGCCTAATCACCGCCATCTCGACAAACTTGAACTTTCCTATAGCTGAATCCCGGCAACGGGATTGAAACTGCGCTCGACCGGCACTGCCAAGATACCTGGGGCACTTTCTTATAGCTGAATCCCGGCAACGGGATTGAAACAAGCTCGGCGACGCCTGCTGGCAGGAGGGGATCTTTCCTATAGCTGAATCCCGGCAACGGGATTGAAACTAAGCCTTAACTTGGAAACCGTGTAAGTTTTGCTAGAACTTTCCTATAGCTGAATCCCGGCAACGGGATTGAAACAAGAATCCAAAAGATATCTGAGAAAACTAATCGACTTTCCTATAGCTGAATCCCGGCAACGGGATTGAAACAAACCACCTATCCGACAGCTCCCGACACCTGTCCCACTCCACCGGCAACGAAGAGCCTAGCCAATCTGAAACATCGACAGCCCTGGCTGAATCCCGGCAACGGGATTGAAACAAACCACCTATCCGACAGCTCCCGACACCTGTCCGACTCCACCGGCAACCCTTCCGACTCAACCGGCAACCCTTCCGACATAGCCGGCAATCCTTCCGACATAGCCGGCAACCCTTCCGACTCAACCGGCAACCCTTCCGACTCAACCGGCAACCCTTCCGACTCAACCGGCAATCGTTCCGACTCAGCCGGCAACCCACAACTCAAAATTCAAAATGGGAGCATCCCGTTTTTGCCGTGCGGATAAAAAAGCCCTCACCCCCTGCCCCTTTCCCAAGGAGAGAGAGGGGAAAATTATTTATTTTTCCCCCCCTCTCCCTTAATGGGAGAGGGGGGTTAGGGGGGTGAGGGTGAGAATCTTTGCACAAATGGGATGCTCCCTTCAAAATTCCCCCACCGGCAGCGTAAACCAAAACGTCGCCCCCGCACCTGGCGAGCTAATCACCCCAATCTTCCCCCCGTGCGCCGCAATAATTTGCCGGCACAAATACAGCCCCAAACCCAAGCCGGTGGAGCGGCGTGTCTGGGAACCGCGTGCGTAAAGTTCAAACAGCTCCTCGCACTGCGCTTCACTCATCCCCACCCCATTATCCTGCAGGGCGCAGCGAATCATCTGGGAATCCGATTGCTCCCCCTCTCCGCCCTCAACCGCAGCAGAAACAGTCAAACTCAATCCCGGCGGATTGTGATGCAAAGCATTGGCAATCAAATTTTCAAACACCCGCCACAGCTGCCCCGAATCCGCACTCACCACAGGCAAATCAGCCGGCACCCTATTCCTGAGAGTCGCTTGATTTTTTGCCAGCAGAGGCTGGAAATCTTCCACAATCGATTCAATCAGCTCGCCCAGGCGCACCGGCTCCCGCTGCAGCGCAATCCCCCGCACCTCGCTGGCGTGAACATCCAGCAGCGAATTAATCAATTTCAGCTGGCGCTCGCTCCCCTGAACCATCCGCTCCAGAATCGAGCGAGCGACGGGAATCGCTGGCGGCTGACTCCCCCCAGCACCCGGCGCAGAACTGTTCAGCAAATTCTTCCACACCAGCAAGGAACCCATCACCGGCGTCCGCAAATCGTGCGTCACCGCGTGCAAAAACAAATCCTTCATCTGGTTGAGTTCCTGCAGTTCCCGATTGCGCTGCTGCAGCTGAGCCGTGCGCTCCTCGACTTGCTTTTCCAAATTCGCATTCAGTGCCGCCAGCCGCTGGTAGAGCTGACCTTGCTTAATCGCAATCGCCACTTGAGTCGCCAGTCGCTCCAGCAATTCTATTTCAAAAGGCTGCCAGCAACGCGCCCCGCCGCACTGGTGAGCCACCAACAAACCAAACGGCTCCTCATCCACCACAATCCTCACCGCCAAGCTCGCCTTAATCTGATACTCCGCATAGTGCCGCGCCAGATAGGGCGGCACCGGCACCGCAGAAGTATCCCCAACAGCGCCAACCGAATGCCCGTCAAACAGCGCCTTAACTTTCCTAAAATACATGTCGCGCTTTAGCGCGTATCCCAGCATCGGCGGAAAGCCAGCAGCCACCGATTCCGCCACCACCAAAGCGTCAGAATTATCATCTAGGTAGCCAATATAAACCCGGTCAGCTTTCAGGACTTGACGAATCTCACAAACTGTGCTATTAAGAATTTGGTGCAAATCGAGCGACTGGCGAATGCGCAGGGCAATTTCTGCCAGCAAGCGGTCGCGCTCTTGCGCCGCCCGCAGCTTTTCCTCCGCCCGCACTCGCTCGGTAATATCATTCGTCGCCGCCAGCAAACAGCGCTCACCGGCAATCTCGACAATCTCAGCCGAAAGCAAACCCACCCGCACATCCCCCGTCTTCGTGCGGATTTTAACTTCCATATTGTCAACCGCACCCTGCTCTTGCAGCGCCTGTTTCATGAGCTCGCGCTCTTGCGGAGCGACCCAAATATTCAGATCCATAACCGTTCGACCAATTACTTGCTCGCGCCGGTATCCTAAAATGCGCAAGCAAGTCTCATTGACATCAATGTAGCGCCCCTCCTTGAGAGTGCTGATGCTAATCGCATTCGGGCTGCAGCGAAAAGCTTTTGAGAACTTCTCCTCCGACAGCTGCAGCGCCTGCTGAGCTTCTTTGAGTTCCGTAATGTCAACGCCGACACACACAGCCGCCTCACCTTGAAGGTACTTCTGAGCGACTACGATGTGATGTCTTTTCCCCCCCACAGCAGCGCCGGCATCTAGCCGGTGCGCGAAAGCCATTTCTTGCGAGGCTTCCCGTGCCGGTGAGGCGAAAAATTCCGACAAAAATTCCTTCAGCCCACCGGCTGACTGCATAAACCCCAATTCCTTTCCGACAAAATCTGCCGGTGTCCGCCCGAAAGTCTTCGCCAAATACCGGTTCACGCCCAGATACTTCAAATCCGAACCAATCCAAGAAACGCACCCCGGCACCGCATCCAGAACCGCTTGCAGCTGGTCTTTTGCCTCCTGCAGCGCTTTTTCTGCCAGCATGCGGTGGGTGATATCCAGAACATATCCTTCATAGTGAGTAACTTCCCCCCGCTCGTTGCGGAGAGCCGCCGTGAAATCGCAAACCCACCGCACCTCCCCACTGGCGCGGAAAATGCGATAGTCCTGCTCAAAGGAGTCCAAAACCGCCGCATTATGCGCTTGCAGTTCAGCCACAATTCTCGGCACATCATCCGGATGCACGATGCTGGCGTAGGGCAATCTGCCACTGGTAAAATCATCAGGATTGAACCCCCACTGAGTCACATTGGGAGACACATAGTCTACCGGCCAATTTTCTTCCGACCGCCACCGGAAGATGATCACCGGCCCTCCCGCAAACAGCCGGCGCTCTCGCTGCAGCGCTTCTTCCGCCTGTTGGCAGCGGATTCTCTCCGCTTGCAGCCGGTCATTTGCTGCGCTTAAAGCCGCTTTTTGTTCCTCAACTTTGCGCTTAAGATCCGCATTTTCCTGCTGCAGTTTACGGATGGCTTCTACTATTTCTGACTCCGAAACATCCGCTTGTATAATTTCGTTTAATTTTTCTTCCACGTTTTTGCCCCCAGCAGTAGGTCAGCATAAATAAACGTAATAACCCCACCCCCCAACCCCTTACAAGGGTAGGTTTTTCTCTTTCCCGCATCGGAAGGGCGAAGCATGAGCGTTGTTAAATCCTGGTTAAGTAGCAAAGATCCTCACGCTCATGCTTCGCCCCTACATTGGATCTGGTGTGGGGGCGAAGCATTGG
This sequence comes from Oscillatoria princeps RMCB-10, assembly GCA_019359235.1. Classification (GTDB taxonomy): domain Bacteria; phylum Cyanobacteriota; class Cyanobacteriia; order Cyanobacteriales; family Oscillatoriaceae; genus Oscillatoria; species Oscillatoria princeps. Next base: position 49,853 of record JAHHHT010000005.1, read on the forward strand.
CGCGGGTATCTTTACGACTCCGCCCGATATTGCCGTTCGCCAATGCTAGCTGCTGACGCAGCCGCTTCGCTAACGCCCTCAACGCTAACCAACGAAAAAACCCACCCCCGAAGCCCCCCAACCCCCTTTCCGCTAGGGGGGAGGGGGAGTCTGACTCCCCTCCCCGGTTACGGCGCAGGCACAAGAGTGTCGCCGGCGCACACCACGGAAGTTGCAGGGGGTGGAGTTTAGGCATTTCACGTTTAATTTTGCCCAGCTATTTCACAAAGAGAATCCCCCGATAGGATGATTTGGATTCGGGAAATCGAGAGCCGGTGAAAAGTGGGGTAGCGTCCACCGGCACCCTACCGGGAGGGGATTCACTGCTCAGTTTCCAGCTCAGCCACAAACGCGGCAACCGTAGCGACAAATTCCGGGGTAGACTCATAAGGCAAAACATTTCGGCCCTTTATTTGAAGCCCCCGCCCCTGCGGCAGACAGTCCAAGTAGTCAGCCAAACGTTGCGCCGGCAGCTCTTGCTTGCCTTCCCGACTGATGCTGGATGCCTTTTCCTCCAGAACCACAAGCGCTGGTTGGGCGATGCCAGCCACTGCCGGTTTGTAGTCCTTTCGCCAAAACCCAGCCAGGAAAGAAAAAACAGCATGCCGGCTGGCTGGATTTGTCGCACCTGCTTCCAGAGTGTCGAGCCACTCAGCGTCAACCGAACTGGCATCACCGAACAGCTGTTTGGTGGAAAACGATTGCAGAAACTGCCGGCGGCGGGCGTAGCGGTAAAAAGCGCTGCCTGCCGGTGAGTCTAGCAGATTCCAAATCAATTTTTGCTGCCAAGCCGGCGCATTTTTTGTCATAATTGCCCAAGCCGGCGGGCCGGCGAGCACCAGCCCGCGAATCAAATTCGGCTGCAATTGCGCCAGTTCAATCGCCACCGGCAGCAGCGCCCCTTGCACCACAACAATCGCCGGTTTTCCCACCACGGTCTGCAAAAAGTGCTGCAACTGATCAGCCCAATCTGCCGGCGTGTAAGCCGCACGCGGCATGTCACTTTCCCCACATCCGAGTAAATCCGGATTGTAAATCGGATTCCGGCGACCGGTTTGATACCACTCTTTGCAGAAGCGGTGCCAAAACCGGCGCGACAGCCCCACACCAATCGGGTGTACCAGCAGGAGGGGGAGGCTGCTGCCGGCATCTGAATGTGCCGGTGTGTGGAGTTCGTAGGAAGCGCGGTAATCCCGCCAAGTGTAAAACAGTGTTTGCGGGAGAGATTCGGTTCCCCCTTCAGTGGGTTGTGCTGCAGTAGATTTTGCTTGCATAGTTGCTGGTGTTTGCGGCTGTAGTGATTGTGCCAAAAATTAGCGGATAGCGCAACGCGCCTGGGGAACCGACTTGTAGGGTGCGTTCCTCCGGAACGCACCCTACTGGGATCACCTGTGGAGTTCTAGACAGTTTTTTTAGTAAAAATGGAAAGCAAAACCGGCCCGAGCAGAGCGTAATGCCCCGCGCAATCCAATCCCGCTTGCACGCCTAACTGTTCCCGCACCTGAGGGCTGTAGAATCTCATTCCACCCGGTGAAATATTGAGAAACTGCGGAGTTGGTGGCCACCGAAATGCGGAATCTGCTAAGTAAAAGCGCCCGCCCGGAACGAGCACCCGGCTGACCTCAGAAAATACCTGTTCGGGGTTCTGGTAGTGCAGGAAACTGATGGTGTTAAAAACCGCATCAAACTGCCCGTCAGCGAAAGGAAGTGACTCAGCATTACCCCGCACGTAGATGAGACGGGGGCGAACGCTATCGGGCTTGCGCCGGCGGGCCTGACGGATCATCTCAGCAGAGAAATCTAAACCCGTTCCTTGCAGATTGGGGAACTCCGTGGCGAGGCGAGTCAGCAGGCGTCCGGTGCCGCATCCGATGTCGAGCACATTCGGCTTTTCTGGCAAATCCACACACTCAAGCAGCCGGTGGTGAATAGCTTGATAGAATACTGAGGTAAACACCCAGTCGTAGTTGGGTGCCCAGCGGTCGAATAATTTCTGTTTGCTGTTTATAGCCTTAGGTTGCATCATCTACCATTTCGGTGTAATATTGCTAGATATTGGAGTGAGTTTCACCACTATTGAAACGAGGCAGAACGAGGCAAACCAGACAGACGACGCGGAGCCTCACTCCTCTCGTTCCCAGGCCGAGCCGGGGAACGAGGTGTATTGTCGCCCGCGCCCTGGGAAGGAGGGGATTTATTCCGCGCCGGCGTTACTTGCGCGACAGAGCCGCATTGTAAACCTTTTCATTCGCCTCAGCCGACTTAAATAAGTCTACCACAGGATTGGGGTAATCAACACCTATGCGCACCTCGAAACGCTGCTGCTCAACCGGCAATAATTTCCAGGGTTCGTGAAGTTTGCCAGCCGGCACCTTTGCCAGTTCGGGAAGCCAGTGTTTGACGTATTCGCCCTGGGGGTCGTAATCTTTGGATTGCTTGAGGATGTTGAAGAAGCGGAAGCCCCGCGCGTCATTGCCCACACCGGCAGTGTAGTTCCAGTTGCCCCAATTGCTGCAAACATCACAGTCAATCAGCAGAGACTCAAACCACTCAGCCCCCATTTGCCAGTTGATGCCTAAGTTCTTCGTCAGGAAACTGGCGACATTTTGCCGGCCTCGATTGGACATAAAGCCGGTGGCGGCCAGTTCACGCATGTTAGCATCAACCAGGGGGAAGCCGGTTTTCCCCTCTTTCCAGAGCGCGAATCGCTGCCAGTCTTCTTGCCAGGGAATCGGCACCCCCTGCAGACCTGACAGGTGAAAAATGCGGTTCCCGTGCTTGGCGCAGATAAAGCGGAAATAATCCCGCCACAGCAACTCGAAGATTAGCCAGTAGGTGGAATCGTTTTTAACCCGCTGCTCTTCGTATTTTTGGACTTGCTCGAAGATATAGCGCGGCGACAGGCAACCCAGTGCCAGCCAGGGCGAAAATTTCGAGGAGTAATCCGCGCCGAGCATGCCATTTCTGGTGTCTTTGTAGACTCTCAGCCGGTCTTGTTTCCAGAAGTATTGCTCGACTCTTTCCAGTCCAGCCGTTTCCCCGCCTTTAAATTGTAAGGTGGCTCGCTTGTCGGGCGCGGGTGGCTGAAGTCCGAAATCTGCCAGTTGGGGGAGGGTGCCGGTGTCAATTTCGGGCAGGGGGGGGAGACGTTTGGGGGTTGGGAAAGTTGGATCGACCTGTGAGGATTGCTCGACTCGCTTGCGAAAGTTGGTGAAGACTTCCGGGATATTGCTGATGTCGAAAGGCAAATTGTCTGGATGGTAGAGGGTGTGACCCCAGAAAGATTTGAGCGCCACCCCCAGCGGTTTCAGCGCTTTGCTGAGAGCCTTTTCTACCGCCAACTCTTCTGAGGTGACTTCCTCATGGAAATAGACAGCCTCAGCGCCCAATTCTTTGGCGATCTGTGGTATAATGGCTTCAGGCCGGCCTTGGCGAATGACCATATCGCTCCCCAGTTTTTGCAGAGATTGGCGCAGGTCAGCAACACTTTCCAGCAAGAATTGGGCGCGAAAGTTGCCGGTTTTGGGGAACCCAAAGGAGGTTTGGCCAAATTGCCTGGGGTCAAAGCAGTAAACTGGGATGATTTGGGCTTTTGCTTTGATCGCTTCGTGGAGCGGCTCGTGGTCGTGGAGCCGCAGGTCATTGCGATACCAGAGGAGAATTCGCTTGGCAGTCACGGCGGATTGTTCGAGTGAATGGGTTTTTCTGGCATTCTTACAGTTTGCCACAAACCGGAGCCGGTGTCATCGGGTTTAAAATTGAGAAACCCGGTTTCTCTAAGAAACCGGGTTTCTGGATGGTTGCCGGTCAAGTTTCCAGGGGATCGCAGCGAATCTCGATGATAAAACCATCGGGGTCGTAGACGTAGATTCCCCGTCCGGTGGGGCGCGTCACTGGGCCATGATCCAGGGGCACTTGATGCGATCGCAGCACCTCAACAGCGCGGTCAAATAAGTGCGGGTCGATGTCGAATGCCAGGTGATTCGCGCGGGTAAAGGCGCGTTTGGGGTCTGGATCTGCCGGTGCGAGATCCGGTTCGTAAAACAAATCGATAACCGTGCCATCTGGGGTGACGAAGTTGCTGACTTTGCCGGCGGCGACCAATTCTCGCAGGGTTGTGGGAACCTCGTCGCCGGTGAGTTCGTGCAGCCCCAGGATATTGCCGTAAAAGTTGCGGGATGCCTGGAGATCGCGCACGTTGAAGGCGATGTGGTGCACGCGGCGCAGACTCCCCGGAGCGATGCCGGTGGTTGGGTTTTGGGTAGATAGCATGATTTTAAACCAATAACTTCTGTTAGTGCGATATTGCCTATCGCAAGGGTACTGCAGTGGGGTGCGTTACTTCGTAACGCTACAATTCAGCTGGAGGGGCGAAATCAAAAAAAGCGATTGCCTTGCTATGAGAAGTCATCCAAAAGCAAAAACATCCATGTTAATCGACCTCAAAGGTTTGGCCTCACCATGCACCATCAGCCGTACTTTTTCCGCTGTTTCGCGACTGAATGTGACTTCGCCGCACCGGCAACAAATTTTGGCGGGAATCCGCTCAACCAGAACAGGCTTGCCATCAATATGAAAAACTTCGCTCACCAAATCTTCGCTTGCTTGGGTTGAGCCACACACTTGGCATCTGAACATACTTACCTCCGCTGATAATAGTTAATCCATTGCCCACCATCTGGTTCGTAGATGGTAATGATTTTAGTGACTTCCGAATCCATCAAGGAGACTTGCAAATGTAAAGGTCGTCCCGCACTTGTAAAACCCAATAGCAAAAAACTCGGCGAGTATTTGTCCTCGGGATAGTCTTCAATAACGATTGCATTTTCTCCCGGTTCTCTGATTTCTCGCTCACTGATATTGCGCTCAACAGCCCTTTTGAAGGCGTGTTGGCTAAATTCAAACTGACCTAAGTATAGTTGCCTGCGAACATCTTCCAGTGTTTTCATTCATCTGAACGGTTTGAGTGGCCAGCGGGTCGAGAAGCGCAATAGCTTGACTTCACGCACCGCGTGTTCGCCGAAAGCAGTGATGTCTCTATTATACGACATCTGGGTGTGGGGGCCGGCTTCCCGTGCAGTCCACAGCACTCAGAAGTGGGTGCGCAGTGCGGCACCCCGCACTTCAGAACGGAATCTCGTCGTCATCAGGGTCGGAAACCGGCTCAGCCGGCTGAGCGTTGGCTAGAGCTTCATTCGCCTCCTTAATCTTATCAAACAGAGATGACCTCGACGTTCGCTGCTGCATCAGTTTGTCAATGCCGTATTTAGCTTTGATGGCATTTATCACTTCCGGTGGGGTAGCTTCTTGAGGCCACTTCAAATCAGCAGCAGTGACAACCGGCACTATTGGCCCCAACTTTTCAACCGGCATATCCGGAAGCCGCACCAGGAAATATTCGCGCCGCCGCTTGATGTTAGCAGCCCGACTTTCGATTTCCTGCAGAACACCCGCCAGCTGGCTCGGGTGGTGAGAAGCAATGGCCACCCGAACTTCCATATCTTCTAGCGGAATTCCTAGCGCTTCAGCTTTATCCAGCAACTCCTGAGGAATCTGAGTGGTCATGGGAGGATTAACAGCAGCTGACATTTCTGCCAGAGCCTTTTTCACAGTTTCCATCGCCTCCGCGACAGTCAGATTGCTCGCTCTCTCTGCTGGAGTTGTTTCAACCATCCTTTGCAGGCGGGTAGCCGCCTCCCGCAACAAATCTATTGCCGCCTTTATGCGGTCGTATTCCATCTGTAAATTCCTTTACGATAGTGTGAGGTGGATAACAGTGACTTCCCATCGAGCCAGAAACCTGGTTTCTTTAATAAACCAGGTTTCTCAGTTATTAACGCAACCCGCGATGCTTCCCCAAAAGCAAACTTTTTAGCTCGGTTCCTCTGACACTTTAACGATCAGTTTGCCCTGATTGCTCCCGTCGAAAAGCTTTCGCAGCGCCTTGGGTGCGTTTTCCAAGCCCTCCACAATGTCTTCAGCATATTTAATTTTCCCCTCTCCGAGCCACTGCCCAAGTTGACTTACAGCCGCCGGCCACCGGCTAAAATAATCGCTGACAATGAATCCCTGCACGCGAGCCCGCTTCATCAGAATCATGCCCAAATTATACGGCCCTGGCACTGGCTCTTTTGCATTGTAAGCTGAAATAAAACCGCACAGGGGAATCCGGGCGTACAGATTAAGATTGGCCAGCACGGCATCAAGGATAGCGCCGCCAACATTCTCGAAATACACGTCAATGCCATTCGGACAAGTTTCAGCGAGAGCTTGCGCAACGTCGGCTGTTTTATAGTTTATCGCCGCATCAAAGCCCAGTTCTTCGACTATCCACCGGCATTTTTCATCCGAGCCGGCTATCCCCACTGCACGGCAGCCTTTAATCTTGGCAATTTGCCCCGCAATCGAACCAACCGCACCGGCAGCCGCCGACACGACAACAGTTTCCCCTTGCTTGGGCTGTCCGATGTCCAGAAGCCCAAAATACGCCGTGCAACCCGTCAGTCCCAGCACTCCCAGATAGGCGCTGAGCGGTGCGGACAGGGGCTGCGGCAGTCGCGTGATGGACACGCCGGTGTTCCCTTCGGCGAGCGCGTAATCTTGCCAGCCAAGCAAACCCGAAACCAGATCCCCCTGTTTAAAGTTTGGATTTTTGGACTCTTCCACCACACCTAAATTGATGCCGCGCATGACATCCCCAACTTCAACGGGAGGCATATACTGCGGCATATCGCTCATCCAAATGCGATTGGTAGGGTCGAGCGACAGATAGATAGTGCGTACCAGCACCTCCCCATCTTTAGGGGTTGGAACCGGCACCTCCCGGTACTCCAAATCGCTGTCCTTTATCTCCCCTACAGGACGCGAAGCTAAACGAAACTGCCGGTTTATCGTTCTTGTCATGGGTTTCTCCTTTGCGCGTAATTTTCTCCAGGAGAGCGACTTCGCTCATTCCAAGTGCCTGTCTCGAAGGCTGGCCCGGAGGTGGGCTCTCTCAATGCCGGCTGCAACAGCCTTCACATTCAGCAATTTTAGCACAAGCCAGACAATTATTTGACGAGAATTTATTTCAGGAAATAGCTACATCCAGGAAAACAGCAGGGGACTTCTCAATCCGTATCCGTGGCGCATAAAACCCATATTTGGCTGTTGCGTTTGTCAACCCCAAACCATGTAACATCCCAAGCAACGTTACCAAACCAAGGCGACCAAGCCTCACGAGAAATATACATCTGGATTTCGTCGTAACGCTGCCCAAAAAGAGCCTCACAAAATCGCACTCCAATAGCCTTCGCCTCGCTCGCAGTACCTTGGAAGCTCATATAAGCTCCGCCCCGCACCAGAACCTTTGCCAATTCACCGTCAAAGGTAAAGGCGCTAGTATCTTCTTTAAAATTGAGCGGGGAAGCGAGCGGATTTTGAATTGACAGTGAAGGCAAAGCGCTGACCGCTGCCGGTGCGGTTAGGAAGCACTCAAAAAAGCTAATTTCATGCAGCCTGTTACGAGAGCAGAACCAGTGTAAAACAGGGTGTTCTGACAGCTGAAAACGTGCGAACTCCGCACCGCCATTAACGTAAATTGCTCGCAACCGCTCCAAAAGTTCGTCAAGGGCTGGATGTTGGAATGGGACAGGTGTTACCTGCAATTCGCTCCACATCTGCTGCACATCCTCCTCGGAAGGACGCTTTTGTTCTAAATCTAGCGCAAGCATCAACAGTCATTCCTCCTAAAGTTATTCCTCTGCAATCGCCGGCCCGCACAGCACCAGGCGTTGAAATAAGACGCTCTGGCTCTCACTCCTGTAGTCTACCCCAGACGGGTTGCGCGGCGCAAGTGCAATGTTTTTTGGGCGCAGGGCATGGGGCGCAGGGCATGGGTAATGCCTTATCCGGCAAGCATTTGAGACATTTTTAAATAAATATTATTTAGCTAAATAACTCTTTTCTCTTTCCTTGGCGCTCTACCCTGCGGGAAGCCGCTGGCGCGTCTATGGCGTATTGGCGGTTTATTTATTTTTAAATCTCAATTTAAGCGAGAAAAACCCGGCTTTTCAAAAAACCGGGTTTCTGCTACTGGAGTTTCCTATCGCCTCACTCTTTCACCACCAAAGTAGTGGAAGCAGAGCGCCCAAACTCCTCAGGAGCGTACTGTAAATGCACGTCCGCACCTGGCCACAGGAATGTTCCAGGCGTAACCGAACGCACGAGATAGTGCAGAGTATAAACTCCCGGTTCCAAACGGTCGGCATACGCTACCACGCGATCGCGATAAATCGTTTGATAGCCAATTTGCCAGCTATTTGCCTGCGCCCGCACTGCCGGTGTGGAGGTTTGGAAACTCCCATCCACCGCCTCAAAACCTGCCGGCAGCGGGTCAGCAATCACCACCCGATCCACAGGACGGTCGGTGACAATTTCCAAACCAATATCAAACACCTGTCCGCTGCCCACAGTCAGGGGCTGTTCGGGAGCGCGAAGCTCTTGCCGGCCCAGGACTTTTTCCTCATTCGCAGGGCGAATTTCTCGCGACACCCGCAACCCATTAAACCGGCCCGGCTGATTTCCCTGCAAGCGATAGCGATACGCCACCAGATAGTGCAGCGTGCCCTTACCGGATTTCTGGAGGATTAAGTCACTGCTGCCGCGAGGCAACTGCGTCATCCCCACATTCAGAGACAGGCTGGGGTTTTCGTACCCCTTAAACTGAGCTGACTCTAACTGCTTGCCGGCAAGTTTCACCGCAGCAGTAAAGTTCGGCGGCGCTGACTCCGTTTTGCTGTATTCCACCAGAGCGTTGAGCGCTTCGGCGTTATCGTAAGTGCTGCCCCAAGTGCCCTTCCGCCGCAGATTTAGCAGTCCTTGCAACAGCCGGTCGGTGACTTCCGGTTTGCTCTTTTGCGCGAGCGCCAGACGCAGCACTTGAGCTTGAGCCGTCGTGCGCGAGCTTATCCACCGCCAGCCTTGCGGCAGACTCACCGCAGCAGAGCGCCCCGTCTCATTTACAGTCTCCTGCAGCTGCTTGAACAGCGTTTTCGACTCATCCTGCCACTCTGGGAACTGAGATAAGTAACGCGCCAATTTAATCTGAGTTACCGCATCGAATTGCTCCCGCTGCGCGTAAATGTCTGCCAGGAAATCATTGCGCTTCTCTCCGAGTTCTGCCAGCGCCATCAGCGCCCCCAGCCGCACCTGAGTCTTGCACAGTTGGTCGCAAAACTCATATTTTCCGGGGTCAGCCAGAATGTTCTTCAAGTAAGCCGTCACGCGAGAAACCATCCCAGAATCAACTGCAAAACCGGCAGCCTTAGCTTTGGCAAGACTTTCCGCCGCGTAGGGAGTGACAAACGGGTCAGATTTCTCTTGCCCTGGCCATGCGGCAAAACCGCCGTCCGGCAGCTGGAGTTTTTGCAGCCAATTGAAAGACTGGTCAGCCTGTCCGGTGGTGTTAAAATCTGCAAATGTCTGCTTGTACTGTTTGCCCAGAATTTGCAGGTTGGCTGCGATTGCCAGCTGGCTCGCTGCCGGTTCTAGGAAAGGCAAGTCATCCTCTTCAAACACCTGCCGTGCCGGTGCCGCAATCTCCGGAATTAACGTGCTCGCGAGAGAAACCTCCAACCCGCCGGTGTCTGGCACCACATTTTTGCTCACATTCAGGGGAATCTTCACCTGACTGTCAGTTGTGCCGGTTTCGACGACTTGTTCCGCAACATCTAGCGGCTTCACCGGCAGAGTCACTTCAAAAGCGTCAGCTGTTCCATTCAGTTGGGTGACAAACCGCACCTTACCCTCACCCTTGCTAGCAGCCACCATTGGAAAGCGATAAGCGCGAGTGCCTGCTTCCGCCTGCGTTTGCAAATTCTGGCGGTTCTGGTTCTTTTCAAACTTCACCGCACCGCTAACCTCGCCATTAATCGCCAGATTTCCTTTTTGCCCGGTAGTGTTCGTTACAGACAAACCTGCTTCCAGACGATCGCCAAGACGAGCGAACTGCGGCAGCACCGGATTAGACATCAAAGGTTTAGTGGCGATCAATGTCGCATCCCCATTTCCAAACCGCATATCCCCACTCGCCGCAACCGCCATCACCCGCCAAGTCGTCAAATCGTCAGGCAGCTTAAAGCGAACACTAGCCCGCCCCTTAGCATCGGCAATCACACCTCCCTTATAGTAAGCCAAAGCTTGAAAATCCTTGCGGATGCGAGTGTTGGCAGCGCCGGATGAAAGCCCGCCGTCATAACCCCAACCTTTTTGCACCGGCGAGGCGAGGGGTTGCAGCACCACATCAGCGCGGTTATCGCCGAAACGAGTAGAAATCGACTGCTCGGCATAAACCGTTTTTACCAAATCCGGCGGGCGATAGCCACTCAGTTGCAGCACCGCCTCATTCACCACCATAACGGTGAACTGTCCCTTGATTGGATTCCCGCGTTCGTCCTTCAATTCTAGCTGCACCGTCTCCTCAGCACCCGGCTGCAATTCTGTTTGCCCGGGCGTGACTTTGACGTTTAAATACTTCTCGTCCAAACTGGTTTTGAAAGGAGCAAAGCCAATCCGCACCAGGTTTTCCAGACTTCCCGGCTCCACCTTAGCCAAAGGAGCGCCCTGTCGCACCAATACAGCCTCCACAGCTGCGTTCGGCAGCATTTCTGGGGTGACTTGGAACTGAATCTGAGGCGCACCTCCCTTAACTTTGGCAATCGTCCGGTAGAGAGGTTTGTCGCGCACAACTGCAAAGTACAGCTCCGCTTCTGGGTAGGGCGATTGAATCAGCGCGGTGGCAGTTTCGCCCGGTTTGTAGGTGTCTTTGTCTAGCTTGATTTCCAGGCGCTCGCTGTCGCCCCGACGCCCCCAAAAAACCGCACTTTCGCCCGTCGCCCAGATTTGCAAATCAGTGGCGCTTATCTCATCTTTAGCACCGGCAAAGTTTGCCCGGATGCGGTAGGAACCGGCTTCCGACGGATTGAGCGAGACAGTTTGCGGACTCTTGCCCGATTTCACTTCAGCTTGCGCCACGGTCTTGTATTCGACCTGATTTCGAGGATTTCGGCTCCCTTCCACCACCTGCGTGACGCGGCTGTAATCCATCTTTTGCAGTTCCACGCGCACCCGCTCACCTTCTATCACCTTTCCTGCCGGATCGGTGACAATTACTTGGATGGGAAAAGGTTTGCCGGCATCGGCGACAAAATTGCTTTGCAACCCAATCAGGCGATCGCTAGGCAGTGCCGTAAACGTCTGGGAATTAGCCACCGACAGATTAGACACATCTGAGACTTCCGCATCCACCCGATACACCATCGGGTAGGGCAAATCCTTGCCGGCGGTCAGGGTTAGACTGTCCTGACCGCTGGCGTCCAGCACCTGATTCTGCTGCAGGACATCGCTGGAAACGGAAGGTTCTTCATCTGGCCAAAACCACTGCCGGCCAAAGGAGAATTTCTCCCACCCCTTCGGGGTGAATTGAGTCTTGTTGCGGGTGACGTAGTATTTAACTTTTCCTCCTTCCACCGGCGCTCCAAACAGGTAAGTGCTTTTGGCTTTAGCCTCAACTTTATCATCGCGCAGGGCGAATTCTTTGTCAAGGCTTAACTCAACCTTGAAATTGGGCGGCTTGAACTCAGCAACGCGGAATTGCCCTGTAATTTCGGCTCCGCTATCTCCCTTTGCCCGGACAGAATAGTAGCCGAGCGGCTGGTTGGGTTTCACCGGCACTTCTAGGGAAAAGGTGCCAAAGTCGTTCGTCGTCTGAGCGCCCAAATTAGTTTTGCTGCCATCTGGGCTTTCCAGAGTGACTGTGTAGCGGACATTTTTGTCCTGCTTGAGGGTGGCATTTTGCAGGTAGTAAGCAGCGCCGGTGAGCCAGGCTGTTTCTCCTGGCTGGTAAAGCTGCCGGTCGGAGAAAATTGTGCCCCGCGATTGTGGTTTGCCACCATCCCAGCCGGCATAGATGCCGTAGCCATAAGCGCCGCTGTACTCCTGAGTGCGGGCGAATGCCCAATCTTTGTTCTCACGGGCAATGACTAGCAATTCAGGGGGTTTTTCTGCACTCTGATTGTTCAGACACTGCTGCAAATCCTGGCGGCTGAGCAGCAGGGTGCCGGTTTTGTCGGTTTTGCCGGTGGCGCAAGGGGCGGGTTTGGGTTGAGATTTCGCCTCCAGTTGCGATTGATAAATCTCCACCGGCGCACCGGCTGCAGCCGAACCGTCGGAGAGGTGGTGCACTCGAACCAGCCCCGACTCTGGAAACCACTGGGCGAACACTCCCAAATTAGTTAACTGCACCATCCCGTAAAATGCCGGTTCGCGCCACTTCTCCAGCCCATTCTCCTGGTAGCGATTGGTTCGCGCCCGCACGCCATAAGCGAGCAGCCCAGTGGGGGAATTCAGCTTTTCCCGCAAGGGGACTGCAATTTCCGCAGACTGATTTTTCTTGCCCGATACCCGGACAGATTGCCAGTCAGCGGGATTGGGCAGTAAATTATACCCCCCTTCTCTGGGATAGGCGGAGCTGGTATAGACTAAATCTGCGGGCTGCACAACCTTGAAGCCGGCTTTATACTGGGAGTCCGGCAGATTGACCGCCGAAATATTCAGCTGCAAGTCGTCTTTGCCGGCGGGGAAAATATTCAAGCTTTCGGGTGCCCAGATGTCCGCCGCAACATCGCCGGTTTCGTACTTCACCGTGACCGGCTTGCCCAAGGTTTGCCCGAACTTGTCTTTCAGGTTGGCACCGATGGTAATGGTGTAAGTGGTTGCCGGTTCCAACGCCCAAGGGTTGAGACTGACAGCGCTTTGGTTTTCAACAGCTTGGACAAGTCGGGGCTCCTTTTTTGGCGCAGGGGTAACCGCAATATTCTGAAGTGCGGAATCCGCTACCAGCCCGTTATTAAATTGCAGCAGGGCGCTGCCTTTAACAAACCGTCCGTAGACTCCCCCCGCATCGGGCTGTCCGGCATACTTGATCTCCTTGAAGGCCAGCGGCGCATAAGTTTCCACCTCGCTGGCAAAAGTATTTTCAGTTGGCAGATTGCCACGGGCGGGACGCAAACCGGGGGAAAATTCCAAGCGGTAACGAGTCCCTTTTTCTAGACTCTGCCGGGGAACTATGGTATAATTCCAGGGGCGAGCGGAAGGGTCAAATTTTGACTCCGGGTCAGACGCGGTTTCCCCGCCTTTACGGTTCTGTTCCTCTGCTTTTTCCGGGGCGACATCCAGCCCCACTGCCGAAGTCCCGCCCGCCGGCACTAGCTTCAAATGCTCCGCCACCGAAGCCAGATCCAGCTCGACATTGGAGGTGAATTTCAGTGTTGGCTTTAGGTCGATGGGTTCTGGGTCAGCATAGGGACTTTTCTTAGTGGACGGCAAATTGGTCAGCTTGATGGGTTCAGTGTTGAATGTCCACGCCAAATCCTGGGCGAGCCGGTGTTTTTTCAGGTCTTCTAAACCGGCTTTCAGGGTGATTTGGATTCGGGTGGCTTTAGGCAGCGCTCTTTCCGGTTGAAAGCCCACCATGCGCGGGGTCAAAAATCGAAATTGACCGGGAAGTGCCGGTTGAATCTCAAACTGCTTTAATTTGGCCTGCTGCTCCGGACTGTCCAGACTCTCCACCGGAATTAGAGCGTCTTTAAAGCGAATCCGGATCTGGGCAAGAGGTTCCGCAGAGCCGGTGGGACTGATTTGCTCAATCCAGTCTGGCATTTGCGGCGTAGCGAGAGGCGCAACCGGCGGCAATTGTTCCACTTTGTTAAGCGAACCGCAGCCGGCTATCCCCCATACGAGTGTCAGGATGAGCAGGAACCTCATCCAACTTTTGACGATTAGACCCATGTCTTTCCTCACAGCTAATTTACCGGGGCGGTTGCTTGCGTCCCGCCCCACACGCAGCCCGATCGGAGTGACACAACTCCTCTACTATGTCTCCCGCCATCTGAGACGGGCATATCTTTATTAAAGCGCAGATTTTTCAGGCTGCAAGTGGTTTTAATTTTTCTTAATGTTTGAGAGGGACTCCCCCCCACAGTCCCCCCATATTTTGCCAGTACAATAATAAGGAAACCCCGCGCTAGAGCCGGCAAGTCCAAGAGTCTATGACCAATCAACCCCCTGCAGATTATGACAGTCCCTGGAAAGAGGCGCTCGACCGCTACTTTGAAGCGTTCATGGCCTTCTTTTTCCCCGCAGCTCACGCTGACATCAACTGGGACAGGGGCTGTGAGTTTCTCGATACCGAACTCCAGCAAGTCGTGCGAGATGCCGAACTGGGCCGGCGTCTGGCGGATAAACTGGTGAGAGTCTGGCGTTCAGATGGCTTTGAAAGCTTAGTGCTGGTGCATGTAGAAGTGCAGAGCCAAGTGGAGTCAGAGTTTGCTCAGCGGATGTATGTTTACAACTACCGGCTATTTGACCGCTACCAGCTGCCGGTGGCGACCTTAGTCGTTTTGGCAGATGAGCAGGCGTCCTGGCGTCCCAACCGATTTGAGTACGAGCTTTGGGGAAGCCGGACAGGTTTGCAGTTTCCCGTGGTGAAACTGTTAGATTACGAAGCCCAGTGGGAGATGCTGGAGCAAAGCAGCAATCCCTTTGCTGCGCTCGTGATGGCGCACCTGAAAACTCAAGCCACGCGCCGGCAGCCTGAGGAACGCTTACAATGGAAACTGAGGGTAGCCAAGAGCCTCTACCAGCGGGGCTACAGCCGGCAAGATATCCTGGAGTTGTTCCGGTTAATCAACTGGATGATGGCGCTCCCAGAAGAGTTGGAGCGTTCCTTTCAAGAACAGGTCAGAGTTTACGAGGAGGAAAATCGAATGCCGTTTGTCGCACCTTTTGAGCGTATAGCACGGGAAGATGGCATCCTAGAAAGGAGTCGAGAGGCTGTCATCGAAAATCTGGAGACTCGGTTTGAAAGCGTCCCCACTGAGCTGAGCGAGGTGATTAATCAGCTGAAGGATGCGGCTCTGCTGAAAAGGCTTCATAAGCGGGCAATTACCATTGGCTCGATCGCCGAATTCCAGCAGGTCATTGAGCAGGCGCTCTCCGAGGGGGGAGCCGGTTCAGCCTGAAACCCACAGTCTTGATAGAACTGGGCGGTCGCCTCTGTCCCCAAGGGCGACCGCCCCTTTTTGTGCGGGCGCTTTAGCACGGGTTCATGTCACTTGTGTTAATATACGTGTGATTATAAATCGCGTCTATTGCTAGGTTCCTGGCGATTGAAAGAAGCTGTTGGCGAATTAATAGGGGGGGATACCAAGCATCCCTGCGCCGGCGGTCGGGGAATTCGACTCAGGGGCCAGCCCGATGGCTTTTAATCTGCTTATCCATTTAAAGTCGGCGACGAAAAAGCGCCGAGCGAGTAAGCCCGCTCCCTAATGTCGGGGTCTTGGCGTGCGCAAGTTAAATGTGCGACCGCCTCGTCGGTAGTGCTGCAAAACGGGAAGTGCGGGTCTGTGCCAGAGGAAACCCGCGCAACCAATTCCAGAGCCGGCTCAAGTTGATTGCGGTTGCGGTGGCAATATGTTGCAAGTGTGTTTTTGCCAGACCAATGTAACGGCTCCGTCGCATATCAAAGGCGCGAACTCCTTGAGAAATCGTCCCTTCTACTCCCGCTCTTTTGGCATAAAGTTTTTTAAACTCAACTGTTGCCTGTCGCAGGCGCGCCTTCTTGAGCGCCTGATATTCTGGGAAGGGTTTGAGAGTCAAAACGCGGGGCAACTTGGGGGAGCGAGTACATTGCTCTCGGCTGGTACAAGCCCTACAATCTCCGGGGCTAAACCGCACCTTGATAACTGGATTATCATAGTTATCAGAGTGCCGGCTCCAAGACTTACTTTTGCAACCCATCGGACAAATGGCGCACTCCGATTCCCAATCTACCGTAAAACAGGACATATCAAAACCTTGGTTGGCTAGTGCTTGCCAGCTAGTGTCTGGGGGCACCGGCCCTACCAAATCAACGTTATAATCGGTGCAACTATCTACCAAATGCTGGGCGGAGACATAGCCGGTGTCCACGATATGTTCCCCAGGCAATAGGTCTTTGTCTGCCAAAGCAGAGTGAATGACTCCCGTCATTTCTACGTCTCCGGTAGTAGCCGGTGTTGTTGAGACGTGAGTAATTAAATGCGGAGTCTCAGCCTCACAGGTTTCTGTCAGATGCACAGTATAGCCGGTCCAGTTGATATCCCTTTTGGTGCGGTTTCTCGCCTCCGGGTCAGTTGGGGAATAAATCAGCTGTTTGTTTGGCGGTAAGTCGTCCGGTTTTCGCCACTCTACAGCCGAGGCTTCTATATAATACTGTTGCACCCAAACTGTCCGTAGTATCCCTAATGCTGGCAGTTCCTTTAACCAAACCAGAGTTGATTCTGCATAAATAGCTGACAAGAGATGATCGCCATCTTCTCCGAAGGTGCGGGCCAAGCGCTGTTGCTCAGCTAGAGTCTTGGGAAGCCGGTATTGTTCAAACCTGTTGCCATATCGTTCAAACCAATCGGCCCCCACTTGGGCCAATAGCCAGTCTGGGGCGACAGTGGCTAACTCATTCAATGCATACCGAAGAGTTTCACCCACACACTCCAGGCGGTTCAATTGGCGGATAGCGCCTAAAACATGGGTCGAATCTGTTCTAGCACGTCATCGAGCTTTAATCCAGCCTTTTTCAGAGAACCGTTTTAGCATTGCATCGAGTAATTGGTGTGAGCGCCCACCGGCAATCAGTCGGCTGCGAAACTCACTTAAGATTGAATAATCAAAACCCTCGTTCGTTAATTCTAACCCCAAAGCATATTTCCAGTCTATTCTGGCCCTGACTTGGTCAGCGGCCTGGCGGTCGGTTAACCCTTCGGCAAATTGCATAACTGTGACTAAAGCAAGCACTGCTGGAGAGAGTGCCGGTTGGCCACACTCCGCCGAATACAAAGTAGCGAAATCCTCATCTGAATATACAACTCCTAATTCATCCCTCATCATCATATAAACATTACCATTCGGAAAAGCTGCCCGGGCCACTTTTGCGGTTTGTAGGGGGATGTCGCCCCGATTTTTCTTATGAAGTGTCATTGGGAAGAGTCTCCTAAGGGTTGGATGGCCAACGGATTGATTCGTTGGGTTTACCTATATCTTATTTTAGCCAATAGGTCGTCGGGCCGGCTCCGGTGGGTTACACCCCCCATTGATTCGCCAACAGCTTCTTTCAATCGCCAGGAAAGTAGCTAATCGCCAGGAAAAGGTCTAAAACGGTACGCTGCCGGTTGGCGTTCGACCTTGAGCTAAGCCAAAATAAAGTAACTACCCACCGGCACAGGAAATAGCAGATGAGAAACATTCCCCAGCTTTTGACACAGATTCAGCACAGCACATGGCACCGGCTGAGTCGCAAAAACCGGCAGCGGTGCAAAATTATCCTAACTTTCGCCCTCCTTTGCCTGACAGTGCGAACCCTCCCCTATCTCGCACCCATCCGCGCCAGAGACATCGCACAAGACCGGCAAGCCATCGAATTTACAGATCGCAACGGACTCCCCCTGGGAACCTTGCTCACCCGCGACCAAGAGCACACCGCCGTCGCTCCCCTCAACCAGATTTCCCCCCACTTTATCCGCGCCATAATCGCCGCAGAAGACCAGCGGTTCTATCACCACGGTCCCCTAGACATGAGAGCAATCGCCCGCTCCCTCCTGGAAGCCGCGCAAGCCAAACAAATTGTCTCAGGCGCATCCACCATCACCATGCAGCTGGCGCGGATGCTAGACGCCACACCCCGCACCTTTCCTAACAAATTCCGCGAGATTTGGCTCGCTTGGCGCATCGCCGCCGGCATGAACAGAGATGAAATCCTTTCCGCCTATATCAACCGGCTTCCAATGGGAGGCAACATCTACGGCGTAGAAGCCGCTTCCCGCACCTATTTCGGCATCCCCGCCGCCGACCTCAACCTGGCGCGAGCCAGCATCCTCGCCGCCCTTCCCAACGACCCCACCTACCTCAACCCTTACGACAATTGGCAATCCCTGAAAAAGCGGCAAGCCTACGTCCTCGACCGCATGGTCAAAGACAAGTATATCACCCGCAACCAAGCAGACAGAGCGCTCGCGGAAGAGATACTTCTCCAACCTCGCCGGCAGGGAATTATTGCCGCCCCGCACTTCTTATTCTGGCTAGCCAGCCAACTGCCAAAACAGCACCCCTCCCAGATCAAAACCACCCTCGACCGTCCCCTCCAGCAATTTGTGGAAGCGCAAATTGAGCAAATCATTCGCGCCCTCGCCCCAAAGAACGCCCACCACGCCGCCGCCTTAGTCATCGACAACCGCACCGGCGAAATTTTAGCCTATGCCGGCTCCCCCGATTACTTTAACGAAGCCCAAATGGGGCGCAACGACGGAGTGCAAGCCCTGCGCCAGCCCGGCTCCACCCTCAAGCCTTTCCTCTATCAATTAGCCTTAGAAAAGCGCATCATTCGCCCCAATACCATCTTAGCAGATGTGCCGGCACATTACGCCATCCCCGGCGCAAAACTTTACAGCCCAACCAATTATAATGAAGAAACCTTTTTAGGGCCGGTGCGCGTCAGGGTGGCCCTGGCCAACTCCCTCAACGTTCCCGCCGTGCGGGTGCTGGAAAAAGCCGGCGTCGGGACATTCTTAGACCGCCTGCACCAACTCGGCTTTTCTCATCTAAAACATCCCGCAGACTATTACGGGCTGGGGTTAACTCTCGGGAGCGGCGAAGTCAGTTTGTGGGAGCTAGCCAGGGCTTATCTCACCCTAGCCAGACAGGGAAAGCCGGTGCCGGCTGTCACCCATTTCTCGTTCCCAGACTCCGCCTCCAAACCCCAGGAAACCAAAGAAATTGACTCACCGGCAACCTGGGCGCTGATTGCCGACATATTGAGCGACCGGCACGCCCGCGCCGCAGCATTTGGCGTCGATTCCGTGCTGAACTTACCCTTCCCAGCAGCCGTAAAAACCGGCACCTCCTCCGATTTTCGCGACACCTGGACAGTCGGCTTCACCACCGACTATACTGTAGCCACATGGGTGGGAAATTTCAACGGCGACTCCATGCGGCAAGTTTCTGGAGTCACCGGCGCAGCGCCCCTGTGGAACCGCATCATGCTGCACCTCCACGAACATCAAGAACCCGCCGGCTTTCCCCCGCCAAAAAATCTCGCGCAGCGCCCTATCTGCGCGATTACCGGATGGCGACCGGCACCAGATTGCCCCTCAGTAGTTTGGGAATATTTCTACCCAGAAGACCTCAGCGCCTACGAACGCCAGTCAGGCACTTTCCAACTGTCCGGAGAGTACGACGAGTGGCTGGCAATGCAGCAGCAACCCACATTCTCTCGCGGACTCAAGATAGTTTTTCCTAAAAATGACGATTTTTTCCTGCTCAACCAGACAGAATCCTCCCGCTTAGAATTCAAACTTGCCGGCGCACCCGCCCAGCCGGTGGAGTGGTGGCTGAACGGTAAAAAGCTAGCCGCACAGTCATCGCCTTCCCTATTTTGGCCCATGACTGCCGGTGAGTGGACTTTGCAAGTTAGAATGGGAGAAATTAGCGATCGAGTCCGCTTTCAAGTACAATTAGGTGAGAGCAGACCCACGCGCCGGGGCTTCTCCATTAGAGAAAGCAAGAAATGACCCCCATTTAGGGGAGCATACCCTTTTTGCAAAGGTTTTCACCCTCACCCCCCTAACCCCCCTCTCCCATGAAGGGAGAGGGGGGAAAGTGGAAACCCTTTCCCCCCCTGTTCTCGTCTTTCCTGGAAAAAAACCGGGCATATTTTGAGAGTCTCGCTCTACTCTTAGCCCGCGTAGGCGGGCTTCGTTTGTATAGCCGCGATTTCCAATCGCCTGGAAAGGAGCTAATCGCCTGGAAACTAGCTTGATAGTCTAACCCCTCACGGATTCGCCAACAGCATATTTATAATAGCCAGTGCCTATTTACTGTAGCTACCAGCCAGTTCCAGAAGTGGCTGGCGGGTGCCGGCAACCGACGAGCGGTGGTGCGAAATTGGATGTGTCGCTAATATCTAATTATGCTCAACCTGAAACTTTCTATCAAAGACTTAAAATTATGGCTGTTGGGTATAGCCGCCGGCTTAATTGCCCTGCATCTTACTTTGACTTGGAGAAGTGGAAACAGTGACCTGCTGAGCACTACCGTCCTGTTTTGGGTGGCGGTATCCGCCCTGCAGTGGAAAAAGCGCGACACCTTAAATCTGGAAAGCGATTTTTTCTCCAGCTTTCTGGGCGCATCCCTCCTGACTTTGGTTCTTCTCAAGAGCGCCCACCTCTCTGGAAATCCCTCTTTCCTTCGCATCTCACCTTTCATTTCCGGTCTGGGTTTGGGTCTTCTAGCCTCTGGCGTTAAAGGATTAAAGCAATACTGGCAAGAACTCAGCCTCCTCGGTTTTATCTCCGTAGCTGAGGGATGGCTATTACCCTTTGATATCTCTCTGCTAACCGCTAAATTCGCAGCTTTTGTCCTTTTGATATTAGGATTTCCAGCATCTAGCCAGGGGGTGATAGTGACTCTCCCAACCGGCTTTGTAGAAGTGTACCAGGGCTGTTCCGGCATCGGTCTGATGCTCCAGCTATTGGGATGGGCATCTATCCTGTTAGTCACGGTTCCCACTAGCTGGAAGCAAAAAATATTGGTGCCGGTGGTGGCTGCTCTCCTGGGATTTGCCGTCAATGGCGTGCGGATTGCTCTCCTGGCTGTCCTCACAGCCCTCTCCAATCAAGAAGCCTTTGAATACTGGCATCGCGGGGATGGATCTCTGATATTTTCTGCGATTGCTGTGCTGATTTTCGGAGGATTTTGCCACTTGACAGTCCTCGCAAAACAATCGTAAAATAGGAAGAGTTTCATTAGAAAAGCTATGAAGGGCTGGGAAAAAATCCGGATTTCGCTTTTGGCTGCCATCTTTGGCAGTGTTCTCTTGGTTCTGGGAAAGTCCCTTCTGTATCCCACCGGCAGCCAGCCCACACTCACCCCCTTCAATTTTCCCCCAGCGGTTTCTTTACCGCAATGGCAGCCTTTAGCCAGCACTCCCCTGGACAATAAAACTGCCAAAAGTCCTAAATTCCTTTCTGGAAGGCGCTATCACTACATCCAAAACGGTGTGCCCCTGGATATTGAGATGCGCTATTTTGTTATTACCTCTGGTGGGATTGAGTCATACATCAAAACCCACACGGCTATCTCCTCATCTGCCGATAAAGTTCTGCCGGTTTTGCGCCAGAAAGAAGGGGTAGGCTTCTATAGCCTTTTCGCTCACCAAGGACGAGCATACCTGAGCGCCTGTATCAACCCGCGTGGCGGAAGTACCGTCACAGATGAGCAGTTTAGGCGCAACCGATATACCTACGATCTGCGCTCGCACCGTTTCCTTCCCTGGTTGCTAGGTCAGGCAGAACTTCGGGATATGCGCTGTCTGTGGGCGCATTTGTCAGTACCTTTAAATAATTCTTCCCCTGAAAATGCTTACCAAACTCTAGAAAAAGCCTGGTTTTCCTGGTATCAGTGGTGGAGTCCGCGCTTTCCAAATCCTTAATGTCCCTTGAAAGGAGGCAGTCGCGATTAACTGCGCGACCCTGTGAAAATTGTCCCTGGGGCGGGGCGAGCACGGGGGCGTCGCCCCTACAACACTATTTTCAAGTCAGATTATCCCAATTGTAACGTTACGGGGCAGAGCCTGGGAACGAGGGTTAAATCTCTTGTAGAGACGCGATAAGCTGTTTCGTTTTTAATTTGCTTATCTCGTTGGAAGGAAACAGAGCCGGCTCGCGTGGCGTTACCAGCCTGTAGGGGCGGGCCCCCGTGCCCGCCCCCAAAAGAGCCGGTAGAAATGGATCGTGCAAATTCAATGCGCCATAGCTTAAATCGCGTCTCTAGAGTCCCCGCCCCCACAGCACTGCGAACCTCTTTCTAATTGCGAGGCGGAGTGCTTCTCAACGCCATCAACCGCTTCCAAGCAAAGTATATCCCCAGCAACAAAACTGCCAGAATATTGCCCAGAATTTGCCCCGGTTCCGGCACAGAGGAATCAAACGACTGACTGGGTGCCGGTGCAGAGGC
Organism: Oscillatoria princeps RMCB-10; assembly: GCA_019359235.1. Lineage (GTDB taxonomy): Bacteria > Cyanobacteriota > Cyanobacteriia > Cyanobacteriales > Oscillatoriaceae > Oscillatoria > Oscillatoria princeps. The sequence continues at coordinate 71,972 of JAHHHT010000005.1, forward strand.
GGGTGCCGGCGCTGGGGCGGGTTTGTATGCCGGCGCAGATTTGGCTGCTTTCACAGGAGCGGCTGCCGGCATTGGGCTGGATTGCCCTTGGACATTCATACCCTCCGGCATTTCCACCGGCACTCGCACCTGGCGGGTGCTGCTCGTATCCACTCGCACATCAGAAGAAACTGCCACAAACGCAGTATATTTAGACATCAGCCGGTAAGCCAGCGCCGTATCCGTAACCGCCTTCACCCCTTGAGCAGTTTCGCCCCCATACATTTGCTTCATCAAATCCTTAATCCGGGCGCGACCCCAAAGTTGGGCGATTGCAGAATTGCCGCCGCCCTCAAATTCCACCGGCACCGCCTTCTCATAGCGCACGCCACCCGCCGCAATCCCTTGGATGCGCAGCGTGCCACTCTTGCGGTCGCCTTTGCGCCCAAAAAGCACCAGCGGCTCATTAGCAAACAAATCCGGCGACTTGAGCGGATAAATTTCCGGTTTCTTCCCAGAACCTTCCCAGCTGACTTCAATATTAGCCAGCACCGGATTGTTGATTTGGCGGAAAAACTTTTCTGCCACTTCCTGCGTGGGTTCATTCGGAAGCACCACTCGCGACGCGCCCCGCCCCTCCTCTGCCAGCCGGTCAATTAAAAACCGGTTCACCGAAGAACCAACGCCAAAACTGTAGAGCCGGTTGCCCGGTTTCAGCTGCTTTTGCACAGCTGCAATTATCTCCTCGTCATTGCCGATCAGTCCGTCAGTGAGCAAGACAATGCTGCGCAAGCGCCCCGCCGGTGCCGGTGGGAAATTCAGCACGGCGTTCATGCCATTCATTAACTCCGTGCCCCCATTGGCTTCCAGGCGATTGACATAAGCAATCGCTTTGGCGCGGTTTACCGGCGTATTCGCCAAAGGTTGGGCAGACAGCTGGGTTGCCGTATTGGCAAAGTCAATAATAGTAAACGTGTCGTCCGGATTCAGCCCATTAATAAACTGGCGCATCAATTCCTTAGATTTCACCAGCGGATCGCCCGATTGCGAGCCAGAGGTATCCATCAAGAACACCACATCTTTGGGCACAATCTCATTGGTTTGATACTCCACAGACGGGATGAAATAAAGGGCGAAGTGACCGCCGCGCTCATCAGCTTGACTCAGCACCGCCGACTCGGTTTGCTGGCCGGCAACCCCATACCGCACAACCAGGTCTTTATTGGGAATCGCCGTCTCGTTGCTCAGCTGAACCCGCATGATGCGCCCGTCTTGTGTCGTGCGGATTTGATGCGAAGTCGAGCGCACCCCAGACACCGGCACCCCCGCCTCAATTTCCACCGTCACGTTAATATCCTGTCCGGAACGGGTGCCAGCCGGCAGCACCGGCGGAGTGATTCGCGAAGCGTCTGCTACCCCGTTTGTCTTGCCGGTGGCGTCGCTCGACCCTCCCGGAATATAGCGCGGGCCAACCACCATCGGAAAGACAAATTCGTAATCCCCTTTCTCAAACTTCAGGCTTTCCGTATAGCGAATGGTGACATCAATTTTCTCCCCCGGTTTGATATTCGCCAGAGACTGCGTAAAGATATTGTCCCGCTCTTGCTCCAAAAGACCGGCAGTCTTTCCCTCCCGCTTGGCTTGCTCGTAAACTTGCTTTGCCTCTTCCCGTTTTTTAATCACCCCCCGGATGACGCGGCTGCCAATTTTAATTTCCATATCATCCACTGCCGCCTCATCCGGCAGCGGAAACACATAAACCGCCTCTAAAGGTTCCGGAAAGGGATTTTCAAACGTCTGCGTCACCTCCACCCTGGAAAGATTCCCAGCGATTTTGGCCATCACTTCCGTGTGTTTCAGGGGGAAAACCTGCTGCCGCCCATCTTTCTGGACATACAAGCCGCCTTGTTTCGGAGTGTCTTGCCGGTCAAATGGCAGCGTCACCCCCCCATTATTGACAGTCGAAACCTGCTGAATCGCAGGATAAGTCAAAGACCGAACTCCCGCGAATCCCAGCGCCAGAATGGCACCCGCCACCAGCCATTTTTTAGTCTTGGCTGGTGCCTTGGCCTTGGGCAGCGCATTGTAATTCAAATCACTGAGAATCTCTTCTGCTGACTGGTAGCGCTGCTTAGTCGCACTTTGCAGCATTTTGTCGAGAATTTGACCTAACTGAGGGCTAACCGGCGTTTTCAAATACTGCCGCCACACCCAAGCATCTTCACTCGTATCAACCAGGTCAAAAGGAGGCACCTGAGTCATCAGGTGGATGCAGGTGACGCCCAAACTGTAGATATCGCTGGCAAAAGTTGCCTTGCCTTTAGCCTGTTCCGGTGCCGTGTAGGCAGCAGAGCCAATCACCGTTCCAGTCCTGCCCAGCGCTGTTTCAGTGGCATATTTTGCCGCGCCAAAATCGACGATAACCAGGCGGCGGTCCCTGCGCCGGCGAATGATGTTTTCCGGTTTGATGTCCCGGTGAATCATCTGGCGCTCGTGGACAAACAGCAGCACCGGCAGTAGGCTGTTGAGCAGCTCCCGTATCTGGGTTTCATCAAAAGACCCATTCTCTGCCAGTTCTTCAGCCAAGTTTTGGCCATCGATAAACTCTTGCACCAGATACTGGCGTCCGTCCAGCTCAAAATACGCCAGCATTGCGGCAATTTGGGGGTGTTTGCCGAGAAACTTTAACCCCTGGGCTTCTTGGCGAAATAACTCCGCCGCTTTTTGGGTGGTGTGGGAGCCTTGGTGTTGGGGGAAAAACTGCTTAATTACGCAGCGTGTTTGGGATGGCTGGGATTCATCCACAGTCAGAAAAGTTCTGCCAAAGCCACCCTGCCCAATGGGTTTAATGGATCGGTAGCGATCCAAGAGCAGCAGCTGGGAGCCACAACTTTGGCAAACCACGGCGTCTCGCGGATTTTCCGGACTTTTGCAATCGGGATTGAGACAGTAGCACCGCTGCCGGTTGTGGGCGGTGTTTTCTTGAGGCGGGAAATTCGTCATACCACCTATTTCTCCAAACCGTTGACGCCATTCTAGCCTATCTCATCGTGAGAGGGGTGAAATTTATTACTTCTTAATCAAAACTTTTTACAAAAATTAAGATTTCGTGAAGCCGCCCTAGCCCGCCCCAGCCTACTTCTATTTATTCTCGTTCCCAGGCTCCGCCTGGGAACGCTCCCTTAAGAGGCTCTGACTTGAAAAGGTTTGTAGTAGGGCTTTAGCCCTACCGGCTCGTCCGCAGTGGAGCAAGTTTTTCTCGTTCCTTGGGTTGGGCCAGAAACCGGGTAACTTCGGCGAAACCCGGTTTCTGCGCTTTGGGCGGAATACCGGCCCGAAAATGCGTGAAACCCGGGTGAGTAGCCTTCTCCCGGGTTTCGGTTTATCGCCCATTTGCGCACGCCATTGCATTTAAGTCAGGGCATAAGGATAACTTAGAGTCGCGTTTTGCCAATTAAACTACCGGGGTATGGGGCACCCCAGGCTGGATACGAGCCAGCATCTCGACCCTGAATTTTCCCAGACATTCGCTTTGGCGATCGGCGATGAATACTGAGTTTAGAGTGATAACTTGAACTTGAGGTCGCGCCAGACCGGCCAGAGGCCGGTTGGCTCATCCGGCTCCTAAGGTCGCTGCAGACCTGGCGGGGCAGGATTTAAACCAGGTTGAAGTTAAAGTTTGAGCTTGAGCTTGTACTCTTTTTCTATATTAACTCAAACTTTAAAATTGTGCGACGTGTCAGCCAAGCAAATATTGAAACACTCGCTGAGCGACACGCTGTTCTTCAGTTTCGGTGCTGTTCGCTTCTTCGCGGGCGAACTTAACGGCTTGCTGCAGCCGCTCCATGCGCCCGAGCAGTTCGTTGATCCGGCTTGCCGGCAGGGCACCGGAGAACTTCAACGTCCGCCAGTACCCGACTGTAACATCTTCGTAATAAACTTCCACCTGAGCCGGGTGGTGTTCTGTAGCCTCAGCCTTGACGTGGTTGCGCGGGATTTTCTTGGTGCGGACGGTTTGCACCGGCTCTGTCGCCCAGCAGTCTGCCGAGGGGTCAAACGCCCACGTCTCCGCTGGGTCAAGCACCGGCAGCTTCTTAATAAAAGTTTGCAAATCCGCCAGCTGTTTTTCCAAAAAAAGAAGGTAAGATACCGGCACCTGCGCCAGCAGAGTTTGACCGTCCACCACCACGTCCGCACGGGCGCGACAGTTCGTCCAGTCCTTAGTGGCGGTCACGTCAAACAGCTTGGTCAGAATCTCAACCGTCTGGCGCAGCACCTCCTCCGCCTTGACTTGCACCTTGTTGGATTCGGGCGGGAGCTGTTCGCCCTCTTCGTCTTTGGGGCGGTAGGTGCGGGCGATGCCGGCAAGCAGCGCCTGCTTCTGGAGCGCTTGCTGCGCCGCCGCCAGCTCTTGAACTGACCGGCTTTTTATCCCTTTCTCAATCGCAATAATCTGGTTCAGGCGTGCCATGAATGCTATTTAATGTCTGCTGAATCCGCTTTCTGGCCTATCGTAGCACAGTTGTAGTATTTGGGGGGAGGTGTCTGAACCGCTCGCCAAACAGGCCCACCGGGTGGCATGGTAGAGGGTGCCGGTCAGGGTGCCGGTCAGGGAAGAGGGGTGGGTTAATTCGGAGGGCGCAAGCCATGCCCGCTCGCTCCTTGTGGGCGTCCAGACAAGCCGGCTGGACAGATGAGAAACTTTAATGTACGATCCTAACTATTTAAACCCCTTGAGAAACAGCAGACATATACCTGAGGAACTTACCGAATCCCTGCTAAAATCAACCAATCTAGTTGAAAAAGGAAACACCATGAAAACTTCACTGCAGCTGGTTGTGGCGGCACTTGCCACAGCCACAGTCTCGACCCTCAGTGCTTTCAGCCCGGCGCTCGCTGTCACATTTGGCCAGCAAGAAGTTGAGCAAAGCAAATTCATCGCCGTCGCTCAGCCCCTTGCCGGTAACACTTACAAACTGCTGCTGATCGAGCAGATATCCAACCAGCGTCAATGCTGGAGTGAAAGTAGCTCTAACCCCGTCAAAGTAGAGCCGCTGCTCTTGCAGTTTGACTTCACCGGCATTTGCGGGCGCGGTTTAGACAGCAACGGCTATTCCGTCCGCATGGCGGAGCAAGACTTTGGATTGCAATACACCCTCAAGTTAATGAATCGCGATGGCGATCTCCTGCTCGTCGCGACTTCCAATAATGACCCAAAAGCCCAGCCGATTGTGATTGGCCGAACCAATGGCATCGCCGATGGCTTTCTGAAAATAAATCTGGACCCTGCTTGGCGGTTTACCAAAAGAACCTACGAAGGTAAAACTCTGGGTCACGTCTATTTTACTGCAGATCAAATGTTGGGCGCAATGCCCGAAGGCACTACGGGAACGAGTTCGTCAAAATTCAAAGACGTAGTAAATGATGTCTACGCTCCAGAAATTGACGAAGCTGTAACGCTCGGGTTCGTGGCGGGTTTCAACGACAATACTTTCCGACCTCAAGCCACGTTAACCCGCGAGCAACTGGTGTCTTTAGTGGTGGAATCGCTCAAAAGGCTGCCTAATGTCAATATCACGGTTCCCAGTCAAGCTGCATCTCGCCCCTATCCCGATGTGGACGGCTCCCGGTGGAGCGCTGCGAAGGTTCAATTTGCGCGAGATAACAAGATTGTCAGCGGCTATCAAGATGGGACATTTCGCCCCGAGCAGCCGGTGACGCGAGCGGAACTGGTAACGGTATTGCGTCGCGCTGCGGAATTTGGCAAAACCCAGCGCGGATTGAGCCCGGAACTAACTCCCAAAGTAACACCCAAAACCTTCTCAGACACCTCTAAACATTGGGCTGCCTCAAACGTCACCCAAATGTCTGCCTACTGCAACGTCGCCTCTCCGCTCAATGAAGTCGGCAATTCTTTTTTCCCAGATCAGCCGGCTCGCCGAAACTACGCAGCTGCGGCAACCCTGCGGATGCTAAATTGCGTTAAAGGAGAGCAGTAGGGTGCGTTCCGGAGGAACGCACCCTACTACTACTCCCCCTCTCCCTTTATGGGAGAGGGGGCTGGGGGGGTGAGGGTTTTATTGCAGGCAATCCGCAGAATTTGATATTAACGAGTCAGGGAGGGATTCACTACAGGTTCCCAGCCGTTGGGCGAGATAGCAATAACTCGCCTCTATCCATCTTGTCCAGCGCTGGTATCCGATTCCCCCCGACGGCAGGTGTCCTGTGGGGGCGCAAATATCGAAAGTGAGTTCAGAGTAGTTGAGCCAGTAGTTGCTGACGCGCCATCCGACACGCTCGCCAAATTTTTCAAAGTCCTGTCCGGCTTCAAAATAGATGGGTTTTTGGGCGCTAAAGCCGAAACGACCTTGGCTGTATTTTACCCACAACCTGTCAATGCTAAGCAGGTCAGCGCAGGGGAATTTTTCTAAGGATTCTGAGCTGAACCAGCCTTCTTTCTCCCTGCCGGCTGCCTGAAGCATGACAGCACTGGTTTCTAGATCCGCTTCTTTCCAATTCCCAACTGCCAGTAAATCCCGCAAGTGAGTGTAGTCTATCCCTGCAGCTGAGAGACGTTGATCTCGATCCGACATTCTCGCACCCTCCTGTTGCTTGCGCACACTATCACTATGCCACCGGCTTTGGCGGCGTCAAGGGACTGACCGGAACCGGGTTGCGGGGGGGAATCTCCCTCCCCAAAAAAATTCTATGAATCTTTGACGCTTTGCGGTAGACTCAGATTCATGAAAGTCAATTTTCTACCGCCCTCAGTCGAGCGGCTCACAGAGCCCACCTCCATCGCCCTCGCCCAGAACATTGAGCGAAAGGCAATTGCCACTCCTTTGAGCCAGGTGCCGGTTGCCACCAGCTTCGTCCGTCAGGGGAGTGGCGGGACACCCATCTTGTTGCTCCACGGTTTCGACAGTTCCGTGTTTGAGTTCCGCCGCCTCTTGCCCCTCCTAGCCGCACACAGCGAAACCTGGGCGCTCGATTTGTTGGGCTTTGGCTTTACGGAGCGCCTTGCCGAAATCCCCCCAAACCCGACTGCCATCAAAACCCATCTTTATTGCTTCTGGAAAACTCTGATTGACCAGCCGGTGATTTTGGTGGGCGTTTCGATGGGGGGTGCGGCGGCGATTGACTTTACCCTCACTCACCCCCAAGCCGTCAAAAAACTGGCGCTCATTGACAGTGCCGGTTTGGCTAAGCGTCCTATTGCTGGCAAATTCCTGTTTCCGCCCCTCGGCTACCTGGCTACTGAATTTTTGCGCAATCCCAAAGTGCGGCGGCGCGTCAGCCTCGCCGCTTACTGCGACCCTAACTTTGTTTCCCCAGATGCCGAATTGTGTGCGGCGCTCCACCTGGAAATGCCCCGCTGGAATCAAGCGCTGATTGCTTTTACCCAGAGTGGCGGGTACGGCTCTTTTGCGGACGAACTTGCAGAAATTGAGCAGCATACCTTGATTTTGTGGGGAGAATATGATAAGATTTTAGGAACAGCTGATGCGGCTAAATTTGAGAAAGCAATCCGGCACAGCAAGCTACTCTGGATTAAAGATTGCGGTCACGTCCCTCACCTGGAACAGCCGCAAATCACCGCCCAGCACATTTTAGATTTTCTGGGCGATTCTGACTGGTGCCGGTCCAAGTAGAAACCTGGTTTCTTTAAGAAACCAGGTTTCTTGATGTTCCGTTTACGTCAGCATACTTACAAGGAGAGCCGCTCTTTCATGCGCTGTTCCAGATGCTGCACTAAGGTATCGACATCCTTAGCGACTCGCTCAAAACAAGCGGGGGGTGACGGTTCCGGTTCAAAATAAATCAGCTTGATTTGGTCGCTGCCAATCCCGATCATGAGAACTTCTTTTTCAGGCTTGTGATTGTCAACAAGCCCCAAAATCTCCTGCAGGTGGTTGTCAACCTTGCGATTCAGGGTTTCTATAGCCTCTCTGGGACAGTAGACGAAATGCGGTGCCGGCTTGAGGTCAATTCCCAGAGTATCGATCTCTTCTCCGTTTTCCAGAAATAGCCCCCAAGCTAAAGCCGCCAATTCTTGCTGATTCGCCTTGACGAACTCATCTAGCTGGCGTCGCCAGTTATTTTCTGCCCCATTAGGCTGGGTTCTGCCAAACATTATCATGGTCTGTGTTCCGTCGTTGCCACTAAGTAGGTGGACATGAATAAACTTAACCGTAACCCCCACCCCATACCCCCTCCCCACCAGCGGGGAGTAGGGGGAGATTTTCCCCCCTCTCTTGTACCGGGCGCGGTTGGGGCGGAGAGGTGATTTGGGCGCATCCCTTTTTTGCAAATATTTTCACCCTCACCCCCCCAACCCCCCTCTCCCTTCATGGGAGAGGGGGGGTAAATCAATCATTCTCCCCTCTCCCACAAGGGGAGAGGGGTTGGGGGTGAGGGGGAATACAAAAATGGGACGCTCCCGGTCATTTTACGTTTAAATTTGTTCCCCTACGATCTTACGCCCATCTGCACCCGCCAGAGACCGGCATATATCCCCTGCTGTTCGAGCAGCTCTTCGTGCCGGCCCCACTCTACCAGTTTCCCATGTTCCATGACATAAATGCAATCGGCATTTCGCACAGTGGAGAGCCGGTGAGCAATGGCAATCGCAGTCCGGTTCTGGATAATCCGCTCCAGAGAGCGCTGAATCGCCGCTTCTGTCTCGTTATCCACTGCAGAGGTCGCCTCATCGAGGATGAGTACCGGCGGGTTCTTCAAAACCGCTCGGGCGATGGCGACTCTTTGCCGCTGCCCCCCTGACAATTTCTGCCCCCGCTCGCCTACAATTGTCTCATACTGGTGCGGGAGTTGCGTGATAAATTCGTGAGCTTCCGCAACTTTCGCGGCAGCTATTATGTCTGCCGGCGCGGCGTCAAACGTGCCGTAGGCGATATTCTCGGCTACGGTGCCGTGAAATAAAAACACGTCCTGACTGACTAAGCCAATGGAGCGGCGCAAATCTTTGAGATTCAGTTCGCGCAACTCAACGCCATCCAGGGTGATGCTGCCAGATTGAATTTCGTACAGCCGCAGCAATAGTTTGACTAATGTGCTTTTACCGGAGCCGGTGGAGCCGACAATCGCGATAGTTTTGCCGGCGGGAATGTGCAGGGAAAGGTTCTTAATCACCGGGGCTCTATCCCGGTAAGCAAAAGTCACATCCCGCAACACCAACTCCCCGCGAACAGAGGCGACAGGTAGCGGTTTGTCTCCCGGATGAATGGCAATCGGAGTGTCGAGCAAGTTGAACACCCGCCTGGTGGAAGCCATCGCCCGCTGATATTGGTCGAAGGTTTCTCCCAGTCGCGTTAAAGGCCACAGCAACCGCTGTATGAGAAAGACTAGCACGCTGTAGGTGCCGACAGACATTTTGCCGGCAACCGCTTCCATCCCGCCATAGAGCAGCAGTGCGGTGAAGCCGGCTAAAATTAGCATCCGAATCAGCGGGACGAAGGCAGCAGAAAGAGCGATAGCGCGGTGGTTGCTTTGCCGGTAGGCTTCGCTTTCTCGCTCCATCCGTTTGGCTTCGTATTCTTCGGCGGTAAAGCTTTTAATCGTGGTGATGCCGGTGAGATTATTGGCCAGCTGTCCGTTGAGCAGGCTGACTTTTTCCCGCACCTCAGCGTAGCGGGGTGCGAGGAGGCGCTGAAACCAAACTGAACCCCACAGGATAAACGGCATGGGCAGCATTGCCATCCACGCCACGCTGGGAGCGAGGATAAAGAAAGCGCCGCCAATAATGATGACTGTTGCAGTTACCTGGAGGATTTCATTGGCTCCAAAATCTAGAAAGCGCTCCAGTTGGTTGATGTCGTCACTGAGTACAGACATCAGTGCGCCGGTGCTGCGCTCTTCAAAATAAGCGATCTCCAGTTCTTGGATGTGCCGGTAGGCATCCTGGCGCAACTCGTGCTGGATGTTCTGACCGATATTGCGCCACAGACGGGCGTAAGCGTACTCAAATACAGATTCGAGTATCCAAACGATGACAGTCAGAACCGAAAGGATTAGGAATTGCCCGTAGATATCTTTAACGCCGAGTTTAGCGATGAGGGAGTCTTGTTTTTTGACTACCACATCGACAGCGACTCCGATTAAGCCGGGGGGTGCCAAGTCGAAGATTTTATTGAGGATGGAGCAAACCGTTGCCTGCCATATTTGGGCGCGATACTTGTGCCCATAGTCGAGCAGACGCCGCAGGGGGTGCGCCGTTTTTGGGAGTTTCCGCCGGGAGGGGGGAGGGGGGGTTGGAGTTTTTGTCATTTGTTCTATAGAGACGCGGAATTGACATTAAACGCTCTGATCGCGGCGTTGGGGTGCCGGTGCGAGCAGTGGAGACACCGGCTTTTCGCTCCGCTCAATTGCCAGATAGCGAAACCCTTGCCTTGCGGGTTTCGCTGTAGTGCCGCTCATTCTATGAGCCCGGTATCTCCTACTCTCTATCCTCTGACAATTTTAATTATACTCGCCGCCCGCGTCGCCTTTTCCCGCGCCTCCTCAACATTGCTCCCCTTCGCCAAAGCCACCCCCATCCGCCGAAAAGGACGGGAATCCGGCTTGCCAAACAGCCGCAAATCTACATCTGGCTCAGCCAAAGCATCTGCCACCCCTTCAAAGGAAATCGAATCCGAATGCTCCCTCGCTAAAATCACCGCACTCGCGGAAGCACCCAGCTGCTCAATCTTGGGCACCGGCAACCCTAAAACCGCTCTCAGGTGCAGCTCAAACTCATTCAGATTCTGCGAAATTAGCGTCACCATCCCTGTATCGTGCGGGCGGGGCGAAAGTTCCGAGAAAATCACCTCATCTTTCGTGATAAAAAACTCAACCCCAAAGATGCCGGCACCCCCCAGCGCATCCGTCACTTTTTTCGCAATCGCCTGCGCTGACAAAACCTGCGCCTCAGAAATCCCCGCCGGCTGCCAAGATTCTTGATAGTCCCCGCGCTCTTGCCGGTGCCCGATGGGCGGGCAGAAAATCGTCGGTGCGTCCCACTGCTTAACTGTCAGCAAGGTAATCTCTATCTCAAAATTGATGAACTCCTCAACTATCACCTTTTGGGTGTCGCCCCTAGAACCCTCAATCGCGTAATTCCAGGCTTTTTCCACCTGATTTCGGTCTTTCACCACCGACTGACCCTTGCCAGAAGAAGACATCACCGGCTTCACCACATTAGGAAAACCGATAGACTCCGAAACCTCAACCAGCTCCTCCAGCGATGTCGCATAAGCATATTGAGCCGTCCTCACGCCCAGGTGCCGGTGAGCCAGTTCCCGGATTCTGTCGCGATTCATCGTGTAGTCCGTTGCCTTCGCCGTCGGGATTACCGTGATGCCTCGCCCCTCAAATTCTAGCAACTTCTCTGTGCGGATTGCCTCAATTTCTGGTATAATGAAATCGGGCCTGTGTTTCTCGACAATCCTTTCCAAGTCCTCAGCACTGAGCATGGAAATCACTTCGCTGGCGTCAGCCACCTGCATTGCCGGTGCGTTGGCGTAGCGGTCAACGGCAACAACAAAATTGCCGAGTCGTTGAGCCGCGATCACAAATTCCTTGCCCAACTCTCCCGACCCCAACAGCATCAATTTTTGAGGCAGTTTAATCGATTTTGCCATTGATTGGTTGACCCCGATCTGCAACTTGAGTAAATTTATTGTATCCCCAGTTGCTACCTACAAGTCTAAGCATCCATATCCCCCCAAACGGGGCGGTCGTGCCGCACCGCCCTACAAAGGGGGGCGCTTTGAGATTGTTCCCCCCCTTTTGAAGGGGGGGCTAGGGGGGGATCTAGCCTTGACTCACTTGTAAGTAGCAACTTGAGTTATTGTACCAGATACCGCGCACCCTTCTCAATCAGGGCGGAGGCTCCGCCTCCCAGCTGTTCCAGGCAGCTCCTAGGAACAAGAAAATACTCCCCCTCCCCGAAGCGCGGGGAGGGGGTAGGGGGGTGGGGTTTCTTCTTACCCCGCACCTAATTGAACCGAGCGCCGCGAGATGTTAAATCCCAGCGCAGCTCGTCCGCTATGCCAATCCCTGCGCCAAACCGGCACCCGTCAACGAGCGCACCTAACCATATCGTTTCATTGAGAGTTGCGCCGGTTAAATCCGCATCTCTCAAGTCAGCAGCCGTAAAATTGGCAAACAGTAGATCGGCATTGACTAACCGGCTCCCTCTCAAGTTCGCCCCGGATAAATCGCCCCGGATGAAGTTCACCCCATCTAGAACCAACCCCGATAAATCGGCTCCTCGGAGGTTAGGGAATTTCACCCGGTGCCGGTTGCCGATAAACCGCATCGCACAGGCTACATTTGCCTCATTCAAAGGCATTTTAGTTAAAAACTCGTAACGCGCTAACCCCAGGTTATCAAGCACCCGCAGGCGTTCTTTAGGGGTTTGTTCGAGAAACTGGATGCAGCTGCTGCGCAAGTCTTGAGTGGGGGAGTTCAGCATTAGAGCAATGGACAGTGAGGTTAGGACAAGACGTCTCTCTGGATCTCCACAGACATCATCGACAGGCTTTTCGGCCTGTCCTACAGGTATAACAAATCCGCAGGGCAGGCGTCGCGCCTGCCCTCAAAAACCCCCCTCCCCGCGTGCCGGGAGGGGGCTGGGGGGAGGGGCAGCAATCTACCGCTCAATCTTGACAGAAAGAATCTTGTCACCCTTGCGGATAGCATTGACTACATCCATGTCCTCCGTTTTGCCAAAGGTGGTGTGGACTCCATCCAAGTGCGTTTGGGGAGAGTGGCAAATAAAAAATTGACTCCCACCCGTATCGCGACCGGCATGAGCCATCGATAGCGTGCCAGCCAGGTGTTTGTTGGAGTTAATTTCACACTTAATTTGGTAGCCGGGACCACCCGTTCCATTTCCCTTCGGACAGCCACCTTGTATCATAAAATCCGGGATGACTCGGTGAAAAGTCAGACGGTCGTAAAAACCCTTTTCAGACAGTTCAACAAAATTTTTAACCGTATTAGGGGCATCCTTATCGAACAGCTCCAGGTGGATTGTGCCCTTTTCGGTTTCCATTATAGCGCGGGTCATGGCTTTTCCTTTCCAAAGGATGATTGACAATTTATCGGGTGGGCGATATAATCTGCAGCCCGTAGCTGTAGCGGTCGCCCACCGCCCTACTATCGTAGCTCAAAAATACCCCCGAGCGACTTTCTCCAATTAAACTTCACAATTTATTAAGATCAGTGTCTGGCGTCCCGAGCAGGTGTTGCGCGAACACCTGCTTCTTTTCTCTCTACTCCCCCGCATTAAAAGCCATCTGCCAAAAATCATTCTCCAAACTGGCCACCTTCAAAAAAGCTTCTTCCGCTTACAGCCGCACCGTTTGTGGCGCAGTAGCGAGCGCCTCATCCGCTTGCCATTCCAAGAGTTTTACATACTCCGTAAAACCGGCATTTACCCAGTATGCAAACTCACTGTAGCGCGATTTATCGCGTCTCTACAATATATACAGACGCGATAAATCGCGTCCCTACAAGAGAGCTACCCCGATCTTCCCCATTATAGTAAGACTTCCCAAGTTTACAGGAGAGGGCGTCACCCCAACGCCCTCTTGAGTAGCGCTCAGGCGCAGCGCCCTCAAAGTGTCGCCTGAGTTTGTTCCCTTTCCAGAATCCTGAATATTCTGTTGGCTCGCTCGCCTAACGGGGTTGGCTCCCGATCGAACCGCAATTCCACGAGCGTAGTCGTGAACGGGTAGAAAAACTTCTTCTCCCCATCTTTGAGAAGCTCTGAAAGGTTTATCTCACCAATCCACATCCCAGAAGGGCTGATTTTCTCCTCCTCGATCCCTGACTTGTTCTCTATAAACCCGTGATAGATAACAAGCGCCGATCCGGACGTCGTAATCAGGCGCATCCACAGATTGTCCAGCTGAGGGATAGTGTCCAGGTTCATGTAGAAGCATCGCAAGCTTTTGTCGCGAGTGTTGGTGTGCACCCGTAAGTCGAACCCCTTTAGCGGTTGTTCTTTACCGTTCAGGCGCGTGAACAGCTCTATATTGTAATCAGTAATCGGATCGTCGCGCTCGTCCACTGCGCGGATGACAAACTGCTGCCACTTCTCTGGTTTATTCTCCGCCTTCTGCATGAACTGCCTAGCTTGAGTGTACCAATTTTTGAGTTCGGTTTCGTCTGACACCTGCAACGCCTCACTCACCATTTCCACCAGCTCCTCAGTGGGCTTGCTCAAGATCGTGCTGTGGTTCAGCCCATCAACCAAAACCACCGGCATGACACCAGCATTCACCCACTCGCCGAATTTCAGGCGGCTTTTGAGATCCGTCAGTTCCGGATTCTTTGTCAGATCGATAACCAGCTTGCGAGTGTTGAGGGCGGAACCCGCCCAGCGCACAGTCCCGTCTGTACCCGTCTCGCTCGCCAATTTAGCGATCCCGTCATATTTGCTCGTACCGCAAAAGATAAACACGTATGGCGTGTCCGCATTCGCTCCATAAAAGGGTTGATTGCCGGTCAAATCTTTATGCGCCAAATCCCAGGTGAACCGGCTCCCCAACTCCAGACTCTCCAGAATCTTATCCCCCGCCTCCAAAAAGTCGGGTCCCAACATTCTGTTCCCCTTGAACAGCGAACCGAGCCAACTCCTTCCCTTGTGCGCCAAGGGAGATCCAAAACTTGCGGGGGCAAATCCTATCAGGCGCTTGAGCCGGTTGCGCCGCACTTTTCCGTAAGCAGTCAGCCATGAGCGGATGACGAGCATGCCGGTGGAGTGGACAATGGCGTCAAACGGCTGGCTGTCATTTTTCAAGATAGGGTGGATGCGCAGCGCCCGGTCGAACCCCTCGGCGATGTCCTTAACCGTCACTTCATTAGTCAGCGAAAGGTAGTTGCAGGGGTAGAGGTGCTCAACATCGTAACCCCGCTTTTCTAGATCCTTTTCCCAAGCCTGGAACGCCCTCCCATTACTCGAATAGCCGTGAATCAAGACAAGTGGATTTCTTCTCATAGAGGTATCTTTTCCCCGATTGATGGGTAGATCTGACATCTTTCCATTTATACCAATCTCCCACCCAGTAGCGGCGATTGTTCAGAGTGGGGGCGGGTTTATTCAGGATATCTGCCGGTGTCAAAGGATACCGGATCGCACCCGCCCCTACCTAATTAACCCTGGAAAGCTTCCAGGGATTAAGCAGTTAGAGCGCTGTCATCAAAGCGGCTGTCCTTGAAAAATTTGCAGGAATTTACGCCCCCAGTTCAGCAAGCTCTAACCAGCGCTCAGTCGCCGCATCGATCGCCAGCTTCAGCCGCTCCACCCGCTCGTACAATTCTCGCACCTTGGTGACTTCCCCAGGCGGTGCACTGTAAAGCGCCTTCTCAACCTCCGCTTTCTCCGCCTCCAGATCGGCAATCTTGCCTTCCAGCATCTCAAACTCGCGCTTCTCTTTAGATGACAGCTTGCGCGGCTTGCTGCTGTCCTGCTGTGACTTCCACGATTTCGGCTGAGTCTCCTTCAGCTTCTCCTTGACACCGGCACTCTCGCGTGATGCAGCTTCTTCCTCCTCCCGCTTGAAGTCCAGGTAAACCGTGTAATTTCCCGGATACTGCCGCAACTTGCCCCCCTCCTCAAAGGCAAAAATCGTATCCACCGTGCGGTCTAGGAAATAGCGGTCGTGGGAAACAGCAATCACGCAGCCGTTAAAATCCTCCAGATACTCTTCCAGCACCGCCAGCGTTTGCACGTCCAAGTCATTCGTCGGCTCATCCAGAATCAGCACATTCGGCGCACTCATCAGCACCCGCAACAAAAACAGCCGGCGTTTCTCACCGCCAGAAAGCTTGTGGATAGGCGCATACTGCTGGTTCCCCGGAAACAAGAAACGCTCCAGCATCTGAGAAGCGCTAATCTGAGATCCGTCCGCCGTCTTGACAAATTCACCCTCTTCCTTTATATACTCAATCACCCGCTGATTCTCATTCATCGCCGCCAGCAACTCCTCAGAATGCTGGTCGAAATAGCCGATGTGAATAGTAGAGCCAATCTCCACCGCACCGGCATCCGGCTGAACCCGCCCCGTAATAATATCCATCAAAGTCGATTTTCCCGCACCATTGCCCCCAATAATGCCGATGCGTTCTTCCGGAGTTAACTCGTAAGTAAAATCCTTAATTAACACCCGACCGCCATAACTTTTACCCACCTTCACCAGATCGATCACTTTTTTCCCAATGCGCCGGCTGGGAGTAGAAATATCCACCTTACCTTCAGCCTGCTTAAACTCCGCAGCCCGCATTTCCGCAATGCGCTGAATCCGAGCTTTCTGTTTCGTACTCCGAGCTTTTGGCCCCCGGCTCAGCCATTCCAGCTCGCGGCGCAGCACCCCCTGATGTTTGCGCAGACTGCTAGCCGCCGCATCTTCCGAGAGAGCTTTTTTCTCCAGATAGTAAGAATAATTCCCGTCGTAAGTGTACAGATCGCCCCGGTCGATTTCTATAATCCGATTGGTGACGCGATCCAGAAAATAGCGGTCGTGAGTGATCAGCAAAAGCGCCCCACGAAAGCGGTTCAAATAACTTTGCAACCACTCAACCGACAGAGCGTCCAGATGGTTTGTCGGCTCATCCATCAGCAGCACATCTGGCTCTGACAGCAACGCAGCTGCTAGGGCGATGCGCTTGCGGTAGCCGCCCGAAAGACTGCCAATCCGGGCGTTGACATCTTCAATCCCCAGCTTAGTCAGAATAATTTTAGCATTCGTCTCCAATTCCCAACCGCCGGCAGCATCCATCCGCTGCATCACGCCAGAGAGGCGAGACATCAGCTGGCTGTCTCCCGGCGAGTGAGCCAGCTTGTCTGAAAGTTCCTCATACTCGCGCACCAGAGCCATTTGCTCGCCGCTGTCCGCAAACACCTGCTCCAGAACCGTGCGGCTCTCATCCAGCTCGGGCTGCTGCGGCAAATAGACAATCCTGGCTCCAGAATTGATCAAAATTTGACCTGCGTCAACCGGTTCAATGCCGGCAATCATCTTCAACAGCGTCGATTTGCCAGAACCGTTGGTGCCGATTAAGCCAACCTTGTCCGTGGCACCCAGGCTAAAACTGGCATCTTTGAGGATTTCCTTGATGCCAAAGTCCTTTTTAACCGATTGCAGTGTAAAGATACTCATCTACTTCCTATGCGCCACAGACTCCATTACAGTACGTTAGCACTTAACCAGGCCGGGTTAAGAAACCCGGTTTCTTAAAGAAACCGGGTTTCTGGGACGGTTTCTGGGGTTAAGAAACCGGGTTTCTTAAAGAAACCCGGTTTCTGGGAGGGTTTCTGGGACGGTTTCTGGGACTGCCACACCGGCTGTCAGTCCGCATCTGAGCGCGTGACGCCCTCAATTTCCAAGATAAAATCTGGCCCGTAGGCTTTTGATGGCGTCTGGAAACCGGCAGCCACCTGTCCCGCCAGCACCTTTTCCACAGCCGCCAGCGCCGTCAGCGCCGTCAGGGTATAGCCTTCAGGACATCGCAACCGGCTCGCAGCCCTTTTGCCCGCCCTGTCTTGCGCCTCTCCCCAAAACAAACTCATTCCCTGTGCGCGTTCAGCGTCAGTGGGTCCGGGGGGCTGAGCCTGAATCAGGCGCTTCTGGACATTCTGCACCACCGGCAAACCGAGCAACCAGCCCAGATACCGGCTCGCCACCATCGCCCGCACGGTGGATTCCGGAAATGCGGCATAGACCTCAATATCCGGAATGCCGGTGCTGTAATAGGCTGTAGACACATCCCCCCACGGAATCGTCACAGCTTTCACCTCGCCCCGCCCGAAGTCAATCGTCCGGGTTTTCCAGGCGGCGGGAACGGGAGTGAGTGCGCCGCCGCGCCGCACCAGCCCCCCGCGATGCTGGCTCTCGACCATTGTGGTTGCAGTTCCGCGCGACACCCGGCTGAGCGTTTGAAAGCCCAGGGCGAGGTGCGTCGCCTCGGGCAATCTTCTCTTCAGGTGCGCCGCCAAGCAATCTGAGGGCACAACGTCAAACCCGACTCCGGGGAGCAGGATCACGGACGCCGCCAGTGCTTCCGCATCCCGTGCCGCCGCCGCCTCAAAAACGGCGATTTCGCCGGTGATGTCGAGGTAGTGGGTTTTTGTCCGCAAGCAGCCAGCTATCGCCGGCGCGGAAGTGCGGGAAAAAGGGCCAGCACAGAGGAGCAGTGCCGGCACATCGGAGAGAGCCGCGTCTAGGGCGGCGGCATCTTCCAGGGAGAAAGCGCGGTACTCCAGCCCCAGTTCGGCGGCTTGCGCCGCCAGTTTGTTTTTGTCGCGCCCGGCGAGTGTCGGGCGAAGTCCTCGCCCAGCGGCCAAACGGGCAATCAGACTGCCGGTGTAGCCGTAAGAACCGTAGAGCAAAAAATTTGATGCCATTTTTACAAATTGCTCGTTCTAAGTAGGTGGCATAAATAAACTGAAAATAAAGCCGTTCCCCCCTGTCCCGCCTATCCCCGGCTGTAGGGTGCGTTCCCTCTCTGAGGGAACGCACCCTACTTCTAAATAGATATCATTGGTAAGAGTAGGGCAAATTCAAAAAATCAGGCAGAATTGCCCCTGATAAGGAGCGGGTTGATTGATGGTTGGCATTGTCATCGTAGCTCACAGCGCCAAGCTGGCAGCCGGGGTGCGGGAGCTAGCTCAGCAGATGGTTGGGAGCGAGGTCAAAATTGCCCTCGCCGCAGGGATTGACGACCCAGAGAATCCGTTTGGCACCGATGCTGTGCGGGTGTGCGAGGCGATTGAGTCGGTTTACAGTGACGCCGGCGTAGTGGTGCTGATGGATTTGGGCAGCGCCCTGATGAGTGCTGAGATGGCTGTGGAGTTTCTGCCTGAGGAAAAACGGGACAGGGTGAGACTGTGCGAGGCACCGCTGGTAGAGGGGGCGCTGGCGGCTGCGGTGCGAGCAGGTGCCGGCGCTTCTCTGGAACAGGTGATGGCAGAAGCGCGGGGCTCGCTGGCAGCAAAAGCCGCTCAGCTGTCCACCCCTCCCGCAGGAGAAGGGGAAAGCTCTGGCGGGTCGCAGCTGGGACAGCAGGCACTGGAAATACGCCTGACTGTGGGAAATCTGCTGGGCATTCACGCTCGACCGGCAGCCAAATTCGCCGCCACCGCAGGCCGGTTTGAGTCCGAGATCGCGGTGCGCAACCTGACCCGGGGCAGCGAGCCGGTGAATGCCAAGAGCATCAATCAGGTCGCCACCCTGGGAGTGCGCCGGGGGCACGAGATTGGGATCGCAGCGGAGGGTTCGGATGCGGAGCGAGCTTTGGCCGCACTGCAGCAACTGGTAGAAGCCAACTTCTCAGAAGCGCCGGCATCCCACCACCCTCACCCCCCCAAAAGGGAAGAGGGGGAGAGCGGGCGAGCGGTTGGGTATGGAGCAAGCAAGGCATCCCACCACCAAAGCCAACCCCCCTTTTTCAAGGGGGGGCAGGGGGGGATCGAAGAAACAGGGGTTGGGGGTGAGGGTTTTCAGCTCACCGGCATCCCGGCATCCCCTGGCATCGCCATCGGGCGGGCGGTTTGGTATCGCCCAGCGGTTCTGGAAGTGCCAGCCAGGGCAGCAGACAGTCCTGAGTCGGAGTGGCAGCAGCTATTGCAGGCCATCCAAACCGCGCAAATGGAAATTCAGGCGCTGCGCCGGCAAACCGCCTGCCAGGTGGGGGAAGAAGAAGCGAGCATTTTCGACGCCCACTTGCTGTGCCTGTCAGATCCCGCCGTGCTGAAAGTCGCTCGCCAGCAGATTTTTGAGCAGCGCCTGAGTGTCGCTGTGGCGTGGCAGACGGTTGTGTCGGAGATGGTTGCTGTTTACCGAGCTTTGGACGATCCTTACCTTCAGGAACGCTCAGCTGATGTGCTGGACGTGGGCCAGCGAGTGCTGCGGCTGCTGATCGGAGAAATGCCGGCGGCACCCCCTGCGATCGCATCTGAGACAGATGTCCTGCTGCTGTCCCAGGTCGGATATCTGTCCCACAAAGGGGAAACAGGGGCGATTCTGGTGGCTGCGGATCTCACCCCCTCGGAGGTGGCTCAGCTAGATCCAACTAAAGTATCGGGCATCTGCACCAGCACCGGCAGCGCCACTTCCCACAGCGCGATTCTGGCCAAATCCCTCGGTATCCCCGCTGTGTTTGGGGTTGGGGCGGAACTGTCCCGCATCGAGGATGGCACGCCGCTGGCCCTGGATGGCGGCACCGGCTCTCTGTGGGCCAGCCCGGATGACGCCCGGGTGAGGGAACTGCAGGCAAAGCAAGACAGGGGCGCAACCGCACAGCACGCCGCCAAGAAGGCAGCGCTGCAACCTGCCATAACACAGGACGGGCGAAAAGTCAAGGTAATGGCAAATATTTTCGGGGTGGCAGATGCCAAAATTGCTGCGGGTGCCGGTGCTGAGGGAGTGGGATTGCTGCGCAGTGAGTTCCTCTATTTGGAGCGATCGCAGGCTCCAGCGGAAGAGGAGCAGTTGCAAGTGTATCGAGCGATCGCAGAGATTTTGGGCGCTCGCCCCCTGACGGTTCGCGCTTTGGATGCCGGTGGCGACAAGCCCATCCCTTACCTGAATTTGGAGCGAGAAGCCAATCCGTTCCTGGGATGGCGGGGGATTCGCTTTCTGCTGGACTCTCCGGATTTGCTGGCAGCCCAGCTGAGGGCGATTTTGCGGGCTTCTGCCGGTCACGCGATTAAGGTGATGTTTCCCACGATCGCCTCGGTGAGGGAGATCCGCGCCGCCAAAGAGATTTTAGCCGCAGCGCGGGAGCAACTGCGCTCTGCCGGCATCCCTTTCGATGAGAAAATGGAAGTCGGGATCATGGTAGAAGTGCCGGCAGCTGTGGCGATGGCTGACCGGCTGGCTGCAGAAGTGGACTTTTTCAGCATCGGCACCAACGACCTCAGCCAGTATGTGATGGCTGCTGACCGCACCAATCCCAAAGTGGCCACTCTTGCTGATGCCTTCGAGCCGGCAGTGCTGCGGATGATTCAGCAAACTGTTCGAGCGGCGCACAGTGCCGGCATCTGGGTGGGAGTGTGCGGCGAGTTGGCGTCGCACCCAGAGGCGACACCCATTTTGGTGGGGTTGGGAGTGGATGAATTGAGCGTGAACGCGCCGGCAATTGCTGAGGTGAAGGCGGCGATTTCCCGACTGACTGTGGCTGAGGCGGAGGCGATTGCATCTGCGGTTTTGCAGCTGGATTCAGCTGAAGCAGTTAGGGAGTGTGTGGCTGCGCAGCTGGGGGGTGAATTGTAGTTAGGTGCAACCGCCCCTAAAAACTGTTTTCCCTAATTACAGGTATTTAACTGACTTGATATTAGAGCGGTCTGATATGGTTAGCTGGGGGTTAAAGTAAGCTGATATAGCGCGTCAATAACCTTCGTGTAAATTTCAGAACCCCGGAAGAGGGCGGGCACGGGGGCCCGCCCCTACGAAACCGGGGTTCTGGGCCCTAGGCGGGTGCGGAAATCATTTAGAACTGCTATAGAATACAGTAAATAGGTTGACAGCGAGTTTTTCAATGAAAGCAGAGGCCAAGACTGAAGAGACAGCCAAACAAACCGTTACCGCGCCGGTGCCAGAGGGGGAGCGAGAATTCAACTGGAGGCAGTGCTGGTATCCCGTTGCCTTCCTGCAAGACCTGCCCAAAGACAGCCCTTATAGCTTTTCCTTGTACGACGAACCCTTCGTCTTGTTCAGAAACCGGGATGGGAAACTGGGATGTTTGACAGATCGCTGTTCCCACCGCGCCGCCAGACTCTCCGACGGACAGATAACGGACGGCAAAATCGAGTGTTTGTACCACGGCTGGCAGTTCGGCACCGGCGGTGAGTGCGAGCACATTCCGCAATTGCCGGTTGATGCTAAAATTCCGGCTAATGCCTGCGTGCAATCCTTTACCGTTGTGGAGCGCCAAGGCATGGTCTGGGTGTGGCCCGGGGAACCGGAAGCCGGTGCCGGTGAGCGCATTCCAACTATAGCGGATTTGGACAAGCCGGAATTCGACAGCGCCGACTACATGCGTGACCTGCCTTACGACCAAAGCTATTTTATAGAAAACGTCATCGATCCGGCTCACGTCTTCATCAGCCACCACGGCACCGAAGGCAATCGAGAACAGGCCCAAGCGCTGGAAATGGAAGTGCTGGAAAGTTCGGTTGAGGGTATCAAGGGCAGGTGGCGGGGAATGCGGAACCCCAATGGCAGTTGGAGCAACCTTGATTTCACCGCTCCAAATTTAGTTCTGTATAGCTTTAGTGTGGCGGCGGGCCGGTCTGGTGGAATAGCTCTGTATTCAATCCCTCTCGGTCAGGGTAAATGCCGGATGTTATTAAGAAGATATGCCAACTTTTTGAGTTGGAAAATCCAGCTGAAGCCTCTGTGGGTGGAACACTTGCGTCAGAGTAAAATATTGGAGGAGGATTTGCAAGTAGTTGTGGGACAAAAATCCGAAATAGAGCGATTGAGGCAACCTCTAAAAGAGCTTTATTTGCCGCTCAAGACATCCGACACCTTGGTGATTGAGTACCGCAAGTGGCTGGACAAGTTTGGGCGGGATTTGCCGTATTATCAGGGATATGCCACCTCGAAGCTGGGGAGCGACAGTGGGGAGTGCGGCGGGGAGCCGGTGCTGCTAGACCGGCTCTCGCAACACACGCAGCTGTGCGGAACCTGCAGTCGAACCTATCGGGTCACTAGCCGGTTGCAACAAATCTCGGTGGGTGCGGCGGTTGCAATGGCTGCTTTGGCGATAGTTGCAGACGGGTTTGGCAGTAAAATAGTGGCCGTTTCGGCTTTTCTCTCGGCAGCAGCTTTGGCGGCTGTGGCCCAGAAGGTCAAAACCCACTTTGAGCGTTCCTACACTCGCCACTAATAAGTCAGGCGAAAAGTTACGCTCAGGAGCGAGAAACCGGGTTTCTTTGGTTGACAAAACTCAGTTTTTATGTTTTAACTATAAAAAACCCGGTTTCTTTGTACTGCCTCACCCATGTCTGAAAATAGCTCAGTGGAATTTCCCAGTGCCGTTGAGAAAGTGGCCATCATCGGTGCTGGACTTGGCGGTCTGGCAGCGGCGATGGCGCTGCGAAAACAAGGCATCGACGCCCAAGTCTATGAGAAGGCGCGGGAATTGCGACCGGTGGGTGCCGGTCTGACTTTGTTTCCCAACGGCTTAAATAGTCTCGATGCCATCAAACCGGGTATAGTGGAGTCGCTGAAACGCGCCGGCAGCTTTACCCGCGCCGTGAATTTGAAAAAAAGCACCGGCGAGCTTATAATGCAGAACCGGCTCACTCTGGCGGAAAAATACGGGCAGCCGATGTTGCAGATCCGCTGGTCGCGCCAGCAGGAAATCCTTGCCTCGGCACTGCCAGCGGATGCGATCCACCTGAATTGCCGGTGCGCAGGATTTGAGCAAAATGACAGCGGCGTCGAAGTGTTTTTTGAGGGTGGAAATACCGTGCGGGCAGACTTGCTGGTCGGGGCTGATGGGATAAACTCTACAGTCAGACAGGTAGTGATTGGAGATGGGGCACCTCGCTATGCGGGGCGGATGTCTTGGCGTGCCGTTCTCAAGTACAGCCACGAGCTGCTGGCTGCCGATGAAGTAACATTAATGATAGGCGATGGCAAAAATATGGTGCTCATCGACACCGGCGGCGGATATATATTTTGGAGCGCCGGTGCGCTGTCGGAGGACGGCTCTGTTTGCCAAAGTGCCGCAGAGGTTAAATCTCGCGTTTTGCAGGAATTTGCCGGCTGGGGGGAACCGGTGAGGGCGATTGTGGAAGCTACAGATGCCGGCAGCATCGTGGAGCGAACGATATGCGACAGACCGCCGGTGCTCAACTGGAGCAAAGGTAGGGTAACGCTTTTGGGCGATGCGGCGCATCCCGTGGTGCCGTCGCTGGGACAGGGAGCAAATACGGCATTTGAAGATGCCTGGGAACTTTCGCAGTGCCTTGCCGGTGCGCCCAGCATCGAAGCTGCCCTCTCTAGTTACGAAAACAGCCGCACGCAACGCACGCAAGTCATCCAAGCTCGCAGTGCGTTCCAGGGAACCCGCGCCTATGACGCCGACAGCGACACATTTCTTCGGGGAGTGGCAGAACAGGCACATGCGAGCCAGCCTGAATTTGAGGATTGGCTTTATCGCTATAACCCATCTGTGATAAGTTAAGAGTTGCACCGATAGTGAAGGAGATTGCCGCGATGTCAGCAGAAGTGATTGAAAAACTTGTAGATGCCTACTTGGCCAATATGCAGGCCATGAATGCACAGGGGTGGCTGGAGAACTTTGCTGAAGATGGGGTGATCTGTGACCCCGTTGGCAAACCGCCCAGCAAAGTCCACGAGGATTATCAGAAATTTTTCGGGATGCTGTCTGCCATCTTTGATAAACTAGAACTGTCAAAAGACCATATCTTTGTGGTCGCGGGCAGTGGGGCCGCTGTCAAGTGGACAATGCGGGCGGTTGGGAAAAATGGACGGACTGCTACCGGCGAGGGAATCCATGTGTTTGAAATTAATGGTGCCGGCAAGATTCAAAAGGTGACAACTTACTGGGATGATGCTGCGTTTATGGCTCAACTGAAGGGGGAGAGGCTATAAGTCTGGAACTGCGCCCAGAAAGGCGAGATGCAATGAAAGCATCTCACTTGAAGTTAATGAGAGGAATTATGAATCTGCAAGAACAGCACTGGACAAAGTTATTCGGTCGCCTGACACCTGAAGGCACTTCTCGTTACGGGATATGGACTGTCTCCTCTCCAGAGAAAGAAATCATCAAGCAATTTAAAGGCATCAGGAATTTCCGGGCTAACGAAGATAAGACAGTTATCACTCACACCAATCAATATTTCTCCCCAGACGGAAGTGAGGAGGAAAAGCAATGGCAAATCGAGAAGGAAGCTTGCAACCTGCCTGATGGATTGGTGCACCCAGCTGCTCCCTCTAATCGGGGGCTTGCCTTGTCCGACCGTGGTGCGACCGCTTGGGTGACTAAAACACTTCAACCGGAACGACCTTTCGGGATAGAGTTCTTTTTTCGGCAAGAAGATGACAGTAATAATAGCTTGGGGATTATCTACGGTGAGAGTGGCAGCTTAGACAGGATTTTGCATATTCGCGAACGCCTGGGCAGTTTCCCCGAACCGGCAGCCGAACCGGCCATCGAAAACTTGTCCGGGAAGTGGGTTGGGAAAAAAGAGACGATGACCCCGGATTTGCAAGTGTCGCCGGCGGAAGACACTCAAGAGCTTGTCCTGGAACCAACCGGCGGCAAAAACGAAACTTCCTTCCTGACGGAAGGAATCGTCCTGAATTATCCTGCAAAACTGCCGGTGGGAGAAGAATTTGAACTAGCAGCCGGCAAGCTGGTGTCGGAAAGCGAGTTCAAGCGGCTCACCGCAAAGTATGACAGTTCCGGCGCTTTTGCCCTGCTGATTTCCGAAGTGTTCCACCGGCAAGAGTAGCAAGAGTAGGGTGCGTTCCAGCAGAACGCACCCTACTGGCTAGATGCTAATATGATCAAAAATCAGATGCACCGGCTCAAACCTATAAAACAGTGCTATGGACTTTAACCGCTATTTCACGAATGAGGAACTGGAATCACTTCTGCAAGAATGGGCGAAGACCTATCCTGAATATGTGAGTGTCAGCCAAACCGGCACCAGCTACCAGGGAAATCCGATTTGGCTGCTAACGCTCACCAATCGCGCAACGGGAGCGGATACAGAAAAACCAGCGGTTTGGCTGGATGCCAACATCCACGCCACAGAACTTGCCGGCACCACAACTGTATTGCATATCGCTGACAAACTGCTCGCAGAATACGGACGCGACGAGCGCATCACCCGCCTGCTTGACAAATGCACATTTTATGCAGTGCCGCGCATCAATCCAGATGGTGCGGCGCTGGCAATGTCTTCTGCGCCGCAATTTCTCCGCTCCGGCGTGCGCGCGTATCCCTATGAGGAAAAAGCCGAGGGTTTGCACCGGCAAGATATCGATGGTGACAGTCGCGTCTTGCAAATGCGCGTCCCCGATCCAAACGGGGACTGGAAAATCAGTTCCCTCGACCCGCGCTTAATGGAAAAACGCGCCCCTGACGAACACGGCGGCACCTATTATCGCATATTTCCTGAAGGTTTGATAGAAGATTTCGACGGCTATCTGATCAAAAGTGCTCGCCCGCATGCGGGACTCGATTTCAACCGCAATTTTCCCTTCGAGTGGCGACCGGAAGCGGAGCAGGGGGGGGCGGGCCCCTATCCGGCATCTGAACCGGAAATCGAAGCGCTGGTAGATTTTATTGTAGCGCACCCAAATATCAACTTCGCGCTCACTTATCACACCTACAGTGGCGTAATCCTGCGCCCCCCCAGCACCCGACCTGACGAGGATATCGAAACCGATGACTTGCAGGTGTATAAGAAAATTGGCGAGCGCGGCTCCCAACTGACCGGCTACCCTTGCCTTTCAGTATATCACGATTTCCGCTATCACCCCAAAGAAATTGTCACCGGCATTTTTGACGACTGGATGTACGATCATTTTGGTGCGTTCGCTTTCACGATTGAACTGTGGAATCCGCTGGAGCGAGCCGGTGTTAAAAATTCCAAGGTGTTGGATTGGGGGCGCGAGCACCCCCATGAGGAGGATTTAAAGGTTTTGCAGTGGTTCGACGAACATGTCGGGGAAGGCGCATACGTGCCGTGGTATACTTTTGAACACCCCCAATTAGGGCCGGTTGAGCTGGGCGGCTGGGACCAACTTTATACCTGGCGAAATCCCCCGCATGCTTTAATGGGTGAAGAAGCAACGCGCAACGCACCCTTTGTGTTAGCGCTGGCTGATATGCTCCCCCACCTGAGCGCTCACACTTTGGAGGTGACTTCTCTCGGCAATGACACTTACCGGCTAAACTTGGTGGTGGAAAACACCGGCTTTCTGCCCACTCACACCAGCCAGCAAGCCAAAAAACGCAAATCCGCCCGCCCTGTGCTAGTCGAATTGGAATTGCCAGAAGGGGTGACGCTGCTCACCGGCAAGCGGCGCACTGAGTTGGGTCATTTGGAAGGGCGAAGCAACAAACTGACGCTGGTTCAATTCGGTTTAGGTCACAGCTCCAGTACCGACAATCGCGCCCGCGCCGAGTGGGTGCTAAAGGTGCCGGGAAAGGCTAATATTAACATAATTGTGCGCAGCGATCGTGCCGGTGTGTTGCGGCGTGAAGTGCAGTTAGGGTGAGGAAAGGGGTTGGGGTAGCCGGTGCCCTTGTCCCAAATCTTGTGTCTGGCATCTTGTAGAGACGCGATTTATCGCGTCTCCAGATCGTCTCTACCCTGCAAGTTATGCTATAAAAATAAACTGTAAGCTTCAAAACTGTCAAGAGGTAACTGTGGCTCGCAAACGCTTTATCATCGAAATGGGAATGGGAGTTGACCAGCACGGGCAAGAACCCACTGTGGCTGCAGCCAGGGCTGTGCGCAACGCCATCGCTCACAATGCTTTACCGGGCATTTGGGAAGTTGCCGGTTTGAGCCACCCCAATCAAATGATTGTGGAAGTGCAGGTAGCGGTGCCTTATCCGGAACAAGTGCGGCAAGATGAAGTGCTGGCTGTGCTGCCTTTCGGTCGCAAAACCCTCACCGTTGAAGCCGGTGGGATGGTGGTGCAGGGGCGGGCGATTGAAGAGTTTAATGATAAAAATGACGAGATGCTAATCGCTGTTGCGGCGGTTACAGTTTGGGTGGAAACGGAGTAGGGGAGGTGCCGGTGGCGGAAGCGAAAGCGCGGTCGTTCCTGCCGTTTCGCAGCGGTCAGTTGAGGTAAAATGTAGAAAGATAAGTAGAGGAGAAAAAACGCCATATGCCAAAACACCCTCTCGCAGAAGTCTTTGGGTTTCCCCCAGACAACCTCTCCCCAGAAGCCGAACGCTATCGGGGACACCGACTCTGCCCTTACAATAACAAGGTGCCGTCTTGCACCAAGGATAAAGCTAACGATCCGTTAGGGGTTTGCAGTGTGTTCGAGGGTGATGAAGTCGCAATTACCTGCCCAATTCGCTTCCGCCAGGATTGGATTATCGCAGACGATGCAGCTGCCTTTTTCTTTCCCGAAAGGGCGACGTGGACTTCCCTCACAGAAATCCGAATTAATGATAAACACGGACAATCTGCCGGCAATATTGATGTAGTTCTGGTTGCTTACGACGACCGAGGGCGCGTGACGGATTTTGGCAGTTTGGAAATCCAATCAGTGTATATCTCTGGCAACGTGCGCCGGCCCTTTGAATATTACATGGAAGACCCAGCCAACCGCTCGAATATGGACTGGACAAGACAGAGAAACTATCCGCGTCCTGACTACCTATCTTCTTCGCGCAAGCGTCTGGCACCGCAGCTAATTTACAAAGGGGGAATCCTAAAAAGCTGGCATAAGAAACAGGCTGTCGCTTTGCACAAAGGCTTTTACAGCACACTCCCGCCTCTCCCAGAGGTTGAGAAGCAAGAGGCAGATATGGCGTGGCTTATATACGACCTCACGCGCGATTCCGAGAGAAACCTCTACCAGCTTACTCTGTCTCGAACAGTCTACACTCTGTTTCAACCGGCCTTAGAAAGAATTACCGCGCCGGAAGCTGGTTCAATAGACGACTTTATCGACCATTTGCAAGAAAAACTGGATGAAAGGTTAGATAACCCTCCAGATGCTCCCACATTACTAGACATTTTGTAGCTTCATGGTTTGAGATGCAGCAACTATCGCTTTTTGGGGAGACTTCCCTCAACAAAATTACTAACGTTGCGTCAGTGCCCCAGCGCAGTCCTTTCCGATACCCAGGCGGTAAAACGTGGCTTGTACCGCGCATCAGGCAGTGGCTTGCCAGCTTGCCAGCGCCACCCGCTGAGTTTATTGAGCCTTTTGCTGGCGGCGGCACTGTCAGCCTCACCGTTGCCTTTGAACGGCTAGCGAATCATGTAACAATGGTCGAGATTGATGAGCAAGTAGCAGCTGTTTGGCAGACCATTCTGAACGGTGATGGCGAATGGCTGGCTCAAGAAATTGTGAGTTTTGATTTTTCGCCGATATCCGTAAAAGCTGCCTTGGTAAAAGATGCCTTAAGCTTGCGAAATAAAGCCTTTAAAACAATCCTCAAAAACCGAATCAATCGCGGGGGAATTTTGGCGGCTGGAGCCGGCGTAATAAAAAGTGGAGAAAATGGGAAAGGAATCAAGTCACGCTGGTATCCAGAGACGCTTAGAAGGCGAATCGAAGATATTATAGCCGTGCGCGAATGCTTGACTTTTATTGAGGGGGACGGGATGCGCCTTCTCTCAGAAAACGCCTGTCGCGCTGATGCCGCGTTCTTTATCGATCCGCCTTATACTGCTGCGGGAAAAAAGGCGGGAACTCGGCTCTACACCTATTCGGAAATCGATCACGAAGAACTATTTCGGATGGCCAGCGCAATTGAGGGTGTTTTTCTAATGACCTACGATAATACGGAAGCTGTGAGGGATTTGGCACACAAGCACGGATTTGAAACCCGATCTGTTGCCATGAAAAATACGCATCACGCGAAGATGACCGAACTGCTGATTAGTCGCAATTTGAATTGGTGCCGGTGACAATTATTATACCCCCGGCTGATATCATGTCCGCTGGCATCGATTGTTATCTTTGTATGGGCGGGGCTCACCCGAAATATTTCCGACACAACGAAGGGGTGAAATAAACCCGCCCCCTCCTATACAATAACCATGCCACCGGACTTGATATGACGAACAGCGAAAAACAAATAACAACCTCCCGTGAAAAAACTAATCAACCAACCGGAAAATGTGGTGCGCGAAAGCCTGGAAGGCATGGCAGCCGCCCATCCCGACCTGATCCAAGTCCGCTTTGACCCAACGTTCGTTTACCGCACCGGCGCACCCGCTCAAGGCAAAGTCGCCCTCATCTCCGGCGGCGGTAGCGGACACGAACCCACGCACGCCGGCTTTGTGGGCACCGGCATGCTGGACGCAGCCTGTCCGGGTGAAGTCTTCACCTCCCCCACCCCCGACCAAATCCTAGAAGCCTCTCGCCAAGTAAACGGCGGTGCCGGCATCCTCAACATCGTCAAAAACTATTCCGGCGACGTGATGAACTTCGAGATGGCAGCAGAACTGGCTCACTCCGAAGGCATCCGGGTGTTCAATATCCTCATCGATGACGATGTAGCCGTCAAAGACAGTCTCTACACCCAAGGACGCCGGGGAGTCGGCACAACTGTTCTCGCGGAAAAAATCTGCGGCGCTGCAGCGGAACAGGGTTATGACCTCAGCCGACTTGCCGACCTCTGCCGCAAGGTGAACCTCAACGGGCGCAGCATGGGAGTGGCGCTCACCTCCTGCACCGTGCCGGCAATCATGCGCCCCACTTTTAACCTGGGTGAGGGAGAAATGGAAGTCGGGATTGGCATTCACGGGGAACCGGGATGCCAGCGCGTGCCGGTGAAATCAGCAGATGAAATTGCCGAGATGCTGGCGATTTCTATTATCGAAGATTCCCCCCACACCCGCACTTTGCGCGAGTGGGATGCGGACAAAGGCGAATGGGCAGAAGTGGAACTGACTGACCCGCCTTTCAATGCCGGTGATTCAGTTTTGGCGTTTGTCAACAGTCTGGGCGGCACTCCTCTTTCTGAACTGTACATCATCTATCGCAAATTGGCGCAAATCTGCGAAAAGAAAGGACTCAAGATTGCCCGCAACTTAATAGGGCCTTACATGACTTCCCTGGAGATGCAAGGCTGCTCCATAACCTTACTTAAGGTAGACGATCAGATGATTAAACTGTGGGATGCGCCGGTTTTGACGCCGGCGTTGCGCTGGGGAATGTGACGGTTCCTCGTTCCTCGTTCCCAGGCTCAGCCTGGGAACGCCTGAAAGGAGGCTCTGCCTCCTTCTGTCCAACCAATTAAGGGATAATTCATGAGCGAGGTATAATCGCCCATTAATTCGCCAACAGCATCAACACGATAAAGGGGAGGTTGGAAAATGGTGACAAAAGAGCAAATCTTGCAGTGGTTGCAAGCAACCGCAATCATTATAGAGCAAAATAAGGACTACCTGACAGAACTCGACGCCGCGATTGGAGATGCTGACCACGGTATCAACATGAATCGGGGTTTCCAAAAGGTTATCGCCCAATTGCCGAGTGTCGCAGATAAAGATATCGGTACTGTCCTCAAAACTGTCAGCATGACGCTCATTTCTAGTGTGGGCGGTGCCAGCGGGCCGCTTTATGGTACGCTGTTTCTCAAGGCTAGCGCAGCAGTCGCCGGCAAGCAGGAACTCACCGGCGAGGATATTTCCGCACTCCTGCAAGCCGGTGTGGAAGGAGTCGCGCAGCGCGGTAAAGCGAATTTGGGCGACAAAACCATGCTCGACGCTCTCTCACCGGCAGCTAGCGCTTTCCAGCAAGCGATCGCTGCCGGTGCGAGCGTTGCAGAAGCATTGCAACAAGCAGTAGCAGCAGCAGAAGAGGGGATGAAAAACACTATTCCCCTGGTGGCGAAGAAAGGACGAGCCAGCTACCTGGGCGAGCGCAGTGCCGGCCATCAAGACCCCGGTGCCACTTCCGCTTATCTCATCCTCAAAACTCTGCTAGAGGTGGGGTGCGTTCCGCATCATTGATTCCCCATTCAGGGATGCGTGTTTGTAGGGGCAGGAAAGCGTGCCATCGGTGTCAACTTAAACTTAATAATCAACCGCCAAGACGCGCCTGTGCGCCAAGAATTTTCCTCTTGGCGTCCTTGGCGTCCTTGGCGGTTCATTATAAGATCAATCAATCTTGTGGAATATGGCGCTAAAGTTGACACCGATGGCCACCCACGGAGACTGCCCCCCCGCTACATCCGCAGATCGCCGGCACCTCGCCGATAAATCTCCCGCGCCCAGTCAGTCCAAACCCCTTGCCCCCAGTAGCGAAAACAGCTGGTTTGCAGCAACAGGTTGTGTAGCAGCGCCTGCCGGTAGCGCGATTCCCCGGTAACGCTTTCATCTGACTCCACCAAGGAATCGAATGTTTGGTGAAACAAAGCGCTCAGATCATTCATGGGAGTCAAGACATTTTCGTATCCCCTCACCCAACTGAGATGATTTGTCCAAGACGCCCCATCGACATGAAAATTGGGGTTTTCCCGCTGCAACTCCTGAATGGCATTCTCTACCGTTTCTGGCGTGCAATTTTCAGGCGCAACTCGCTCCCAGATTTTGTGCTGCCCGATAGGTTGACAAGCGGGATACTCATCTGGTAAACTTCCCGCAGCTTCAATCAGTTCCAGGTATTCCGTGCCGGTGAACCCAACAGTGCCTGACTTTCCCCCGCCCTGACGCGCCACTTCATGCCAAGCTTGTTTAAAGGCGCTGGGAAACTCATTCATCATCACGCCGCCATTTTCCCCGTCCCCAATTTGGGCAACAATTGGGGGAACGGAAACCTTACCCAACTGCTGCCGGCACAGGGTTTTCGCCTCGTAGTAAGGCTGCATCTGCGCCACGAGTTTGGTGTCGGAACCCTGGGTTTTAATCAGGGCGGTGATGCTGGCAGTTTCGCCTTTGGAATTGCGGGCGACGAGCCGGTGGGGCAAGTGTTTGTATCCGAGGGGTTTGCCGGTGATAGTTTCTACAGAATGCTCTTGCACCAGCAGCCAGCGGTAGCCGCACTCTTTGAGAGCTTTGACAAATTCAAACAGGGTGTCGGGGTGATTGGGGAGGTGCATTTCTGGGGGAGAAAACCCCTTGACGCGAGCCAGCGCTTCCCAGCCAAAAATTGCGGCAAAGTGGTGTTGCCAAGCTTGAATGTGCAGTTTAAGATCGGGAATAGGGGTGGAAGGAACAACAGCGTGGCTCCACATCGTCCCCAGCCACTCGACATAAGGCTGGTAAGTCGGATCGCAGGTGATGCGCTTGAGGTTTTCCAGGATATCTCCGCGCCCCATTTGTTGCAACCCCCAGAGGAGATTGCCGGAATAATCCAGCATGATGCGGGGATTGCAGCCCTGAGCGACAAGTTCGGGAATTAAATCCGCTATGCGGCTGTAGCACCAAGCAAACACACCAGCATTGTATTTGTGTTCGTCGCTTCCCCCTTCCAACATATACTGGAGGTTACTAATCAGTTCGCCGTTCGCGCCAGCGGGAATTGTCGGCTGGTGCATGTGCAGGGCGATGGCAAAACCGGCAGTTATGTCTTCTAAGCGGATATTCGTTTTGGGCAAAAATACGGGGTCGCTGTTTTGGGTTACAGAAACCACCTGTTTTTCCCCCCCGCAAATATTAGGAAGTCCGTCAGGGATTTCCGGCAAAACCGGCAGATTAGGGAGTTGAGTTGAGGATATCATACAGAGTTATTAGAGGATAACCTAAATTGCTATTTATAAGTCTAAGAATCCAGATCCCCCCAAACCCCCCTTAAAAAGGGGGGCTTTGAGAATCTTCCCCCCCTTTTTAAGGGGGGGCTAGGGGGGGATCTAACTTACTCACTTGTAACTAGCAACTTGCGTTAGAGGATGGCTGTTCGGTGTGATACCTGACGCCCCACTCGTGCATGGCGTCAAGAATGGGTTTGAGCGTTTCCCCCAGGGGGGTCAGGGAGTATTCCACCTTGGGCGGGACTTGCAAGTAGACGTGCCGGTGAATCAGTCCGTCTTCCTCCATCTCCCTCAGCTGCTGGGTGAGCATCTTCTGGGTGATTCCGCTCACCGCCCTGTGCAGTTCGCCAAACCGCTTCACGCCCCCGAACAGCTCTCTCAAGATTAGCACCTTCCAGCGCCCGCCAATCACCCGCAGCGTGGTTTCCACCGCACAGCTGAGTCGGGTGTGCGTTTCCGGTTTGGCTTCCATAGTATCTTTTTGGTAAGTATCTTACTTTAAAGTGCATACTTTTCATTTTAGCTTTACCTGTTCTAAAGTTTGAATAGTAGCAACCGGCTCTCAAGGAGAGAAGACGATGATTACGGTACGCAAAGCCGAAGAACGCGGACACGCCAATCATGGCTGGCTGAACAGCTATCACACTTTTTCTTTCGCCAACTATTATGACCCCGCGCACATGGGCTTTCGGGATTTGCGGGTGATTAATGAAGATTGGGTGCAAGCCGGCATGGGTTTTGGCACCCACCCGCACAGGGATATGGAAATCATCTCCTACGTCCTGGATGGGGCGCTGGAGCACAAAGACAGTCTGGGGAACGGTTCTATCATTCGTCCCGGTGACGTGCAGCGGATGAGTGCCGGCACCGGCATCACCCACAGCGAGTATAACCCCTCGCCCTCGGAGCCGGTGCATCTCCTGCAAATCTGGATTCTGCCGGCAGAAAAAGGGCTGCAGCCCAGTTACGAGCAAAAAATGTATTCCCCAGAGGAAAAGCGCGGCGTTTTCCGGCTGATTGCTTCTCGCGACGGCAGGGATGGCTCGGTGACGGTTCATCAAGACATGGATCTGTACGCCACCGTACTCAGTGCGGGAGAGCGGGCTGTGCGGGAAATCCGCCCCCACCGGCATGCGTGGGTGCAAGTGGCGCGGGGGGAAATTGCCCTCAACGGCGCGGTTCTCAAAGCCGGTGACGGTGCGGCTATTAGTGAGGAAAACCGGCTGGCGGTGGAGGCAAAAGACACTGCAGAAGTTCTGCTGTTTGATTTAGCGTAGTAGGGGACGGTTTACAGACATCCTTGACGTAGGGGCGGGTTTACAGACATCCTTTATTACCAGCAAACATCTGGAATGAACCCGCCCCTACCGGGGTGAACCCGCCCCTACAGGCGAATTCCCGGCAAACATTTTACATTCTAACGAGGAAAATACCATGATACCTGTTACTGGCCTCAATCATGCCGTCCTTTATGTGCGGTCGCTAGATCGCTCAGTTCAATTTTACAAATCTGTTTTTGGCTTCGAGGAAGTCGCTCGCATGCAAGGGAGGATGGCATTTCTGCGAGCTGCCGGTTCGAGCAACCACCACGATTTAGGTTTGCTGGCGCTGGGGGATGACGCGCCCTCCCCGCCACCGGCAGCGGTCGGTCTTTACCATTTGGCGTGGGAAGTAAAGACGATTGAAGATTTGGCAAATGCTGCTGAAACTCTCAAACAGCAAGGCTGCTTCCAAGGTGCCAGCGATCACGGCGCGAGCAAATCGGTTTATGCAAAAGATCCGGACGGGCTGGAGTTTGAAATTCTCTGGCGAGTTCCCCGCGAACAGTGGGGTGAATTTGAGCGTAAAGCGATTGTAGCACCGCTGAATCTGCCCCTGGAACTGTCGCGCTACGGTAGCGGGCGGGGTTAGCCAGAAATTTATGACGCATCTAGCTCGCACAGTTAAATGTTTTTCTCGGAGAAGCAGGTGGGAGCGAAAGGGTAGAAAGTAGCCTAGCAACAGGCGTCGCGCTTACGCGCCCGCACGGAACGACCTGTGCCAGCGCCGTCCTGCCATTTGCCGGTAGGGCTAAAGCCCAACTACAAACTGTAGGGCTAAAGCCCAACTACAAATTGCGTGCCGGCTAGTTTCGGAAGCGGCATTCTTGGCGCTTTCTGGAAATCCGCCGGCACTTTACCCAAGCCAGTCCCCAACGCCGCTTGACTTCTTAAGCGCGGAATTCCTCCTTCTGCTTTCAAGGAAGCCCTTGATTCTTGCACGATGGCGATAAACTCAGGGTTCATGCTGAGGCTGACTGTCTCCCGATCGGCATTTCCAACTGGCATCAGTGCTGCCACAGGTTGACCGTCAACCCTGAGAATCAGCGTTTCCTGACCCATATCCCGCACATAGTCTGCCAGTGATGCTGTTGCTTCGGCGAGTTCAAGTTTTTTCATAGGTCTACTAGCTTATTGCCAATCCGTACCTGGTTAGGCAGGATGGGCAATGCCCATCCCACAACCTAATAACCCAAGTTCATCGCTGTATCCCCAAAGTCCTCAGCATTTGTTGGAAACGAGAGTCCAGCTTAACATTTGCCAACTTATCGGTAGGGAAAGTCGTGATAAAATCTAGGGCTGCCTTCAAGTTGATATTAATAGCCCCCTCTCCAAGTTGTTTGGCGAGGAGCTGGTAATTCTTGGCGCAGGAGGTATGCTGCAAACGGGAGCCCACATCAGTGTCCTTTACCAGGCTGACAAAGATAGTAATGTGCTTGTCTTGCCACCGGCTTATCAGATCCTCATAAATCGGCTGTGCGTCAAGGGATACGCCGTAGCCGTTTCCCATCCGGCACATCGTTAATACCCTGACATACTTTTTCACCACACTGTCTGGAACATCCCCGCTCTCTGGAACAAGTGCGCGGACCCGACGTGCCGGTGACAGCTCGTTGTAAAAGTTGTTCCAGCCGTTATGTGACTCCAGCAGATCGTCGATAGCCGCAGTAATTTCAACAGCCAGACTTCCTGGCGAAAGATACGCAAGGCCATCTACCAACTCCAGAAACTCCCACGCTAACTTGGCTCTGGAAACTTCCCCATTTGCGGAAAAAGAGTCGTGCTTCAGACCTGCATCATACCGCGCATCTTCAGAGCAGACTTGCCACACCTCTTTCGCTACTAATTGGATATTGTTTCTCGTGCTAGCCCCCAGCTTCGGGTCTGTGTACATACCAAACA
This sequence comes from Oscillatoria princeps RMCB-10, assembly GCA_019359235.1. Taxonomy (GTDB): domain Bacteria; phylum Cyanobacteriota; class Cyanobacteriia; order Cyanobacteriales; family Oscillatoriaceae; genus Oscillatoria; species Oscillatoria princeps. The sequence continues at coordinate 108,619 of JAHHHT010000005.1, forward strand.
TGGAGCGCAAAAGTGACCGTGAAAGGTCATCGGGTAGCTTTTGTACCGCCAGCGCAATAGGTGGAACATCTTCTTTCGACAGCACCTCCTCCCGCAGGCTTCGCAGGAGCTTGCGCACCTCGAACGCAGGCTGCTCTGGTTCTTTCCCAAGAACCTCTTTGATGCAGGTTTCTAGCCAGTTAGCAAGCTGTAGACCTGTCAGCTCATTATGGTTCGGGTGCGCCGCACTGGCGTAGTTCCGCATATACTTGATGTAGTCCAAGTGCTTGTAACCGATATCGCTAATGATTCCTGTCTTTTGGCAACCCTGAACAAGCACCCAGTCATCTAAGTTTTCTAGGTCGCTCTCGTCTTTCAACCTTGAACGACGTTCAGTATCCATTACGACACTGTCGTAGAAATATTCAAGATCGAACCGAGCCACCTTTTCCCGAAGATTGCGAACGGTTTCATTCCAAAGGAAATTAAGGGCAGCGTCGAACAGACCCACAGCACACGCTGCAATGAACTTTGAAATATACATAGAAGCCATGCGCTGGCTTGGGTTAAGGTCTTCTACGACAGCTGGCACGTTGTTGATGACCAGTCGCCTTTCCTTCATTTTAACAAGAACAGATTCCGCAGGCAGACCCAGGAAATTGAGATAGTCAGACAGCCCTTGAGAAAACTGATCGAGAGCCAGCACAATTTTTTCTGGCTGATAAGGTTGCATCTCTGAGGACACGAGTTAAAGCCTCCCTTTTTGTTGCTTTTAATCTATCTACTTCACAAGTCAATAGGCTTGTTAAGCCGGCGGTGTCGAATCTGAGCCTGTGGAAAATGCAACGCCGGCGAATCATTGCCGCGATCCATCCCCCACAACTCTTTTACTACATCTGTAGTATAGCAGTTCGCACAACCGGCAAACAAGTTTCTCGGCAGCTGGCTCGCCAGAGCACTGTCCTGTCGCTCGGCAGCCGGCAGGGGCTGCGCGACATCGCTGGAGATAAGGCACTCTCCAGGGCATCATCGCATTGGGCATTGGGCATCATCGCATTGGGCATTGGGCATCATCGCATCGGGCATGGGGTTAATTATCAGCTTTTCTCCTCAAACCTAACCCCCAAACCCAAAACCCTAACCCCTAACCCCCAACCGCTAACCCCTTAAAGGCATTGGGCGTAACTAATTTCAAGGGGCGGGTCTGCTAATTGCAATTACTCAGCAGGAAATCATGTGACTTCCATCAGATGTTTGAGCCAAACCGAGAGCGGGTAATTTCCCATCGCTCCCCGACAGCCCGCACTTGACAAAAAGCAATATATATGCTATAGAAAAGACTAGGAACCGTTGCCCCAACCGCACATCTAGCGGCACCGGCACGCCTGCCCCAGCGTCAAAACTAAAGACATTTCCCGACACTGCCCAGTTGCGCCAGCAGCCTGGGAGCAAGTCAGTCGCTTTGGGCAGTCTGTCGCGCAACTTCAGGACATCTACTAAAAATTACCTGACTCAACATAATTTGGCTGGGGCTGACACCTTCAGTCTCCAGAAAGGGGTAAGGGGAAAGTCTTGCCCCTGGCATGCCTGATTTCGTCCTCGCTCCAGCCCAAAGAGACAGCACCTGCCAAATTTACCGCATATCGTCAATCCTATGCAACCACCACCCGACTCACTCTACTGCAACGCCCTCGAACCCCTAGTCGCTGAAGAAGTACACCGGCAGCTACAGAGTTTGCCGTCCCAACTGGTTCCATATATCAAGCCGGCAGAAGTGATCGCCTACGCTCTCAATCGCCTGCCTCCGTTCTACGCCACCAGTGAAGAAGGATGGCAGCAGCAACAGCTCCGCGCTAAAACTCAGCTGATGCCTAAAATCGTCGTGGCTGTGCGTCAAGGCTTGGCTGCTGTCCAGCGCGATCCCTTGAAAATTTCAACCCCCCTGAAACGCAAATGAGAGGGGTTACTTCTTGTAGAGACGCGATGAATCGCGTCTCCCGCCCCATCTTCCTTATAAGAAGCAGATATAGCTGCTCTCAAATAAGTGTGCTATAGCGGCTCTCAATTTGATGAGTCTCTTGTAGAGACGCGATGAATCGCGTCTCCCGCCCCTTCTTCCTTATCAGAAGCAGATAAATAGAGAAATTCCTTGTTAAAATATAACAAATAATCTCAAATTTGTCAAGGAATTAAACCGGTGAGCTACCAAACAGCCAAACAGCTGCCCATTCCCCCCCATTTCCACCCCCGCAAAGTGGGAGAAGTCTGGCGAGTGCCCTACCAAGAACGAGCCGCAGAAGCCAAAAACTGGGCCAACCGGCACGGCATCCCACCGGCATCCAGCGACAAAACCCGCATCTGCCTGCTGGCGATTGACGTGCAAAACACCTTCTGCATCCCGGAATTTGAACTGTTTGTCGCCGGCAGTACCGGCACCGGCGCTGTGGGTGACAGCGTGCGGCTGTGCGAATTCATCTATCGCAATCTGGGCGCAATTACCGCGATTGCCGCCACAATGGACACCCACACCGCCGCGCAAATCTTCCACCCCCTATTCTGGATTAATGGTGCCGGCGATCACCCCGCCCCAGCCACAGTTATCACCCCCGAAGATGTGCTCAGCGGCGTCTGGAAAGTTAACCCCGATGTTGCGGGAAGCATTGCCCTCAATGCCGCTGACCTAGAAAAACACGCCCCGCACTACGTCAAAAAATTGAGTGCCGGTGGCAAATACCCCTTGACAATTTGGCCGTATCACTCTATGCTCGGAGGTATCGGTCACGCCCTCGTCTCAGCGGTTGAGGAGGCGATGTTCTTCCACAACATCGCGCGTCACAGCCCAACCCTTTTTGAGATGAAAGGCAGCCACCCCCTCACTGAGAACTATTCCGTTCTGCGTCCGGAAGTTTTGGAGGGACACGACGGACGCCCAATCGCGCAGAAAAATACTCGTTTTATTGAAAAATTGCTGGAATTTGACGCCGTGATTGTTGCCGGTCAGGCCAAAAGTCACTGCGTTGCCTGGACAGTGGAGGATTTGCTGGCGGAAATTAGAGCGATTGACCACAACCTTGCGAAAAAAATCTATCTTATGGAGGATTGCACTTCGCCTGTCGTTATTCCGGGTGTGATTGACTTCACGGAACAAGCGGATGCTGCCTACGAGCGCTTTGCCGGTGCCGGTATGCATATTGTTAAGTCTGCCGACCCAATTGATACCTGGCCTGACATCCGGTAGCGATTTTGGATTTACCCTCGTTCCCAGGCTCCGCCTGGGAACGCCTCTTTGGAGGCTCTGCCTCCTTTCAAGTAACAAGCAGCATTATTAGCCAAACAGCCTATCAGCGATTCTAAATGATGGGTGAACCTGTGATTGCGGCCAGAAACCCGGTTTTTTTGAGAAACTGGGGTTCTCCGATTTTACAGAGCAAATAGAAACGCTAGAATAGAGAAAAAGGAGCGCTTCCAGATGGAAGCGTTGCTTAAGCTCATGCTAACTTTTAAAGCAAAGTGCTGGAGAAAGTATGAAAATCAAGGTTGTTATCTGGCAAGAAGATGGGGTGTGGTGTGCCTCTGTACCATCGCTTCCAGGATGTCACACTTGGGGAGAGAGTTACGAACACCTACTGGAAATGATTGAGGATGCTGTCCAAGGTTGGCTGGAAGTCGCCAGTCAGCAGGCGGAAATTGAGCCTGAGAAACAGTTGATTGAATTATCCCTATGAAATCTATTTCGGGTAAGGCTCTTTGTAAAATAGTTGAACGGTATGGCTGGATACTAAAGCGCATTACTGGCAGTCATCATATCTATGCAAAAGATGGTGTTAGTGTAATTTTGTCTGTTCCAGTTCACGGGAATCGGGATTTGCCAGCCGGCATTTTGAAAAGACTCCTTAATGATGCTGGCTTGACTGAAGAAGATTTGGGTTAAAGCTAGACAGGCATAAACGTCAAGGGGAAGCAAATATAGCAGTAGACAGTTAGTTTAGGACACAGGGACACTCGCGCCTGTCCTACGAGGGATAGGCGTAGGTACGGCGTAGGACAGGCATCTTGCCTGTCCCTCAGCTTCTCCCGGCGAGCTTGGCGATCGCAGCAATCAGTTGAGCTGGGTCAACCGGCTTGGGCAGGTGCAGCTCAAAACCAGCCGCCAGCGCTTCCCTGACATCCGACGCCCTAGCATACGCCGTGAGCGCCACAGCGAGGATGTGCCTCCCGCCCTGCGACTCCAAAGCCCTCACCTTGCGGATCAGCCAATAGCCATCCTCACCCGGCATAGCAATATCGCTCACCAAGATATCCGGGTGCGACTGAGCGATCGCCTCGATCGCCTCGCCGGCTGACGCCACCACCTGCACTGCGCCCCCGCCATTTTCCAGAGCGGCGTGCAGAAACTCCCGCGTGTCAGCCTCATCATCCACCACCAGAATCCGCAAGCCCGAGAGTGGGGCTGCCGGCATGGCGCTCTCGAAGGGCACCGGCGGTTCTTCCCCGACGCCCGACGCCCGACGCCCGACGCCCGATTCCGCAACCGGCAGCTTCACCGCAAACGTCGCCCCCTGTCCCTCACCCGGACTGGCAGCGCTGACGGTTCCGCCGTGCTGCTCCACCAAGTGGCGCACGATCGCCAGCCCCAGCCCCAGCCCGCCGTAGCTTCTGGTCGTGGAGCTGTCCGCTTGGCGGAAGCGATCGAACACGAAAGGCAGAAAGTCTGGCGAAATCCCGATGCCGGTGTCACTCACCTGCAGCTGAACGCAGTCACCGGCACCCTCAAGGCGGACAGTCACCCGCCCGCCAGAAGGAGTGAACTTAATCGCATTCGAGAGCAGATTCCACACCACTTGCTGCAGGCGGTTCGTATCGGCCAAAACCACACCGGCATGCCGGTCGAGTTCAGTCTCAATGTGAATCCCCTTAGCCTCCGCAGCTTGGCGCACCACATTCAGAGCCGCTTCAATCGCGCCCGCCAGCTCCACAAAGCGCGGATTCAGCTTCAGCTTGCCCCGAATGATCCGCGACACGTCCAGCAGGTCGTCAATCAGCTGAGTCTGCAGCCGCACATTGCGCTCAATCGTTTCCAGAGCCGTCCTTGTCTTTTCCTCACTCAGCTTGCGGCTGAGCAGCATCTGCACCCAGCCCAGCATGGGATTGAGAGGCGAGCGCAGCTCGTGGGAGAGCACCGCCAGAAACTCATCCTTCATGCGATTCGCCGCCTCAGCTTCCGCCCGAGCCGCCCGCTCCGCTTCGTACAGCCGGGCGCGGACAATCGCCCCGGCGCACTGCTGCCCCAGGGCGAGCGCCAAAGCCCGCTCCTCCTGACTGAACTCCCGACTGTCGCTGAACGACAGACCTATTGCCCCCACCGGGCGTCCTTCCACCACCAGGGGCACGCAAGCGAAAGCGCGGCTGCCGGTGATGCTCGGTATCAGGGCGTGGTGCGGGTAGCGGGCGCACGCTACGCGAGAAATCAGCGCTTCCAGACTTTCCAGAAACACCGGCTCCCCAGTCCGCACCGTTTCTGCCAGCGGCACCGGCAAACTGACCGGCAACCTGCGCCAGGTCTCCAAAATCTCCTGCGGGTAGCCCAAAGCCCGCACCACCTCAAGGGCAGAATCGCCCTCAGCCAGCAGCGCCATCAAGCCGGCACAAGCCCCCAGGGCGGCAATCCCCTGACTGACGGCCACTTCAGCCACCTGTGAGGGAGTGAGAGCCTCCGAGAGTGCCGAAGTAATCGCCTGCAGGCGGGCGACGCGGTGGGCCGCCCGCTCGGCTAGCTGTCGCGCCTCCTGAGCTTGCCGGTGCGCCCTGGCGCTGTCAATTGCCAGACCGGCGCGGCTGGCCAGTTCCTCCGCCAAAACCAGGTCCGCCTGTCCGTACTGGCGACCTGACTGAGCCGCCACGAAGGCAATCGCCCCCAGAGTTTGTCCCCTCGCTGCCACCGGCACAATCATCGCCGATTTCAATTCCACCATGCGCAGTTCCCGCAGGTTTTCGGCGTCGCGGGCGACTTCCTGCAGCAGCGAATCGGGAATCTCTGAGTGGAGTTGGGAGGTGCCGGTGCTCACCACCTGCGCTGCGCCCCTCTCTGCCAGCTGGCACCCTGAGCCTGTGCCGGTGCCGGCGACTGCCACTTGACAAAGGCCGCCGCTGCTCTCAACCACATAAACCGCACACCAGTCAGCGATTTCCGGCACCACCAGTTGCGCCACGCTTGCGAGGGTCGTCTCGTATTCCAGGGAGGAAGCCAGCACCCGGGAAGCCTCCGCAATAAAGGCGAACCGCCGCTCAGACTTCTCGGCTGCCGCTCGGATCGCCTGCTCGCGCAAGAGTTGGGCGCGTTCTTCCTCAGCTTTTTTCCTCTGGGCAATATCTCGAATGATGCCCAGCCCCCCGACGATTTCACCTGAATCGCTGTACAGCGGAGAGTAGTAAGCTTCAAAAAATCCCTGCCGGCCAGTCTGAGGTATATTGTAAGGCCGGTCGCTCGCTACTGCGTGTTTTCCTTGGAGAACTTCTTGGAAATACTTGTCTTCGCCGATTTCTTTCAAAAAGGGGAAAACCTCGAAAGCGCAAATGCCAAGCACCTCCGCCTTACTCATCCCCGAAATTATTTCCATTGCTGGATTCCAGACAGTGTACCGGCACTCGCGGTCAAAAGCGATAATTCCGTCAAAGCTGCTGTTAATCAGCCGTTCGGAAAACTCTTTTTCTCCCCCAATTGCCTCTTGGGCTCGCTTTAGTTCGGTAATGTCGCGGCTGACTATCAAGTCGTACTGGATTGCGCCGTCTTGGTCTAGTTCCGGAACCGCGCGAGATTGATAGGTGCGCAGTCCGGTCATGCGGGTAAAAGCGTCATTGACGTGGATAATTCTCGCACCCGGTTCGCTCACCGGCTCTGCCTCGGTAATCACTATGGCGTCATTGGCGTCAACTACTGCTGACTCGAGCAGCCGCAGCCGCTCCTCGGTCTGCTTGCGCTCTGTAATGTCGTAAAATGCGGCGGCGGCGACGGTAACCCCAGCCCGATTGCGGATGGGAGCAGCGCTTACGGATAGAATGCCCCAAGTGCCGTCGCCGCGCTGGATTTTCAGCTCGATGCCGGTGAGCGCCTCCCCTGTCCTCATGGCGCGAGCCAGTGGCAGGTTTTCCGGTTCGCACTGTCGCCCGTCGAGATAGTAGGCGGGCCAGTCCCTGTACTGTTCAATGTTGGCTGGCGCTGCATTCGCGCTCTTAACCCCCGCCGGCGCTTCGCCTGAAACAGGGTGGCGGTAAATCGCCTCTGTCTGCTGGTTGGCGAAAATCAGCCGTCCCGAAGGAGCCTCGGCAATTGTCACGCCGAGGGGCATTTGCTGCAAGACTGCTTCTAAACGCCCCCGCTCGCTTTCTAGCTGTTCGAGCCGGAGCTGGCGCTCTGCATCGAGGAGCTGCGCTTTGGCGATTTGCTCTTTTAGAGAAGCGTTGGCTGCTGCTAGCTCGGCGGTTCGCTCCTCAACCCGTCTTTCTAATTCGTCGTTCGCGGCTTGCAGGGCCTCTTGAGCTTGCTTGCGGGCCGCGATCTCGCTTCCCACACCGAGCATCCGCACGGGTAAGCCGGTTTCGTCGCCAAAGGTCGAGCTCTGTCGCAACTCTTCCGCAGAGACGCGACATGTCGCGTCTGTACTGCGGTCGGTGACGTCCTGAACCACAGACAGCACTGACACTAAATTGCCGGTTTCGTCTAGTAGCGCTGAGTTGTGCCACTGGCAGTGAATCACTTCGCCATTTTTAGTGCGGTTTCGATTCCGCGAAATATTTTGCTGCTCTAGCCGGCTGAGCAACCGGGCGATCAGGCCACTCACCGCCGGCCTGTCTTCTGGCACTACGAATGACCACTCATCCGGATGTAAGCCGGTCACTTCTGCTGCCCGCCACCCGAATAGCGTTTCAGATCCTCTGTACCAGCGCTTTACCCGAAATTCGCCATCCCACTCTATGACTGCCAGCGGCGTGTTTTCCAGATGGAAGGTCAGTTTTTGGAGTGCGTTGCGGACTTGCTCTTCCGACTGCTTGTCAGAGGTGATGTTTTGGTAAACCACGCAAGGGACCCTCCTGATAAGGATATGTACGCACTGCAAGCCACAGATTTCGCGGCGTGCCGAACTGCTCAAATTCAACGGAAACCAGCCGGTCGCGACTCTATTAATTGCCTGGAGTAAATTAGGCCCTCTGTAGTATATCCTATTATTTTTATTATCGGTTGCTAGCACCCAGGCGTCTTAAGGCGTCGCGCACCAAGAATGATTCAGGAAAGCCCACAAGAAGCCCTCACCCTATGCCCCCTCCCCCACAAAGATGCGCCCGGCACGCTCCGTGAACAGGGACACCGCACAAAAGCTCCCGCCGCCCCGATTGTTTCCGGTTAATTGCCCCTATTAATTTTTTGCTCCCTCTTCCTCTTTCTTCTCCATTCTTGGCGTTCTTGGCGTCTTGGCGGTTAATTATTAATAACAATCAATCAGACGTAAATTACCGGCGGGCAGTCAGGAGAGCTCAGAAACCAGACGGGGCAGCTCAACGCAGAAAGTAGACCCCACACCGACCTGGCTGTCAACGGAAATCGTGCCCTGCATCAGGCGCACCAGGGACTCCGTGAGGGCGAGTCCCAGACCGGTGCCCGGGTACTTGCGATTGAGGGCCTGATCCACTTGCCGGAAGGGTTCAAAAATGTGCTGCAGCTCAGTCTCAGCGATGCCGATTCCGGTATCCGCGACCGCGATCGCCAGCCGGTCGGTCGCTTTTGAGCGCACCGACACCCGCACGCCGCCAGACTCGGTAAACTTAATGGCGTTGTCGAGCAGATTGGCCAAAATCTGCCGCAGACAGGAGCGGTCGTTGACAGCATGGGAGTCGGGCAAATCCACCTCAACCTGCAAAGTCAAATTCTTCTGCTCAGCCATAGCGCGGAATTCACGGACGGTTCTCCGCACCAACTTAGCCACATTGAAAGGTTCCAGTTTCAGCTGTCGCATACCGGCTTCGATTTTCGACAGGTCGAGGATGTCATCAATCAGCATCAGCAGGTTTTCGCCATTGCTGAGAATGCGCTCCACCAGCTCGGTTTGCTTGGGGGCCAGCGGATTCTGGCGCTGGCGCAACAGCACCTGGGAAAAGCCCATAATCACATTCAGAGGGGTGCGCAGTTCGTGAGACATCGTGGCCAAAAACTGCGATTTCAGCCGCGCCGCTTCGATAAGTTGCAAATTCTGCTGCCCAATCCGCGCAGACAAGCTTTCCAGTTCGCGGTTCTGGCGGGCGAGCGTGTTATTCTGAACCGCCAGAAGTTCCTCTCGCTCCTCCAGGGTTTCGATCAGCCGGGCGTTGTTAATCGCGATCGCCGCCTGCTCCCCAACCGCACCCAGCAGCAGCTGGTCGTCCGGATCGAAGGCACCGGCATCTTCCCAGTTGCCGACGGCCAGCACTCCCAGACGCCCGCCTGCTGGCGCGGTGCCTTCCAGCCCCTCCCCAGACTCGAGGGCCACGGCATAAACAGCAGCCGGCAGCTCCAGGCGCGAGCCCGGAAGCCTCGACTCTCGCCGGAGCAATCGGGATTCGCCGGTGGAAAACACCTGGCTGAGCACCCCGTCCTCTGTCTGCAGCGGTCTTCCCACCGGCAGGTTTTCCGTACCGGGACCGGCTGTAGCGGTCAGTTCTAGCTGGGAGCTGTCGGGGTTGTAAAGTACGATCAGGCAAAACTGCGCTCCCGGAATTGACTCGCAAACCGCCTCAACCATCACCTGCAGCAAACCGGGCAGGTCAGCGATGCGCTGGTTGAGCAAATTGGTCAGCCGGTGAATCGTCCGCAGCTGGTGCTGGTGCTCGCCCAAAATCAAGATAGCCTCCCGCAGGTTCTCTCCTGTCTCCTGAGCCTGCCGGTACAGCAGCGCCTTTTCTACGGCAATGGCGGCGCGGCTGACGAGATCCTCAGCCAAAGTCAGGTCGGCTGAGGTGTAGCGGCGAGAGGAGTCAGAGAGGACAAACAGCACCGAGCCGAAGGTTTGCTTGCCCAGCCGCACCGGCAAGCAGATGCAGGATCTGAAATTCAGCGCTTGCAGCAGTTGCAGGTGTTCCTGATCGACGGCAATCGCCGCCAGCTTTTCGTCAGAAATGTCCAGACAGATAGAGACGCGCCAGGGCACGTCTGTCTCGCCGCCCCGCAGCCGGCGAAGGTGGCTGTAGGTTCCATCTGCAGAGGCTGGGTAGCGCCGGTGCAACTCCCACACCAGCGCCGCTCGGGAGGAGTCCTTGTGGGCGACCGCCAAACAGCGACAAGAACCTTCCGGCTCGATGACATTAATGGCGCACCAGTCAGCCTGGAAAGGCACTATCAGTTGAGCCAGGTTTTCCAAGGTGGTTTGATAGTCGAGGGAAGCCCCCAGGACGCTGGAAGCCTCGGCGAGGAAATACAGCGCCGCTTCAGTCCGCTTGCGCTCGGTTTCCACTTGCTGCTCTGCCTGCATTGACTGATGCCGCACCAGTTGCTCGCGACCGAGCAGTTCGTCTTTGAACTGGGTAGCCGCTTTCAGCTGCACCGTTTGTTTGCGGGCGAGCCGGTCGAACTCTCGATTGAGGCTGTCAATTTCGGCTTCTGCGAGCTTGAGATCGGTGATGTTTCGGGAAACCGCGACAATCTCAAATGTATCCCAGTCTCGGTGGCGCACAAATGATCCGGTCGTCTCAACCCAGATGTACTTGCCATCTTTGCGCCTGAGCCGGTGCGCCTGCGCGTAAGTCTGGATCGAGCTGCCGGTGGAACCATAAGTTCTTTTGAAGGTGGCTGCGTCTTCGGGGTGGAAAAACTGATAGAAGGAATGCCCGACGAGTTCGTCTGGCTCATATCCGAGCAGGGTGCGGCAGCTGGGCGAGACGTACAGATAGATTCCCTCTGGGGTGTGCGTGCAGATTAGCTCGGTAGAGTGCTCGGCGATTAACTGGTAGAGCTTTTCACTCTCAGTCGCTCTGTTTTGGGCAGCAATTTCTGAGGGCGGGCACGGGGGCCCGCCCCTACGCGTCTCTGTGTCGGTGCAGGTTCCCACCCACTCCACAACAGCGCCACTCTCTGACAGCACCGGCTCGATGCGGGCCACCGCCCAGTGATAGGTGCCGTCTGCCATCCGCAGGCGCAATTCCATTTCCCAACCGGCAGGCTCACTGTGCTGCATGCTGGCTCGCAACCGCTCCCGGTCTTCGGGATGGACTGATTTGAGAAACCAATTGTCCTGTGATTCGGCTTCTGACGGCTGTAAGCCTGCGGTAGCACACTCGTACCACCGGCGGTTGAGATAGGTGACACAGCCGGTGGCGCTGGCAGTCCACACTCGATGGGGCATGGCTTCCATCAGCCTGAGATGCCGGTCAACACTGGCCTCTAGCGCCTGCTTGAGGCTCTCGACTTGCGCTCTGAGTCTTTGTATTTCCTGGCTGGGGGAGCAAGCTCCCAGTGAGTGTTGGTGGCAAGTGTTATTCATAGGGATTTTTTAATCAAACCAGTCCTCACCCGGCTGCAGGCTTTGAGCACCTGTGCAGCGATCTTAATCTGTGCGGGCACCGGCGAAAACAAAGAATTATATCAAAACTGCCGAAAAAATCCATCCTCTTGAAAGGTGAGTTAGAAGGCAGGGCCAGCACGCGCAGGGACATTTCCCTGCGCCGGCCAATCTTTTGTTGAATCCGGTGGGAGAGCGGTACAATGAACGTAAGCCGCACGCGAGCCTGCATTCCTGAAAAAACAAATTAGCCCAGCCTCCCGCGACCGGGCGGGCCGGTTTCGACACTGCATGGGGAAACTAACACCGCAGCCACGCTCGGGCAACCCCTTGAGGGTGGCTGAGAGAAGCTGTCTGTTAGGCGTGAGGGCTTTCGAGCCGTGGTTCCGACACGGGCTAGACATAAACGGAAAAGTTAAACGTAAAAAGCAGCAGACAGCAAGCCTGTTGGAATCAGCAGCCAGAGAGGAGTTCGGTAATCCTTGCTTTCCTGGCGGGAGGAGAAACCCTGACTTGTTTGTTTGGCGCGACCACCTTTTCCCCTGTTAGGCTCTGCGCCCTCTCCATGAGACAGCTTTGTATTCGACTCGCCCTCCGATTGCAGCCCGGGTTCCGTTTTGGGGAGGGGCCAGAGGGCGGTGGCCGGTTGGGGAAACCGGCTTCAGGCGCGGAAGCAAGAAAGTGTCACAATGGAAATGTAACTGAATTGCTTTGCTCGTTACAGCTACCAATAGGTGTATTTCAGCTAAGCAGGGTTAACCTTTTTGTAAACTGCTTTTTTAAGACTTCAACCCCAGAAAAGTTGGCCAAAATAAAATGAGTGAAATTCGCGTTGCTCTGATTGAAGACCACGACCTGACTCGGATCGGTATCCGCACGGCTTTGCAACAGCGTGAGGGCATCAAAGTTGTCGGCGACGCCGCCAATGCCATAGAAGGTCTGAAACTGCTGAAATCGACTAAACCAGACGTAGCCCTCGTGGATATTGGCTTGCCCGATATGGACGGCATTGAGCTGACTCAGCGGTTCAAGTCGTCCCTCACACCGGGCTCAGAACCGGAGACAAAGGTGCTGATTCTGACGTTTCAGGACAATGAAGAAGCTGTTCTGGCTTCCTTTGCCGCCGGCGCGGACTCTTTCTGCATGAAGGATATCCGCTTCGAGCAGTTGCTGGAAGCGATCCGAGTCACCCATGAAGGTCACTCCTGGATCGACCCGGCGATCGCCGGTATCGTGCTGCGCCAAGCTCGGAATAAGCCGGCAACCCCTACGTCCTCTGAGCAGGCCAAGGCGTCAACCGTCAGCATCCACGCTATTGACCAGGAACACAGCCAGCTGCTGGAAGCCTATCCACTCACTGACCGGGAGTTGGAAGTTTTGGAGCTGATCGTCCAGGGATACAGCAATGCGGCTATTGCCCAAAAGCTCTACATCACTGTCGGCACAGTCAAAACTCACGTCCGCAATATCTTGAACAAGCTCTCTGCTGATGACCGCACCCAAGCCGCTGTCATGGCTCTCCGGTCTGGATTGGTTGGGTGAGGCACTCTCTCTCAGGATAGAGAATATTGGCAAGCGGAACGGGTTTGTCAGTCTATCTTTGGGTAGATGACTGAAATCCACACTCTTTTATAGAGTCAAAATACTGTTACCGCAAACACAACCGACTGTTACCCAAAGCGGGCCCTTTCTGCCGGTGGTGGCGTCTGGCTATTACCACGCTTCGTGCGTTCCCTCCTTTGAGGAAAGTGACCCAAATATACGATGTCCCCAAGTGGGATGCTAGCGGTCAGAATGCCGGTGTCGTCTAGCTATTAGGTGTTAGCTATTCGCTGTTCTGCCGGCGGGCAGAAATTGGGTTAGCACGCTTGCGCTTAAGCAGCCAGCCCCACCGGGCTGCGCTTTAGCACTGACTGAACCTAAAAGTGGGGGCCCACCGGCGGGGCTGAAATCTGAATGCTTAAGCCAAAGCTGGACTTAACATAATCCTTCTCAAGAAAGGTCTAGGTAGCTGAAAAGTTATCTGGACATTTCGGCTTGAGGCAGGGTTTCTTAGGAAGCGTTGATTGCGCCGGGAATTTATGCCTGTAGACCGATGGCTGAGAGCGGTTGAAGGGGGAGAATAGAGGTGTGAAGGTCAAGCTCTCCCTAATCAAAGAGGTTTTATGGCGGCTCTCATTGAATTCACGTTATTTGCTCCTTATAACAAAGGCGCTACCTTGACCGGCTCGTTTTACAACTGGAAAGAAATCCCGATGAGCAAAGGGAAGGATGGTTATTTCCGAACCAAGGTAGAACTGGAGGATGGGGTCTATGAATATAAATTCCGAGTCCAGTCCAAAAGCTGGTTTATCGAGCCGGATCAGTGGGTGGAAATCATCGATCCCTACGCGACAGACGTAGACGAGAGCAAAGGAGTTGGCACAGTCCGCATCAAAGATGGGCAAAAGATTGTCGATACCTACGTCTGGAAGCACGACGACAAACCGCTGCCTCCCGACCGCGAGTTAGTCATCTACGAAATGCACGTCGCCGACTTCTCTGGCGGCGAGGACGACCCCAACCCGCGCGGCAAATACAAGCACGTTGTTGAGAAGTTAGATTACCTCTGCGAACTGGGGATTAACACCATTGAGATGATGCCGTTGAAAGAATATCCGGGCGACTACAGCTGGGGTTATAACCCTCGCTATTTTTTCGCCACGGAAACCAGCTACGGCACCACGGAACAATTAAAGCACCTGATTGACGAGTGCCACGCCCGCGGCATTCGCGTGCTCATCGACGGGATTTACAACCACTCGGAAGCCGCTTGCCCGCTGACGCAGATTGACCACGATTACTGGTATTACCACTCTCCAAAAGACACGGTAAATAACTGGGGCCCAGAGTTTAATTACGAACACTACGACGAAAATCTAGGTATCAAACCGGCGTGGCAGTTTGTGGGAGAAACGGTGCGCTTCTGGATACAAGAATACCACATCGACGGCATTCGCTACGATGCGGCGCGGCAAATTGGCAACTTCGACTTCATGCGCTGGATTGTTGAGGAAACCAAAAAGACAGCTGGGGTGAAGCCATTTTATAACATCGCTGAATACATTCCCGACACGCCGGCCATCACCAATTTTGACGGGCCAATGGATGGCTGCTGGCACGACAGTTTCTGGCACACGATGATTCCGCACCTCGGCGGTGACACGTTTGATATGGAGCGCCTCAAGGATGTCATCGATGGCAAGCGACAAGGCTATATGGGCGCTACTAATATGATCAATTACCTGGGCAACCACGACCACAACCGTTTCTTTGCAGAGTTAGCCGATCGCAATATCTTTGGTGAAGGGGCTTTCAAGCGAGCTAAGCTGGGAGCGGCTATACTGATGACCGCTGTCGGGGTGCCGATGATTTGGATGGGTGAAGAGTTTGGGGAGTACAAGCACAAAACGCCCGAAGCCTCGAAAATCGACTGGACGCTGCTGGGGAATGACGAAAATCGCGGCTTGTTTGAATACTGCAAAGGCTTGATTAACCTGCGCAAAAACAATCACGCCCTCTACACGGAAAATATTGAGTTTTTCCACGAAAATCTGGATTCCCGAGTTTTAGCGTACACCCGCTGGAACGGGGAGGGTTCTCGCGTGGTGGTTGTGGCGAATTTATCGGACAGCTATCTGGCTGGATACCGGGTTTCGCATTTCCCCTGTGCCGGCACCTGGCACGAGTGGACTTCTAATTACGATGTCGAATCCGGGGAGGATGACATCTTGATTGATTTGGCGGAGTGGGAAGCCAAAGTGTTTGTCTGGCAATAGACTTGTAGGGTGCGTTCCTCCGGAACGCACCCTACCGCAACCGCAATAAATTAATAAGTGTTCATGCGGAATATAAAACCGGCATATCAGCGCACCGGCAGAAACCAGGTTTCTTTAAGAAACCTGGTTTCTTGAAATTATTCCGCAGGAACGCTACAATTTGCGGTCAGTGGGGTGCGAAGCGCGAGATTTCGGCACCCTACAGACGTGACCGCGCCGGCTCGCTGATGCTAGTATAAATAAAATGGTGCGACTGACAGGGCAACTAAGCCTGGTATTGCGATAAGGAGGAAACTGATGATGGCGCAATTAGCGGAGTTGCAACAGCAAGTAGAACGACTGTCTCAGCGTTTGGGCAAAGTCCGGGACTGTCTTTAACCAGCCTGAACTGAGAGCAAAAATCCAAGAACTGGAGCAACTATTAGCCCAACCGGCATTTGAGAGCGAGCGCCCCTATTCGGCGGCAGAATTCCAGCAGCTTGACGATTACTGGCTGGAATTGCAGCAATTTCAGGAGTGGCGAGACAGCTGGCAAAACCTAGAGGCGGCTCGGCAACTCCTAGAGATGGAAATTGACAAGGAGCTGTTGCGAGAGGCGCAGACGCTCGTCGCTCGCCTGAACGGCGAACTGGAGCGATGGGAGCTGCAACAGTTACTTTCTGCCGGCTCTGACAAGAAGGGAGCTTTCCTGATAGTTGAGGCAAAACCAAAAGATATCGACGCCCACTACTGGGCGGAGAAGCTGCTAGGGATGTACGCCCGTTGGGGAGAGAGCAAAGGCTACAGGGTGCAAGTAATCGATGAAATTTGTGGTGAAGATGGCGTGGGCTTCGAGTCAGCCACTCTAGAAATTGAGGGGCGTTACGCCTGTGGCTACCTCAAGACAGAACAAGGGCGGCACCGGCTGACCTACAGCTCGCCTTTTCACGCCACAACTAAGCCGCAGGTTTGCAGTGCGAGGGTGGAAGTGCTCCCCCGGCTGGATGACCCCGCAGAAATGGAAATTCCTGAGAAGGATTTAGAAATCGCTGCGCCCTCACACTATGGGCTTAACTTGAACCGGATACCGACAGCAATCCGGAGCCGGCATATTCCAACGGGAATTGCAGTTTGGTCTAGAAACGAGCGCTCGCAAATGCGAAACAAAGAAAAAGCCCTCATTCTTCTGAGAAGCAAGCTGTTTGCCACAGTTCAAGCCCAAGGCGTTAAGAATATTAGCGAAATCCAGCCATATTGGTTAAAAACAAGTGTCCAGACGGCTCCACTCATTCGCGACTATCTGTGTGCGAAAATGGGTGACAGTCTGTGGGCGGAGGGAAAAGTTTTGGATTGCCGTACCGGCGTGGAAACTGCGGCGATTGCTTCTGTGATGAGTGGCGAAATAGACCCCTTTATTCGGGCTTATCTGTTTCAACAAGCGGGAGCGGCGCTGGCGTGACGGCAAGAGCGGAAGTTGTTTTTACGCCGGTTTCTCTAAGAACCCGGGCTTTTTGGCAGAAGATAAAGCCGGCATATCAGCGTACCGATAAAACCCTGGTTTCTTCATGTTCCGTTTATTTTTGCCTGCCTACTTATCACCCCGCCCCACTCAACGCTGAATCTGGGAGCATCCCACGAAAGCGAGTCGGGGCGAACGGCTAAAAGCCCCTACCGGCAGTAGATGCGATCTCTACAGAAAAAGCCCGCGCAGGCGGGCTTTTGTTGAGAGGAGACAAGTTTAAGCACTTTTCTGATGCCAGTCTGAGGTACTCGGCACGATGTCCCAGCCGGCGCTCCTCAGTTTCTGGTAGGTTGCCCAGCCCTTAGATCCGCCTGGAATCTGGTAGTCTGGCACAGCATATTCTGGAAACGCGGTATAAGCTCGCCACGGCTGGTTGGGTGCGGTTCGCAAGTGCAAAACCTTCTCCCCATCCGCTCCCATGACCGGCAGCCAGCACATTTGTTTCAGCATGTAAAACTCCTTAATATAAATCGAGCTAAAGTCCGCTATACGGTTCAGCAAGTCTTGCTTCAGGATTTTTAGGGCGCTCGACAAGTTAGGTTGTTAAAAAGTAATTTTCGTTACACTTGAAATCTCGCCCTATTGTCATCTAGAGGCAGCAGCCCACTGTTTCTCGTTCCCTGGCGGTAGATGCGCAAGCGACTTCCCGCAGGATGTCTGGGAACGAGGGGAAATTTGGCACCCTTCTAATCTAGAGGCAGAGCCTCTTGTTTCTCGCTCCCAGGCGGTAGACGCAGGCTTCCCGTAAGCGGGGAACGAGGGTGAACCGATTTGGACTAGCTTAAAACACCGGCGAAATGCCGTATCTCAAATATAGCTGTTGAGCAAGGCTTGTTGCCAGTCGCTTTTTTTTGTTAGGCACACTTGCGGTCGCGCTCCCGTCCCCGTAGAAATACCCAAATCGCGGCGGAGCGGTCGGCTACAGCAAGCGCCGCCCCGATTTGCTGCCGGCAGGCGATTTTTTCTTCCTTGAGAAGGATGCGCCAGCCTGCTCTATCGTTTAATAATATTACCATTTGTTTCGCTGCTCTAATTTTCTTAAGTGGGTGGCGTGGCTCGCCCGATAGAATCCGAGCTATCACCCCTTAAAAGTTAAGACTTTATCGAGTATATTTTTTGTAAGCACTCTTTATAAAGGGTCTAAATATGAATGTTAAAACCATTATAATACTGCACAAAGACACCGTTGTGGAGTGGCATGAAGATAAGGAGTCTCGGCTAATGCGGCGCGTGGTCAGCGCCGCATTAGCCGCACTGATCAACTATTTTTGCCACTTTTTCCCCAGCCTGCAAGTCGTGTGGCTAGCGGTAAACTTTATGTTTTCCTTCTGTGTCATCACCCTTTGCGATGATTTACAAACTCCTTCCCGACGTCAAAATCGCCTGGAGTGACGTCTGTACCGGTGCCGCTATCACCTCCGAAGCTGTTTACCATTGGCAAATCTCTCATCGGCATCTATCTCGGCAACAGCAGCGTCGGCTCAACTTACGGAGCCGCCGGCTCCTTCGCTGTCATCCTGCTTTGGGTGTATTATTCTGCCCAAATTCTCTTTTTTGGTGCCGAGTTCACTCAGGTCTACGCCAACAAATAGGGCTCCCGGATTGAACCGGCACCCAATGCCGTCCCCCTCACCGAAGAAGCCCGCGCCCAGCAAGGAATACCCCGCACGGGTGATGTGGGAGCCCTCGCACAGCAGCCATCGAACAGCCGGCACTCCCGTCGCAACGCCGGCGAACCAACTTCCCCACCGCCGGACCGCCAGCGCCCCTCCCCGCACCCCGCAGCCATAGTGCTGAGTTTACTGATTGGCGCTTACCAGGGCGCTGCGGGACTGATACGGCTCAACAGGAGGAAGCGCCGGCAGCCGTAAAGCAACTTCTGCTTGAACACTTATTAACGATCAGTCCGCTCGCTAGATTTTTTCTGGCTCTCAGACGCCCGCCCGCGATTCTTTTTAAAAAGTAATCAAACGTAATTTTGCGAAAGTTCCCAGCTGCAATCTGGAAGGCGAACCCCATCACAGCGACAGTGGGACGTTTCTGAGGGATGCCAGGGATAGGGCGGCGGTTGCAGCTCCGTCTTAATTATGTCCGCAGGCAGATGTGTGAAATCCAGAGAGAACTGTTTAATTAATCTAAGACAAACACATTCGAGAAACAGCAGCGATGGGTTGGTTGCAAAGGCTATTTGGCGTAGAAAAACCCAAAACCGAGGGAAGCGCTGCAGTTGAGCAGCCGGCCCCAGCATGGGCTCAAACTCTGTCAGCGACCTGCACCGCACTTATCCCGCCCGAAAGGGTGGGATTGAATGGAGAATACGATCCGAGTGGCTTAGCCAAACGAGTCGTTCTGGCGTTCGAGCGGGATGCGGAGGTGGAGGATATTAAAGGCATCTGCGTGGCTCAGCTTGGCAGCACAGTCGTGCTGGCGGGAAGAGTCGCCAACCAGCAAATTCTCACCCAATTGGTAGCGATTGCCAGCCGGGTTAGCGGCGCAACCGGCGTTCAAACCGAGCGAGTCACCATCGGCGCGCCCCACACTCATCGCCGGGCAGATACGAGCGGTCTGTCAGGCATATTTTAACAGGTTGAAGCGACTGAGAGACCGGGGTGCCGGTGAAAATTTTCAGGGGCAAACTCGCTCTTGAGACAATCAGCCCGGTTTCTGAAAGCGAGCGATTAGAAACAGACAGTACGGTGCGGGCTTGCAGGAGATGGCCGGGCTCAGCCCTGGCTCTCAGAGTGGCCAGTCAATTTTTTAATGACTCCCGCGCCTCTTGCGTGAAAAGCGCGGATTTTTAATTTTTCGCTCGAGGTAAAAATGATGTTTCAAAGTGCGCAAATCATGGTGCCGGCGCTGAACCGCTTGGCATTTTGGCTAGCTCAGATGCCGATGGGTCGCGGAATGGTAACGCCAGAACAGGCATCGCTTGTCTTTTCAGGGCCGGCATTTTTTATGGCTCTGATTGCTGGGGTGCTGCTAGCCTTTTGGTTTCAACTCCTGCTAACAAATCTTTCAGTAGCCGCCGGCATTTCCTACTTGGGGCGTCCGTCACGCGACGAGCGGACGGATGAACAGACAAGCCTGGGCGGAACGATTCGCCAGATTGAAACCAAGCTGGGGATGTGGACGCTGATTTCCGTCAGCCTCGCCCTGTTCTTCGGCTGCTTGCTAGCCGTCACGCTGAGCCTGATCAGCAGTATCGGCTTGGGAGCCATTCTGGGGTTAGTCATCTGGGGCGCGTACTTGTCCCTGCTCGTCTTGGTGAGCGCCACCACAGTAGGCTCTTTGGTTGGCTCAGCCTTCAACACAGCGACTGCCGGCTTTCAAGCGATTGCGGGAACTGCTGCCGCCGCGCTCGGCGCTAAAGCCGCCCGCGATCAGGTGGTGTCCACCGCACAAGCCGCCGCCGCCGCCGTGCGCCGGGAACTCGGCGCAGGGATCGACCCCGCCGAGTTGCGGGACACAGTGGAAGACTACATCGCAGCGCTCAAACCGCCGGAACTGGACATTCAAGGGATACGGCGGGAATTTGAAAAGTTGCTCAGCGATACCAAACTCACAGAGATCGCCGACAGCGGGCAACTTCCCAAGATTGACCGGCAAACCTTTGTCGATTTAGTCAGCTCTCGCAGCGATTTGTCCAAACGGGACATTAACCGGATTGCCGAGCAGCTGGAAGACGCCTGGAAGCAAGCGACGAGCCAGATGCAGAAGCCAGCCGACGGGATGGCGCAGCTGATCAAATACCTCAAGGAAGCCAAACCCGGAGAGTTGCTCTCCTCACAGCTGACCCAAAGGCTCGACCAGCTGATCGACGAATTTCGCCAGCGCCGCAAAGCAGAAAACCCCAGCATGATCAGCCAAGCCATGATGGCGGGCTTCAACGCGCTGATGGGGATAGTGCTGGGGCGCACCGACCTGTCGGAGGTGGACGCCCAAACAATCGTGGAGCAGCTGAAAGCGGCGAAAGACAGAGCGAGCCAGCAAGCAGGCAAGGTGGCGTCTCAGGTGACGGTTGACGTGCAGGCGCGACCGGCGAGCACCCTGCGGGCGGATGTGGAAAACTACCTGCTCAACACCTACTCCTGGGAGATGACGCCGGAGAAAATTGACGGCAACTTCCGAGAAGTGCTTTACGATCCGGAAGCTGACCCGGCAATGGTGCGCCGGGAATTGGAGCGGCTGAACCGGTCGGATTTTGCCGAGACGCTCGCCGGTCGCGGCGTGTTCACCCGAGACAGAATCCAGCTTCTCGCCAGCCAGATGGAATCGATCCGGCTGCAAGTGCTGTACACTGTCGCCGCCGCCTTTGAGCGAGAAAAAACCGAAGAGCTGCAAAAGCGGGTGGAGGATTACCTGCGCTGGACGAAAAAGGAAGACCTCAACCCCGAAGCCATCACGCGGGATTTCCGGGCCGTGCTCGCTGACGAGGAGGCGGGCTACGACCAGCTGCGCAATCGCTTCCGGCAGTTTGACCGCGCCACCTTGGCGCGGACGCTCAGCCACCGCAACGACTTGAGTGCGGCGGAAGCGGAGGGGACTCTCAGCCAGCTGGAGCGCATCCGCGATCAAATTTTGGAAGAGGCGCGAACGCTGGAAGAGAGCGCCAGCAATCTAGTGGAAACGCAGTGGCAAAAGTTGCAGTCCTACTTGCGCTCCACCGGCAAGCAAGAACTCAACCCGGAAGGGATGAAGCGCGACTTGCAAGCCTTGCTGGAAAGCCCGCAAACGGGCGTGCGGGCGCTGCGGCGGCGGCTGGCGCAATTTGACCGCGACACGCTGGTGGCGCTGCTGTCCCAGCGGCAAGACCTGAGCGCCGAGCAGGTCGAGGGGATTCTCGATTCCGTGGAAGGGACGTGGAAGCGCGTGGCCAGCGGAACCCAAGCTGCTGCCGGTCAAGTGAAGGAGCAGTACGACAGGGTTGTGAGCTCGATTGCAGATTACCTGCGCTCCACCGGCTCCGAAGAACTCAACCCGGAAGGCATCCAGCGGGATCTGACTCAACTGCTGCGGCACCCGAAACAGGGCGCTGCCGCCATCCGCGACCGCTTGGCCGGCATCGACCGGGCCACGTGGGTGAAGCTGGTGTCCCAGCGGCAAGACTTGAGTGAGGAGGAAGTCAGCCGGATTATTGACAGCGTGCAGCAAACCATTGGCAGCTTCGCGCGGGCACCCCGCCGGCTGGCGGTGCGGGCTCAGCAACAGGTGCGGGATTTTCAATCCACTCTCGAAGACTACCTGCGCTCCACCGGCATCGAAGAACTCAACCCGGAAGCCATCAAGCGCGACATCCAGCTGCTGCTGCACGATCCGCGAGTTGGCGCGCACAGTCTCGCCGAGCGCCTCTCCCACTTCGACCGGTCGGCGGTGGTGGCGGCACTGTCCGGGCGGCCAGATATTTCCGAGGAAGAGGCGAACCGGATTGCGGATCAAATCTTCTCGGTGCGCGACCAGTTTGTCGGGCAAATTGAGAGCGTGCGGGAGCGCATCCGCTCGCTGGTTGACGGGATTTTGGCCCGGATTCGCGACTACCTCAACTCCCTGAACCGGCCCGAACTGAACTACGAAGGCATCCGGCGGGATGTCCGCAAGCTGTTTTCTGACCCGCAAGCGGGGTTTGAAGCGCTGCGCGATCGCCTCAGCCACCTCAATCGGGATACGCTGGTGGCGATTATCAGCTCCCGCGAGGATATCTCCGAGGCTGACGCCAACCGGATTGTGGGCCAGATTGAGGCGGCGCAGAACAGCTCGGCGGGGGGCGGAACAGCTGCAGCAGGAAGCGCAGCGACGCCTGGAAGATATGAAGCTGCAAGCTCAGCAACAAGCGGAAGAAACCCGCAAAGCTGCCGAAACTGCCGCTTGGTGGCTGTTTGGCACGGCGCTCGTCTCTGCGCTCGCCTCGGCGGGTGGCGGCGCTCTAGCCGTTCTGGGGCTGGCGCTGTAGCTGCTGCCGGCTTGCATTTTCCTGAAACCCGGTTTCTTGAAGAAATCGGGTTTTTTTCAGGATTGAAGTTGCAATTTTAAAACATTAGCTTTGCAGTAAAGCGTATGACTGGCGACAAATCACTTCCTACGCGCGGACAGCTAGAGCGCACTATTTCGCAGCGGATTCAGGCTCTATACCGCACCGAAATTGGGCATCAGCCCAGCAAAATAGACTGCCGGCTTGTTGAGGAAAAAGTTACCGTTGTTCTAGAGAATTCTATCACAAAAGCTGAACTGCTTCTGGCTGAGAGCGGTCAGGAGGAATTGGCGGAGCGGGTTCGCGGCGAGCTTCAGCAGCTCATTGAGCCGAAAATTAAGGCGCTGATTGAAGAAGTTCTGGACACTCCTGTGATCGAGGTGCTGAGTAATGCCAAATTAGAGACAGGTCGGACTGTAACTATCGTTTTGTTGGCCGCTCCGCCGCAAGTTCGCCTTCCCTCTTCTGGCGAGCCGGTTAGAAGAGAAACGGCTGAAGATTGAGGTGCCGGCAGAGGGTGGCTTCTAGGTTTTCCAGAACAAAAGGCTTGGTGATGCAGTCAGCACAGCCGGCGGCGAGAATCCGGTCGCGGTCTTCTGCTTTGGCCAATCCTGTGATGGCAACGACGGGAATATTCGCGGTCTGCGGGTCTTGTTTGAGGCGGCGCACAACTTCTATGCCGTCTACATCTGGCATGCAAATGTCCAGCAGTACCAGAGCGGGCTGGGACTGCTTTGCCAAAACTAGAGCTGTCTGGCCATCTGAGGCACCCATGAATGAGCAGCCTAACAGCTCAATAATTTGGCCTATCAGCCCCAAGTTGTCTTCACTGTCATCCACTGCCAAAACTAAGGGGGGTTTTGTCACAGAAGGGGAGCCGGCGTTTTCGGTAGATTCCAAAAGCATATTTTTTTGAAGAAGGGCGCTCGACAAAGGAAGACTTGTTTCGGGAACAAAACTGGGGACGAAGCATTCTGTAAGCGGCTTGACAGGCACTGGCAACTGACTGGCTCGTTCCACCCCAAGAGCTTGAGTGCCCTCGCTGGCCTTCCAGCCGGCGCTGCGCGAGAGACAGTCCAAGATCCTTGAAGCGATCTTAGCACTTTACCTAAACTTCACATACTTAAAGAAAGCTTAAAAATGGCCGTGCCCTTGACTTATGCCGTCTTACGCCCCGACATAAAGCATTACATTGTATATATAAAAAATAACTTAAAAAAATATTATCGCTCGGCGCGGCGAAAAACTGCCGCAAAAAGCCTCTGTCCGCAGGATGAGTGCATTTTTAGAGTCTGTGCCGGCCACTTCCACCTGCAGGGGGATATCGGCCTTGAGGTTTTGGATTTGAATGGTAAATAGACCAGTTGTCACAGGAGAGAAGAAGTTGCGATTCACGCTCCGCCCCACAGTTATTCTACTTGACTGGCGGGCAGAGTTATAGTCCCGCGCTCGGGAGATCCCGTAACTGCAAAACACCCAAAAGAATTGTTCCGATCTTCAAAACTCCCCGTGCCACCCTAAAAAAAGTGCGTGAAAAGGTAAACAGATGAACACACTCTCACTGCTAACCATCGGACTCCTGGCTGGCTGGCTAGCAAATCATTGTTTTAAGAGTCAAGAAATAGGTCTGACCGGCAACCTGGCTTTAGGGATTTGGGTTTCGGCGGTCGGCGTTTTTCTGTTCGATTTACTGGGACTGTCTGCCTACGGCCTCATTGGTTCTGCAGTCATGGCTGTGATGGCGTCAGTGGCTGTGCTGGGCTTAATCAGTTTGATGAAGATTACCGTGGGCTAGTATTTCGTGCGGATGCGGGGGCAATCAAGGCGATGGCCGGCAAGCCTTGCCGGCACCGGGGCTGCCGCAAGCCGAGAACAGCCAATGAAAATTTATACAGCCAAGCTCTACAGAAACATCGGAGGTGAGTTTATGCATGTCAATCTAGGAATTAACTCTCAGACGAATTTAAAGATTAACATCGGCATCGACGCGGAGAGCCGCCAAGAAATTGCTGCCGGCTTGTCGCGAGTGCTAGCCGATACCTACACTCTTTATTTAAAAACTCATAATTTTCACTGGAACGTTACGGGACCGCTGTTTACATCCCTGCACCAGCTCTTTGAGGCGCAATATGCAGAACTGGCTGGGGCTGTAGATGAAATTGCCGAGCGCATCCGCGCTTTGGGGCTTCCTGCGCCGGGAAGCTACCGGGAATTTTCCAGCCTGAGCGTGATTCCAGAAACCGAGGGTGTCCCCTCAGCAGAGAACATGATTCGCCAGCTAGTGGAGGGGCATGAAGCCGTTGTCCGCACCGCCCGCTCGATGGTGCCGGTGGTGGAGCGCTCCGAAGACGAGCCCACCCTCAACCTGCTCACCGAAAGGATGCAAGTCCACGAGAAAACCGCCTGGATGCTCCGCAGCATGCTAGCCGGCTAGCCGGCGGCTCCTATCCTGTCCGGCGGCTTCCTTTCTGAAGAGTTCGGTCGCGGCGGAGCAAAGGCCCAAGACAATTGCAGCTTCTTTGCATCCCGGTAAGAAACCCAATCGAGGCTGGCCGGCATGTTATTATGAGGCTGTTTATTTTGAAAGGAGAATTTTATGGATCTTGTCCGCATCATCGCCGCCATTTTTATTCCGCCTCTGGGGGTGTTCTTGCAGGTGGGGTTGGGCAAAGACTTTTGGATCAATGTCATCTTGACTCTTCTGGGGTACTTTCCAGGAATAATTCATGCCGTTTATATCATCGCTAAACGGTAATTACCAGCCCGCTTCTAAGAGATTGTTTCTAAAGAAATAGTCAGGGCTGCCAGAAACCGGGTTTGCTGTTATCTCCGGACGAAACTGTGAGTGACTGCAGCACGAAAACCCGGTTCCTTGCCCCGGAACCCTTACTAATTTATTTACAGCCAGTCTCTAAATTTTGCCCCGCGACTGACAGATGTTGCTGTTGCTAATCAATTTTAATCACAGAAAATGAAAGCGAATTTTTATACCTCTCTTAGTCCAGGGCAAACTGTCCCGACTGCCCCCGAAAACATGCCGTTTTTGGAAAAAGTCAGGGTTGCCGGTGAGCTGGAGGATATCTCCGACGCCAGGGAGAGCGCCGAGGCGGTGTTTCGCACGGTGCGCGAGCTGATGCCACTGGAGGCGTCCGATCGGGTTGCCGGCTTGCCTGCAGAAAGTAATGCTGCAGGCGGATGACAAACCGCCGCACTATCAGATAGCTTATTTGTGGAAAGATACTAATCCCTTGGTTCGTTTCTTCCACCGGCTTCGACCCGCCTACCAGACGGAACCGGATACTTTTCTATTTCGGATTCGCCAAAAAGCCGGGTTTGCCAGCAGAGTCGCTCCCGAAGCCGTCATTAAGGCGGTGTTTTCAGTAACTAAAGACGCTATTTATCTAGAAAATTTCAGGAAATTAGCAGCTTTTTGCCGGGAGAACTTAGGCGATGTGGGAGGAATAACAATCGATTAATAAGCCCTTAGCGGAGAGCTTTGGCTAATGATTTCTGCGGGGGTCAACCTGGAGGAGGTTGTATGAGCGAGTCCGAAGAAAAAAAAGCGAAACGCACCACCAATCCGGGCGACCGGATTGCCGATGAACCGCAAACCATCGAAGAAAAAGCGAACCAGCTGGCGGTGGACGCTCCCGATATCACCGGCGACCACCTGAAAGTCCCGACTTACTTCATTGTGGAATATCCTGACGGAGAAAAGAAAGCTCTCCACCACGTGAAGGATGCTGAGGAAATCTCTGACGCAATCAGGCAAGCTCGGATGGACGAACACGGCAATCGGGTTTGGTGGTAGGCGCATTCGGCAATTTCCAGCAGGAGTATCCCATTTTTGCAAAGATTGTCACCCTCACCCCCCCTAACCCCCCTCTACCAGGGCGGGGGAAAAATAAAGAATTCTCCCCTCACCCCAAGTGGGAGAGGGGTTGGGGGTGAGGGGATTACAAAAATGGGATACTCCCTGCAACGTCAGGAGAGGATAGCCCACATCCTGTATCCCGCCTGCAGGGCGCTGCCACTTTTCATTATTGCAAATCGAGAGCCAATTGTGACAGGTATAAATTATGGAGACGAAAGATAAAAATACAGTTCCCTACCCCAATATCCCACCCGTGATTGAAACGGATGAGAACGAGTATCGCGACACCGGCATCCCCAGTAAAGTCGCGATCGTCGGGCACCCCCTCCATCCCGCTATCGTCCTTTTCCCGATAGCCTTTCTCACCGGAGCGCTGGGAAGCGATCTCGGCTACTGGCTGACAAAAGATCCCTTCTGGGCGAGAGGCTCGGTTTGGCTAATTGGCGTTGGCTTGCTCACTGGCGTCTTGGCGGCTATCAGCGGCTTTATGGACTTCCTGAAAATTAAAAGAGTTCGCGATCGCAGCGCTGGCTGGCTCCACATGGGGGGCAATGTGCTGGTTATGCTGCTCAGCTCGATCAACTTCCTGATGCGGCTGGGAGATTCAGCCACGGCGATATTGCCCTGGGGGTTGACGATTTCTGTCATAGTTGGGGCGCTGCTGGGCATTACCGGCTGGCTTGGCGGAGAACTGACTTTCCGGCACAAAATTGGCGTGATTGGTCCGAGTGGCGACAGTCCATACCAATCGGGTTGAAAAGTTAGGGGTGAGGAATCACCCGCAGGAATTGCGGATTTCCTCAGGGAACCGCCATCCTGAAGGTGCGTCAGGGGAAATGTTGGGATACAGATATCCCTTCTGGGGTTGGGTGCGAAGGCAAAAAAAGCTTCTTACTTTTTGCCTTTTTGCCGGCAGTTCCTCCCTCCCTAATCCCAATTTTATTTGTCACTCAAACAGTTGCTCTCCCGCAGCCCCTTTTTTAAGGAGGATCGCTTGCAACCTCTGTGGCAAAATTACCGAAAATTGGTATATAGCGTCTCTCATAGTAGTGAGTGACTGAGAAACCAGGTTTCTTTAATAAACCGGGTTTATCGGGCGCACTTCATCCAGCGGAGAGCCGCTATAATTCCTCACCTCTCAACTCAGCAGCCCTCGCTAACCAATTTTGAATCAGGAGCTATATATTATGAATTACCTCAAGAAGGTCTTCCAGAAAAAGGCTGGGTTAGTAGGAGCTATTGGTGGGAGCTTGCTTATGGCAATCCCAGCCATTCCCCTGGCCGGCTTTGCCCAGCTGAATCACCCCCAGACGCTGCATCTGACCAGAACAATACCGCTGCCAGAGCAGCAAAACTCCCCTTTGGCCCGCATCGAGCCGGTGGCGGGCCAGCTGGATATCAAACTGATGAATGACACTGGCGATCCGATTACCTATCAGGTGATTGGGGATACCAAACCGCGCACGCTGCAGGCCCACTCTCAGGTGACGCTGCTCGACCTAAAAGCGCCGGTAAACGTCACCTTCCAGCGTCCGAGGGGCGGGTTGCTACAGGCTCAGCCCTATGTTGCGCGTCCCGGTGTTTTAGAGCTGACGTTCAATGAAACAACGGATTTAGGGGCTGACAAAAACGCCTTAAGTGTTGAGAAGAACGGTACGGTATTTGTGTACTGAGGCGTTTTTTGCGCTGAGATTCTTTATTTCTAGGTGCGCTGCTGCTTTCTAGGAGATGCCGGTCAGGAGGATATGCCTCCTGACTGGCGTATAATACTTTCGGAATCAGGGGAGATATAGCAGATTGCAAATAAGTGAGGTACAGATATTAGATACCCCCAAACCCCCCTTAAAAAGGGGGGCTCACTTCTTCCCCCCCTTGGGGGGATAGGGGCGGTGCGGCACGACCGCCCCGGCTAGGGGGGGAAGGACGCTATCGCGTCCCGCTTCGCTATCAAACTGTACCCCACGCAAGTGCAAACCGCTATAACTAGGTTCAAAGGAGCTATTTCTGCAGCCCTCATCTGCCCTCCTGGAGTAAGGCAGAAGCCCGTGAGCGAGAGAGGCCGGCGCGTTCAGTTGGAAAACAAAAGCAAGGAGGAAATAAAATGGGAACAAATTTGCACCCGGCACCGAAACGAGTTGCTATCCTAGTTGAAAACGGTTTTGAGGATTTCGAGTTTCAAGTCCCTTATACGGCGCTGCGTCAAGCTGCAGCCAAAGTCACTGTGCTCGGCTCCCGCATGAATGAGGAGTACCGGGGAAAGCAGGGGAAAGTTTCTATTAAACCGGACGGAACGACGGCGGAAGCGCGTGCTGGGGATTTTGATGCTGTGATTGTCCCGGGCGGTACGGCTCCCGATACGATGCGGTGCAACCGCAATACGGTGGAATTTGTCCGCCACGCTTTGCAGCTGGGCAAACTGGTGGCTGCTATTTGTCACGGACCGCAGTTGCTGATTGAAACGGACTCGCTGAAAGGCAAACGCGCCACCGGCTTTGTATCTGTCCGCAAGGATATGGAAAATGCCGGCTGTCAATATATTGATGAGCCGGTGGTGATTGACGGCGATCTGATCACTTCGCGACAGCCGTCAGATGTGGCGATTTTCACAACCGCAATCCTCAAACGCTTGGGACTGAGGGTTCCTGGGGTGTCGCTACCCGATGAGAGCGATCGCACGGCGGAATGGTGGCGGCTGGCGGAAGCCTGGGGCGGCTCCACACAGAGCGAGATTATAGAGGGTCTCAACAAGGCGCTTGCCGGCGAGCGCTACACCCTGCAAGAGTTTGAGCAGTACGCGCGCCGGGCGCACGATTTGGCGCTGCGCTTGCTGCTGTTCGACATTTGCGAAACCAAGCAGCGTCACGCTCAGCTGCTGGAGGAGCGCCTGCGGAGCTTGGGCGCGGCGATTTCCTTGCCGGCGGCGGCGGCGGGCGCTTATGGCTCGCTGATCAGCTTGTTCCAGCCGAGCGATGAAATGGAGATTCTGCGGCGGGCTCTGGGCGATATCCAGACCGGCGTGGTGGATTCTTTCCACCTGCGCGTCACGCACACCGATCTCGCTTCTGCGGCGATTTTCACCGAAATTGAACAGGATTTGGCGCAGTGCGAGCGGCGCTTGGCCGATCTCTACCGCGAGCGCCTGGGCTTCCAAGCGCCTCTGCCGGCTCAGCCAACCACCGGTGCCGGTGTCGCCTGATCCCAGAATATTCGCTGCCGGTCAATCTCTCAACTGTCCTGCGCCGGGACACCAAAGTAGGGTGCGTTCCCCAGGGGGGAACGCACCCTACCCGCCCCTAGCACTACCATATTTCTATATTGGCATATAATCAATCTATCAAAACAAAGGGGGTGCGCCGCCCTTCCTGGTGGCGGGGGGTGATTGGCGGCAGGCGCTTCCGCCGCTTCGAGCTGGGGCGACGTGCCGGTGCGGCTTGTTTCAATCCCGTTGCCGGGATTGCTTGGCCTAAAAATATTCACCTCCTGCCGCCTGCTGAAATCACTATCGCATTGATTTCGGCAGAGCATGCATGGAGCGGGATGCTCCCTTTATGTCCACTCACGCGAAAGGATAGATCGTGGAAAACGTCAAGAAGATTAACGAGCAGCTAACCGTAGCGGGACAGCTGACGCCAGAGCAGTTGCAGCAAGCAGCTGAGGAAGGCTACAAATCAGTGCTGAACCTCCGCTCGCCTGATGAGGGGGGATTTCTCAGCGACGAGGGACAGCTTGCTGAAGCCCTGGGCTTGCAGTATGTCAATATTCCCGTCAAGCCAAGCGAAATGAACGATGAACTGACCGGCAAAGTCTTGCAGCAAATTGACCAGCTCCCGAAACCGGCTCTCATCCACTGCGCCAGTGGCATGCGTGCCGGTGTGATGGCATTTATGAATGTGGCAACCCGCGAGGGAATGACGCCACAGCGAGTGTTCGATCTGGCGCATCAAGTTGGCTTCAACTGTGATGCCAATCCCCAAATGAAGCAGTTCTTTGAACAGTACGTTGCCGCTCACTCAAATACTGGATCGCAGGTTAAATAATAGCACGAACCGGCTTCCAGGGAGCGCGGTGGCAGCAAAATTTGGGCCGGCTGGCCGCAGGGGCAGGCCCATAAGAAGAACGCAACACCGGCTCTCCAGGTTGGCAGTAAGGGATGCGAGCGCTTACTCTTGGGGGTGGTAGGAAGCCGAGAACGCCGCAGGAGCTCTCTCCTCCGTTTGGGGCGCTGTTGCGATACGGCTTCCTTGCTGTTTATTGATGTCCATCTACTTATGATTGCCAACTCAGAGAGCCTGCGCAACCGGCTGCTGCAACTCGACAGTCGCGGCTACAAAGCTTACAAAGATATTCAGGGAACCTACCAATTTCCTGACTTCACCCTGATTGTCGATTATGTGCAGGGAGATCCCTACGCCGCCCCCAGCAAGTTGCGGGTGCTTTTGCCGCAGAGTGTTGCCGGCACCCCCCGCGATCTGTATCGCTCGCGCAGCCGGGAAATCGCGCTGCTCGATTACCTGACTCGCCAGTTCGACCGCGCGGCGCGGGACCCCGGCAGCCGGCGCGGCACCGGCAACAGCGGCTTAATTGCAATCGCACAGCTCGGTCAGGAAGTTCTCGAACGCACATCTGCATTCATTAATGATGAATTTGTCGAGGTGCGCTTTGTCGCTGGACTGCCGGCTGACGGGCGGCGCATTTTGGGGCGACAAGCGGCTGAATTGCTCTGCGACGATCTCCCGCAAATTGTTGACAAGTCTCTCAAATACAGCCGGCTCAACGCTGCGGAAATTCTGCGCCACGTTGAAACTGTGGAAGATGCGGACTGCTTGCGGCAAATGCTGCCGGCGCGAGGGCTGGTGGCGTTTATTGCCGATGGAGCGATTTTACCCCGGCGCACCGGCGTCGATTGGCGACCGGCACCGGACGCTGTGCCGTTTCAATCCCCACCGGCACTGCGGGTGGAATTTACCTGCCCGAATCGGGGTTTGATTGCCGGCATGGGTGTGCCGGCGGGGGTGACTTTAATTGTCGGCGGCGGCTATCACGGCAAATCTACGTTGCTGAGCGCGATTGAGTTGGGGGTTTACAATCACATTCCCGGAGATGGGCGGGAATTTGCGGTGACGCAAAAGGAGGCGGTGAAGATTCGCGCTGAGGACGGGCGAGGGGTTGCCGGTGTGGATATTTCACCGTTTATCAGTCATCTGCCTCAGGGCCGATCTGCGACAGAGTTTTCTACGACGAATGCCAGCGGGAGTACGTCGCAAGCCGCGAATATTATGGAGGCGCTGGAGGCGGGCGCTGGCTTGCTGCTGGTCGATGAGGACACGGCGGCGACTAATTTTATGATTCGCGACCGGCGCATGCAGCTGCTGGTTGCTAAAGAGAAGGAACCGATCTCGCCGTTTATTGATAAGGTGCGCTCGCTTTATCAGGATGCCGGTGTCTCGACGATTCTGGTGATGGGCGGCAGCGGTGACTATTTCGATGTGGCGGATACGGTGATTGCGATCGAGAATTTCCAGCCGCAGGAAGTGACAGAGCTAGCCCGGGCCATTGCCCGGGAGTGCCGCACGGGGCGGGTTTCGGAAGGGGGGCTGCAGTTTGGGCGGATCGCCGGGCGCGTGCCGGTGCCGGAAAGTATTAACCCCAGTCGGGGACAGCGACACGTCAAGTTGAAGGTGCGCGATGTGGGTGAGGTGGTGTTCGGAACGGAAGATATTGACTTGTCGGCTGTGGGGCAGATTGTGGATGTGGGGCAATTGCGGGCGATTGCGGAAGCGATGGTTTACGCCAAGCAGCACTATGTGGACAGCCGGCGCACTCTGGCGGAGATTCTCGATACGGTGATGGCCGATATTGAGTCCCAGGGGCTGGATATTCTGACGCCGTTCCCCCAGGGCGATTTGGCCATGTTTCGCCGGTTTGAGCTGGCTGCTGCTATCAATCGCCTGCGCACTCTTGAGGTTCTTTGAATGATAGCCTTTTTCCTTGTTTTCAGATTTTTGGGACAGGCGGGACGCCGGTAGGGACAGGCGGGACGCCTGTCCTACGCCCGGATGCCGTAGGCACAGGCGTCTCGCCTGTGCACACCTACGCCGCCTGTCCCTGCGCAGGTTACATTCCTTAACAAAAAATGGCCGCTATTCTTCCCCCACCGGCGAGCGCTGCGACGGCATAACCAAAAGGGTTCAATTGTCAAGGTTGTAAACAAGCTTGTAAAATGCAGCTCCCCGAACGCTAGCAGGTGGCGGGAAAAAAGTCAAGTGCAGCGCTCACACAGCGCCACTAAATTTATCACGTCAAAAGAGCCGGTCACGGTTGCGCAAAAGGCTGGAAAAGTAGCATAATAGAAAACATAGGGGGTTTGGGAAACGATACCGTCGCTTTGAATTGCAAGCAGCGACTGAAGCGTAAGGAGGTTAGGGATGTATCTAGAAGAGCTTCTGCAAACAGGCCGGTGCTATAATGATAGTGAGCGCTACGATGGCGGGTGGGCGCAGCGCGACTCTCCCGACCGGCGGCACTCACACCGGCACTAACGCCAAACGCTTCCCGGGCGTCCCGGAGGACAGCGAGCCGGACTCTAGGGCCTATGGCTCCCACGATAAGATTTGATTGCCAGAAAAATTGGCGCGACTGAATTGAGGAAATTTTGACGGGAGCTGATTGCACCAGCAGCATTTGCTTTCAGTGCTCCCCTGAAGCGCGAGACAGGTTTTGGGTTTGGGATTTGGGATTGAAGTTTCGCAGCTGAAATATAAGGCGGATAAAGCTTTCAGCTTTGTGTCAGGAAACCTAAAAAACCAGTTTTCAACCGGAGAAAAGAGAGCCGGCTGAAGCGGTTTGAAAAGAGAAGGAGAAAGAAAATGAACTGGATTCGCAGAACCATAGCGATTTTAGGGATCGCCGCTGCAGCGCTGAGTGTAGCGCCGGTGACGGCATTCGCGCAAACCACCCAGAAGCAGCCGGTGCCGGTGCGGGTGGAGGTGGAGGTGGAAACCGTAGAAGCGAATGACTTTGTGAAGTTGGCGCGAAACGCCTTTGCGGTGAAAGATTATCAAAATGCCGTCTTCCAGGCGAACAGAGCTCTTGACCTCGATCCGGAGTTAGCGGAAGGCTATCTGCTGCGCGGACAGGCGAGGACGCAACTGGGTCAGCGCCAGCCAGCGGTTAAAGATTTGCAGCAAGCCGCCGTGCTGTACTGGCAGCAAAAGGACAGAGCCGGTTACAATGCTGCTGTTCAATGCTTGTGGCTAGCGAGCAAAGCATCCCGAGGGCCAATTTCCCAGTTCTATCGTTGAGAGCGCAACACATGGGGTTAATTGCGCTGGCGTTCTGGAGTTTAGTAGGGTGCGTTCCCCTTGGGGGAACGCACCCTACTGGAGTTTAGTAGCGTTCCCCAAGAACGCACCCCACAAATCTCATTGTAGGGCCATTTTCCTAGTATAGGCCATCTGTCGGAGGGGAATTTCAATAATAAACTCAGTTCCTTTGCCCCTCGCGGAGACACAGCGCAAGCGCCCGCCATGTTTTTCTACCACAATTTGGTAACTGATAGAGAGCCCCAGTCCCGTTCCCGAGCCGACCGGCTTTGTCGTGTAGAAGGGGTCAAAGATTTTCTCAATCACCTCAGACCGCATGCCGGTGCCGGTGTCAGAAATGCGAATTTGCACGCGGTTTGAGTCAAGGACAGATGTAGCGATCGAAATTGTGGGGATTGGGCACTGGGCGAGGCTGTGGCATTCCACCACAGCCGCAGATGCGCACCGGCTCCCCTGGCCCGTATTGGCCACCGGCAAGTCGGGCGGTATCCCATCCCTGATGTCATAAGGCTTCTGCGCCTCTTCTATGGCATCAATCCCATTGGCGACGATATTCATAAACACTTGATTGAGCTGTCCCGCGTAACATTCTACTGGGGGCAGATTGCCATAGTCTTTAATCACCCGGATTTCCGGACGGTCAGACCGGGCTTTCAGCCGGTGCTGCAAAATCATCAGAGTGCTGTCGAGATTGTCATGGAGATTGACTTCTTTCATTTCGGCTTCATCCAGGCGCGAGAAAATTCGCAGGGACTGCACAATCTCCCGAATCCTTTCGGCTCCGACTGTCATAGAGTCCAGCATCTTTGGCAAATCTGCTGCAATAAAATCTAGCTCACTGGCATCTATTTCATCCTGAATTTCAGGGGCGGGATTGGGATAAGCTTCTCCATAAAGCTTCAGCAGTCCTAAGAGAGCCGAGATGTACTCGCGGGCGTAAGTGAGATTGCCATAGATGAAGTTAACAGGGTTGTTGATTTCGTGAGCGACACCGGCAACCATTTGCCCTAAGGAGGACATTTTTTCAGCGTGAACGAGATTCGCTTGGGTTTGTCGCAATTCCCGCAGAGCCGATTCTAACTTTTTACTCTTAGCCGCAGCCATTTCGGCGGACTGGCAAGCTTGATTGTAGAGCTGGGCTTGGGTGACAGCAATCGCCAGCTGCACCGACACCGCTTGCAGCAATTCTACCTCATAAGCAGTCCAGTGCCTGTAAGTGCTGTGGCAGCAGAACACCACACCAAAACTGTCAAATCTGGCCGCCATAGGGATAAGTAATAGGGAAGCATAGCCCAGCACATGGTAGATTTTACGCGCTGTTATATCCTGTAAATTATCCACGCAGTCTATGGGGATGGGTTCCAGGCGCAGGAGCCGCTCAGTCAAAAGGCTTTCGTCTATACAGGGGTAAACAATAATTTGGCTGGGCAAGTTATCCGATTTAGCTTCCTTAACCACTTCCCAGAGGGGAGGCGAGGGGTGATACCAAGCAAAATGACAGCGGTCGATTTGTAACAAATTGCGAATTTCTTGGACAGCGGTTTCCAGAATCGTGTCGAGGTTGAGAGATTTGCGGATTTCACTGGCGAGGCGATTGAGCAGGGCTTCCCGCTGGGCCAGCTTTCGGAATGCTGCTTCAGATTGCCGCAAAGCTTCTTCTGCCTGTTTGAGCTGAGTGATTTCGTGCGAGCACCCCAGCACCCCAAAAATTTTCCCGTCCCTGTCGCGTAAAGGAGTTTTCCTCGTGTCGAAGATGCGCAGTGCGCCCGAGGCATCCTTGGCAAAATCGTGGTGGTTTTCAAGCGTCTGGCCCGCCAGCACCAAGAGGTCGTCGTTGCGGTATCCCCGGATATTTTTGGCGGGATTGCCAAATACCAGTTCCTCGGGGAATCCCAATTCTAAATCATTTTTGCCGAGAGTCTCTTCTGGCGCAATCCCCAAGCCATCAGCCATTGCTCGGTTTACCAAGATATACCGGAAGTCGGTATCTTTAGCAAAAATCCAGTCGCCGGTGGTATCAATCACACTTCGCAGCAGGTTGGACGTTCGCTGCTGTGACTCTAAGGCTTGCTGCAAGGCAGCCTCTGCCAGTTTGCGCTCTGTAATGTCGCGGGTAACAGTAGCCAACCCTATCGGTTCGCCGGTTTCTGGGTTGCTGACTGTAAATAGGTTACAGTCAACTGGAATAGCCTCACCGGTTTCAAAATGCCGGAATCGAAACTCACCTCGCCACAATCCTTGCTGAATGCAGGCAGGGATAATCTGAGTTTGTACCGGCAGCCGGTCTTCTGGCATGAAGAAGTCGAGGATGCCGTTAGTTTTGGCAACGCTTTCGCTGCCCAGTCCCACGAGCTGCAGTCCAGCAGCATTCACAAAAAGGGGCTGCCCATCCAGAGAAGTAATAGCAATAAAATCGGAACTGGTTTGCACGAGCGTGACAAACTTTTGCTGTTCCAGTTCCGCCCGCTTGCGGTCGCTGATATCCGTAATTGTGCCAATATAGCCAATAACTTCTCCCTTTTCCCCAATTTCTGCCGAAGCTTGACCGATAACCCAGCTGGCTGTGCCGTCGGGACGCACAAAGCGATACTCACACTTAAACGGCAGGTTATTGCAAGCGGAACGATACCATTCGCTCGACACGCGCTCCCGATCGTCTGCATGTAAAGTTTGCCCCCAACCCGTTCCGCGAGCCGCTTCCAAGGACAGTCCGGCAATTTCGCACCAGCGCTGATTGACATAAGTGCAAGTTCCTTGCGCATCCGTGTGGAAAATGCCAACCGGCGACAAGTCGGCCAAGGTTTGATACCGGCGCTGACTCGCCTGCAACGCTTTTTCTACCTGTTTGAGTTGGGTGATATCTGTGAGCGAAGCCACAGCTGCATAAGGGGCTGTTTCTTCAGGAGAAAACAGCGGTTGGGAATTCACCAACATCCAGGTTAGGGTGCCATCTTGCTTGTGAGCTACCACAACCGCAGTGCGGGGCTCGCCCGTCCGCAAAGTGACAGCAACCGGCTGTTCTTCCGTGGGGAAAGGAGATCCGTCTTCTCGAATCGCACGCCAGGGTTCCGCTGTGCCGGCTCCCCAAGTCCCTCCTATCATTTGCTCGGCACTTTCATTGCAGGCGCGGAGCGCTCCCGACGCTTCTTGCATGACAATTCCTTCTGCCAAAGCTGCGATCGCAGAGCGATACAGCTCCCGACTTTCTTGCAGTGAGGCGATTAATTCATCCCGCTGCGCTTCCAGCTGCTTGCGATCCGTGATGTCGCGAGCCACCGCATAAATCAGTCCCGACTCCACAACCGGCACGCTCGCCCAAGCTAACCATTTATAGGAGCCATCTTTGCAGCGATAGCGATTTTCAAAACATAAAACTTTGCTGCCCCGAGCCAGCCCCTCCATTTCGGCTAAGGTTGACCCCACATCATCGGGATGCACCAAGTCTAAAAAGGGAAACGAAAGCATTTCATCAGCGGTGTAACCCAGAGTTTTCTCCCAGGCTGGGTTCAACCGCTTGAAATAACCGTCTGTCCCCGCGACACACAGCAGCGCCAGGGATAAATTAAAAAGTTGCTCCAGTTCGCTGTCGTATGGCCAAAAACTGCCTGTTTCCTGTGGCGACACTCCTTCTGCTGCTAGCACCTGGTTTTTTAAGTTTTCTTTGTAGGACGGAAATTCACCCGCCTGTTTTTCTTCCGTGATGTCTGCGAATAAGCCATCCCAGATGACATCTCCATTCGCTTGTCGTTGCGGCTGAGCGATTCCGCACAACCACTTAACTTTTCCGGAAGGTGTAATCTGCCGCCACTCCTGTTTCCAGGTTTGCAGTGTTTTCTCGGATGCGGCGACAGAACCAATAAAGGCGTGCCGGTCTTCTGGATGCACCAGCGCCCACATCAAAGTTATATTATCCTGTATTTCCGCTGGCTCTAACTCACAGACTTCCCTGCAGCTAGGGCTAATATAAGAAAATTCCTCCTCGCCACCGGCATGCCGAATGAGTTGATAGCTGACAGCCGGCCCATTGGCTTCTAGCTTTGGCCAGTAAGTCTCGCTCACCTGCTGCTCGGTGATGTCGGTATCAATACTGTCGATGCGCAGGGGATTGCCCTTTTCATCTCGGACTAGCCAGCTTTTATTCCGAATCAGGCGCATCTCGCCAGATGGCCTGAAAATGTGGTACTGTGTCTCTAAGGCTCCCGACTGGAACAATACAGAGAGGGAGTGCTTCACCCGCTCGCGCTCTACTGGGTGAATCACCTCCACCCACAGCTGCGAATTCTGATAAAATTCTTCAACCGGCCTGCCATAAATTTTCTCAGCCGCACCGTTGACATACAGCGTTTGATAGGTTATAATGTCTGCTGAACGCACCACGTCTGGGATTTCGTTAATAATGCTAATTGGCCAACATTGATTTGGCAACAGACAGCGCGGTTTCTGACATCGGTTCTTGGTCAATGTGGACATATCCCTTAAGCTCACCTTTTTTCTTCTTTAGCATATTTTCTCCTGCCTCAGGTACGATTTGTATATTTTTTAACAAAAATTAACTGAGGGTGGGAAAACTTGGCTCATGCCGGGGCCGGCAACCTAAATTTTAGCCGGCTCTCCCCACAGGAGAGACGGGTAAACAGCTCGTCAAAGTTTCTTGAAGATAGTTCGGGTGAGCCGGCTATTACTGTAGGGGCCGGTTTACAGATATCCTTTCCTGCCAGCAGATATGCTGAATAAACCCGCCCCTACCTGCAGAGCGCTTTTGCGATTCGATTCGGTGATTTCACGCACCAGAGAAAACGTCATCAGAAAACCGTGCGTGAATCTACAGAGGCTGCCGGTGAACACTTCAGTAATATAATTACCTGGGGAATCGAAATTGTCGGGTAGGGAGCCGCCCCTACTGGGTACAGATAATATTTGCCACCGGCAGATATTTGGGGTGAGCCCGCCCCTGCAACACCTTTATATATATAATTGATGCAACCGGATGCAAGCTAACACCCAGCCTCTGCAAGCCGCGCACTGGGGTTTTGTGCTCAGCTTGCAAGACGAGCGTCAAGTTGAAGGTGCCGGTGGTGCCCGGAAGCTGGGAAAAGCTGCGGAAAACCGGCTCTCTAGAGAGGTAGAGTCCGGTTCAGCAGAGATATTTCTGGGGAGGGCCAAGAGTTGCAACAAACCGGCCCCTACCACCAGCGATTGTCCGGGACTTGTTATTATAAATTACCGCTTCATAAAGTAATCTTTTGCTTCAAGTTATCGTCGGGCGGGCCAACTTTTGTAATCTCGTAATCATTATTCGGATAAGAGCGGGAAGGGCTATCGACAAACAGCCCCGAGGTCGTGCGTGCCGGCAAGAAGCTGAGCAGCGCAGCCCTCGCCCGCAGGCCAAATTCTACCAATTTCTTGAGAGCGAGCGGTGGTGCCTGCATTTCAAATGCCTTGAGTGATTTGTCGTCTAACAGGCAACGGAAAGCCACGTCAACAACCGGCTTTGGAACCAGGGGAAACCAGCTGGAAATCAAATCTACAAACACCTGGCCCAATTCTTTCGTAGAGGTTGAATTGTAGACGTATTTATCTTCATATTCCGTTTTAAAGCGTTTCATACCTTCCAGAGTTTCGGGAAGGTTCTTCATGTTCATTCGCTTGCTAATTTCCACCCAAAATTGCCCCCACGCCTGAAGTTCATTTTCACACATAGGCCGCCAGCCAAAACGTGCGTTCCATTCAACCGGCTCCAAAATCAGGACTGATGTGATATAAACAAAGTCGTCGTTATTAATGGGGAAGTGGCCGTGAATGTAATTCATCCGCTCAATGCAAACACGCCCCTGTTCGCTGTCATAGCCGTGCTTAATCATCTCGTAGAGAAGAATTGAAGTATCATCATAACGTTTCTGGGGGTGTGCCTGTGCGTAACCGCGCTTAGCAACCAGACCCGCCATCCGGGGGCCGGCAAAAAAGCGAACAAACGCCATTTCTATCTGACTTCGCTGGAAATCCCAAGGAAACTCATAGCTGACCATGATTTTGACGATTTCCGAATGGTCTTTAACCGGGTGCATTTGCTGAATTTTTTTGAGATTGTCGTAACGGCCCATTGCAGGCTCCTGATTCTAATTAATAAGCTGAGATTATAACACTATTTATGATATTTATTTTTAATTTTGTTAAATTTTGGAAACTGCATGTTCCCGCGCTCCCATCACCGCCTTCCACAATCTGGGGGCAAGTCCAAATGACTTTTAAATTACAAATTAACAATTAGAAAAAGCGAAGCAAAACAAAAAGCGCCCCCCGTTTCGGAGAGCGCTTTTGATTGCTGTAGAGACGCGACATGTCGCGTCTCTGGGGGGGGGGAAAACTTAGCCCTTGATAGCGGGAGCTTCAACGCTAGCCAAGTCGAGGGGGAAGTTGTGAGCGTTGCGCTCGTGCATCACTTCCATACCCAGGTTGGCGCGGTTGATCACATCAGCCCAAGTGTTGATAACGCGACCTTGGCTGTCAATCACCGACTGGTTGAAGTTGAAACCGTTCAGGTTGAACGCCATCGTGGAGACACCCAGAGCGGTAAACCAGATGCCGATCACCGGCCAAGCACCCAAGAAGAAGTGCAAGGAACGGCTGTTGTTGAACGAAGCGTATTGGAAAATCAGGCGACCGAAGTAGCCGTGAGCTGCAACGATGTTGTAGGTTTCTTCTTCTTGACCGAACTTGTAACCGTAGTTTTGAGACTCGGTTTCGGTGGTTTCGCGAACCAGAGAAGAAGTCACCAGAGAACCGTGCATCGCGGAGAACAAGCTACCGCCGAACACACCGGCAACACCGAGCATGTGGAACGGGTGCATCAGGATGTTGTGCTCAGCTTGGAACACCAACATGAAGTTGAAAGTTCCGCTGATACCCAGAGGCATACCGTCAGAGAAAGAACCTTGGCCGATCGGGTAGATCAGGAAGACTGCGGTGGCTGCAGCAACCGGAGCGCTGTAAGCAACGCAGATCCAAGGACGCATACCCAAGCGGTAGCTGAGTTCCCACTCACGACCCATGTAGCAGAAGACGCCGATCAGGAAGTGGAAAATCACCAACTGGTACGGGCCACCATTGTACAGCCACTCATCCAGAGAAGCCGCTTCCCAAATCGGGTAGAAGTGCAGACCGATAGCGTTCGACGAGGGGACAACCGCACCACTGATGATGTTGTTGCCATAGAGCAGAGAACCTGCGACCGGCTCGCGGATGCCATCGATGTCCACTGGGGGAGCTGCAACGAAGGCGATGATGTAGCAGATGGTGGCGGTGAGCAGGGTGGGGATCATCAGAACACCGAACCAGCCGACATAAATGCGGTTTTCGGTGCTGGTGACCCAGCTGCAGAACCGTTCCCAGACGTTGGCGCTTTCACGGCGCTGTAAGGTGGTGGTCATGTGTTTATGAGTGCTATTGAATTTTCGAGGTTCGTATTATGTCTACTATCTTAACCAGCCTGTTAAGGTTTGTAAAGGGGGTGAACCAACATTTGTTCTGATGGGATAGATAAGTTTTACTTATCGGAGGGTGGGGGGTGGCCGGTGGGAGCGGCACGCAAGGGGCCAGGGGGGCTGCCGGTTTGGTTAAAATCGTCTCTAACCTAGAACCTGCAGAAGTAGGGAGCTGAGAAAATGTCCGTTGAGCTGACTGCTGGGACAAGCCCCGAACCCGCCGTGGACAAGGAATGGGAACCTCCCATGCCGCCGGCGGACTTAATATTTGATGATGGTGAACCCTTGGAGAGCAACCGGCACCGCATTGCGATGAACGCCCTGATCCGGTCAGTGCAGCACGCTTGGGCTGACCGCAATGATTTCTTTACGGGCGGGAATATGTTCATTTACTACAGCAGCGACCAAGTTCGCAACCAAGACTTCCGAGGGCCAGATTTCTTTGTCGTGCTGGATGTGGATGGGACAAAGGAACGACAGGGTTGGGTGGTGTGGGAAGAGGGCGGTCGCTATCCGGATGTGATTGTGGAGCTGATGTCCCCAAGCACAGCCCGTACAGACACCGGCAGAAAGAAGGATATTTACGAGCGGGTTTTCAAGACAGCCGACTATTTTGTGTTTGACCCGTTTGAGCCGAATTCCTTACAGGGGTGGCATTTGGATAGTTCCCACGGCTATCAGCCCTTGGTGGCGGATGAGCGGGGGTGGCTGTGGTGCGAGAGGCTGGGCTTCTGGCTGGGAACCTGGGAGGGGACGATAGATCGGGAGACGGCGGTGTGGTTGCGGTTTTACGACCGAGAGGGCAATCTGGTGCTGTTACCGGATGAAGCTGCGCAGCAGCAGGCTGAGCGGGAACGT
This sequence comes from Oscillatoria princeps RMCB-10, assembly GCA_019359235.1. GTDB lineage: Bacteria > Cyanobacteriota > Cyanobacteriia > Cyanobacteriales > Oscillatoriaceae > Oscillatoria > Oscillatoria princeps. The sequence goes on from JAHHHT010000005.1 coordinate 150,939, forward strand.
CAGCGAGCTGAACGTCTCGCCGCCCGGTTGCGGGCGATGGGGGTAGATCCGGATACTGTTTAGGGGAAGGGCTGTTGTGGGCGCACCGGCACGCCCAAAGCCGCACGCTTCGGGTGCCGGTGGGGCGTTAGGGTTGGTTAAAATCGTCTGTAACCTAGAACTTCCAGAAGTAGGGAGCTGAGAAAATGTCCGTTGAGCTGACTGCTGGGACAAGCCCCGAACCCGTCGTGGACAAGCAATGGGAACCCCCCATGCCGCCGGCGGACTTAATTTTTGACGATGGAGAACCCTTGGAGAGCAACCGGCACCGCATCGCGATGAACGCCCTGATCCGGTCAGTGCAGCAAGCTTGGGCTGACCGCAATGACTTCTTTACGGGCGGGAATATGTTTCTTTACTACAGCAGCGACCAAGTTCGCAACCAAGACTTCCGAGGGCCAGATTTCTTTGTCGTGCTGAATGTGGATGGGACAAAACAACGACAGGGTTGGGTTGTGTGGGCCGAGGGCGGTCGCTACCCGGATGTGATTGTGGAGCTGATGTCGCCAAGCACAGCCCGTACAGACACCGGCATAAAGAAGGATATTTACGAGCAGGTTTTCAGGACACCGGATTACTTTGTGTTCGATCCGTTTAAGCCGAATTCCTTGCAGGGCTGGCATTTGGATCTGGCTTCTGGGTATCAGCCGCTAATGCCAAATGAGCGGGGGTGGCTGTGGTGCGAGAGGCTGGGCTTCTGGCTGGGAACCTGGGAGGGGACAATAGATCGGGAGACGGCGGTGTGGTTGCGGTTTTACGACCGAGAAGGCAATCTGGTGCTGTTACCGGATGAAGCTGCGCAGCAGGTGGCACAGCAGGCCCAGGAGCGAGCTGAGCAAGAACGCCAGCAGACTGAGCAAGAACGCCAGCGGGCTGAGCAAGAACGCCAGCGGGCTGAGCAAGAACGCCAGCGAGCTGAGCAAGAACGCCAGCGGGCTGAGCAAGAACACCAGCGAGCTGAGCAAGAACGCCAGCGGGCTCAACAGGCTGAAGAGCAAGCTCAACAGGCTCAACAGCTGGTGGAACAAGAACGCCAGCGGGCTGAGCAAGAAAGTCAGCGGGCTCAACAGGCTGAAGAACAGGCTCAACAAGCTCAACAGCGGGCTGAACGTCTCGCCGCCCAGTTAAGGGCGATGGGGGTAAATCTGGATAATCTTTAGGGGAAGGGCGAGTTAGAGCTGAGATAATTTGGGGATGTTGGGGCGCTGGCGCAACATCCCCTCGCCGTGCCGAATTGTGGCAGAATCGGAAGTGTTAGGGAAGGTGGGGAAACCATGCAGCGGGATGAGGTACTGGCGATTTTGGCACAGCACCGGCAGGCATTAAAAGACTTTGGAGTGAGGTCGCTGGCAATGTTTGGCTCTGTGGCGCGGGATGAAGCCAACCCCGACAGCGATGTGGATATTTTAGTGGAGTTTGAGGGGCCGGTGACGTTTGACCGCTACATAGATGTCCGATTTTATCTGGAAGATCGCCTGGGGACGCGGGTAGATTTGGCGAGCCGGCGAGCGCTCAAACCCCTGATTCGCCCCACGGTGGAGTGGGAGGCTATCTATGTCTCGCAGTATCCGCCTTTACCTGGACGACATTCTCGCCTGCGGTGTTGAGGTGCAGCGCAGCCATCCTGTTTGAGCTGTGAATAATTCATACGGGAGGCGGAGCCTCAGACTGGGCGTTCCCAGGCGAGAGCCTGGGAACGAGTTAAGTAGCATTAGGCTTGAGCTAACCCACCTAACTCATTGTCTGTTGCCAAGTAAGGATGTGAATAGTATTTGTGGGCTGCATCCATAATCCCATTTATGATCCAGAGATTGATAAGCAGCGAGGCTCCAGTGCCGATAGCAGGTCCCATAACTTTTACAACTTCCTTTCCTGCAAGTTTTGAGGCCAGTTTGGCAGCCATTTTTGCAGCCACTTTAGAAGTTAGCTTGCTAGCAAACTTTGCATTGGTTTTTAGTGTGGCTTTGTAGGCTAACTGTGCGGCCAGAGGACCCACTACTTTTGGCAACGCTTTAGCACTAAGCTTTAGCCCAATTTTTCCAGCAGGAACAACAGTTACAGCTTCTGCAACTCCTGCCCATATCGAAAGAATACCGAGGATATCGCTCCCATAGTTAACCTCATTTTGATCTATGATGTGTCCGATTCCAAAAGAAGCTCGCGCAGTCAGGTATAAGAGGGCTGTAAGGTCAGTTAACATGACCGCTGAAATCGTAGTTAAGTCCTTACTTGGTATCAATCCAGATAGTCCGCCAACTGACATGGCTTTTATCCCATAGCTCCATCTCCACTTTTCCAGTCCCGCTTTTCGAGCAGATTCTCGGAGTTTCCTTTTTTCAGTTTCACTAATTGCGTCTAAGTCTTGCAAAAAATCAGTAATAACTTGTTCTAAACTCATACAATTCTCCCTGCGTTTTAACTGCAAGAGGCTGTAAGTGCGATTATTGAGCGAGTATATTTTATACCGCTCCAGTCCGTCAAGAGTTATTCAGTGGGAAAAAGTGGGCAAATTTCCTAAGGCGGATTGTGGGAAAAAGTGGGATTTAGTGGGCAAAGTGGGTAAATGTGGTGTAAAGTGGGATCGTCCCATGACACACCCACTTTGACCTATGGACATTGAAGAACTCCTGCAATGGACTGACGAGCAGGTCGTGGCCAACACCGGCAAACATCTCGACTCACTCCAAAAGGCTATCTTAGAGGGGGTTTGGCAACACCAGAACTATGAAGAAATTGCGGACACTCATCATCTCGGCTACGATCATGTCAAAAAGCAAGCGTGGAGATTGTGGAAGCTTCTATCTGAGACGCTCGGAGAAGATGTAAAAAAATCTAATGTTTGCTCCGTCTTGGAGAACCGAGTTATCTCAAATATTTATAATAAGGGAGAGCGTGCGCAGATGCAGATATTTAGCCATATCAATGGGACGGTCACTATCTGTGGTGAAAATACGCCATCGCCCTCTCCTCCTGACTCGCCCCAAAACAAAAACCTATCGCCAATAATCGATTTAAGAGACGCACCGGCATTAATAGACTCTTCCCACCGCACCTCAGAACTCTCCACCCTCAAACAGTGGATTTTACAAACCGGCACGCGATTGATTGCCATATACGGCTTGAGTGGAATTGGCAAAAGCGCACTCGCCCTCAAACTCATTGAAAACATCCAAACCGAATTTGATTGCATTATTTGGCGCAGTCTCAGTAACGCCCCCACGCTTTCAACCCTGCAAACCGAACTCAAGCAATTTTTTTGCCGGTGGCAACCCACCCCACTCCCTACAGTTATCGATTATTTTCGCTCCTCTCGCTGTTTAGTCATCCTTGATGACGTGCAGAATATTTTTAAACCTGGCCAATTAGCCGGTCAATATTTAGCCGGCTGTGAAGATTATGGCAAATTCTTTCAACAAGTAGCCACCTCATCTCACCAGAGTTGTTTAATTATCATCAGTTGGGAAAAGCCCAGAGAACTCACTCCCTTAGAAGGAGAAAACCGGCCCGCACGAACATTGCACCTGCAAGGGTTAGCAGAACAAGCCGCCAGAGAAATCTTAATAGAGAAAGGATTAACAGATGAGGATAAATGGTCAGAGCTAATCGCCCTCTATCAAGGCCATCCTTACTGGTTAAATATTATAGCTTCAACAATAGTGGAATTATTCAACGGGAGCGTTTCCCGGTTTCTTGCCGGTGGGACTCGTATATTTTTAGGTGACTTAGAACCCCTCTTAGAATCTCACTTAGTGCGTCTGTCGGAGTTAGAAACAAAGGTGAGCTACTGGTTAGCGAGTCAAGCTCAAGCTGTCGATATTTCAGATGTGCCGGCAGATCGTGACTTATCCCAATCAGAAGTTTGGCAAGCCATCCAATCTTTAGCGCGACGCGGCTTAGTGGAAAAAGTGCAAGTGGGAGCGGAAGTCAGGTTTCGCATCAACCCTGTATTTCAACACTACATTCAGCGCAAATTAAGATAAACTTGTCCTGTTCGCTGAAAAATTGCACAAAGACGCCTCCCCCTGCTCCCTCCTGCAAAAAGGGAGCTTTTGCACTTTTTCCCCTTTCAAAAAAGAGCGTAGAGGGGGATAGAAGCAAGACAAGGTTTTAAATTCGCAACTTAGGTTATTAGTTTCCCAGCGCTTCCCCCGGCGTCACCCGCCCCAGAGGAGTGCCATCAAAATCCGTATCAAAGCTAACCAGACGCAAACCCCGCCGTTCAGCTAAAACATACTGGTAGGCATCATCAAAATCCAAGTTTAAAGTCCTGGCAATTTCAGCCAGCTCCGACAGCTCTTCCAAATTCAGCCTCACCAAACGCATTCCCGCCCCCACATCTTGCAGAAACAATTGAAAGCTTTCAGCGAGATTGCGCCGCACGAGCAAAATTCCAATAGAATAAAGGCTAAAATCACTTATATGAATGCTTCCGGCTGGTGCGTTTAATAGAAAGGCCCGCGCTTCTTCAGCCCGTTCTTGTTCCAGCAGCACCTCTAAAAACACATTAGTATCTACTAAAAACACCTAATCGCCCCAGTTTTCTAAAACTTCCCGTTGCAAATCTGCTGCGGTAACATCTTTTTCTTGCCGCAATGCCCCAGCCCACTTAAGCTGTAAAGGCTGTGTCGAGGCTCGGTGCTTTTGCAATAAAAATTCAGCAAAGTCTCGCACTTCCTTTTGTAAATCGGGTGGCAACTCCCGCCAGAGTTCGGGCATTGGTTTAGTCTCATTCATGGCCTTATCTCCTCAATGCTGATATGATAGCAAATATAAAAACAAAAAAGCGCCCCCCGGAACGAGGAGCGCTTTTTGTTCTACAGACGCGACATGTCGCGTCTCGGCATGGAGAAGAATTAGCCCTTGATAGCGGGAGCTTCAACGCTAGCCAAGTCGAGGGGGAAGTTGTGAGCGTTGCGCTCGTGCATAACTTCCATACCCAAGTTGGCGCGGTTGATCACATCAGCCCAGGTGTTGATAACGCGACCTTGGCTGTCAATCACGGACTGGTTGAAGTTGAAACCGTTCAGGTTGAAAGCCATCGTGGAGATCCCCAGAGCGGTAAACCAGATGCCGATCACCGGCCAAGCACCCAAGAAGAAGTGCAGAGAACGGCTGTTGTTGAAAGAAGCGTATTGGAAGATCAAACGACCGAAGTAGCCGTGGGCTGCAACGATGTTGTAGGTTTCTTCTTCTTGACCGAACTTGTAACCGTAGTTTTGAGACTCGGTTTCAGTGGTTTCGCGCACCAAAGAGCTGGTGACGAGAGAACCGTGCATGGCAGAGAAGAGAGAACCGCCGAACACACCGGCAACACCCAGCATGTGGAACGGGTGCATCAGGATGTTGTGCTCAGCTTGGAACACCAACATGAAGTTGAAGGTTCCGCTGATACCCAGAGGCATACCGTCCGAGAAAGAACCTTGGCCGATCGGGTAGATCAGGAAGACTGCGGTGGCTGCAGCAACCGGAGCGCTGTAAGCAACGCAGATCCAAGGACGCATACCCAAGCGGTAGCTGAGTTCCCACTCACGACCCATGTAGCAGAAGACGCCGATCAGGAAGTGGAAAATCACCAACTGGTACGGGCCACCATTGTACAGCCACTCATCCAGAGAAGCCGCTTCCCAAATCGGGTAGAAGTGCAGACCGATAGCGTTCGACGAGGGGACAACTGCACCACTGATGATGTTGTTGCCATACAGCAGAGAACCTGCGACCGGCTCGCGGATGCCGTCGATGTCCACTGGGGGAGCTGCAACGAAGGCGATGATGTAGCAGATAGTGGCGGTGAGCAGGGTGGGGATCATCAGGACGCCGAACCAGCCGACATAAATGCGGTTTTCGGTGCTGGTGACCCAGCTACAGAACCGTTCCCAGACGTTGGCGCTCTCACGGCGCTGTAAGGTGGTGGTCATGTGTTTATGATTGCTATTGAATTTTCGAGGTTCGTATGATGTTTGGCGATTTCGCTCTCGCCTGAATCTAATATGACACGCTGCTTAACATTCCGCAACACTTTTTTAATGATGGTTACTTATACTTAGTATTTGGAAAACTTATAGGACTTCCAGCCCCGCTCCCAGTAAGGGCGAACAGCCCTTCGCCCCGGCGCAGTCCTGAGCGGTAGTCCAGACGGGACATGTCGCATCTGGACATGGGAGCTGGGCGCGGCTTGCCGGCCCCCAAAAATGAGAAGAAGGTTTAATATAGGAGCAATAGGCTTCAAGATTTCTTCAGAGTTGGCACCGGCACCCATTTGCCGCCGCTTTCGCTCTCGCTTCACAAGGAAGCTGGGAGCTATAACTTTTCGTAGGTATAAGAAAAACTAATGAGATTCTCGGATCGATTGCTTTCAGCGATTGAGCGCAATCAGAGCTTGCTGTACGCGGGGCTCGACCCCGATCCAGACAGCTTGCCCAAGCGCTACCGCACCGGCTCGGACAGCAACAGCCTCCTGGCTGGCTTGCGGGAGTGGCTGCTCGACACCATCCGGGAAACCGCAGATTTCGTCTGCGCTTACAAGCCCACCCTGGGATTTTACCAGGCCCTGGGTGGCCCGGGTTTGGAATTGCTGCAGGAAACCCTCGCCGCCATCCCCGCCCACATCCCCGTGATTCTCGATGCCAAGCACAGCGACATCAACACTAGCACAGTCGTTGCCCGCACTGTGTTTGAAGACTGGCAGGTGGATGCGTGCACCCTGTCGCCCTACCCGGGACAAGACTCGATCGCCCCCTTCTTGGTTTACTCCGATAAAGCCGTCTTCGTGATGTGCACGCCGGCAAATCTCTCCGCGCCGGTGTTGCAGCACTATCCAGGGACAGAGCGACCCCTGTATTTGCAGATGGTGGAGGCGGCAAAAACTTGGGGGACGCCAGAACAGTTGGGATTGGAAGTGGGCGCGGCGATGCCGGATATTGTGGCTCGCATCCGCGCTGCAGCCCCAGAACGCCTGATTCTGGTGCTCGGAGGTTGGTCAGAAGAGCAAGACTTGGCCAAAATCCTGGCTGCCGGTTTAAACCCTCACGGCGAGGGGCTGCTCCTACCGGCACCCCCACATATATTAGCGAGCGACGAGCCGGCAGAAGCCCTGTTTGCCTTGCGCCACACCATCAACCAGCAGCGCCTGCGGGTGCTGGAAGAAAGTCCAGCCTGCGAGCTGTGGTTTCCGGATGTTTGCTCTTTGCAAAAAAACACCCACTGGGACTTGATATTGCAGCTTTTCGACATCGGCTGCATTACGTTTGGCGACCATGTACAAGCCTCAGGAGCCACTTTTCCTTACTACATCGACCTGCGCAAAATCATCTCCCAGCCGCAAATCTTTCATCAAATCCTCAGCGCCTATGCCGGCATTCTCAAAGACCTCGAATTTGACCGAATAGCCGGCATTCCTTACGGATCTTTGCCCACAGCCACAGGGCTAGCCCTGCGCCTGAACCGGCCAATGATCTTCCCGCGCAAGGAAGTGAAAGCCCACGGCGCAAAACGTCTAGTAGAGGGAAATTTCCATCCCGGAGAGAGAGTTGTGGTCGTGGATGACATTCTGATCAGCGGCAATAGTGCGATGGAAGGCGCGGCAAAGCTCCAATCCGTTGGGCTAAATGTAGAAGATATTGTGGTTTTTCTCGACCACGAAAAGGGGGTGAAAGACCGGCTGCGGCAGAATGGCTACCGGGGGCATGCGGTTTTGGAGATTTCAGAAATTGCCGAAACCCTCTATCAAGCCGGTCGCATTGAGACTGAGCAATTCAAAGTGCTCGTAGACCCCCACTAATACTTCCCACCCCCTCCCAGTAGGGTGCGTTCCGCCTGACTGCACCCTTTATTTGTGAGAGCGAATCGATAAGGCGGAACGCACCCCCCCCCCTGCAGCGGTGCGTTCCGCGTTCGAGTTTACCTCATTATCTGTGCGAGAAGGGATGACGCGGAACGCACCCTACTTTCTGCGCGAAATTATGTAATTCTTGAAACCCGCGCAGGCGGGTTTTGTCTGTATAGCTGCGGTTTCCAACCGCCAAGCTTATAGCGGTTTTCATATGAGTGAGGTACTGAGAAACCCGGTTTCTTTAAGAAACCGGGTTTCTGGCATGTGCTTCATCCAGCTGAAAACCGCTATAACCCCGCAAAATTACGGTGCGTTCCTTGGGGGAACGCTACTGCTATGCCAATTCCAAATTCTCACCCCCACAAAGCCGCCGCGTGGAAGCGGATGTGATCTTCGATAAAGGTGGAAATGAAATAGTAGCCGTGATCGTAACCTTCTTGGAAGCGCAAAGTCAGGGGCTGACCGGCAGTCGCGCACGCCTGCTCAAACGCCTCTGGCAATAGCTGGAAAGCTAGAAACTGATCTGCACTTCCCTGATCGATGAGAATGGGGCGATTGTACCCCGCACTCAGCACCAGTTCGCAAGCATCGTACTGACGCCAGCTTTCCATATCGGAACCCAGATAATTGCTAAACGCCTTCTGACTCAGCGCGCAGCGCATCGGTGCGGCGATCGGCGCGAAGGCTGAAACTGACTTGTATTGCTGCGGGTTTCTCAGCGCACAAACCAGCGCTCCGTGACCGCCCATAGAATGGCCAAAAATGCTCTGTCTGTCGGGAAGTGCGGGGAAATGCTCTGCAATAATAGCCGGCAATTCGCGCACGACATAGCTGTACATTTGATAGTGCGCCCGCCAGGGTTCCTGGGTGGCGTCCACATAGAAACCGGCACCCGCGCCCAAATCCCAGCTGTCACTCTCACCGGGAATGCCGGTGTTGCGAGGGCTGGTATCTGGCACAACGAGCATTAACCCGTGTTCGGCGGCATATTGCTGTGCGCCGGCTTTTATCATAAAATTTTCTTCCGTGCAAGTCAAGCCGGAAAGATAATACAGCACCGGCACCGGCTGGGATTTTGCCTGGGGTGGCTGGTAGACGGAAAATCGCATTTCGCCGGCACAGGTTTCTGAGGGATGGCTGTAAAAACCGACTTTACCGCCGAAGCAACGGTGTTCGCTGATGGGTTTGGGGGAAGGTGACATGAGTTTAATTCTTTACCGGTTGGGCAGATCAGTGACAGGGATGAGGGTAAGCAATCGTAAAAGTTGTTCCCTTCCCTGGGGTGGAATCCGTGCGAATTCTCCCTCCCATTTTACTGAGTTCCGTGCGAATCGCATCCATCCCAACCCCCAGCCCAGAGTTCAAATCCCGCTCGTCTCTGGTAGTAAAGCCGGGGTGGTAGAGGAGTTCGTAAGCATCTTTCCGGGAGAGGCGTCCAGCCCGATCTGCGGAAATCAGCCCCTTTTCCAGCGCCTTGGATCTCACCCGTCCGACATCAATTCCAGCCCCATCATCGGAAAAGGAAATTATCGTCTGGTTGCCTTGCTGGAAAGCGTGCAGCGCGATCTCGCCTGCTGGCGACTTGCCGGCGGCTTCCCGCACCTCCGCCGGCTCAATTCCATGACTGATTGCATTATTAACCAAGTGAGCTAGCAGCTTCTTTGCGAAGTGTTCCAGAACTGACCTGTCAATGAGAGTTTCGCCGCCGGCAATTTTGACCCTTGCCCGCTTCCCGCACTCAGCAGCTTGCTTGCGCACCGCACTAGCGAGCGGAAATACCTGCTCGATCTCAGCAAAGGGCACCATACGGGCGCTCGTCAGCTCCTCCTGCAATTCGGATGCGATATGGGCGAACTCCTCGGCAACTTTGCTGGCTGAACTGGTCAACGAATTGACCTGAGATGCTGACTCCTGAATTCTGTCAATAAGTTGATTCATCTCCTCTGAGAGGGGGTGAGAGGCGCGGAAGTTTTCTGTAAGCTGCTGTACCTGGTTTAGCAAGACATCTAGGGACTGGCGCAACTGTTTTTGGTCTTGCTTTTGGCTGCCGCACTTAACAGCCAGTTTCCCCAACAAGTTGCTGAGGTTATCGAGGCGCTTAACCGGAACGCGCATCGCCGGCTCAATCTCTGGGCGAGCGGGTTTATCTTTGAGTTCGCCTATCTTTTGCTCAACTGCGGCTGCCGGTTGAGCTGCAACCTGAGGGGCTTGATTTCGCAGCAGGGCTAGGTGAGCGCTGATAGCTTCAAAGAAGGGTTCAGTTTCCGGCATCACCGGCTCAGCACTGTCTTCAGCCAATCCAAAGGTTTCTTCCCACGCTCCCACCAGAACATCCAAGGCGTCACAAACTTCTAAGAGTAGTGACTGCAGTTTGGGGTCAACTTTGATTGAAGAATCTCTGACATTTTCCAGGCAGGTTTGCAATCGGGCGGCAGTTCTCTCAATCCTGCTGTCTCCCAGGATATCTGCCCCTACTTTTACCGAACTGACAGCCCGGAGTATCTGATTGACTAACTCAGGGTTTTCAGCGCTCTTCAGGTTCAGCAATCCCTGTTCAATTATCCGGAGATACTGTCTGGCCTTAAAGACAAATTCCTCAACGATTTCTTGCTGCTGTTCTGGCTGCATGGTCGTGTTTTCCTCAAGCGCAATTCGTTTAGGACTCGTTGCCAGGGTTGACTCCGGCAACGAGAATATAGCGTCCCGCCTAAAACGTGACAACAGTGCGGATAGACTCGCCCTTGTGCATCATATCGAAAGCATCATTGATGCGCTCGACCGGCATGACATTCGTAATCAAATCGTCGATATTAATTTTGCCTTCCATGTACCAGTCAACAATTTTAGGAACATCGGTGCGCCCTCTGGCACCGCCGAAAGCCGTGCCCTTCCAAACGCGCCCGGTAACGAGTTGGAAGGGGCGGGTGCGGATTTCCTCACCGGCACCGGCAACGCCGATAATTACGCTGACGCCCCAGCCTTTATGGCAGCACTCCAGAGCTTGGCGCATGACATTGACATTGCCGATGCACTCGAAGCTGTAATCTGCGCCGCCTTTGGTTAAATTGACGAGGTAGGGAACTAAATCGCCCTCGACTTCTTTGGGGTTGACAAAGTGAGTCATGCCGAATTTTTCGGCAATGGCTCGCTTGGCGGGGTTGATATCGACGCCGACAATCATGTTAGCGCCCACCATGCGGGCGGCTTGGATAACGTTGAGTCCAATGCCGCCCAGTCCGAATACTACCACATTGGCTCCCGCCTCGACTTTGGCGGTGTTGATGACTGCGCCGATGCCGGTGGTGACGCCGCAGCCAATGTAACAAACTTTCTCGAAGGGGGCGTCTTCGCGAATCTTGGCGACGGCAATTTCTGGGAGTACGGTGTAGTTGGCAAAGGTGGATGTTCCCATGTAGTGATGAATCATCTGTCCATCAAGTGAGAACCGGCTGGTGCCGTCGGGCATGACGCCGCGCCCTTGGGTGATGCGAATAGCTTGACAGAGGTTAGTTTTCATGCTCAGGCAGTATTCGCACTGCCGGCATTCTGGAATGTAGAGGGGGATGACACGATCGCCGGGTTTGACGCTGGTGACACCGGCACCCACTTCGACGACGGTGCCGGCACCTTCGTGTCCCAGGATAGCGGGAAATAAGCCTTCTGGATCGGCACCGGAGAGGGTGTAGGCGTCGGTGTGACAGATGCCGGTGGCTTTGATTTCCACGAGCACTTCGCCGGCTTTGGGGGGTTCGAGCTTGACGGTTTCGATGCTTAAGGGTTTGCCGGCTTCAAAGGCTACGGCTGCTTTTACGTCCATAGTTAGCTCCGAGGGCGATTTGGGGCGTGACAGCATTATATCGGAGAGCCGGTGACATTTCCATCCTTTTTCCATCCTTTTTTCACGGAGGTGGCAGAGTCCCAATCAGGTTTTCACTCGTTCCCAGGGTCCGCCGGGGAACGCCCAAAAGGAAGCGGAGCCTCCTGTGCGGTAAAATATATTTTGGGGCTTATTTTATCGTTCACAGGTGCGCTCATCATAAATTTTCCAGGATTACCTCTCTCAGCCATGCTACAATATCTTCTACCAAGTTCGGCTGAGTGGGAGAGAAGCTTTTCAACCGGCTCTCTGGCTGTCCGCTCACTAAGCAAATCGCCCCGTCAAATTTTCTCAGCGCATCGAGGAAGGTTTCGCTAAAGCCCTGCGGTTCTCCTGCATTGGGATTTTCGTAGAAAACTAAGGCAATCCGTTTGTCGGTTTCCAGCAAATCCCAATAGGTTTGCAGAGCGGGCATGGTTTTGGGGGTGCCGTCTGCGCATTTGGGACAGCCGGCTTTGACCATCTCGGCGTAGATTTTGGCGGCGGGGTTGTGCCGGTCGATGAATTTGCTCCCGTCGATGCAAATTAGGTTGACAGATTGGCTCAGTTGTGGGTCATTGGCGAGGGTGCCGGTGAGCAGTTGGGGTAAGTTGGACAGGTTGAGGCTTTGTGTTGAAGGGGTGGAACCGATGCCGGTGGTTTCTAGAAGTTCTGCAGGAAGGAAAGGCGCACTGTGCCAAGCCTCATAATAATCTGGGTAAGGCATGGTTTGAGCACAGTCCAACAGGACATCGTAGCAGCGTTTGTGGAGTTTAAGATCGAAATTGTTATTGGTACGAATCTTAGGAACTAGACTATTTTTCAAAACTGAGACGGCTGAGGGCAACGGGTGTTTTTGGAGAAGTGATCCCAAACTTTTAGTGGCTGTAATACTGATGAAATTATCGGGATCTGTGCGAATCAGATTAATTAGCACCCAGATTGCTTCTGATTGCAGCGCCTCGGCGTCGTACAAGCTTCTAACTGCATTATTACGAATGCTCAAATCCTGACTGGTGCCAATCAAGTCAATCAGCATGCGTATCGCTTTGGGGTCGCTTTTGCCGATTCGCCCCAGGCTCCTAACCGCTTCCTGAAAAAAGTACAAACTCAAATTGCCCTCATCGGTACTGCTTTGAATCACCTCAATCAGCGCCTGAATTGCTTCTGAGTGTCCAGGGGGAGCGATATATCCCAGGTTCCTAACCGCCATCCCAAGATCGGACTTATCGGTAATAGAGCGTACATCGTTAAGTAGCCACTCGATCAATTTGGGGTCGCTCCGGTCGATATGGCCCTGTTTTATATACTCTAGAAGGGGCGTAGGTTCGGCAAACTTGCCGGCTTCGGGGTGTTCTGGGGAAATTTTTCCCAAGCTAAGAGGTGCGGAATACCGAGTATAAAGATCATCACTGTTGTGTGTCAGGTTAACTAGAGTCGAGATCGCTTCTGGGTTGCCAGGGTCGATTTTCCCTAAGCTCTCAGCCGCTTTCATACGAGTGTGGTCATCGGGACTGTTGCACATCAACTCCATCAGCACCGCCTTAACTTCTGGGTTGCCGATGCCGATGTCCCCCAAGCTCTCAACCACTTCACGACGAAAACCTTCATTGGGAGTGGTGCGGAGCAGTTCAATCAGGGGATCGATTGCTCTGCGGCGATCAGTCTCTTGCAGTGTGGCCTTGGCTTTTTGTCCAATCATAAAGGGAACGTTCCTTTGTCGCGCTCCCTCCTTAATAAGCTGTTTGACAATCTCAATAGGCAAGTTAGAATTCCTAATTTCTGTACCAAAGCCCCACTTAACAAGCACCTTGACAATCTCATCAGCCAAGCGACACTCCGGAAACTCGGCAATACCGGCAGCAGCTAAAAAATAGGCTCGGTACTCATAAAAGCCCTTGTACTTAAAAACCCACTCCGGGCACCCATCCTGAAACTCCACTAGCGCCTTGATAAACTTCTCCTTCTTCTCCGTATCCACATCCTCTCGCCCCAGCCACAGCAAAATCACCTCCTTCCACTGCGGCTCAAAAATCCGGTAGGTGCCTTGCTTGGGATTGTGGGGGACATGTTTCAGGAAAAAGTCCCAATCCGCAATCGCACACGCCGCAAAATACTCCTGAAACGTCGGATGGAAAAAAGCGTAAACAGGTTGATGGGGGCTATCCGCATCCACGCCTACCTTATTCAGCCAGCCCAATTGCAGCGCTAACTCCGCCGGAGAACCGGCATCCTCTGGATCGCCCAAAACCTCGCAGACAAAGCGGTGGCGCAGGCGAAACCGGGTGGGTTCTCCGTCAATAGCCTTAACCGCCAACTCTCCCAGCTTCGCGTTCAGTTGCCGTCGCCCCTCGGATGTCGTGGGGAATCGGTCTTTTTTCCACTGGTAGATTGTCTCGACAAACTGCTCGTAGAGTTCCGCCTTGGTATCCGGCAACTTGCCTTCCCGCCAGTGCCATGTGGAACACAACAGCATCAACCGCAGGGGATTTCTCACTAAATCCTTAATCCGCTCTTTCCCCGGTTGCTTGAGGGCTTGCCACAAGCTCTGCCCCATCGACCTATTTTGGCGGAAATAATTCTCAATGAACTTCTCCACCTGCTCTGGCTGGAACTCTAGAGTGCGATAAGTCTCAAAACCGTCCAGAATGCCGGTGTTTGCCTGCCAGACATTCAACCGGCAAGTCACCACCACCCGCGACTGAGCCAGCCAACCCCGTAAAGATAGGGCATCGCGCCTGGAAGCAGCCATTTCATCGAGCCCGTCGAGCAGCAACCACACCCGCCGCTCACTGAACTGCTGTTCCCACTCTGCCCGAATTTCCTCACCGGCACCGACGATCGCCTCAGATAGCCAAACTTCCCGCAAATAGTCCCCCAAGCTTCTCCCCTGCAAGTCTCCCAGAGACACCCAAATCGCCAAATCACCTGTATTTTCTAGCAGCCAGAAGGCAATTTTTTGTGAGATCGTAGTTTTCCCGGCTCCTCCTTCCCCAACAATCGCGATTTTGTCGCTTTTTTTCGTGCCGAGGACATCACTCAGAAATCGGCTGTACTCAAAACGCTCAGTTTCTGTCCGCTGCGTTGGCTCATATAATAGTGAGCCCTGTTCTGCCGGCACATCACCCCGGCGCTTGTCTGGTTGCGTTTGTCGCACCAGTAACAGCTCCACATAGATGTCTCTAAGGTCAAATTTCATTGCCTCCGAGGGCATCAGCCGGTTGCTAGTCAGTCGCTGCGCCAGCATCCGCCGGCAAACCTCGCGCCAGTCGATAGGGGTTGGCTCATCCCACTCCTTCTGACTGACAACCTCTGCCGGCTTTAAACCCAACGCTTCTGTAATCCAGATCACAAATTTTTTGTCAATTGGCTTTCCGCCAAGGAACCGCTTAACTGTATCAATACTCGCGCCTGACCTATCCGCAAGGTCTTGTTGAGTCCAACCCTTTTTGTCTGACTTTCCAGGTTTTTGCAGTTCAGCCATTCTTTGGCGAACTTTATCAAGTCCTTCTTGGGTTGCTGGAACACTTCGGGATTTGGGAGTTTTACTCATCGGTAGCATCTGGGTAGATGAGGGCTACCTACAGCTTAGTCCATTGCTAGGGGCAGATGGTAGTGCAGAACAGTGCAGATCGAAATGCACTGTCCTGCTCTGGTGAGCCACTCATCGGGCTTGGTATCCCTGAAGTATCGATTTCAACGATTCACCTGATGCACGTCCAACTTTCCCTTTTCCCCGAATTCGAGCAACCCTCCCCCAATCCCCGTCACCGGCAACCGGCTCCCACGCGCCGGCACCCCACACCCACGCCAATAAACCTAGCGCAACTGCGCAAGGAAATCCAAGCCATCGCCACCCCCATGATTGAAACAGCCGTGCGGGACAGTTACGCTCAAATCAACCGGCTTCTCCATTCCATCCACCCCTATGAATACGAGTTAATTTACGACCGCACCGGCAGCCGGTCTGTCCTCACAGAAGCCCTCAAAACCGCTCAACAGCAGCTGATTCTTGTCTGCCCTTGGCCAACGACTGCCGGCATGACAAATTCGGTGTTTTCGCAGTTAGAATACTTGCTAGAAAAAGGTGTGTGTGTTAAAATCGGATGGGGGCGATTAGACGATTTGCCGCAAGGCAAAACAGACCGTAACTTCTGGTATGGTGCCTTGCCCCAACTGCGACAGCTGCAGCGCAACTATCCTGAAAACTTCCAGCTGAAAGCATTAGGCACCCATGAAAAGTATCTCGTGTGCGACCGCAAATTCGCCATGCTGATCAGCCACAACTTCCTCACGTCGGGTGTTCGCAGCGCCGAGCGTGAAATAGGACTTCGCACCACAGATCCGCGCCTTATTCAGGACTTGATTAACCGCTTTGATTCAGCTGAGAATCTAGAAGCTGATTCTACCTGTCGGGGAAGAATAGGCTGGCAATTTAGCAGTTTTTAAACCGGCACCCTCCCCCTAAGCGCGGTTCTCGTTCGCGCTTAGGCGGGGGTGTCCTTACTGCGACCCAAAGTTGTGCCACAGATATCTCTCCAGAACCCCGCCCCTGATAGCACCTGGACGATAGCCGTTCCGTGCGGGCGCGGAGTTCTCCGTGGGTAGCTCGGTAAGGCGAGCCTCTGCGCTGCGGGACGCGACAGCGTTCTTCGGAAACTTTTTCCACTCACAAAATAAAACATCTTAACCCCCTACCCGCGAGCGGGGAGGGGGTTGGGGGTGGGGTTCATCCCACGCGCTGCGCAACGCCAGGAATTCAAAAAATCTGGCTGCTGCCCAGATATGAAAAAGGATCAAGCATTGCTGCTCGAGCCTTTTTCGATTAGATTGAGTCACTGGGACTGGTGGAACTCACACAGAGGCCCGTGCGTTTCTATCCGCCAGTGTCAAGGGACTGCAAGCCCGAACGCCTTAAAGCTTAGTAACGCCGGCGATTGTAGCCGCCGTTGCCGCGACCGCCACCACCACCCGCGGGCCGATCTTCCCGGGGCTTGGCCTTATTAACTTTCATGTCACGGCCCATCCACTCAGCACCGTCAAGGGCTTCAATGGCTGCCGTTTCTTCAGCCTCGGTGGTCATTTCCACAAAGGCAAAGCCGCGCAGACGACCTGTTTCGCGGTCAGCAGGTAGCTGAACCCGCTTTACAGTACCGTATTCTGCAAAAACGGCACTCAGGTCTTCTTGAGTAACTTCGTAGGAAAGGTTGCCTACATAAATAGACATGGATTGTCTCCCAAATCAAATAGGTGTAGAGGTTGAGATTTCGGAGAGAAGCCTTGTCAATACTAAAAGGGAAATGCCTATCAATACCACAAACCAACGCTGCAACCGAATTTCACTCTCACTGATTAGACTAGCACAGCATGCGTGAAAAGTGGGGGAGAGAAAAAAACTGTTACAAAACTTAACATTAGAGCAG
The DNA here is from genome assembly GCA_019359235.1 of Oscillatoria princeps RMCB-10. GTDB lineage: Bacteria > Cyanobacteriota > Cyanobacteriia > Cyanobacteriales > Oscillatoriaceae > Oscillatoria > Oscillatoria princeps. Next base: position 168,085 of record JAHHHT010000005.1, read on the forward strand.
CAAAAGGCCACACCGGCACGGCTTTGGCCGCGAGCGCTCTGTGGCGTGCAGTGTATTTCAATCCCCAACAGCAATGCCGGTGGCCGATCGCCGGCGGTGCCGGCGGAGAGAGCCAATCCGAGCGATATCATCCCAGCGGTGCAATAAAAGGGAGCATCCCGATTGTGCAAAGAAGCCCATATCAATGCGACAATCATTTCAGCAGGGGGTAGGAGGAGAAGATGTTTGGCCAGCTGAATCCCGGAAACGGGATTGAAACCAATCGTAGAAATCGCCAGATCCCTGCCGCCAACTCAAGCCGGCGTCAATGCACTGACGCGCATCGCTACGCTACCGGTGCGGGTGGCCAACTGCGGGCGTGGATTTCCCCAAGACGGCAACTTGTAAAGACCTGCTAAAACCTTAGGTAAACAGCCATCAGGAGACCAGTGATGCGCACAGCCCAACAGCCCCTCAGAAGCAGCAGCGCCGGCGGAGAGGACACCGAGTTGATTCACAAGTGGTTGCAGCAAAAGCCTCCTGGGCGGCGGCGCTCTCACTGGCTGATCGTCAAACAGTTCCGGGACTTCGTGCGCAAACCCCTGGCAGAGGTGACCAAAGCCGATGTGGAGGCGTTCGCGACTTCCCTGACTTCACGGGGAATCGCACCCCAAACAGTAGCGCGAACCGTGTCGGCGGTAAAGTCCCTGCTGGCTTTTGGCTTCGAGCGCACCGGCGCGAAGCAGGTGAGCAGTCCCCCGCACGAGCGCCTTCCCGCCCCACCACCCCGACGAAAGAAGCCGCCGGCGAGCGAGAAATATCGCCCCCCTTTGCGATTGTGGTTGAGTTTAGGCGTCTGCTTTGGGCTGTTCCTCACCGTTTCCCGCACCGTCACCTGGGCACCGGCAAGCAGCGAGATCAGCAAGAAGTGGGAGGAGATATTTTCACCTCCCCCAGAAGAGTCAGTCAAAAATGCCCGCACCAAAGCGTTTCTCGACACCATCGCTTGGGCGGAAGGCACTGACGAGCTTGCCAATTACCGCACCCAGTACACCGGCACCCAGTTTGCCGGCTTCCACGACCATCCCCGAGAGCTCAAATGTGGCTTGCGCTACGGACAGCAGCTTTGCGCCGACGCCGCCGGTCGCTACCAATTTCTCAGCTCTACCTGGGACCGCCTCGCCAAAAAAATTGGCGCTACCGACTTCAGCCCCGCCAATCAAGACCTGGCGGCGATCGAATTGCTGCGGGAGTACGGAGCCTTAGAAGATATTGAAGCGGGCCGGTTCGAGGTAGCGGTACACAAGCTAACGGGGGTGTGGCCATCCTTAAAGCATGCCGGTGACGGGCACTCCGAACCGGCAATCGTTCTGCTCCATCAAGTTTACCAAAAACGTTTAGAAAGCTATCTCTAAAGGGAAAGTATTCTAAGACTATAAACCTGGTTTTTTTCGATATAAAAAGAGAAATTATCGCATTCTAACCCAAAGAAACCCGGTTTCTAAGACTGCAGCGATATGTCAACTTTCCTTAGCCATTGCCGACAGAATAGCTTGCTGGCTCACCTGTTTGTACACCGCATCCAAATATTGCATCACCGCCTGAGCCGCGCCGGTGCCTCCCGCCCCCTCGGATGCCAGAGGAATCGCACCGAGAACATCTAAAACAGTACCGCTGCTTGGCGGCGGCGCAATCACCACCAAAGCAGGCTCCAGCTGCTCGCTATACTGCCAGAATTCCTCAATCTTCACAGCCGGTTGGGAAGCGGGAGATGGCAGGTTGTCAGCCGGGATTTGGGGATTTGGGGATTCTCCCTCCGCTTTGCCCCGCAGCTGGCGCAATGTTGCCACAATTTGCTCTTTGGTGCGCCCCCGCAGCTGAAACAGCACAAAAGGGTCTTCCGCAAACCGGTCGGCCAGCAAATAGTAAACCGCCCCAATATGTTTGCAAGGATTCGCCTTATCCGGACAGCTGCACTGGCTGCGGATCTCATCGAGGGTAAACGGAAACAAGCTCAGCCCATTTTTCGCAAACACTTCCTCAATATTTTGCGGCATTTCTCCGGCTAACATTTTAGCAGAAAAAACCGCACGCTCGGCCATAGTTTCTATCACATAACCCCACTGCTCCTCCGCAAATTGGTTCAGAAACAGCGAAACTTGATACGGTTCGGTCTCGGTTCCCTGCACCCTCGCCAGCACCTTTCCCTCGCGAAACTCAATACTCAGCACATTCCCCTGCCGAGCGTAAACGCGAGCCCGCTCCAACCGCTTTTTGAAGCGATACTTATCCAGCAGTTCCAGCCACCGCTCCACCCACCACTCGCGACTTATTTCCTGTTGTTCGCTCGCCATCTTTAACCCCTCCTTCCCAGACCCTCTCTTCTTGGCGCTCTTGGCTCAGGAGCGGTTCAATAACGCTCCCTGGCCAAACGCCAGGGCTCGCGACTTTACCTACTCCTCATCAATCACAGCATTGCGGTCAAGCAGCAGCAAATTGCGCAGCCCGTCAGTATCCAATTCTGTCAGCCACTGCTCGCCGGCACCCACCACTTGATCGGCCAGAGCCTTCTTGCTCTCAATCATATCATGGATTTTCTCCTCCAGCGTGCCGGTGCAGACAAATTTGTGCACCTGAACATTGCGCGTTTGCCCAATCCGAAACACCCGGTCTGTTGCCTGATTTTCCACCGCAGGGTTCCACCAGCGGTCAAAGTGGAAAACGTGATTGGCCCGCGTCAAATTCAAGCCGGTGCCACCGGCTTTCAAAGAAAGAATCATAATGGGTGGCCCTTGGGGGTCGTGCTGGAAGCGGTCGATCATCTCCTCCCGGTCTGAAGAGCGCGTGCTGCCATACAAAAACAGAACCTCTCGCCCCAACTCCCGCTCTAAATGGGGTTTTAGCAATTTCCCCCACTCAGCAAATTGAGTGAAAATCAGAGCGCGGTCGCCCTCTAGCAGCACCTCCTCCAGCATTTCCTCCAGCCGCTGCAACTTCCCAGAACGCTGCGCTGCTCCCAGAGCGCTCTCCTTTAAAAATTGCGCCGGGTGGTTGCAGATTTGCTTCAGCTTGACGAGCAGGGCTAAAATCATCCCCCGGCGCTGCAGCCCTTCGGCTGATTCAATTTCAGCCAGGGAGGCTTCCACCATCTTTTGATAGAGTTGCGCCTGCTCAGCAGCCAGCCCGCAAAATACTGTCATCTCCTGCTTTTCGGGCAAGTCTTGAATGATTTCGCGGTCAGTTTTGAGCCGGCGCAATATGAAAGGTTGGACAAGCGAGCGCAGCGTTTGCAGCGAAGCCGTATCCCCATACTTTTCAATCGGAATCCCAAACCGGCGCTGGAAGAATTGCCGCGCTCCCAAATACCCCGGATTGAGGAAATCCAAAATTGACCACAGCTCTTGCAGCCGGTTCTCCACCGGCGTGCCGGTGAGCGCAATCCGAAACTGCGCCTGCAGCTCGCGCGCCGCTTGCGACTGCTTCGCCTCCGGATTCTTAATATTTTGCGCCTCATCCACAACCACGCCTTGCCAAGAAACGCTCTGGAGATCCTTCGCATCGCGCTGCAGCAGCGGATAGCTGGTAATCACTAAATCCTTACCGCTAACCGCCTTGGCAAACGCCTTGCCTTTGGCGCGTTTGTCCCCGTGATGCAGCAACACCTTCAGCGGGGGGCCAAATTTCTTGACTTCTCGCTGCCAGTTGCCCAATACTGAAGTTGGGCAAACCAGAAGCACCGGCGCTTCCAGAACCTCTTGCTCTTTCAGGTGCAGCAGGAAAGCGATGAGTTCGATCGTTTTTCCCAAACCCATATCGTCCGCCAGACAGGCACCCAGACCCCACCGTTCCAAGAAAGCCAGCCAGCCGGCACCCCGCGCTTGGTAGGGGCGCAGCTCGCCCCGGAAGCTCTGGGGAACTGGAATCGGCTCAACCGCTCGGCTGTTCATCAGGTTGGAGAACAGCTCCTGCAGCGCCCCACCGGCTTCAAAATTGACCACCGGCAGCTTTTCAATCGTCTGGGTGTCGCCAGTCGCGAGGCGCAGCGCATCTTCCAGCGACAGCGCCATCTTGTCTTTGCGACCTTTAAAAAATTCCTGAGCGGCTCGCACGTCTTGCTGTCGCAGCTCCACCCACTCCCCATTAATCTCCACCAGCGGGGAATTGAGCGCGACGAGCCGGTTAAACTCCGCCTGCGAAATCCGCTGTCCGCCAATGGTCAGCTCCCACTTGAAGTTGAGCAGGCTTTGCAATCCCAAGCGATCTGAAGCCTTCAACTTGGGCGTTTCGGCTCGAATGCTCAGCCCGAGCCGGTTCGCCCAGCCTTCCCGATTGGCCAGAGTTGGCGGCACGATCACTCCCAAGCCGCTATCTTGGAAGCGCCACGCGACTGTCTTGAGAAACTCATACGCCTGCACCGGCGCGAGGGAGCAAAATTCTGGAGACGCCTGGTTCAAACTGGCTTCTATCGGAGGGTAGAGTTTGGAAGCCAAACCCAAACCGCTCAGGAGCGTCTCTTGCGGCTGCTCAATCGTCCGCCCCAAATAGGACAGACGCTCCACGGGGTTGCTCCAGACGGTTTTTGCGCTGACCAAAAAGTCGGAGCTGTCCGCAGCTTGCAGGAAATACTCCAGTTTCCAGTCGGTTTTGCCGGATGCCGGCGGGCGGACATAAAAGCCGGTGCGAAACTGGTTCTGCCCAGCCATCAGGCGCTGCACCGGCTCTGTCCAAGTCTTGAGCGCGGTTTCCAGCAGTTCCACCCCCGTAGGGGCAGGCCCCCGTGCCTGCCCTGGCCCCCGCGCCAACTCTTGCCCACCGGCACCGGCTGCGCCCAGAGCGTGCAGCCACTCCCGCACCGGCACCCCGAGCGCCGCTTTCAATCCCGTCTCCGGGGTGACGGCACCGGCCACTTTTCGGACTTGGGCGTCTGCGATCGTGCTCAGGACACCCCGCAGCAATTCTTGGGGGGAGGGTGGCAAATCCACCGCCGGGTGCGGGCTGTTGGCCCTCGAATAGGTGCGGCAAGCCGGTGGCATTTGCTGGGCAAAGCGCTCCAAACGCTCCCGATCGGTGGCGCTGTCCAGCAGGGGCTGCCAGATGGCCACTGCAGAGCCATCTTCCCGGCGCTCCACTGCCGGCAAAAACTTGCAGCGGGCTAGCAAATCCAGGCTCCACCTGGCCACATGCGACCAAAAGCGCAAATCCGCCCCTACAAATTTTTCTTGGGTTGGGGCGTCGGCAGCCGCACCCGCGCCCAGGGGAAGCGCCTGCAAGAATTTGATCGCCTCTGGGGCGTCCAGGCAAAGCCCCTCAACCTGCCACGGGTATAAATACGCAGGGGGAATATCTTCACCTGCCGGTGCGGCTGAGGAATGGGCGGGATAGGGACTGCCGGGCGGTTCTGGGATGTGAGTGGGTAAAGCAATTTCCTGGGATTTCCACAAACCTGAGAGGGCAGTTGTTTCTTTTGCTTTTTGCTTTTTGCCTTTTTCGTTTTTGGCAACGGCACCCGCCGGCAGTGACCAACTCAAGTTGCCCTTAAGGGGGCCCTTAAGGGGGCCGGTCTGCTGCAGCGATTTGAGGAATTCCGCCAGCTCAGCGGGCGTCATCGCCAGGGGGTGGGGCAGCGCCCCCTCAAGCAGAGGGGCAACAGAAGGCATCACTCTCCGCCAGGTTTCTCCCCAAATGAACAGATAGCTCCCCTGATGCTGAAGTATCCAACTGCCGTGTAAAATTGCCATCGATAACTACTCTGAATTCGCTTTAAAACTTTCAAATTTTCCCCTTTCGCGGGACTCTAATCAACCGTGGCAGGAACATCCGTTCGCCAGCTGGCACTCGCCCCTCTACTTTCCCGAGCGCGGCTCAAATTTTCCCTTTTCCCCGGCACCTCCAATCTTGGTTATCCTGCCAGCGCCCGCCCCTACTTTTATGAACCAACCCCATTACGCGCCACCAAGCGCGTGGAGCCTATTGGGGGGGGCTAGATTTTCTTTGTAACTGACCTCTTAATCATCAGAATATCAAGATATAGCCGCTCTCATTGATGTGTGAAATCCTGTCTCTTCTTTCCCTTGGCGCACAGGCGCGTCTTGGCGGTTTATTTCAAAATAAATTTTTCACAAAACAATTAGAAATACTCTATAATAGAGAAATGCCTTTTTGTCGGGAATCACCGGCACCTCTGTTGAAGCCGGCCCGCGGGCGTGGGGTGGCGAAACCGCAGCGTTTCGCGCTAAGCGCTCTTAGGGCAACATCCCCGGAGGCTGTGGCCATTTTGACTTAGCCCAGGATTTATTGTACAACCGAAACGGCGGGCACGGCAGGGGTGCGGCGAGCCGCAACGCGAGCTGGGACGCAGGGGGGTGCGATGCGCCTCGAAGCTAGGAGCCGGAGCCCTGTGTTCAATGCTACGATTGCCTCAGGAAAGAATAGAGAAGGAAAAAGTACGGCATGAAAGAACTGAACAAGTCGATATCCTTTGACGGACGGGATATTCGGCTGAAAGTTGGTACGTTTGCGCCCCAGGCGGGCGGTGCGGTGTTGATTGAGTCGGGAGACACAGCAGTTTTGGTGACGGCTACCCGGGCGGCGGCGAGAGAGGGGATTGATTTTCTGCCGCTGCTGGTGGACTACGAAGAAAGGCTGTACGCTGCCGGTCGGATTCCGGGGGGCTTCTTGCGGCGGGAAGGGCGTCCCCCGGAAAAAGTGATTCTCACCAGCAGGCTGATCGACCGCCCCCTGCGCCCCCTGTTTCCCCAGTGGCTGCGGGATGACATTCAAATTGTAGCGACAACGCTGTCGATGGACGAACTTGTGCCGCCGGACGTGCTGGCGGTGACCGGCGCTTCCGTGGCGGTGCTGCTGGCCAAAATCCCCTTTAATGGGCCAATGGCAGCGGTGCGGGTTGGGCTGTTGGGGGATGACTTCATTATCAACCCCACCTACAGCGAGATAGAAAAGGGTGACTTGGATCTGGTGGTGGCGGGTTCGCGGAATGGCGTGGTGATGGTGGAAGCAGGTGCCAACCAGCTGCCAGAGCGGGACATGATCGAGGCGATCGAGTTTGGCTACGAAGCGGCGAGCGACCTGATTCGAGCGCAGCTAGAGCTGATCGCAGATTTGGGCATCGAACTGGTTCACGAGGAGGCACCAACCGTAGACCAGACGCTGGAGAACTTCATCCGCGAGCGCGTCGGCGAGCCGGTCAAAGCTATTTTATCTAAATTTGAGCTGGAGAAAAATGTCCGGGACGCTGCCTTGGATGAGATTAAGAAAACGCTGGTAGCGGCGGCGATCGCAGAAATGCCAGAAGACGACCCGATCCGCGTCGCCGCCGCCGCAAATGGCAAAGCAGTGGACAATGTTTTCAAGGATGTTACCAAGCAGCTGATGCGCCGGCAAATCGTGGAAGATGGCGTGCGGGTGGACGGGCGGAAGCTAGATGAAGTGCGCCCAGTTTCCTGTCAGGTCAGCCTTCTGCCCAAGCGCGTACACGGCAGCGGTTTGTTTAACCGGGGGCAGACTCAGGTGCTGTCCGCCGTGACTTTGGGAACTCCCGGCGACGCCCAAGCACTGGCGGATGACTTGCACCCAGAGGATGAAAAGCGCTACCTGCACCACTACAATTTCCCGCCGTTCTCAGTGGGGGAAACCAAGCCGCTGCGAGCACCCGGACGCCGCGAAATCGGTCACGGGGCATTGGCGGAACGCGCCATCGTGCCGATTCTGCCGCCGCAAGAAGAGTTTCCCTATGTGATTCGGGTGGTGTCGGAAGTTCTGTCCTCTAACGGTTCTACGTCGATGGGTTCGGTTTGCGCCTCGACTTTGGCTTTGATGGATGCCGGTGTGCCCATCTCCAAGCCGGTCAGCGGTGCGGCAATGGGTCTGATTAAGGAAGGGGATGAAGTCCGCATCCTGACAGATATTCAGGGGATTGAGGACTTTTTGGGCGACATGGACTTCAAGGTGGCCGGCACCGATACCGGGGTGACGGCGCTGCAGATGGATATGAAGATTAGCGGCTTGCCGGTGGATATTATCGCCAAAGCCATCCATCAAGCCAAGCCGGCGCGGGCGCACATCCTGGAAAAAATGCTCAGCACGATCAGCAAGCCGCGTGCGGAACTCTCGCCCTTTGCCCCGCGCTTGCTGACAATTAAGATTGACCCCGAGTTGATCGGCATGATCATCGGCCCGGGCGGCAAGACGATTAAGGGGATTACTGAGGAAACCGGCGCTAAGATTGATATTGAGGACGACGGTACGGTCACGATCTCTGCCATAGACGCCGAAAAAGCCAAACGCGCCCGCACGATTATTCTGAATATGACGCGCAAGCTGAGTGCGGGAGATGTTTATGTCGGTCGGGTGACTCGGATTATCCCGATTGGGGCGTTTGTGGAATTTCTCCCCGGTAAGGAAGGGATGATCCACATTTCCCAGATCGCTGACTACCGGGTTGGCAAGGTGGAAGACGAGCTCTCTGTCGGCGATGAGGTGATTGTTAAGGTGCGGGAAATTGACCCGAAAGGTCGCATCAATCTGACGCGCTTGGGCATCCACCCGGATGAGGCGGCGGCGGCGAAAGCGGCGGCGGCGGTTAAATAGCGCAAGGCAGAAATACGAGCCAAGTTAAGGGTGGCCGTTGGACCGGTGGTTCACTAGGCTGATAAAAAAAGCTTCTGGTAGCAGAAGCACCGAGGTGGGGAATGGGGCTTGGGGAATGGCGCATGGGAAAAATTCTTCGCAATCCTCAATGCCCACTTCCCAATTCCCAGTTCCCAGTTCCCAATTTGTTCGGATCGCGATTGCCGATAACGGCGCGGGGATGTCGGAGGAAGTGCTTTCCCGGCTGTTCGATCCGTTTTTTACGACTAAACCAGCCGGCAAGGGTACGGGGTTGGGGCTGTCAATCAGCCACCAAATCGTTGCTGACAAGCACGGTGGATCGCTCAAATGCTCGTCCAAAGCCGGTCAGGGTACGGAGTTTTGCATTCAGCTCCCTGTTCGCGCTAGCAGCAGCTCGCAAAAACTTGCAAGCAGACCCCTCTGACTCGACTGATTTAGCCGGCGCTTCAGTCGTGCGAATGCCGGCGCGAATCACACCTATTTTGGATTTTGTATGCCAGGAGTTTAGATTGAAAAAGGCGGCAGTAAAGCCTTTTTCGCCCCCGGGTAAAATACTATCTATCCCAACGCTGTATCAATCCATTAGGGACGTAAAGTCCCAGCCCAGGAGTGCGGCAATCTGAGCGGAGAGCCTAGTCGCGTCGAAGGGTTTGGCTATTGCACCGGCGACTTGATACTTCTGCAAAATTTGCGGATCGATCCACCGCGCTTTACCGCTCAGCACAACCACAGGAATAGCTTGAGTTTCTGGATTCTTTCTGAGTCGCTCCAAAAACGCAAAACCGTCCATCTCTAGCATTGAGATATCCAGAACAATCGCATCTGGACGGTCGAGTGCTGCTCTCCGCAATCCTTCTAAGGGAGAATTAACGGCGAACACATTCCAACCGCCTAAATCCGACAGACAGAGTTTCACGATCTCGCTAACTGTCACTTCATCGTCGATAACTAATATCGTTTTAGTGGGCATCATTTCCAGCTGGAAAGTCTTCATTTGATGAATTATTAAACAATAACTTTTTAGGCTCTAGTTACTCCCGATAGCGCAGGGAAAGAATGACACTCAAACGTCCCCCAACATCGACCATAACCCTAGATTGAACCATAGAGTGTGTGATCGAGGGTTGCTTGAGCAGCCGAAGTCTCAAAACATCATCCTTGAATTCCGCCAAAACGCTTTCAGGATGAACCGGATAGGGCAGGGGAATAAAACTTTGAAATCGACCGGGATTTAAATAACCTTCCACTTCGGTTTTTACAGCCCATTTCCCCAGAACTAAAGCGGTTTCCTGAGTTAATTCAACATCTAACGTTTGGCTGTCCGCATCAGGAATGCGAACTTCGACTAAAACTTCATTCTTGGTTTCCTGAATGGCAATCGCAGCGACCGCTACCTCATAGGTGTGGCCAATCCAGAAGGTTGATTGCTGGCAATTTTCCAGTAAGCTGGCCAATTCATTCTGCATGAATTGGCTGAGTTCGTTTAAGTTTTGCAGCGCCGTCCAATAAATCGAGTGCATGGGTTAATCAGTCAAACAGCTTCGGGGGGCTTACTTAAGAAGCTAAATGACAAAAATAAAAAACTGATAAAGATAGGAGGCTTTTACAAAAACTTAAGATTCTGCCGGCCAGCCGAGAATTTGGGCCACTTCCTCGCTGATGGTAGCTGGGTCAAAGGGTTTAGCAATCACCCCAGCAATTCCCATTTGAGCAAAACGGGCCCGATCGCTGGGCAGCACCTTCGCAGTCAGCAGAATCACTGGAATCGCTTGGGTTGCTGGGGAAGCCTGAAGTTGCTCGAACACCGCAACCCCGTCCATCTCCGGCATCGACACATCCAGCAGGATGGCATCAATCGCTTCTGTCTGGGCGATTTTCAGGGCTTCCTGCCCCGATCCAGCCGTCAGGGTGGCCCATCCTCCCAAGTCTTCCAGGCAAGCTTGCACCAGTTCCCGGAGGCGTTCCTCGTCATCTACGATTAAAACTTGTTTGCTAGTCATACCATTTGAATTTAGACGCCCAACAGAGAGTAGGAAAAAATCTCGTAACGATTGGGGATCAGATCCCCCCAACGGGCAGGCACGGGGACCTGCCCCTGTGAGCATCCCGATTATGTAGGGGCGAAGCATTCGGGCGAATAATCTCTCGGTCAAAACCAGAAATTGATAATCCGAATGCTTCGCCCTCACCAGGGTAGTTTCAAAAACGGGATGCTCCCCCTGCCCCTAGAAAGGGGGGCTTGAAAGTTTCCCCCCCTTTTTTAAGGGGGGGCAGGGGGGGATCTTACTGTTTCGGTTTCGGCGTTAAAGACAAATGGTATCATTGCCATGCTCCACTGATAGGGGTAGCGTGAAGAAAAAGGTACTGCCGGCACCCAAAGTGCTTTCAACCCAGATTAGCCCCCCGTGCTGTTCAATAATACTGCGACAGATTGCCAGTCCCAAACCGGTGCCTCCTTTATCGCGAGAGTCGGAGGCATCCACTTGCTGAAATCGTCCGAAGATAGCTTCTAGCTTATCTGCTGGAATGCCGCGCCCTCGATCGCTGACGTGGAATAGCGCCTGATCGGTTTGTCGCTCAACGCTCAAAGTAATCGCGGTATCGGAAGGTGAGAATTTGAGGGCGTTGCTCAACAGATTCGTCAGTGTTTGCACGATCGCATCGGATGCCGCCCAGACTTCGACATCCGTGGGATGGACAGACAGAGTAATGTGCTGCCGGTCGGCGAGCGCTCGCACTCCCTCTACTGCTTGCTGCATTAAATCAGCCGCCTTGCAGGTTGCTTTCTCCAGGACAGCTCGACCCGACTCTAAGCGCTCCAAATCGAGAATATCGTTGACCAGACGCACTAACCGCTCGCTGTCGATTAAGGCAATCTCAATCATGCGTTTGAATTTGTCTGGCTTTTTGTCGTAGACGCCCGTTTTCAGCAATCCCAGGGAGGCGCGAATAGCAGTTAGGGGGGTGCGGAGTTCGTGGCTGACGATGCCAATGAACTCATTTTTCATCAGCTCGATTTTATGCCGTACCGTAATGTCTTCGCCAATACAGACTGTCCCGATGATGCTGCCGGCAGAATCTCTTAGCAGCGTATTGTTCCAAGCAATAAATCGTTCTTCTCGCAATTTTGTCAGAATAAAATTCTGATAGTACGGATGCTCGTTCGATGCCAAAATATCCGAGAAATCCCTTTGCACCTGCTGCCGGTGGGCAACAGGCACAAAGGTTTCAAACCAGTTCTGGCCCAAAGCTTCCGATTCTGCGTAACCCGTCAGCTTCAAGAAGAAAGGATTCGCGTAATTCACCGCCCCCTTACAGTCAAGTCCGACCACGAGCAATTGCACGTTGTCGAGGAGAAATCGCCAGCGTCGTTCCGACTCTAGCAGCGTCGCTTCTGTTTGCTTGCGTTCGTGCAGTTCAATCTGAAGCAGTTCATAGAGTTCGGATTGGTTGATAGCGATCGCCAGTTGGCTGGCAATTTGTTCGAGCAATTCTATCTCCCAGGATTGCCAGTTACGGCGTGCGGCATTTTGGTAGATGGCTAATAAACCCCAGAGCGCTTCTCCCGAAAAGAGCGGGGCGATCGCGTAAGCTTTAGCTTGAAACTGTTCCAAGAGTTCGATATGACAGGGCTGAAGCCCAGCCGTGTAAATATCTGCCACAACAAAGGTTTCGCGATTTTGGAAGCGACCTCCTCCAGTCTCTTGCAGATAGGTGTCGTCCCAAACCTTTTGAACATCGGGCGTCACCAGTTTTACCCAGTCTGGAGTGACGGACTCCACGACAAAATCCCCACTCCAATCGGGATTAAAGCGGTAAACCGCAGCCCGATCGACTTGTAATGTCTGCTTCACTTCAGTCACCGCAGTATTGAGAATGGCATTCAGTTCCAGAGACTGGCGAATCGCTTGGGTGATAGAAAAGAGCAACAGTTCCTGTTTGGCTTGCTGTTGCAAGGCTTCTTCAGCGCGTTTGCGATCGCTGATATCCAGCAGCACGCCCAGCGAGCGCACCGGCTGTCCCGATTCATCGTAAACGCCTTTGGCACGCCCCATCAACCAGTGAACAGAGCCGTCGGGATGCACAACTCGATATTCCGCTTCATAATCGATGCGAGCTTCCAGACTGTAGGCAAACAGCTGTTCAACCCGATCTCTGTCTTGAGGATGCAATCGCTCTATCCAAAGCTTGTAGCTGGGAGCAATCGCGCCAGGCACTAAACCCAGTAAAGTGAAGTGATTGTCATTCCAAACGAGGTTTCCTGTGGGCAAATCTAAATCCCAAAAGCCGGTGTTGGTTAAATCTAGAGCCAGCCGGCGCTGTTCCTCGCTCTCGCGCAGGGCTAATTCGGCTTCTTTTTGCGCGGCTTCGGCACGCTTGCGCTCGCTAATATCAAACAAGGTAGTCCGGCTCATCAGAAAGTTACCTGCCTCATCTCTTATCGCGGTTGCATTCACGTTTAAGCATCGGATTGAGCCGTCTTTGCAGAGAATCTGAAACTCCTGATTACCGAGCCAGCCCTGTTGCAGAAATTGGGGAAAGTTCTGCTTAAAAATATCCTGACAATCAGGGGTTATTAACTCCACAAATTTCTTTTTGTACAGGACTTCATTGCGGCTCATGCCCAACCAGTTCAATTCCGTATCATTAATCCGAACAATTGTCCCTTCTTCGTCCAGCGAGTGATAGCCACAGGGAGCATTATTGTAGAGGTCTTCAACTTCACGGATATGGTGCTGCAAGGCTAATTCTGCTTGTTTTCGCTCCGTAATATCATTGTTAATTTCCAGTATCTTAATCGGTCTGCCGGCATCGTCTTTTTGGACAACCCAACGGCTGGCCACCGGAACCTGGTGATCGTCCCAGGTGAAATGAATTATCTCTCCTTCCCAGTAACCTTTTTCTAACAGTTCTGCTTGAATCTCAGCATGCGGCTTGGGAAACTGGGTTTTCAATAAAGCGTGCAAGTCTTGTCCGAGTGCTTCCGCTTTTGACCAGCCATACATGGACTCGGCTCCCTGGTTCCAAAATGTGATCGCCGAGTTCAGATCCCAGGTGATGATACTGTCGTGGGCGAGTTCTAGCAGCTGTGCTTGTTCTTTCAGCAATTGATAGGCGTGTTCTTTCTGCAGTAGGGCAACTAAGAGGCGCTCGTTCACCTCGGTTAGTTCTGCGGTTCGCGCCCTCACCCGATCTTCGAGTTCGGCATTCAGCTGTTGCAGGGCAAGTTGCGCCTGTTTGCGCTCGGTAATTTCCTCGCAAACGGTACTGATTCCAATAATTTTATCGCCATTTTTTAATGGCAAAAAGCTCTCTACCCAGGTTCGCTGCACCCCGGGGTGAGCCGGAGTTTCCCCAGTGATTTCCACATTCAGAAGGGGGTTCCCCGTTTCTAAGATGGAGTGCAATAGGTTTTCAGCGGTGTCAGCCAGTTCGGGCAAGAGTTCGCGCACTGTGCGACCGATATGTGCTTCCACAGAAAAGCCATTTATTTCTGCCAGTCGCTGGTTGATCCGCACAAAGCGGAGGTCGGCGTCCAAAACGTTCAACCCAATGGGGGCTGACTGGTAGATGTTTTCAATTTCAGCCAGTTGTCGCTGAAGCTGAATTTGGCTTTCTCGGAGAGCAGACAGAGCCATCCGCAGCTGCTCGGCATTTTCCTGAGCCAATTGCTGGCTGAGTCGCTCAACCTTTTTTTTGCTCTCCTGAAAATTGTCAGTGAGCAGGTCGATTGCAAGGGCAACCAGTAAGAAAAAACCTAACTGCAATAGATCCTCTGGTTGAGCAATCCCAAATTGATTCAGGGGGGTAAGAAAGAAATAACTGATCGCCAGTGTGGAAAGGACAACAGCAACCATTCCCGGTCGAAAGCCGCCATACCAGGCACTCACAATGATAGCAATGTAGAAAAGCGGACTGACGATCTGTGACAGAAGCGGTTTTAACCAGAGGGTGAGTTGCAGCGCCATCGCTGTTGAACCAATCGCCACCCCATAGGGCCAACATCGCCGGTAAAATTTCATCATCCCTCTCTCCTCCTCTTCCCGATCCTGCACTTATTATTCCCCAGTTGCGTGCGGAATTCCCCCCCGCCTGCAACGCCAGCGCACGCGCTCAATTCGGCTCAGTATGCGCGTCACGAGTTCAGGGCCTAGGACAGGCTTGGTAATGAAGTCATCGGCTCCAGCCGCAAAGGCTTGCTGGAGGGATTCCGCATCAGTATTAGCCGTCACCACCAAAATTGGTATATCGCCCCAATGGGTATCCTGCCGCACCACCTGACACAATTCTATCCCACTGACTGGGAGCATTTCTAGATCCAGCACCACTAAATCTGGGGATGTGGCAGTCAGCACTTCCCAAAATCGCTGCGGTTCGGTCAGCGCTGTCACCTCCAGTCCCCACGGAGTCAGCAACGCTGACAGTCCAGCCCCAATCGCAGGGTCATCATCCACTATTAAGACTTTGGCTTCTGAGGTTTTGGGTTGAGCCAGCACGCGCTCCAGCGCCTGAAAAATCTCCCGCGCTGTCGCCGGTTTGCCTAAAAATTGTTTAGCACCTAACCGCAATACGGCCAAACGCTCGTCAAGGCTATCTCGTCTTGCGAGCGCGACTACTCCGATATCGGGCGAGCCCTCTGTCAGTTCCCGCAACAGCGTCAATCCATCTTCTTCTGTTTCAGAAAAACTTAAATCCAGGAGAATCGCATCGGGAGCCGCCAGTGCGAGGCGGGATCGGGCTGTTGCCAGATCGGCAGCAATTTTCATGCGTATTCCCCAAGCGTCCGCCTCTGAGAGCAACCGTTCTGTCAGCTTAGGATCGTCATTGATCGCCAAGACGCGACGAGTTTGGATTGCAGGGACTGGTTGAGGGGTAGAAGCGGTCGGGGGCTTTGCCAACTCCTGTTGCAAAGCCATTACCAATCGGGAGAATCGGCAAATCTCATCCTGTTGCAGGGGGCGAGCGCCCATCAGTAAATGTTCGGCTTCCCGCGCCAGCTTAGAACCTTCTGGATAGCCAAAAGTCCCCATCGAACCGGCCAGCTTGTGCGCTTCCCGCTCAGCCGCCAGCTGCAATTCACTGTTAAAATTTCCTTCCGAAAGTGCAGTTTTTGCTCGTTCCAGTACCCTAACCTGTTCCGCAAAAGAATGGCGGAATCGCTCCAGCACCCGATTGACAGACGTCATATCTTTCGGGGCAGGGTTCTTTTGGCTGTCTTTGTTTGTTTCAGAGTTTGTTTCAGAAGTAGAGGCGGGGCGATTGGGTGCCGGCTTTAACCGATATCCCATGCCATAAACCGTTTCGATCATCTCTTCGCTCAGACCGGCGGCTTTCAGTTTCTTGCGCAAATCTTTAATATGCGTCGTCACTGCATTTTTAGCCGGGGCGTCATCAAACCCCCAAAGCCTATCCAGAATCTTGCTGCGGCTGAAGATGCGATTGGGATTTTGCAAAAACAGTTCCAGCAGGTTGTATTCTGTGGCAGTGAGCGAAATCACTTGCTCCCCACAGGTGACTTTGGCAGAGGTTAAATCTAAACAGAGTTCTCCCCAGCTTAGCGTCTGTGACAAAGCACCGCTGCGGCGCAACAAAGCCCGAATCCTTGCTGCCAGTGCTTCCGGGCTGTATGGTTTGATAACGTAATCATCCGCCCCGGCATCTAGGCCGGCCACAATGTCCGCATTGGAATTATTCGCAGTTAGCAGCAGGATGGGTTTAGTATAGCCTTGCGAGCGCAGTTTCCGGCAGAGGCTAATTCCGTCGGGCTGGGGAATGTGCCAGTCCAGCAAAATCAAGTCATACTCAATCGCTGTGGCCAACTCCAGCCCTGTTTGTCCATCGCTAGCCTGGGCGACTGCGAAATCATGGGCAGCCAGCAGTTTGGCCAGAGCTGATCTCATCAATGTATCGTCTTCTACCAGCAGAATTTGCATCTGCGCTCCTTTGGCTATCACTTGGCCAGCAGCAGTTTTAGAGGCCGCGCCAGCGGACAGGAGAGTGATGCGGTTTCTGGTTTCACCGGCACTGCTCTCACCGCAGGGGGACAAGGGGGAAAATAAATGATTCCGCTGCCTGCGGATTCAGATTATTTTCCATAATTATACTCCCCTAAGTATGATTTATTGGCTCTTTAGGGGTAAAATTTAAAAGGCATTTAGCATTGGGCATTGGGCAGGGGAGCGGGGGAGCTCGGTCGCTCTGGAGCTCGATCGCTCTGGAGCCCACCCTACGGGAAGCCGCTGGCGCGTCTATGGCGGTTCATTATTCAGGTTAATCATTTCGCTGCAAGAGACGCAAGATAAGGTGCAGGTGCGCCAAAGATGCCGGTGCTCGGAGGCTGCCGGTGTTCGGAGGGTGCCGGTGTGGTTCAACTACTGTAGAACGCCGAGTCGCGTCTCCACAAATCTCGGACTTTCGAGCTCCCTTGCTCCATCAGTCGTAGGCCCTTGGCCGTGCGCTCTTGGCGCTGCTCAGAGCTCCATCAGTCGTAGGCCCTTGGCCGTGCGCTCTTAGCGCTGCTCAGAGCTCCATCAGTCGTAGGCCCTTGGCCGTGCGCTCTTAGCGCTGCTCAGAGCTCCATCAGTCGTAGGCCCTTGGCCGTGCGCTCTTAGCGCTGCTCAGAGCTCCATCAGTCGGTACGAACGCTTTTTCACACTGAGCTGCAGCAGCACTCCCACGATGTCCGCTTTCTTGCGGCTCGTCCGTGCGGTCAACCAGCTTCTTGTGCTGGGACTGTCACAGGTCAGCGGCATTGGGCATTGTGCTTTCAGCAGTTCTCCCTCCCCCAGCAAACTGCCGGCATAAATGGTTATATTGTCATAGATAAGGCCGGCTAGTACCGCTAGCAGTAAAATTTTTTCGATGCTCCACGACTGTTGAAACAAGCCCACAATCCAGATGGCCAAAGCAAAACTTGCTCCTGTATAAAGAGGATATAAAAATGCAGCCATATTGTTCCTTTTGGAGCGAGTGTTTTCGTTTAACCCGATTTAATGATCGGGGAGTTGCCGCACCCTCTTCCCAAAGACTGATTTTACCCATTCAAACTGAATGGCGATTAGCTGAGTTTTCCTTGCCAATTTGGCAAAATTTTAGAAACTTTTCCAGTTTTTAATTAAGTCCGAACGCTTCCCGGCTTGCCGCACGGTGAGCCCGAATTCCTGGCTAGTTGACCTCGGGTTTTAACCCAGCCGGCTCCAGAGGACTGACCGGCATTTTTAATAATTTTCAGCTCGCCTTTCCCGTTCCGCTTTCTGGAACTGGCTCAAGTCTATTTACTCACCGGCAGCGCCATCACGCTCAGCGATTCGGTACTGCCGGTGCTGCCGGTGCGCCTTTCCCAGCATTAGGGCTTTCGACCGCAGAGATCGTCAACTTCTGAGCTGCAAACACAAGAGCAGCAACCAACAAAACAGCAGCAATCGCGCCGGCTGCGATTTGAACCGAGCGCGGTTGCTTGACATCTGGCTGGTTTTGTGGTAACGGTAATGTTTCTGAAGTTTCTGGCGGCGGGGGTGAGCTTTTCTCCTGGGCTTGAGAGAGTATGAGCATGGAAAACGCCCCGAACTCCAAGCCAAATTCTTGACTCCAAGCCGGCTCTTTCTCGCCGGTCTTTCGCCCGTAAACCTTTGCCCGGTCGATGGACTCAGGCTCCAACGAAGTCAGCTCTGTGCGGACAAAATCCACACAGGCTTGCCGGTCTGGCGGTTGCTGGGCTGATTCGAGCAAGACGTGCAAGCAACCCTCTCGAACCGCAACTTTGGCCGTGATGCCTTGGGGTTGCAGCTGGCGGTTGAGCAGGGCGGCTATCGCTTGCGGATCGCCCTGCTGGGCGAGTTCCAGAAGTGTCGGCGGTGCCATAATTAGCAGAATGGGAAGCGACAGACAAGAGCATTATCGTTGAGAATACCCAACTCTGAGCTAAGCAGCTCCATTTTCCCTAATTTTTTAGCGGATGAGCAGCGGTGGCGAGTGGGTAGAGTAGATTTACTTAATTAGAGAAGCTTTCGGGAGAGCTGCAAGGGCGGGTTGACAAACATTGGTGTCAGGTAGAGACGCGACCCCGGCGTTCGTACAACTGGGCGGACAGCCCACAAAAGCTCCCGCCACACGCCTTCCCTACTATAATTTACGACTAATTGCTTAATTAATCTTTGTAACCATCTTCCTCTTTTCTCTTGCTTATTGGCGTTTTTTGCGTCTTTGCGGTTAATTGTAAAAAAAATCAATCAGACGTAATAGTCCCGACCCTCTCACCGGCTCGCTCCAGGCTTGCGGTGGGGACTGCCCCGACAGTGGCGGGGGAGAGGTTGCGGTGCCGGCAATGTGGCCCGCCCGGAGCGGCGAAAAGAAAGACTAATTAAACGGAAGAGGGGTCATGCAGAAGAGGGGGGAAATTGCCGCCGAAAAAGCCTTAGACTGGATGGTGCAAATTGTAGCGTTCGTAGTCTGTAGAGTCACCTGTGCGGAAAATTGTTCTTGCCGGCAACTGGAAAATGTACAAAACCCAGGCAGAAGCCCAGGAGTTTTTGCAGGGTTTTCTCCCGCAACTGGATGAAACCCCAGAAGAGAGAGAAATCGTCATCTGCGCTCCCTTCACAGCTTTAGGAACCCTTTCCAAGAATATGCACGGCAGCCGCTTGCTGCTGGGGGCGCAGAATGTCCACTGGGAAGAGGCCGGTGCCTATACAGGTGAAATTTCTGGCCCCATGCTAGCAGAACTCGGAGTGCGTTACGCCATCATCGGTCACAGCGAGCGCCGGCAGTTCTTTGGGGAAACGGATGAAACCGTCAACCGGCGTCTGAAAGCAGCCCAGCGTCACGGACTTGTGCCAATTCTGTGCGTGGGCGAAACCAAGGAACAGCGCACCGCTGGGGAAACAGAAGCCCATATCATAAGCCAGCTGGAAAAAGACTTGGTGGGTGTAAACCAATCCAACCTGGTGATCGCCTACGAACCGATCTGGGCGATCGGCACCGGCGACACCTGCGACGCCAAAGAAGCCAACCGCGTCATCGGGCTGATTCGCAGCAAGTTGGGCAATCCCGACGCGCCCATCCAGTACGGCGGATCGGTCAAGCCGGACAATATCGACGAAATCATGGCTCAGCCAGAAATCGACGGCGCACTCGTCGGGGGAGCGAGTCTCGAACCGGCCAGTTTTGCTCGCATTGTCAATTACAAATAGCTGGGCGCTGGGCGTTGCACATTTGTGGGATGAACCCCACCCCCCAACCCCCTCCCCGTGTACGGGGAGGGGGAGTTTGAGGGGGTTTTCAATGAGGGAAAAAGTTTCAATCATCCTTCTACTGTGCAACGCCGGGCGCTGTAGCTCGGCACTGGTTGCGGACGAAAGCAGAAATGGCCAAAGACTTGGGAAAAATGACCGTCCGGGGGCGCGGCTTCAGCTGGGGCGAGCGCACCTATCTGATGGGCGTGCTCAACGTAACCCCTGACAGCTTTAGCGATGGGGGAGAGTTCAGCACCCGGGCGGCGGCTGTGGCGCAAGCTCAGCAGCTGGCGGATGCCGGTGCGGATATCATCGATGTGGGCGGACAGTCCACTCGCCCCGGTGCGGCTGCTGTGCCGGTGGGCGAAGAGATTAACCGGGTGGTGCCGGTGGTGCGGGCGCTGCGCCAGTCCCTGCCGGTGCCGGTTTCTGTGGACACCACGCGGGCTGAAGTGGCTCGAAGAGCGGTTGAGGCGGGCGCGGATATGATCAACGATATCTCCGGTGCCACCTTTGACCTAGAAATGCTGCCGGTGGTGGCCCAACTGGGAGTGCCGGTGGTGCTGATGCACATCCGGGGAACGCCCCAGACGATGCAAACGCTGACGGACTATCAGGATTTGATTGGGGAAATCTGCGGATTTCTCGCCAGTCGAATTGAGGCGGCGGTCGCAGCAGGAATTGAGCGAGAGCGAATTATTATAGATCCGGGTATTGGCTTTGCCAAAAATCACAGCGGGAATCTGGAAATCCTGCGAAACCTGCCGGCATTCCGCGCCCTGGATTGCCCGCTCTTAGTCGGGCCATCCCGCAAAAGCTTTATTGGCCACATCCTCAGCCAGCCTGACCCCAAAGCGCGAGTCTGGGGGACAGCAGCCGCCTGCAGCGCGGCGATTGCCGGTGGGGCTGATATCCTGCGGGTTCACGACGTCGGGGTTTTGCGAGATGTCTGTCGCGTGGCAGATGCCATCTTCAGAGGGTAGCGGCTTTTCGCGCCGGTCTTGCGATCCCAGAAACCGGGTTTCTTTTGGCCATCCCTGGGAAAAATCAGTTTTTACGAGCAGAGAAACCCGGTTTCTCCCTTTGGGCACAGCACCGGCACACCTCGCTCTCAGCTAGAACCATTCTTCGGACCGTCGGCTGGAACACTGCGATTTTGGCCACCGGCATGTGGGGAACCGCTCCCAGAGTCACCGATCAGCTCAGCAACGCTTTGTGTCAGCGGTTCTGAGCCCATAAAGATAATTTTGGCATTGTTGCTTTCGCCCAGTTTCTGACTGGCGTCCACATACCTTTGAGCCACAAGGAACTGCATGACTTCCCGACTGTTGGGATGGGACTGAATGGCGTCCGAGAGACGTTTCATCGACTCCACAGTGCCCTCAGCCTCCAAAATGGCGGCTTGTTTCTTGTAGTCAGCGGCCCTCTGCAAGTCCATCGCCTCTTGCACGGAGGCTGCCGGCTTAATTTCTTGCACCTCGACGCGGGTCACTTTCACACCCCAGCGTTCCGTATCGTCATCTAACTCTTTCAACAAAGCCTTATTAATCTTTTTCCTAGAGGCAAAAGTCTCCTCTAGTTCGAGAATGCCAATTTCAGAGCGGAGGGTGGTGAGAATCAAATTTGTCAGAGCCTCTTCAATATCTTCAACGTTGTAATAGGCTTTTTCCAGATCCATGACACGCCAGTAAACTATCGCATCTACTGTGAGGGCGACCTTATCTTTTGTGATAGCTTGCTGCGGCTTGATTTCCAAAACCCGTTCGGCGATGGTATCTTCTAGAACAACCGTGTCAATCAAGGGATTGATAAAGCGCAGACCGGGTTCCAGTGTGCAGTGGTATTTGCCCAATCGCTCTACGAGGGCTTCGTTGCCTTGAGTGATAATTTTCACGGAGCGGACTGCGCAACCAATCATCACTGCAAGGGGGACAATAACTGCCAGAAAGGGTTCCATGATTAACGCTCTCCTGCTGAAGTGGGCGGATACTTGCTTGGGGGTGCAGCTCTAGTCTAGTGCAGCAGCGAGGAAGAAGTCTCAAGCGCGAAGTCTCCGCCGTGAAATTTGGCTTGATATTTCAGGCTTCACACTTGAGACTAAAGCCACAGCAGCAGCCAGTGCAGGGGTGAGGCTTTACGGCTGCACCAATTGTCTGCCGGCTCGGGGGTGAAAAGCATCAGAGACAGGCGGCTCCTCCCGGATCGAGGAAGACTCCTGGACTTTGTTGCCCACCGGGGGGAGCTTGATGGTGGAAACTGCCGCGATCAGGGCGCTCAGATCCACGTTCAGCGTCTTGACCGGCAGTGCCCGCACCACACTGAGCACGCCCACACCGTTGGCTTGCTGCGCTGCTAGCACCATAGCCGCCCGCACCAGCTCGATGGTAGTGCCTGGAAATGCCAGATCCACCGCCTTGACCAGCCGGTCGCCATTTGGGGATTCCAGCAAGTCATCTATTAGCTTGTTTGCCCGCTCGGGGTCGAGCTCTAGCCGGTCTTTCAGGACTCGGCGCACGTCGGCGTTGAGCACCAAGGCGAAAGGTTTGAGATCGGTAGAGATTTCGCCGGTCTCGGCAAAGCGCTCCAAGTCCCCAACCGAAAACGACTGCTCAAACGAGCCGATCCGCACCATGACTCGCTCTGCGGCTCGCACCGGCTGACCGGCACAGAAGACGCCGGCAGCAGCGAGGCTGCCGGCTAGCACCGGCATCACTGCCCATCTGGGCAGCCGGTCGCTCCCAAATATCCAGCCATAAGGCCAGGTGAGCTTTCTCATCTGGTTTTCACCTTTTTTTTGCGATATTGTAACAATTTTATCGAATCTTTCCGTTTTGTGTTTGTTCCTGCCGACACTTTCGGCAAAATAAGGCACAATTAAAAAGGCACGCCTGCCAATTTCTTTCTTTTGACTGACTGACTTTCTACTTTTGAGTTAAGCTATGCCCGCTGCTTTGCCGATTGGATTCCCCCCGCCGACTGAGGTTGGCGTCATTGAAGTTAAGCACTATCCCGAGTATCGCGCTGTCACTTACACCCACACGGGGGACGTGCGGCAAGCCACCCGGGTTGCTTTTGACCCGCTGTTTGAGCACATTAGCAGCAACCAAATCGCGATGACCACGCCGGTGGAAGCTCGCTACCTCGGAGAGATGCCGGCGCAATTCGATTCTCCCAGCACCGCTGAGGTTTCTTTCCTGTATCCCAGCCCCAATATTATCCCGCACCGGATTGACGCAGGCGTCAAGGTAACAGATTACCCGGCGATGGCGGCTGTCAGCACCGGCATTCAGGGTGCCTACACTTGGGAGAGCTACCAAACCCATCTCCTCAAGTTGCTCGAATGGCTCGCCCAAAACCCCCAGTATGAAATGGCCGGCCCGCCGCGCCGGTTGCTCTACAATTCTCCGATGACGCCAGAATCACTGAAGCGCAGCGAGGTGCAGATTCCCATTGTGCCCGTGGGGATAAATTTAAATAAATATTAAGATATAGCATTAGCCACTTATGTTAGGATAACTCAAGTTCCCACTTAAGCCGGCGGAGCCGACAAAGCGGCGTTCCCATGTTTGTAGTTGGGCTTTAGCCCAAAAGTTTGTAGTTGGGCTTTAGCCCAAAAGTTTGTAGTTGGGCTTTAGCCCAAAAGTTTGTAGTTGGGCTTTAGCCCAATCGGCGGACCTCGTAAGAGCGCATAATTGTCATTGGTGGCGGTGTGCGCAGCTAATCGCGACTGCCTCCTTTTAAAGTGAAAGGCAGCATGATTAGCTTAACAGCTTAAAAAGAAAAGAGATGAATCAACAAATCAGGCCAATGCCGGCGTACCTCTACCAGCTGCTTGAGACTCAGGCAGAAAAAAAACCAAACGCGATTGCCATTACGGCCCCGGGAAGGGAGCCGCTAACTTATGGCCATCTGTGCGATTTTATTAAAAATGTGGTAACGGGGCTGAACGCAATTGGCGTGGGGCGCAACGACCGGGTGGCGGTCGCCCTTCCCAATGGCCCGGAAATGGCCGCTGCCTTTTTAGCTATCGCTTCTGGTGCCACCTGCGCCCCCCTCAATCCCGCCTACCGGACGAATGAATTTGACTTTTACCTGTCGGATCTGAATGCGAAAGCGCTAATAATTCAGTCAGGCGTTGCCGAACCGGCAACAGAAGTCGCCCGGAAACGGGGCATCCCTATTATAGAACTCTCCCCCGTCAGAGAAGCGCAAGCAGGTATTTTTAGCCTTACGGGTGGGGAACCAACGCCGGCAAAACAGGGCGGGCTGGCGCAGCCTGACGATATCGCCTTGGTGCTGCACACTTCCGGCACCACATCCCGCCCGAAAATTGTGCCGCTGACGCACAGCAACCTCTGCGCTTCAGCGGGTAATATTAGAGCAGCCCTGGATCTGGCAGAGAGCGATTGCTGCCTGAATGTAATGCCGCTGTTTCACATTCACGGGCTGATCGGTGCGCTGCTTTCCTCCCTGAGTGCCGGCGCTTCTGTGGTTTGCACTCCAGGTTTTTACGCTCCAAAGTTCTTTGAGTGGCTTGACGAATTTCGCCCGACATGGTATAGTGCTGTTCCTACCATGCACCAAGCGATTCTGGCGCGGGCTGCAGCCAATGCCGAAATTATTGCCCGCTGTCCGATAAGATTAATTCGCTCCTCCTCCGCTGCGCTGCCTCCGCAGGTGATGGCAGAAATAGAGAAGACATTCAGCGCCCCTGTAATCGAAGCTTATGGAATGACAGAAGCCTCCCATCAAATGGCTAGCAATCCGCTGCCACCGCGCGCGCGCAAACCCGGTTCAGTTGGGGTAGCGGCGGGACCGGAAATTGCCATTATGGACGAGTTGGGTAACGTGCTGAGTGCCGGTGAAATCGGCGAGATAGTCATCCGGGGTGCCAGCGTCACCGGCGGCTACGAAAACAATCCAAAAGCCAACGAAAGCGCCTTTACGCAGGGATGGTTCCGCACCGGCGACCAAGGGTATTTAGATAGCGACGGCTACCTGTTCATCAAAGGGCGGATTAAAGAACTGATCAACCGGGGCGGCGAAAAAATTTCGCCCCGCGAAGTCGATGAAGTGCTGCTGAATCACCCAGCAGTAGCGCAGGCTGTGACCTTCGCCCTCCCCCACCCCCAACTGGGTGAGGATGTGGGCGCGGCGGTGGTGTTGCGAGAAAACTCATCGGTTACAGAAAGAGAGATTCAGGAATTCGCGGCGGCGCAAGTGGCGGATTTTAAAGTGCCGCGCCGGGTAATTTTCCTGGAGGAAATTCCCAAAGGCCCCACCGGCAAATTGCAGCGGATTGGCTTAGCCGAGAAGTTGGGGGTAGCGGCGGATGAGCCGGCAGAGTCCTTAACAGCGTTCTCGCCTCCCAGCACCGTCGCAGAAGAAAAATTAGCGGCGATCTGGTCAGAGGTGTTAGGAATCGAGAAAGTGGGCGTCCGCGACAACTTCTTCGAGTTGGGGGGAGATTCGATTCTGGCGGCGCAGATTGTAAACCGAGTGCGCTCGGAAATGCAAGTCGAGCTGTCGTTTCTGGATTTGTGGCAGAACCCCACAGTAGCGGGGATGGCGGCAGAGGCAAGCAGAAAGCAAGCCGTGCCTGCCGCACCGATTCAGCTGATTTCCAGAGAGGGAGAATTGCCCCTTTCCTTCGCCCAAGCTCGGATGTGGTTTTTCGATCAGTTGGAACCAGAGAATCCGGCTTTCAACCGGCCTGTTGCGCTGCGCCTGACAGGGAAGCTCAATGTGGCAGCGCTGGAGCAAAGCCTAAATGAGATTGTGCGCCGGCACGAAGTTTTGAGAGCGAGTTTTCCGGCGGTGGGTGGCGTGCCGGTGGGGGCCATCGCCCCCAATCTCAGTTTATCACTGCCGGTGACAGATATCAGCGACTTGCCCGATCGCGAGCGAAAAGTTGAAGCGGAGAGACGGGTTGCAGAAGACGCTCAGCGCCCTTTCGATTTGGCCAGAGGGCCTTTGGTGAGAGCCAGTTTATTGCGGCTGAGTTCAGAAGAGCACCGGCTGCTTTTGACAATGCACCACACTGTCTTTGACGGGTGGTCTGCGGGAGTTCTGCTGCAGGAACTCGCAGCACTCTACGAAGCCTTTTCCACCGGCAACCCCTCGCCACTTCCGGAACTGCCGGTGCAGTACGCAGACTTTACAGTTTGGCAGCAGCAGTGGCTGAGTGGAGAGGTGCTGGAGTCTCAACTCGCCTACTGGAAAAAACAGCTTGCCGGCGCGCCTTTCGTGCTGGAACTGCCGGCGGACAGACTGCGACCGGCAGTGCAAACCTACCGGGGTGCCAAGCACTTTTTTATGCTGCCGGTCTCCCTAGGTGAATCGCTGAAAAAGCTGAGCCAGCAAGAAAAAGTTACCCTGTTTGTGACGCTGCAGGCTGCTTTCGCGACACTGCTGTATCGCTATACGGGTCAGGATGATGTTATAATAGGCACTCCGATTGCCGGTCGCAATCGCATTGAGACGGAAAAACTGATTGGGGTGTTTACCAGCACCTTGGTTTTGCGCACCAACCTGGCCGGCAATCCGGCGTTTCGAGAGCTGTTGGGTCGAGTTGAGGAAGTGGCGCTGGGCGGATTGGCTCACCAGGACTTGCCCTTCGAGAAACTGGTAGAAGAGCTGCACCCGCAACGAGACTTGAGCCGGTCGCCGGTGTTTCAGGTGATGTTTCAATTGAAAAACCTCCCCAGCCAGACGGGAGAAGTGCCAGGTTTGAAAATCGAGGAATTCGAGGTCGATACAGGGGTAGCCAAGGTTGATGTAACCCTAGAAATCGTCGAGAAACCCTCTGGGCTGTCCTGTTCGTTCGAGTACAGCACCGACTTGTTCGACGCCGCCACCATTGAGCGGATGGGGGGGCATTTCCAAACATTGCTAGAGGGGATTGCAGCCAATCCCGACCGGCGAATTTCAGACTTGCCCCTGCTGACCGGCTCGGAGCGACATCAGTTGCTATTTGAGTGGAACAGCACTCAAACAGATTATCCCCAGGATAAGTGTGTGCACCAGCTGTTTGAAGCTCAGGTGGAAAAGACGCCTGATGCAGTGGCGGTGGTATTTGAAGACGCTGAACTCACCTACCGGGAGTTAAACGCCCGCGCCAATCAACTGGCGCACCACTTGCAAGCGCTCGGTGCCGGTCCGGAGGTGCTCGTTGGGATTTGTATAGAGCGCTCGTTAGAGATGATAGTGGGACTGTTGGGAATTCTCAAAGCCGGTGGGGCTTACGTTCCACTAGACCCAGCCTATCCCCCCGATCGCCTGACCTTTATGCTGTCAGATTCAAAACTGTCGCTAGCCGTCACTCATTCCTCCTTGGGGCGGAGGTTCGACTTTGGCGGAAAAATCAGATTGGTTTGTCTGGATACAGATTGGCCGGCAATTGCCAGCAAAAGTCAGGAAAATCCCACCGGCGGCGCGAAGCCAGAGAATCTGGCTTATGCGATCTACACCTCAGGTTCCACCGGCACCCCCAAAGGGGTAACGATTGAACATCGGGCGTTAAGCCGGTTCGTAAAAGCGGCGGCGCTGGAATATCAGTTAAGCGAGCGGGATCGCGTCCTGCAATTTGCTTCGATTAATTTCGACGCCGCCGCAGAAGAAATCTATCCCTGCCTCACCTGTGGCGGGACGCTGGTGCTGCGCACTGATGAGATGCTCAGTGGGGCGTCTGCCTTTCTGGAAAAGTGCGGTCAGCTGCAGCTGACGGTACTCGACTTGCCAACAGCCTACTGGCACCAGCTGACTTCTGAATTGGCGACAGCGCAGCAGGCACTACCCGAATCATTGCGCCTGACAATTATTGGGGGAGAGCAAGCGCTTCCCGAACGAGTGGCAGTGTGGCAAAAGGTTGCGGAAAATCGCTCCCATTTAGCCAACACTTATGGCCCCACAGAAGCGACTGTGGTCGCCACAATATATAAAGTACCGGCACCAGCAGCGAGCGGCGGGTTGCAAGTGCCGGTGGGACGCCCCCTGCCTCACGTACAGACTTATATTCTCGACCGAAACTTGCAGCCGGTTCCTGCCGGCGTTCCCGGAGAACTGCATCTGGGCGGCGACAGCTTAGCCCGGGGCTATCTCAAGCGTACCGAACTGACTGCTGAGCAGTTTATTCCCAATCCATTCAGCCACCAACCAGGGGCAAGGCTTTACAAAACCGGCGATCTATCTCGCTACCTCCCCGATGGAAACATCGAAGTTCTCGGTCGCACTGACAGTCAAGTAAAAATTCGCGGCTTCCGCATCGAACTTGGGGAGATTGAAGCCGTATTGACACAGCACCCCGGCGTGCGAGAAACTGCAGTAATAGTCTGGGAAGACATTCCAGGAGACAAGCGCCTCGTCGCTTATATTGTGCCGGCTTACATCGTGCCGGCTTCCATTGTGCCGGCACAATCCCCCAATCCCCCAATCCCGGCTCAAAACTCAACCCCATCCCCCAGTCTGCAAACCCAACTGCGCAGTTTCCTCAAAGAAAAACTGCCCGATTACATGGTGCCCAGCGCTTTTGTCACCCTAGACGCCCTGCCGGTGACGCCCAACGGCAAAATAGACCGCCGCGCACTGCCGGCACCTGAATTGCAACCAGCTGCTAGCGAATCCGGCTTCACAGCACCCCGCGATACTTTGGAAATCGAGCTGCAGTCAATTTGGGAGAAGGTTTTAGGCGTTCGCCCCATTGGCGTGACAGATAATTTCTTCGATTTGGGGGGACACTCGCTGCTGGCGGTGCGCTTGTTCGCTCAAATTAAGGAGCGATTTAACAGAGATTTGCCGCTGGCGACTCTGTTTCAAGCACCGACAGTCGAACAGTTGGCTGGCATTCTCCGCCAAAAAGGATGGTCAGCGCCGGGCCGGTCGCTTGTGGCGATTCAACCGGGCGGAACGAAAAAGCCTTTATTCTGCGTGCATGCAGTGGGCGGCAACGTCCTCTCGTACCAGAATCTGGCGTATTATCTGGGGAAAGAGCAACCGGTTTACGGACTGCAATCGCGGGGACTGGATGGGAAAACCGAACCGCACACAAAAATTGAAGACATGGCGGCTGATTACATTAAAGAAATGCGTCTTGTCGCGCCCGGCGGGCCTTATTTTCTAGCTGGTCACTCCTCTGGGGGAGTTGTAGCGTTTGAGATAGCCCAGCAACTTGTCGCAGCCGGTGAAAAGGTGGCTCTATTAGCCATGTTCGATACCTACAGTCCCCTCTTGTATTACAAGGAAACCCCGCCCTTGCTCTATCAGCTGTACATTCACTGGTTGAACCTAAAGCGGCTGGAACCGAACGAAAAGCTGAACTACTTTGTGGAGCGGGTGATAGGGAATAGCGAGGGTTTGAGGGAGAAGATTGCTGGCAAGTTTTACCAGTGGGCTGGTCGTCCCTTGCCCAACTCTGGTGCCTTGCCCGAACTTTTCAGGCGCATAGAAGAAGTGAACCGCTTGGCGGTCAGGAATTATGTCCCGAAACGCTATCCGGGGAAAGTCACCCTCTTGCGGGCGGTCGAGCGCCCAACCCGAAAGTATTACGAACCCGACCTGGGTTGGGGAGAGATCGCTGCCGGTGGGGTGGAAATTGTGGAGGTTCCGGGACACCACAAAACCTTGATTTTGGAGCCCCGCGTCCGGGTTCTGGCGGAAAAGTTGCGGGAGTGCCTCGATAGTTAGTAGTTAGTAGGGTGGGTTCTGCTCCGCAGAACCCACCCCAGTTATTTTACTGCTGAATCGGTATCTCAATCCAAAACTCGGTTCCTTTCCCGGGTTCAGAAAAGCACTTCAAGACGCCCCGGTGCTTTTCCACTACGATTTGATAGCTGATGGACAGCCCCAAGCCAGTGCCTTTCCCCACCGGCTTGGTTGTAAAGAACGGGTCAAATATGCGCCCCAGGATATCTAGCGGCATGCCGGGACCGCTGTCGGCAATCGCAATTCGAGCGAATTGGGCATTGGGCATTGGGCATTTTGGATTTTGGATTTTGGATTGATTGTTTTGCTCAATGCGCTCGGGGCCATGCCTCATTTCCCGTGCCCCATTCCCGATTCCCAATGCCCCATTTACCACTGATGTCGCAATGCGAATCGTAGGGCATTGCTGTTCTTTCCCACGCCCGATGCCGGATTCCCAAGGCCCCATTTCCAAAGCGTCGATGGCGTTGGATATGATGTTCATAAATACCTGGTTCAGAGAGCCGGCGTAGCACGCCACCAGAGGCAAATTGCCGTACTCTTTTACTATCTCAATTGCCGGTCGGTTTGGTTTGGCTTTGAGCCGGTGCTGCAAAATCAGCAGGGTGCTGTCAATCCCTTCCTCGATATTCACCGGCTTCATTTGCGCTTCATCCAGGCGGGAGAAGGTTCGCAGCGCCAAAACAATCTCCCGAATGCGGTTCGTGCCCATTTTCATAGATGCGAGCAACTGCGGCAGATCCTCCACGATAAATTCCAGGTCAATAGTTTCAACGTGTTGCTGAATCGCCGGTGCCGGTTCTGGATAGTGCTGCTGGTACAGTTTCACCAGTTGCAGCAAATGCTGGCTGTACTGCGAGGCGTGGGTGAGGTTGCCGTAGATGAAATTGACGGGGTTGTTGATTTCGTGCGCCACACCGGCCACCATCAGCCCCAAGCCCGACATTTTTTCTGTCTGCACCAGCTGGGCGTGAGTTTGTTGCAACTCCCGCAGAGTTCCTTCCAGCTGCTGCGATTTTTCTTTATACCGCGCTTTGGATTGCCGCAAGGCTGCCTCAACTTTTTTGCGATCAGTGATGTCTTCGGAAATGCCCAGTAAATACTTGGGTTTTCCCGATTCGTCAAAAATGGGAATTTTGCGCGTGTGCAGGATTCGCTCGCCCCGGTGGGGTGTCCCGATGACTTCTTCTGGGATGTCAGCCAGCTTGCCACCGGCCAGCACTTGCCGGTCGAAGGCTGTTCGCAAATCCGCCTCAGCGGCGGGGAACAAGTCGCACACCCTCTTGCCGAGCGCAGCCGCCTTGTCATATCCAAACACTTCCTCGCAGGCTTTATTCCACACCACGAACCGCAGGTCAGCGGCCTCCTTTATGAACACAGCAACCGGCAGATTTTCCACCACCTCGTTGAGGAACTTCTGCGTTTGGCGAATTTCTTCAGCAGCCCGCACGCGCTCGGTGATTTCATAGCGGATTGCTAAATATTGGAAGGGTTTGCCCCGGTCATCCAAAAAAGGAACAATTGTGCTGTCTGCCCAGTAATAGGTGCCATCTTTGGCTTTATTCTTGATTGCCCCTTGCCAAATTTTACCCCGGGCGATGGTTGACCACAGGTCCTTAAAGAATTCCTTGGGGTGATGGCCAGAATTGAGGAGGCGGTGGTCTTGGCCAATCAGTTCTTCCCTGGAATATTTGGATATCTCACAAAATTTATCGTTGATATGGGTGATCTTCCCGTGTCTGTCGGTGATCGCTACAATGGCAGCCCGATCCAAAGCCAGCTTGATATCAGACAGTTCTTTCAGCGATCTTCGCAGCTCTTCCTCCATTCGCCGGCGTTCGGTAATGTCCTCCACTAAACCAATGACCAATTCGGGCTCACCGGCACCGTTGCGGATGGCGGAGGCGATCAGGTGCCCCCAAATCGCGCTTCCATCCTTGCGGATATACCGCTTGTCCACCTGCAAGACATCTTTTTCACCGGCAATCATCTTTTCGTACAGTTCTGACTCCCCTCCCACATCCTCCGGATGGGTGAAGTCCGCAAAACTCATCCCCAGCAGTTCGGCTTCGCTGTAACCCAACATCTTTTGCAGCATGGCATTACTTTTGAGAATTCGCCGGTTTTCCAGGGTGGCGGTTGCCATGCCGACCGGCGCACTTTCAAAGATTCTCTCGAACAGCTGCTCGCTTTCGCTGAGCGCTTCCGCCAGCTTCTGGTCAGTGATGTCACGCGCCACCGCATAAATCAATTTCTGTTGCGGCTGGCAGGTCGCATTCCACTGAAGCCACTTGTACGATCCATCTTTGCACCGGTAGCGATTTTCAAAGCCAATAATGCTCGAACCGCGAGCCAGTTTTTTCCCTTCCGCAATGGTGGATGGCCAGTCTTCCGGATGAACCAACTCAATCAGGGGTTTGTTTAAGAGTTCCTCCTTGGTAAAGCCCAAAGTTCTTTCCCACATCGGGTTCAGGCGCTTGAGGCAGCCATCAAAACCCACAACTCCAATCAGATCGTGCGAGAGATGGAAAAAAAGATCCTCCTCTGCCTCTGAGTTCCTGCAATCACTCGGGTTAATAACATCCTCGCCTTCCAGAACAAACATAACGCACGCGCCTCTTCTTGGAATCTCTACAGCTTCATACCCACACAACTGTTGATCTTTAGGGTTCAGACGCGAGTCTTGACACTCACCTCCAGCCCCAGCCGGTGTAAAATTAGGCTGGAAACACCAGCCAGCTTGGTTTTGACGCTACCCCTGCCTGTTTCTCCCGCCCTCTCTGTTCATCCTGACGCTCCCGCATCGCAGGACGCGGGGAAGCTATCTGGGCCTATCTAAACAGGTATTTTTTTTCAATTAATTCTATTCTATTTTTGCGCTCGCTCTCGAACAGGATATTTAAATATTTTTTAAGGTTTGTTCTTAACACAGCGTTACATGAGGGGCGAATGTGTGGCTAATTTGTTTTTTATATTTTCTCATATTTTTAAATTCCGGTTAATTCCCTTGCGAAACCTGTCCCCTGATGAATGTCGCTCAACGCCCTCACCCCCGATCGCAGTTCATTAACCAGACGCCCTCTTGGCCCACAGCAAGCGTGCGGGTGACGGGAGGATTCCGATGCGGGTAAATAGACCCAATGGCAGAGGCTCCAGGTGGGGGCTTTTTCTCTCCGCCGCTCCTCCCGCTGGCACTTGACCAAGCTCAGCTGCCGAGTGGCCAGCCCTACCCCGGTCGAGTCTGAGAGCGGATGGGTATTTCCAGCACAAACTCCGTCCCGCCAAGTGGCGGAGTCTCAACCCTAATTTTACCGGCATGCACCTGCACCACAATCTGGTAGCAAATCGCTAACCCCAAGCCGGTACCCTTTCCCACCGGCTTCGTGGTAAAAAACGGGTCAAATATTTTATCTTTAATCTCAGCGGGAATGCCCGGACCGTTATCGGCAATTGCCACCGCAACCCGGTCGGAATCCGCCCAAGTGCGAATCCTAATAGTAGGGTATGGGGCATCGCGTACAGGGGATTGTTTTTCTTCCCCACCTCCCTCGCCGGATGCCGTCTTCCCCTCTTCCAAAGCATCAATAGCATTCGTGAGTAAATTCATAAACACCTGATTCAGCTGGCCGGCATAGCACTCCACATTCGGCAGCTGACCGTAATCCTTGACCACTTTGATTTTGTCTTCGAGCCGGGGGGCGAGCAGCAGCAAAGTGCTGTCGATGCCTTCGTGAAGATCGACTTCCTTTTTTTCAGCCTCATCCAGCCTTGAGAAATTCCGCAACGACAGGACAATCTGGCGAATCCGCTCCGTACCGGCACTCATCGACTTCAAAATTTGCGGCAAGTCTTCTTGAATAAACTCTAATTCTATCTTTTCTTCAAACTCGCCTATTTCTGTGGGGGGCGTGTCCAGAACCTGTTGGTACAAGCTCACCAACTTCAGCAAATTATCAGCGTACTGCCTGACATAGGGAAGATTGGCGTGGATGAAATTGACGGGGTTATTGATTTCGTGAGCGATTCCTGCCACCATCTGACCCAGACTCGACATTTTCTCGCTCTGCACCAAATGAGCCTGGGTTGTTTGCAGCTTCTTGAGAGCTTCATCGAGCAGCTTGACTTGCGCCTGAGTCTGGGTGTAAAGTTGAGATTGGGTAATAGCAATCGCCAGTTGGTCGGCAACCGCTTCCAACAGTTCCCTCTCTCCCAGATTCCAAAACCAGCGTCCGCCACTGACGAGCAGCAGATATCCCAGCCGCACCCCCTGAGTGCGCACCGGCAGAGCCACATAGCTCCCAGCTCTCAGCTCAGCCCCGGTTGCGGAATCCGAGGAGAGTCGCACCGGCTCGCCGCGTTGCAGCCGCCCCTCTAAATCCCCCAAGGACGACACATCGAACAGTCCAGCGAGCTGCGGCTTCCCAAGCCTGCAATATTCCCACAGAATCTCCAAGGAAACCAGTTGCGAGTCATACCAGCCGAAAGCAGCCCGTTCCAGATGCAGCAGACTTCCCACCTCCCCAACAGTAGTTTGCAGTATTGTATCGAGATCCAAGGAAGCGCGAATCCGCCCGGTCAGCCGGTTCAGCAAAGCTTCTCGATCCGCCGTCGCCCGAGAAAGTTCCGAGGCTACCACCAGGCGCACCGCCGCCAGCATGGCCACCGCCAGCAGCCCCCCCACCACCAGGGCCAGCAAATTCAGCGAGCCCAGGTTAGATTCCAGATTGGAGCGGGGAATAACCAGCGCTATCGACCAGTCAACTTGACGCAGGGGAAGGTAGGCGACATAAACCCATTGGCCATCAATTCGCACCAGAGAGATATCGCTTTTCTTGTCAACCATCTGGCGGGCTACGCTGGCCAAATTCGCATCGTTTGCCTCTAAAAAACTCGCTGCAGCTTTGTCTTGGTTTCCCATCACCGCCGGATTGGGGTGAACAATCGGCACTCCCACGGAATTGAGGGCGAAGGCGTAGCTGCCGGTTCCATATTCCAGGCTGCCCACGACCTGCGCTAGCCGCTCCACCGTAATGTTGCCAGTTGTCACCCCTATCACCTGTTTTTCTGCCGGCGGCACTGACCATAGCGGAGCAGCAATCACAACGGAGGGAATCTTTGAACTGCGGCCAATCAGGGGGTCAGACACAGAAATTTTACCTGCTATTGCCTGCTTAAAATACCGGCGATCTTTGACATTTGCCTGAGTTCTACCGATGAGCGTGTTATAATGCGATCCGTCGTGGTTGACCATCGTAAATCCCAAAAAAAAGTCCTTCAGCCGCGCTGCTTCTGACTTCAAATAAGGGCCAGCAACCTCCCAATCCAGGGAGCGAACCAAAGGACTGCTGGCCAGCATTTCTACCTGCGTTTTCCGGGTAACGAGCCACTCATCAATTTCGTCTCTCCCTAGCTGAACTTTCAACAAGGCATTGGCTTTTAAATTGTCCAGAATCAACCCGCGCACATATGAATAGCTGAGCGCCGCACAACTCGATACCGCCAGCGCTGTCCCGCCTATGATGAGCAGCACGACGAGATGGCGGGGCTGCCAGCCAGTCCCAGAGCGACGCTGCCATAATTGAGTTAAACCCCGCCACTGTGCGCCTGCAAAGTTTCTCATCGTTTCACTGCTCTAATTGACTTTCATCTCAGCTCACCTGCGCCTCGGACGAGCAGCTGCGCCGGCTGGTTGAATACCACTGTAAACGCCAGCATCCCACTTTGACATCCGGGCTTCTGTAGAACCGGCTCTTGTAGAGACGCGACTGAGAGCGTGTTTATAAAGGAATTCTTAAGTCCGCAGGGGGTGAGTTACCGGGTTTATCTTGGTGGGGGGCGGGTTTACAGACATCCTGTAGGGGCGGGTGTGCAGATATCCTTTGCCACCAGCAGATATGTCGGATAAACCCGCCCCGGGGTGGGGGCGGGTTTATAAATGCTATCTGTTGGTGGCAGATATCTCGGGCAAAACCCGCCCCTACCGGGGTGAACCCGCCCCGGGGTGGGGGCGGGTTTATAAATGTTATCTATTTGTGGCAGGGGGCGGGTTTATAAATGCTATCTGTTGGTGGCAGGTATCTCGGGCAAAACCCGCCCCTACCGGGGTGAACCCGCCCCGATGGACAGCCCCAAGCCGGTGCCCTTGCTCACCGGCTTGGTGGTGAATGCTGGGTGCGACAGACGCCGGAATTGTTCAAACTAGCTCTCCTTTCTTAAACAATTATTAAGATAACAGGGCCTAAAATTCGCACGGGTGGCAAAGAAACTTAATATTATGAAAATTTCAGCGAGTCATCTGACGGTTGGAAAAGTTGGCAGCAGGCGTTGGGCGGCACGCTGCGGACACCGGCATGCCGGCGTGTGGGCGCCTGGGGGAGCCAGACCGGCTCAGTCGCCGGTGACGTGAACCACCAGCTCGCGGATGTGGCCACGCTGCCGGTGTTCCCAGATGTAGATTCCCTGCCAAGTACCCAGCAGCAGTCTCCCTTGGGCAATGGGAATCTGTTCCGAGGTCTTAGTCAGGGCAGTGCGGATGTGGGCCGGCATGTCGTCCGGGCCCTCAGCGTTGTGGATATAGCGCCGGCTGTCCTCTGGCACCAGTTTGGCAAAGAAGTTTTCCAAATCCCGCAGCACGTCGGGGTCGGCGTTTTCTTGAATGAGCAAGCTCGCAGAAGTGTGGCGCAGAAACAGGGTGCACAGGCCGGTTGCGACGCCGGATTCCGCCACGACGGCTTCAACTTTCGAGGTGATTTTGCACAGCGACTTGCCGGCGGAAAGAATTTTGAGCAGCTGCTGGTGGTGGGTCATGGTCTGGTGGCGGTGTGACGGGGGCTAATGATTCCCGACAAGACAGCAGAGTCTCGGCAAGCTCAGCGGCGAGCCGGTCTTATCCGGGAAAACCGAGACGCTGAAATCGAGCGTTCGTCTTTCCTTTATGTAATAGCACTGCGGTTGCCGGTGCTGCCACCGGCAGGCGGTAGGAGCCGGCAAGACTTGGGGAAAGGGCAAGAGCGTGCGGGGGGCAGGTTTTTCAGAAAAGGAGTTTTGAAGAGGGGGAGATCGGGAGAGGGGGAGAGGGGGAGAAGATAATGCTAAATTCACCCTCTCACCCCCTATCTTTTCACGCAAAAATGAAAAACCCACACTGGTAAGGAGGGGGGAGAGGGGGAGAGAAACAGCCGGCAGCACGCACGCCAGGGCTGTTCGCGCAAGAACGCAAAAGCCGAGCGCAGCAGCTTGCAGCCAGAGGAGCGCCTGTGGCTGTCCAAACTTCACACAACTCCGCAGAAGTGTGAAGAATTGACTAAGAAGCGCCCAAAGCATAGACGTGCCAGCGCAAATCGAATATCACTGAAATAAGACAACAATTAATCCTCGCGCAAAAACGACTCGGGTGAGGTTTTGAAATGAAAACGAAACTTGTCGCTAGCCTAACTGCTGCCGCCGCCGCCTCTGCGGTCGCCAGCTTCTCCACTCCGGCCCTCGCCGGCTCTCTCACGCCCAGCAATTTTGGAGTGAATGGTATTAAATTTGACACCAAAACCTCCGTACAGTTTGACTTCCTGGAGTCTCACGGGATGTGGCAGACAGCCCTGGGGGTGTACCGCAAAGACGACACCCTAGCCGGCACCCTGTTTACAGAAAACTTGAGAGGCTACGATCCAGGCACTAACGACACTAGCGGAGATTGGAAGGGAACCTGCGGCGTGTCGGTTTCCAACTGCACGACCACCTTCGATTTTCTCGCTGGGGTGGAATACAAGTTTGGGTTGAGGAAATACGATCCGCTAACGCCAAATATCGTCAAAGCTCCCTATTCGGTTGGCAGTGATGCCAACAAGGCCAAGTTTGTCTACGGTGGCAGCTACACCTACAACCTCCAAGGGCCAACCTGGATTCAAAATCATCCGGGCCAAACCCCGCAAACGGCTACCATCTCTGTCGGGCTTGACCAGGTATTAGCTGCAATGGAAGATGGATACGACAAGGACTACAACGACTTCATCTTCAAAGCCGTAAAAGTCCCCGAGCCTTCTTCAGCGCTGGCACTGCTGGGCGCGGGAGCTGCGAGTTTGCTGGGAGTGCGCCGCCGGCGTCACCGCGAAATCGGTTAAGAAAGCCAGCTGCGATTGCAATGAGCCAGAACAGTAGGATTTGACAGCCAGCAGTTCTTTTGTGCCACTTGTTGAGAATCACCAGCCTTTGGTCACTCCTCGGCCTGCCGGTGCTGTGCCTCGATCGGGGTGCGTTACCAGGGGAGTGTGGGAACCGTCACCGCCATCCCCACCCGTGGGTGTTTTGGCCCATCTTCGGCCTCTGCTAGAGGGGCTCTCGATTTGGGATGCCCGGACGCAATTGTGCAACGCCCGATGAATTGCAGTAAACCGGCCAGAGCCCCTGACGCCTGAATGTAAACCATATAAACGGAATTTACCCAATAAGAATTATCTGGCTTGAGTGTGGGCACCAAGCAGCGTTACAATGAAACCCTGAAACGGGATTGAAAATGTCTAACTCTGCCCCTGCCCCCAACCCATCCGCCGGCCATTCCGAGCCGGCAGCAGGCCCAACGCTGGTACTCGTTGATGGCCACTCCCTAGCCTTTCGCGCCCATCACGCCTTAGCCAGAAGCCGGGATGGGGGCTTGCGGACATCCACCGGCATCCCCACCAGCGTCTGCCATGTCTTCCTCAAGTCCCTGCTGCAAGTGATAGAAACGGAGAAGCCGCAATATCTTGCGATCGCCTTTGACCTCGGCGAGCCGACTTTCCGCCACGAAGCAGACGCCACCTACAAAGCGGACAGGACGGACACACCGGCAGACTTGCTCGTGGAGCTGGAAAATCTCCAGGAACTGCTCAGCGCCTTGAACCTCCAGGCGGTAACCGCTCCAGGTTTCGAGGCGGACGACGTTTTGGGCACCCTGGCAAAGCGGGCGAGCGAAGCGGGGTATCGGGCGAAAATCGTCACCGGCGACCGGGATTTGTTTCAACTGGTGGATGCGGCAAAAGGCATCAGCGTCCTGTATCTCAGTCAGGATACCTTCGGTCGCTCCGCAAAAGCAATCGCCCGCGAGTTTGGCCCTGAAGAGGTGAAGGAGAAACTGGGCGTCACACCGGCTCAGGTGGTCGATTACAAAGCCCTGTGCGGTGACACCTCGGATAACATCCCCGGAGTCAAGGGGATTGGCGATAAGACAGCAGTGAGTTTGCTCAACGAATACGGCTCGCTCGACGGGATTTACGCCGCGACAGACAAGATTAAAGGAGCGGTCAAGAAAAAGCTGGAAGCTGGGAAAGCAGACGCCTACCACTCTCAGCACCTGGCGAGAATTGTCCTCGACGTGCCGGTGCAAATTGATGTGGGAGACTGCAAGCTCAAGGGTTTTGACGAGGGGGCGCTGATACCGCTGCTGGAAAAGTTGGAGTTCAAGTGGTTCTTGAGCAAAGTTAAGCAACTGCACAAGCTGTTTGGCGGCGCAACTGAGGGCGATGAACCCCACCCCCCAACCCCCTCCCCGCCGGCGGGGAGGGGGAGTAAGAGGGGGTTTTCCATGAGTGGAAAAACGCCACAGGAAGGCGAGCAACTGTCGCTGTTCGACGAACCGGCAGCCCCAGTGGCTGCAGAAACGCCGCTGGCAACTGTCCGGGTGCCGGTGCCGATTAAGCCGCGCATTATTGACACGCCGGAAAAGCTGGCGGAGTTGGTGCAGTTGCTGCAAACCCGCACTAACTCTGATACCCCCGTCGCTTGGGACACGGAAACCACTGCGCTGGAGCCGCGAGACGCGAAATTGGTGGGGATTGGCTGCTGTTGGGGAGCCGGTGAGGAGGA
The DNA here is from genome assembly GCA_019359235.1 of Oscillatoria princeps RMCB-10. Classification (GTDB taxonomy): domain Bacteria; phylum Cyanobacteriota; class Cyanobacteriia; order Cyanobacteriales; family Oscillatoriaceae; genus Oscillatoria; species Oscillatoria princeps. The sequence goes on from JAHHHT010000005.1 coordinate 207,456, forward strand.
TGTGGCCTATATTCCCACCGGCCACACTGGCGGGGGGAATCTGGACAAAACAGCGGTGTTGGATGCGCTGCGTCCGATTCTGGAAAGTGCGGACTATCCCAAAGCGCTGCACAATGCCAAATTTGACCGCTTGGTGCTGCGCTGTCAGGGGATTGAGCTGGCGGGTGCCGTATTTGATACAATGCTTGCAAGTTATGTGCTTTCGCCAGAAGAAAGCCACAGCCTGAGTGAGTTATCACAGCGGAAGTTGGGGATAAAGGCTCAAAGCTACAAAAATTTAAATTTGCCTAAAGGCAAAACGATTGCGCATTTAGAGATTCCGGCGGTGGCGGACTACTGCGGGATGGATGTGCACACGACATTCTTGCTGGTGGGGAAACTTCGGGAGGAATTGCAGGCGGTTGAGAGAGTTCAGGAGTTGCTGCTGGAAGTTGAGCAGCCGCTAGAGCCGGTGCTGGCTGAGATGGAATACACGGGAATCCGGATTGATATCCCGTATCTGAAAGAACTCTCGAAACAGCTGGAAAAGCAGTTAGCAGAGATTGAGGAGGAAGCTTTTAAGGCTGCCGGTGGGGAGGAATTTAATTTGGGTTCGCCGAAGCAGCTGAACCAGTTGCTGTTTGAAAAGCTGAAATTAGACACCAAGAAGTCGCGCAAAATCGCGACGGGTTTCTCGACAGACGCGGCTGTTTTGGAAAGGCTGCAAGGCGATCATCCGGTTGTTGATTATATCTTAGAACACCGCACTTTGGCGAAGTTGAAATCTACTTATGTGGATGCTCTGCCGGCGCTGGTGCGGGCGGACACGGGGCGGGTGCATACGGATTTCAACCAGACGGCTACGGCGACGGGGCGGCTGTCTTCTTCTAATCCGAATTTGCAGAATATTCCGATTCGCACGGAATTTTCGCGGCGGATTCGCTCGGCGTTTTTGCCAGAACCGGGCTGGCTGCTGGTGTCGGCTGACTATTCGCAAATTGAGTTGCGGATTTTGGCGCACTTGAGTCAGGAGCCGGTGCTGGTGGAGGCTTACCGCAACAATCAGGACGTGCATACTGTGACGGCGAAGTTGCTGTTTGAGAAGGAAACGGTGAGTGCGGAGGAGCGCCGGTTTGGTAAGACGATTAATTTTGGGGTGATTTACGGGATGGGTTCAGCGCGGTTTGCGCGGGCGATTGGGAAGACGCCGGCGGAGGGGAAGCTGTTTATTGAGCGGTTTTACCGGCGCTATCCGAAGGTGTTTGAATATTTGCAGAAGCTGCAAATAGAGGCGATCGCGCAGGGGTATGTGGAGACGATTTTGGGGCGTCGCCGGTATTTTACATTTGAGGGGGAAAGTTTGCGCCGGTTGGAAGGGAGCAATCCGGAAGAGATTGACCTTGACAGTCTGAAAAAGCTGGGTCAGAATGACGCGCAACTGCTGCGTGCGGCTGCGAACGCTCCGATTCAAGGTTCGAGTGCGGATATTATTAAGGTGGCGATGGTGCGGCTGCAGGAGAGGTTGCGGAGTTACGGGGCGCGTTTGCTGTTGCAAGTGCACGATGAGTTGGTGTTTGAAGTGCTGCCGGTGGAGTGGGAGGAGTTGCAGCCGGTGATTAAGTCGGTGATGGAGAGTGCTGTGCCGCTGAGTGTGCCGCTGGTGGTGGATATCCGTGTGGGGCAGAATTGGATGGAGGCGAAGTAGGGAGGAAAAACCGGGAGCACAGCAGTGGGGTGCGTTCTGCGAGCGCACGCACCCTACCTCTCGCCGGTGCGTTCAATATGCAGATCATCTGGGAGGGGGGAGGTTAAACCTGATGGGGGGATGCGCCAGCGCTGTCCACTCCTGGCTTGACTGTCAGGGGCTTTTTTATGGATTGACAAAACCCAAGCGCTTGGGTTATTCTCTAGGAACAACCCAAATCGGGCAGTGGTAAACGAGTAGTGATGTTTCTGGCTTAAATTGTAAAGCTTTTCCTGTGCCGGCGAGCTAGGTAATGTCTTAATCGCGTGTTCTCTCCCTCTACACGGGTCGTATAAGTCCACAAGTCCCGCTCGCTGTCTGCGTTCCCCAAAAATCCTGCCGTCAAAATAGACTGGCTAGCAGTCAAGATGGAGAAACTTAATGCCAAAGAAAAGTGACCAAGCTTACAAAGGCAGAGCCAACTCAGACGTTTTATCCGGAAACGACGAAGCTGAAAACTCGCTAGCCCATTCGATTCCGATTGACTCTATAACGCTGCCACCTTCTCAACCGAGGCGCTATTTTGACGAAGCTGCTATGCAGTCCTTGGTTGAGTCAGTTAAAACTGACGGCATCCTCCAACCGTTATTAGTCCGCCCTGTAGAAGAGGGCAAATATGAGTTGGTTGCTGGGGAAAGACGGTTGAGAGCCGCCAAGGCAGCCGGTTTGACGGAAGTGCCCGCCATTGTTCGAGAACTGACGGAGCGACAAGCTTTACAGCTAGCATTAGTTGAGAACCTGCAGCGAGAAGACCTCAACCCGGTCGAAGAAACCGAGGGCATCCTGCAACTCCTCTCTCATGAACTGGAATCTTCCCCGGAAGAGGTAGTGCGGCTGCTTTACCGGATGCTAAACGACTTGCAAAGAGGGACTGATAACGTTATCAGTCAGCCTGAAGGGGAAGCGGTTTCCAGGGTTTTTGCCGATTTGGGCCGGATGTCTTGGGAGTCATTTATCAGCAACCGGCTGTCTTTGCTCAAGCTGCAGGCAGATATTCTAGATGCCCTCCGCCAAGGGCGGATTGAGTACACCAAGGCGCGGGCGCTCGCTAAAGTCAAGGACGAGGAAGCCAGAAAATCTCTTCTGGAAACGGCTATTGCCGAAGAGCTTTCCTTAACTCAAATTAAGGAGCGCGTCGCCCCTTTAAGAACAGGCGTTCGGGAAGAAAAGCCTGAAGAAAATCTCAAGGCCCAAATTAAGGCAGTTTTGACAAAGGCTAACAAGTCAAAAGCCTGGAGCGATCCCAAAAAACGAAATCGCTTACAGAAAATTCTAGCCGAGCTAGAATCCCTTTTGGCAGATTAGAGTTCCCCAAGGGGAGCAAGTCCTGCTGCAAGGAGAAAATTGGGAACCTTTGAATCTTTGAAAAAATGGCCGGTCGGTCGATAGGGCATATCGCATTCGCATCGGCGATTACCGTATTGGAATAGAGATGAGCTGAGGGCTAAAGTCCTCTCAGAGCGACCCGAAAGGCTACAATTGGTGTGACAGGCTCTACATCGAATTTCTGATGAGCCGCAGTCTGGGTGAGGGATAAAGACGATCAGTGGTATGCTTAAGAGCCGGACAATCAATATATGACGCGGGTGCGAGGAAGTGATTCCAGAATTCGATGAAAACGGCAATCTACCACCAGGAGTTCATTTTTGCGAATGGGACGAGTTTAAGGAGCGATATGGTACGACTTTTACGAGAAAGCGAATGATAGATGGCTTGGAACTGGCAATGACCCAATTAAAAGCTGCAAGCTGTAGAACGATTTATATTGACGGCAGTTTTGTTACCAGCAAACAAAAACCTGGAGATTTTGATGCTTGTTGGGAAGATAGTGGGGTGGATATAGTTTACCTGAAATCCATTGCTCCTACTTTATATAATTTTGCGCTGCGACGTGCTGAACAAAAAAGCAAGTATAAAGGTGAAATTTTTCCAGCTAATTACCCAGCCAATGATGCGGGGACAGCCTATATAGACTTTTTTCAATTTGATACAAGAACAAATATGCGCAAAGGAATTCTTGCTATAGATTTACAAAGGTGGGAACCATGATGATAAAAAATGAGCAACAATATCAGCACTCCTTAGAGTGGTTGCAGAGATTTGAAAAGTCTGTAGCTGAATTGGATAGTAATGAGAGCTTGAAAGCCGACCCAACCCGCTGGAAGCTGCACAGAGACTCGTATCAGAGTCAAGTTGACGAGTTAAAGGAAGAGATTTATGAATATGAAAGACTTGTTAATTGCGACAAGAGCCAGCCGATTTTAATTAAAGTTGAGAGTCTCAATAAGCTGCCAGATGCTTTAATTAAAGCCCGGATAGCTGCGAAAATCAGCCAGCAAGAACTAGCTCAGATACTAGGAATTGACGAACAGCGAGTTAAGCAGTATGAAGACACAGATTATCAGTGCGCCAGTTTTGTAGAAATCCTCGAAGTCAGCACTGTTTTGGGTATAGAATTTGAAACGGCTGTTATGCGGGTTGATTTTGAGGAAATAGAAACAGGTAAACAAAGTGCAGAAAAATGGCGAAAGGAAAAAATGAATAAGGCAAGTAAAGCCTCATTTATTTTTGTGAATTGACCTAATGGTGAAGATCAACGGCGGCAGACTACCTTTGAGTCACCACCAATATCTCCCTTCTGTCCGTTGCAGAGCCGTGTTACCCTGCTGGCAACGGAGACTAATTTCGACTGTTCCAGTATCTAGGTTTTCTGCTCCAATGCCTTACTGCCACAATAAAAATGTGGTTTCGCTCAATTGTATAGAGAATTCCATACGGAAATCTGCGTGTCATGCCTCGCCGAACATCTCCATCAATCACAATGTAGGGAGTAGGCGATTCTGTAATCAGCGTTGCACACTAGAAGGATGATTGGAACTTTTTATATTCACAAAATACCATCTCGCACACCCCTGTCCCTTATCCCCAGAGGGGCACTCCGCCCCTTATCTCTAAAGAGAGCCCCACCTTCCCCGCGAGGGGGAAGGGGGTTGGGGGTGGGGTTCATTCCATGCGCTGTGCAACGCTTTCTAATTCGATAAACTGCATTTCATAGCTCATCGCAGAATGGGTAATTTTGCTCATCGTTTAACAAAAATCCAAACTTATCGATCATAGCAACTGATAAACTCTCTAAACACCCATCCCCAGATTCTGTACTCGCCCTCGTAGTATCCACCTACCTTTGCCCACGGACGATTCTGGTTGTCATAGGCTATTTCAAGAATGTAAACCTCCCTACCATTTTTAAGAGCGTTAATGATTTGACCATTTGGGCGATCTCGTACATTGAGAGGACTGTCAGTTGGGTCGGTCACTTGGCAAACTCGCTCTGCTTTGACAGGTAACTCAAGTGTAAGCAGACCGATCAAAACTATAAGGAGTGATTTCAATAATCTATTTCTCATTCCTAACACCTCTTTTACAAAGGATATTAACTCTTAATTGTAGCGCCTAACGATTTGGTTTGTCAAGCCTTACTCCCGATAGCTTTCGGGCCAAAACCTCCTGTAAAGCGGAGTCTGCTGACGGCGCAGTTGCGCTAGCTGTCAGGGTTGGCTTTGACTGATTCTTCAAAGTACCCTTGAAGTAGCAAAACATCCCACAGACATCACTCAACCGGCTCCCCAATCCTCTCTTATCCTAGACAGGTGTAACAGAACTTCCGGCATTCCAAATAAGCGAAATTGGTGTCCAACACCAAAACAGCTGCTCGAAAACTGGACAGAGATTCATGGAAAACCTAGACCTGAATGAAGAAACCCTAAAAGCGGAGATTGCCCAAGCCAGAGCAGCCGCACAAATTGCGGATGCCACAGAGCCACGCGCTCAGTCCGCTTACTACGATAAGAAGTCAAGCCACATTGTCATCGAACTGAGAAATGGAGCGAGTTTCCTGTTTCCCCCTGAGTTGGTTCAGGGTTTGGCGCTCGCCGCCCCCGATGAACTGGCTGAAGTGGAAGTCACCCCCTCTGGGAGCGGTTTGCACTGGGAAAAGTTGGATGTGGATCTGAGTATCCCATCCTTAATGATGGGGATATTTGGAACTAAAGCCTGGATGGCTGAATTAGGTCGCACCGGCGGACGCGCCACCACAGAAGCAAAAGCGAAAGCAGCCCGCCAAAATGGCAAGCGAGGGGGGCGTCCGCGAAAACCAGCTCAATAGCAGCAGAACTTCTGACTGCTCCACCACCGGCACGACAGACGTAGCACAGGCGTCTCGCCTGTGCTGCTTACCCAACTCCTAAACTTTTTTCATAGCAATCAGGTAGTTAGCACTCGCTAACTCTTCATTAGCCCCCGGACTCAGCTGAGTGACAAAATCTTTCTCCAAATACAGCAGGGGATTATCTATCAGCTCAGAAACCTTCATATTCTTGAACTTCTCAGCGACAGGTGCCGGCAGCCCCCGGATATAAGAGTTCAGGAACCAGATCAGGCACCACACCGGCAGCCCGCACTCCGGCACCCCATATTCTAGAATTTGCAAATCTCCCTCAAACAGATTCTTCAACCCGCTGCCGGTCATATTGTAGTAGTGGTCGGGATAGCCGTGAAAAGGTTGCATAAACGGAACTTGGATGTACAGAATCCCCCCCGGCTTGAGAACCCTAACAATCTCCCGCGCGCACTCAAAGGGATTCTTGACGTGTTCTAGGACGGCTAGGGAAAATACCGCATCAAAAACATTTGATTTAAACGGCAGTTTTTCGCCAATACCCACAACATCGGTGGTGGGATAGTCAATGATTTCAAAATTGACTATGCTGTCCTCATACTTCCTTCTCAACCCGCAGCCGTTATCAAGGATGAGGCCATTAGGGAATTTTTTTATGATACTTTGAGCTACCGCATCGTAGTGATTCGCCGACACATTTGGGGCTGGCTTCACATTGCCATACTCTATCAAATCCTTGGTGAGAAAGTTATAGCTAGTCTGGCTCAAGCCAAACTCAGCCCCACAGCCACAGCACCGCAAGCCGGTGCCAATATCTTCAAGTCTCTCACTCTCGCAGACAGGACAGCGCAGACTCTCTCGAATTTTTTGGAGTTTCTTTGTTTTAGCAGTTTGGAAATCTTCAATAAATTTCCCTGAAATCAACAGAGGCAGGGGCAATCGGTATTCCTGTCCCTGGATAAAGAACTGGATGAACCAAGACTCTCCTGGTTCAAGGTCAGTCACTGACAAATAATGTCGGAACCCCAGCACGCAATGCTGGGGATAAATCGCTTCTACATCCGGACGGCTGACAGTCTCTAAAGGGCGAGCGTATGTGCCTGAATTGCGAAGGGTTGGCTGTTCAATCGGATGCTCGGACATAATCCAGCCGGCAATCCAAGTCAAGTGAGAGGCAATTTCGTCGTTTAACTGCGGGAAATCTAGAGAGTAGATAAAAGGCAGCTTGTCTTGATTTTGACTGATTAAATCTCCAAAAGATTCCTCGGCTATCGACAAAGTGACGGGAAAACTGTATTCCCGGCCATCGATAAAGAAATAAAGCAACCAAGATTCTTCTAAAAACAGGTCAGCCACTGACAAGTAATGTTGGAATGCCACCCTGTACTGGTGGGGATAAGCCGCTTTTACATCCCGCCCGCTCTCAATGGACAGAGCGTGAGCGTATGTGCTATAATTGCAAAGGGTTGGCCCTTGAATCGGACGGTCAGCCGCAACCCATCCCCTCAGCAAAATCCAAGGAGAAGTCACCTTATCGTTTAACTTGGGAGAATCCATACCCCAGGTAAAAAAGTCGGAATATAGGTCTTGGCTGTCTGCGCCTTCAAAGGCTTTACTGGAAATTGAAAAAGGGATGGGAAAACTGTATTCCTGGCTTGCGAGCGAGAAATGGACAGACCACTGCAAACAGTCTTCTGGGGAGAGGTCAAGCAGTGACACACAATGCCGGAATCCCAGCACATGCCGGTCGGGATACTCCGCTCGGACATCAGGACGGCTGGTGAGGGTTAGGGGACGAGTGTAAGTGCCGGTGTTGCGGAGGGTTGGGCGTCCAATCGGATGTTCAGCCGCAATCCAGCCCTGGATGACCAGCAAGGGTGATGTGATGTCCTCGTTGAGTTGCGGTAAATCTATACAGTATCTAAATGGCTGGTAAGACGGGTCTTGGTTCATTCTGAGTCACGGCGTCTGGATGACATACTATTTTTACATTGCACAGCGCGTCGGATGAACTCTTCTTCTCTTTCCCCCCCTCCCCGTGAACGGGGAGGGGGTTGGGGGGTGGGGTTCCGAATCGGCAAAGAGTGTTGCGTCATCCCGGTGCGACACCCCTATTTTACGGGCGAGCCGGTTTAAAATAAACTCCAAGCGATTTTTTTCGCCGGCACTCTTCATCAATTGTGTCCTTGGACTGCATCAAGCAAGGGACAGCCGGCACGCACAAGCTTTTCATAACCTATCACAGCGCTCCACCCGGGTATCTGCCTTCCCCGCCACCGGCACCCCTCGGGGACAGTTGGCCAAATCCAGGCATTGTCCCCCGCTCCCTTACCCCCCGCGACCGAGCTCCAAAGCTCCAGAACTCCCTGTGCTCCCCCTCTCCCCTCGTGGGAGAGGGGGCTGGGGGGTGAGGGTTAGCTCCCCCTCTCCCCTCGTGGGAGAGGGGGCTGGGGGGTGAGGGGTTAGCGCCGGCTCTCACCGGCGTGCACAGTCTACTCAAAATCGTTATGACTATGATATAGTCTTAACAGTTCGTAAAGAATCAGTCGTTGCCTGCCAGGGTAAGCTCTAAATTGTCTTACCCGCGCTCGCGCACGAGTAGACGCACAAACATTGTAGGAGAATCAGCTCATGGCTCATCACACAGAAGGATGTCTTCGGGTTGGCCAATCTGCCCCCGACTTCACGGCAACGGCTGTGGTCGATCAGGAATTCAAGACCATTAAACTGTCTGACTATCGCGGCAAGAATTATGTAGTCTTGTTCTTCTACCCCCTTGACTTTACCTTCGTGTGCCCCACGGAAATCATAGCGTTCAGCGATCGCTATGAAGAATTCAGCAAACTGGGAACCGAAGTCCTCGGCGTCTCGGTTGACAGCGAATTCTCCCACTTGGCGTGGATTCAAACCGACCGCAAGCAAGGCGGCGTGGGCGATCTCAGCTATCCCCTCGTTTCCGACATCAAGAAAGAAATAAGCGCCGCCTACAACGTCCTCGATCCCGAAGCTGGAATCGCCCTGCGCGGTTTGTTCATCATTGACAAAGAAGGGATTATCCAGCACGCCACCATCAACAACCTGGCCTTTGGGCGCAACGTGGATGAGACGCTGCGGACACTGCAAGCCATTCAGTACGTCCAGTCTCACCCGGATGAAGTCTGCCCCGCCGGCTGGAAGCCCGGGGAAAAGACCATGACTCCCGACCCCGTGAAGTCCAAGGAATACTTTGCGGCTGTTTAATTCCTAACAGTGGGGTGCGTTTCAGCGCACCCCACTTCATTTAAAGCAGCAGGAGATCCCCACAACCTATGCTCACTTCTACTGATTTCACCGGCTTAATAAATCAGCGCTTCTTTCAAAACTTTTTACCGATTCCAGCTACCAATAAATTTTACCCCGAAGTCTGCCCGCCGGACTTTGAACTGCCAGACATCACCAATGGCGGGCGGGTGAAAATATCAGACTACAGGAAGAAGCAGCCGGTCGTACTGGCTTTTACGCGCATCTTTACCGAAAAGCAATATTGCCCCTTGTGCTACCCGCACATTATAGAACTGAACACTCACTACGAGCGCTTCACAGAAAAAGGGGCTGAAGTGCTGATGATAACTAGCACCGACGAGAGGCAAAGCAAAATTGTCGTCAAAGATTTGGGGTTAAAAATGCCCTTGCTCAGCGATCCGGGCTGCGGCGTTTTCCGCCGGTACCAGACCGGTCAAGCCCTGGGCGCTCCCCTGCCGGCGCAGTTTGTGCTTGACGAACAGGGGAAATTGTGCTACAGGCACTTGTTCTCCTTCCTGGAGCCGAATGCCGGTGTTGAGAGACTGCTGGCTGTGCTGGATTCACTGTGAATTCAGCTAGTAAGCTATTGCGCATTGAATTTGCACTATATATCTCTATCCCCTCGTTATCCCCTTCCAGGCTGTAGGGGCGGGAAAGAGTGCCCGCCCTGGGAACGAGGATTGGCGAGGATTCCAATATTTAAAGGCGCACCTGCGACAAATCGCGGCGGGGGTTGAAACTGCGAATCGCCTTAAGCTTCTCGTAATAGTCGCGCTCGATAGGGGTGATCTCCTTAGGAGGCACAATTAAAATCCGCGCCAAAAGGTCGCCGCGCCCGCCCTTCGGGTTTGGCCACCCCTTGCCGCGCAGCCGCAGCGATTGTCCAGAACGAATGCCGTGAGGGACACTCACCGTCACCATCCCATCCGGCGTCGGGACTTCAATTTGAGCGCCCAGCACCGCCTCATCGGGAGCCACCGGCACCTCGCACACCAGATTTTCCCCCTCAAACTGGAAAAACGAGTGAGGCTGGATTTCCACCGTCAAGTACAAATCTCCCCGCTGCTGGCTGTAGGCGTTCATCTGGCCTTTGCCCCGAACGCGAATGCGGCTTTTCGGCTTAGCGCCGGCAGGAATCCGCACCTCAATCGTCTCACTCCCCAGACTGATGCGCTTGCTCACCCCGTGAAACGCTTCCGACAGGGTGAGGGAGATGCTTCCCTCCCTATCTGCAGAGCCACCGGCTGACCGCTCTGCAAAACCAGAAGAAAAATCCTCAACCCCGCTGTAGCCGCCAAAACCTGGCCCGCTCGAGCTAGTGCGGTAGTTGTAATTCCAGCGCCCATTGCGACCGGCACTCGCACCCGCACCGGCACCCCCAGCGCGACCGAGCAATTCATTAATAAACTCATCAAAACTGCCGAACTGGCTGAAGTCGAAGTCACTAAAGTTTACCCCGGCACCTGGCCATCCAGCCCCAGCCCCAGCCCCAGCCCCAGCCCCAGCCTGCTTCCAGTATTGGCCGAATTGGTCGTATTTTTTGCGCTTGTCGGGATCTGACAAAACCTCATAAGCTTCGCTAACTTCCTTAAAGCGAGCTTCCGCCTCCCGATTGCCCGGGTTCATGTCCGGGTGGTACTTGCGAGCCAGTTTGCGGTATGTCTTTTTAATCTCGTCCGCACTGGCGGTTTTGGTCACTCCCAAGATCGCGTAATAGTCCTTGAAATCGGTCGCAGCCATTCACCAGCCTCCTCTCCTTTAAAAATTCAGTGTAAAGTTTTTTGTCGGCGTCTTCCTAAGGCTGCCTGACTGCGCCGATTGCAGCCAACCGCTAGCCAGTGGGTGCAGTGGGCGCTGCCCGAGTCGCCCTCACCCCCGACTTCTCTTCCACCCCACCCCCCCTCCCCCCGGAGAGGGGAACTTCAACCCGCTCTTTTTTTACTCCCCCTCTCCTTCTGGGAGAGGGGGCTGGGGGGTGAGGGGATTCGGTCTGTGTGGGCAAACTTTCCCCACTCTACTAACTTCAAGGTAGCCAAGCTCTGGCTCCGGTCAAGTTCGGTTCTTTCTCAGGTTGCGATCGCAATTTCCGCACCCCCGAGCTACCGCACATCTAATTTGCTTTGTATGAAGTTAGTTTTAACGCCATTTTTATTTTTTAAAACCCTCTTTAGGCGCGAACATCACCACAGTTTAATAGTAAATTAAATGCCTGACTGTAGAGACGCGACATCTCGCGTCTCTACAATACGACATGTCGCGTCTCCACAATACCGGTGTGGCGTCTCAGCCGGTCGAGACCATCTGGGAGAGCCGGTGGGGCGTCGCAGAGGTGCCGGTGCATCTGCAAAATCACCTCCTCTGGAACTTGGCGGCGGCGCTGCTGATTCCGTTCCAGACACAGCCCCACCGGCACATCCAGCCACAAGCCGGTGATCTGGGTAAAGCCGGCAGCTCTGGCGAGTTCGACAGCCGCTCGCCGCTGCTGGCGAACAGCATTCGTAGCATCGTAAATCGCTGTGCGCACCGGCTTCCCCGGTGCATTTTTCAGAATTGGCCCGACCGCCAGCCGAAATTGGCGCTCCACTTGACTCCAGATTAAAGGCCAAGATCCCTGTACCGCCTCATCTCCGAACAGCTGAGCCCGAATCGCATCTGTAGAAATCAGCCGCCAGTGCGGGAATTCTGCAATCAGCTGCTGCGCGAGAGTTGACTTGCCACTCCCGGGAATCCCAATCATCAAAATGAGTCGGCTCATCAGTTACTTATCTCTGGGAAAGTGAGAACTGCAGCAGACTTGGGCGTGCCCTTCCACAGCCTTTCAGCACAATCCAACTGCTCGCCAATAGCCGGCGCTGGAAATGTGCGCGAGTTATCAGGCCAAAAAAAAGTTTTGGGTGAGGGCTTTTCAATCCCTGACAGGGATTCTTAAAAACCAGATCCGCGCCATTTCCAGATAATAGCACATTCCCAGCACAACGACCGTGCCGGCACGACAGCCAACCCCAGGCTGCGACGCCCGGGGCTGCAAGCACTGACTAAATGACGGTCCTGTCGGGAATTACCGCATTTTTCAGCACGACAACAATGCCGCTGCGGATGTAGAAACCTTCGCTCTCGCGATTGGCCTCTTCCACCCTGTCTTTATTGACAATTTGCACATGCCGGCCTATGCGGGCATTTTTGTCAACAATGGCGCGGCGAATCAGAGTTTCGGCACCGATGCCCAAGGGTACGCCGCCTTTTTGCATGCCTGACTGGCGCTCTGCAAAGGGCTCGTAGAAGTCAGACCCCATCAGCAGAGAATCTTCGATAACGCAGCCGGCTTCCACGCGGGTGCGCACCCCCAAAACCGAGTGTTCGATGCGGCACTCTTTGAGAATGCAGCCTTCGCTAATCATCGATTCCGTGACGTGGCAGTCCAAAAGCTTCGAGGGCGGCAAATTGCGGGCGCGAGTGTAAATCGGAGCCGTTTCGTCGTAGAAGCTGAAACGCGGATGAGGCTGGTGCGTCAGAGCCAAATTAGCGTCATAGAACGCCTCAATCGTTCCGATATCTTCCCAGTAGCCATCAAACAAATAGGCTTGAACATTGTAGTCCTTCGCCGAAGCGGGAATAATTTCTTTCCCGAAATCAGTCTGTTCTAGGGATTCCTTGAGCAGCTTGCTGAGGACCTCTTTTTTGAAGACATAGATCCCCATCGACGCGATATAGGGAGATTGCTTCGCCTGTTCTGGCGTCAGCCCCAGTTGGGTGGTGTCCACCTGCATGTTGAGCAGGGCATCCCCTTTGGGCTTTTCGCTGAAGGCCACCACCCGACCGCTGCCGTCAATTTTCAGCAGACCGAAATCAGAGGCGCGTTTCTCGTCCACCGGCAGCACCGACAGCGTGATATCTGCGCCGGTTTCCCGGTGGCGCTGCACGAACTGGCGATAGTCCATGCGGTAGAGGTGATCCCCAGACAGAATCAGGTACTCGTCTACGTCCCACTCCTGGAACAGCCACAGATACTGGCGCACCGCGTCCGCCGTTCCCTGAAACCAGTTAGGGTTTTCCTGGGTTTGCTGGGCGGCGAGCACTTCCACAAACCCCTCGCTGAAGCCCGGGAAGTTGTAGGTGCGCGAAAGGTGGCGATTCAGGGAAGCCGAGTTGAACTGGGTGAGGACGTAGATTTTGTAAATCTCTGAGTTAATGCAGTTACTGACCGGAATGTCAATCAGTCGGTACTTGCCTGCAATGGGAACCGCCGGTTTGGCCCGCAGCTTGGTCAGCGGGTAAAGGCGGGTGCCCGCGCCCCCACCGAGAATGATCCCTAATACTTTTTTCAAGAAAAAATCTCCCTACTGCCATTGATCTTTCAAGTCCAGTGTCTGATTGTGTGGGATCGTTGGCAAGGGGGGAGCGCAGAAACATCTGAGAGCGCTTTGGCACCTGTGGCGTCCAAGCGGGCAACAGCCAGCGCTGCACATTGTTGGGATAAAGAACCCCACCCCCCAACCCCCTCCCCGTCCACGGGGAGGGGGAGGAAGAGGGAATTTTCCAGAACGTCGAAAAAGTTTCAATCATCCTGGTGCAGCGCCCAATAGCCTGCGGAAATTACTTCTCACCCACCAGGCGCAGCTTCTGGGAGAGTCTCAGATACCGCACCCAAGGCTGGTCGGACAGCTCCGCCACCGCCGAAGCTGATAGCGTTGCAGTGAACAGCTGCCGCCGGCTCGCCACCCCGCTGACGCCCAGTCTTTCTAAGAAAGCAGCTTCAGCCGTGTCTGGGGCTGACCGCAAGTCGATAAAGACCGCCAAATTGCGCTCTTCTGGGTCTTGAACCTCTTGCATCGCCTTTGCCAGCGCTGCATCTAGTTTGCTGTAATTCATGGGAAATCCCCCAACGAGACAGCCACCGCCTCAACAGTTTTTTATAAATTCGATTGAATACTTTTTATATATTATAGCAAATGTTCGCCGTTTGTGCGAAACGGCGAACAATCTAATTAAGAACAATCAACCGGACAGCTATAGCGCTTAGAGTTTCAGCGCGTCAATCAGCCCAAAGCCCCATTTCGGGTCGAAGGTGCCCGCCGGCTGTCCCGGAATGGAGCTGCTCTGGCGCAGCAATTCCTTGACCGCCTCTGGTTCCAGTGCCGGGTCGCGCTGCAGCTGCAGCGCCACGATGCCGGTGACGAATGGCGTGGCCATACTGGTGCCGGCCATGATCACAAACTTGTCACTGATCTTGCTCGGGCGATCAAAACTCGCATCGCTGCTGAGCGCCGAGACGATCATCGCTCCAGGGGCGGCTACATCCGGTTTCTCGGCACCATTGCGCAGCGGACCCTCGCTGCTGAAGTCGGAAATCGTGTCGGGCTCCAGTCCCATGTCGCGCACGCTGCCGTCGATATCGGTATACTGCGCCTTAGTCGTGTGAGCGGCAACCGTAATCGCCCGGGCAGATGCGCCGGGGGAGCCAATCTTCATGGTGTCTTTGACGCTTGTGCCGGTGAAAAACACGGCAGCAGCGTCGTCGATCGCCCACACGTCCAGCTTCCCGTCCATTTTCGAGGTGTTGCGCACCCGCAGCTGCCAAACACCTCCCTTGACTGGAAACCGGCCTTTGCCAGTAATTTGCACAAAGAAATTGTGGTCGCCGTTTACTGGGTCGGGTGCGGGGGTGACAATTTGCACCTGCCCATCTGGCACAGAGTAGTCCCCGACTGGATTGCCGGTGGAAATCACCTTTTGCCAGGGGGTGACAAACCCGCCTGGGGTGCGCAGTGACACTTCAAAGCGGCTGTCGCCCGGATACCAGCCGTTTAACAGGGCGATTCCCACCGCACCGTCGGGAACGCGAAAGCGCATGGTGACTGTTTTGCCCTTGGCGACGGCGGTTTGGGCGTGGATGTTGTCGTTGCCCTCGTTGCCGGCGGCGCAGCAGACAATCCGCCCCGGTCCGGACTCGGCATCGATGATTTGCGACAGGGAGTCGGTGCCGTCGTGGGCGTCGGCGTGTCCGCCCAGGCTGAGATTGTTTCAATCCCGTTTCCGGGATTCAGCTGGCCAAAGATCTTCTCCTCCTACCCCCTGCTGAAATCATTGTCGCATTCATTTGGGCTGCGCTTGCACAACCGGGATGCTCCCAGATTCACCACCGCTTGGCGTCCCATTTCACCGGCAACCCGGAAAATGTAGCGGATGGCGTCGGCAATGTGCGCGTCTTGCAAGTCGGATTTGACGATGACTAATTCCGCCTCTGGCGCTACACCGGCATAGGTGGAATCGTCACCGGCAGCAATTCCAGCCACATGGGTGCCGTGCCCTTCCGTGTCGCGGGATGTGGTGACGTTAGCTCCTGTCAATTCTATGCCGTAGCCGCCCTCTGGCACCCCCTCTCCGGGCAGTGTTTGGTCCCAGACGCGCAAAATCCGCCCCGCAAAGGCGGGATGTTTGGCGTCAATGCCGGTGTCTACAATGCCGATCACGACTCCCCAGCCGGTCAGTCCGGTTTCGTTCTTAAACTGCGGAAGATTAACTTTACCGGGCGCGACATCCATCTTTGCTTTTAAGTAGCGCGATGGCTTGATCCGCTGTACGGCGGGCTCGTCAGATACGGCGTCTAAACTGTCTATCGGCAAGATGGCTGTCCGCACTTTTCCGCTAGACTGGTTTACACGGACGCCATTTTGTGCGAGTTGGTCGAGCTGTGCGTCCTCGTCGCAGTAGATAAACACCACAGTGCGGGGTGGTTTGGGCGTGCCGGTGGCGGAAACAACGCCCAGCGTCCGCATGTGTTTGCCTAACACCTCACGCCCTTGCTGCTGGTAGTCTTCGAGAGCAACTAGCAAGCCGGCGGAGATTTTTTCATATCTCATAAGTGACTTTTTCCTAGGAAGTTTTCCTAACTTCTTATTGCTTATACAGCTCGTTTGCCAGTCAGTCAGGAGAAAACCAAGGTAAGTATAAATTAGTAAGGGGCCGGGATTTGGGGATTAGGGGATGGAGAAGTTTCTGAATTTGATGCGAGACGGTCGCGGCGGCTGAAAAACTATCGCCGGTTGGTTATAGCGGGGAGAAACCAGTATTGTTAAGAATACTGGTTTCTCGATTTTGACTTACGCCAATCCTCTATCTGTAGGGGGAGTTATCCGAGGAAACGGCACCACACATTTTAGTTGGGCTGCCTAATTTTTGCTGATTTTGCGTTAATTAGGCTTAGCCAGAAGGGTTACTTCCAGATGTAATGAATCCACAACTCACCGGCAGAGTCGGGCCCGCAGAGGCGCTCCATCATTTCGTAAGAATATATCAGCCCCGCTCCACTGGCATTGGTGTCGTATCCACTCTCAAACCATTCTCCGTAAGGGTCGTTAACAATAAAGCCCTGGGCGTTAAAGCCGATGATGGCAATGATATGTCCTGAGCCGGTAAAGTATCCGTGAACTATGGCGGGGTAGCCTTTGCTTAACCAGGTCTTAACATCTTGCCATTTAGCTTTATATTGAAAGTCATCTTGGCAGCCGTAGTCTCGCACTAACTGTGCCAGGTCTTCGGGAGAGTGTTTGTTATAGCCGTTATTCTGGCAATACAGGTACAGTTCGTCTTCTAACTGTTCGTTGGGGTCTTGAGACTTGATGCCAAAGTAGTTCAGACACATGGCTACTGAGGTGACATTACAGGTAGAGTAAGGCTCGTAGCTGTTATCTAACTGGCTGCGCCAGCGAACGTTCAGCTTGATCGGCTGCAAAGGGTCAATGCGTTTCCCATCTTTCAAGATTTGGATGTCTTGGTCATTGTGAACGAACCAGGTGTTTTTGCCTTTGAATGATGTGGAAAGAAAGGCGATTTTGTAATGATTTGTGCCGGCGTCATAGCGATAGCTGTGTATGGGAATTTGCGTGCCGGCAGTCAGAGTTTGCTTTTTGTTGGGGTCTGTGATTTGAGCGCTGGGAATCGGCTGTTGCTTGAGAACGGTATTGTTCAGAACTTTCAGAGTGTAGGTTGCCATAATGTTTTTGGTAGTGCTGTGGTAAGATGAAAATTAAGTCGAGGGAAAGGACATCGGGCGTTGCAAGTGTTGCGCTTGCTCTGCGGATTGCACGGGTTTCTCAGTCATATCGGTTACTGGAACCCTGAATCATTTCGCTCTTTCTTTGTCCTTACACAGAGTTAATAGGTGAGGGGGGAAAAACTTATGCACTTGTTTCAGGAGTGGGGTTTGTCCGCCAGGTGGGCCATTCTCTGTGGGAAACAGCTCGACAGTGGGAGCAGGCGCTTCAGGTTCTTCTTGGGAAGACAGAGCTTTTGCTAGCCAAGCCGGTGAGATTTAATGGAATTTGTAATCGGTGGCCAGTTCCGGGAATTTTTGGATGAAATCCCTGCGTAATTTTATCTGGATGAAAACCAGGATTAATAAAAAGCTATTGCAGGTCGTTATCTGTGGCAAAAACCAGGTTTACTTAATAAACCTGGTTTCTTGATATTACGTTTAGCCCTCCGGCTTAGAGCGGTTACTTCCAGATGTAATGAATCCACAACTGACCGTCTGAGTCGGGCCCGCAGAGGCGCTCCATCATTTCGTAAGAATATATCAGCCCCCCTCCATTGGCATTGGTGTCGTATCCACTCTCAAACCATTCTCCGTAAGGGTCGTTAACAATAAAGCCTTGAGCGTTAAAGCCGATGATGGCAATGATATGTCCTGAGCCGGTAAACCATCCGTGAACTATGGCGGGGTAGCCTTTGCTTAACCAATTCTTAACATCTTGCCATTTAGCTTTATACTGAAAGTCATCTTGGCAGCCGTAGTCTCGCACTAACCGTGCCAGGTCTTCGGGAGAGTGTCGGTCATAGCCTTTATCCTGGCAATACAGGAACAGTTCGTCTTCTAACTGTTGGTTGGGGTATTGAGACTTGATGCCAAAGTATTCCAGACACATGGCTACTGAGGTGACATTACAGGTCCCGTTAGGCTCGTAGCTGTTATTTAACTGGCTGTGCCAGTGAACGTTCAGCTTTATCGGATGCAAAGGGTCAATGGGCACCCCATCTTTCAAGATTTGTATGTCTTGGTCTTTGTGAACGAACCAGGTGTTTTTGCCTTTGAATGAGGTAGAAAGGAAGGCAATTTTATAATGGTCTGTTCCGGCATCGTAACGATAGCTGTGGATGGGAATTTGCGTGCCGGCAGTCAGAGGTTGCTTTTGGTTAGGGTCGGTGATTTGATTGCTGGAAATCGGCTGTTGCTTGAGAACGGTATTGTTCAGAACTTTCAGAGTGTAGGTTGCCATAATGTTTTTGGTAGTGCTGTGGTAAGATGAAAATTAAGTCGAGGGAAAGAACATCGGGCGTTGCAAGTGTTGCGCTTGCTCTGCGGATTGCGCGGGGTTCTCAGTCATATCCGTTACTGGAACCCTGAATCATTCCGCTGTTTCTTTGTCCTTACACAGCGTTAATAGGTGAGTGGGAAAAAACTTATGCACCTGTTTCAGGAGTGGGGTGTGCCCGCAAGGTGGGCCAGGGGGATGCCCATGCCCCATGCCCCATGCCCCATGCCCCATGCCCCATGCCCCATGCCCCATGCCGGTGGCGGCGGGGGAATGGCCCACCGGCAGGTGCGTGTGGCCCACCTTGCAGGTGGCCAAGAGCGGGCCGGTGGGTGCCAAAAGCAATGGAAAACCGCTTTAAGCTTGCGTTCGCAGTAAGGGCGCTACTTGAGATCGTTACGTCCTGAAGTGAGGACTGAAGTCCTAAGTACAAACTCCGTGCCGGTGCGGGGAGTGGAGTGTCGCCCTGTCACGAAAAAACCTCCCCACTGCCGGTGAACTCTCATGGCAAGGGGGGAGGGGGGAAGGTTGTGGCCGGTTAGAATAACTTGTCTGACTTGTGAGTGTGAGGTGGTGCGCACTCCATTATTGCATTGAAAGTGCCTAAAAAGTTTGAGTCTGGCTGTGTTTTCTGAAGTTCAGATAGTTCTTGGTGAATGACCTGGAAAGATTGCAGTAATTTTTCTTTTACCCGTTCAGTCTTCTTATTTTCATCCACCTCATCCAGATCAGCATCTTCGGCGTTTCGCAAAAATTCTATAAGCCTGTTCGTTTTTTCCAAAAAAGAAAGATTATCAGCTCCAGCTTCATTTGAAGTTTTTCCGCAATCGGCTTCCGGATTTACCATATTAGACACCTCGTTTTTAGAAATCAACAGCAATTCTATTCTGCCACAAAAACTACCTTACAAAGGCGCTCTGTAACAAAATTTAATGTGGGATGTGGGAAAGCTCCTGCGGGCACAGTTCGGGTTCCTCTATTTTTACTTTAGGGTTAGCGGACAAATAGTCCCGCAACCGCTCGCAGCTATCCCCGAGCATTTCATCTAGATTAGAGCTTTTATGGGCTCTGGGCTTTACGCTCCAGAGCTGCCAGGTTTTAGCATCGGTCGCACAGGCCACAGTTTCTCCATCGGGGGTGAACTTAACTTCATTGACAAAACTGCGACAGTTGAAGCTTTCCAAAGGAGTGCCGTCTTTCCTCCAAATCCTGATATGTGCGTCACCACAGCCAGAGGCAATCGTACCGTCCCGACTAAAACTCACGCTATAAACCTCCTCTTGCTCATGGTCTGGAAGCTTCTTCCACAAGATGATACCATCCTTCCAGGAGGCACCCTGCTTCTTCCACAATTTTACACTTTTGCTATACCCGGCAGAGGCAAGGATTTGTCCATCCGGGCTGAAACTCACATCATAGACAGGGTTGTCATAGGCTTTGATTTTGTTCAGGGGCTCTCCCTTCGCTGTCCACAGATAAATGTTTCCGTCAGCACTGCCAGAGGCAATCGTATTTCCATCCGGGCTAAAACTGACACCGTAAACAGGGGCCTTACTTATTTTGATTTTTCGCAGGAAAGTACCATCCTTTGACCACAGCTTAATGGTTCCGTCATAACTGGCAGAGGCAATCGTCTTTCCATCTGGACTAAACCTTACTCTCCACACTCGGTCTTTATGCTTTTCCTTTAGAGTTGTTGGCTCAGTCTGATTTGTCGCCCACAGCTTAACGGTTCCGTCTTCACTGCCAAAGGCAATGATATTTTCTTTCGGGCTGAAACTCACACTGTACACAGGGCTGCCGGTTAGGATTTCTTTTTTTGGCGTGCCATCCTTCGCCCACAGCTTAACCGTTCCGTCCTTACCGGCAGAGGCAATAGTACCATCGGAGCTAAAACTCAGGCTTCTCACCACTCCCTCGTGAGCCTGAATGCGGTTAAGCTGTCGAGCTCCATAAACTACTGGTTGCAGTTCAGCAAGCGCCTTAGATTGGTCACCTCCTATCTCTTTCAGCGCCTTCAGTGCTCTCACACTCGCTATCAGTGCCTCTAGCTGATCCCCCTTCTGGAAATCCTGCTTGGCTTGCGCCATCAAGTTTCCCAAGTTGGTTGCTTTGGTTAGTTTTGCCTGTTCTTGGCCTTTTTGTAGCAGCAGCCCCAGTCCCAAACTCAAGGCGGCAAATACTCCCGCTGCCATCGCCGCCACAGTTTTTCTTCTTTCCTCCTTGGCTCTAGCTCTTTCTTTCTCAGCTTTTTCCGCTTCAGCCTTGGCCCGCGCTTCGGCTTCCAGAGATTTTTCTATCTCAACGATCACTCGGGCTTCGGCTTCCTTCTGACGCGCTTCGGCGAGTTCCCGCAACCGGTGCTCTTGCTCCAACTGCGCTTGCATTTCTCGGTCGCGCTTCTCCAAACTTTTCTGCAAAAACTCCCGCTCCCGCGCAGAGAGTCTGGGCTGAGTTTTGTCCACCCACTCGGCGATGGCCGCCAGCCACGCATTGGCCAGCAGCATCCCCTCTTGTCGGCTGTTGTTCTGCCATTCCTGGCACTCAGCCCTCAAACGCCGGCCCAGACGCAGATTTTCGCGATTTTGCTCAATCCAACTGCGCAGCAAATGCCACTCTGAGAGCAGCGCTTCGTGGGCGACTTCGATGCTGTTATCATCGGTAACAATCAGGCGCTGCTGCTGGCTGGCCAGCTGTCGCGTCACCCGCTGCAGCTGTTCTGGGGAATCGGCAATCGCCTCCAACTCTAGCCATGTGGCGCGACGGCGCGTGACTTCTTGACCTTCGCCCAGCTGCACCAGTTCCAAGAACAGGCGGCGCACAAAATCTTTGTCCGCCGGCGCTAGATTTCCATAGAGATCGCTGGCGCGGTTTTCTAAGGCTCCCTTGACGCCGCGAATCTCTTCATAACATTTGCGGGTGAGTTCGGGTTGGGGCGATTCAGAGGCGGTGACGCAAATTCGCCACAATTCTGCTAGAGCGTACTGCAACAGGGGCAAGGCTCCCGGTTGGTCTGCCACTTCGGCGATGATTTCCCCCACCAGTCCCCATTCAAATTTGACGCCGTGCTTGTCAGCCGGCTTTTCAATCACTTCTTCTAATTGCGCCGGCGTCAGAGGCGTCACAAAGTAAGTCGTTGGTTGCGTCCGGTTGATCAGGATTGCCGCTTCTTGATAAGCAGCGCAGCGGTCTAGGAAATCCCCTCGCATGGCCACAATCACTCGCGTGAGCCGGTGAGTGTTCGTGACTTCTTCCCTGAGGCGGCGGATGAATTCTCGCCGCTGCGCTTCCTCTTCGCAAAGGGTAAAAACTTCCTCAAACTGGTCGATAAACAGCAACAGTGACTTGTCCTGCTGCTCTGGCTGGGCCAAAGCTTTTTCCAGGGCTTCTAGGGGGCGCACGCCGGGAGTGAAGGACATAACCAGCCACTGACTGCTGCCCGGAAGGCGCTCGCGCTTGAGTTCCGGCAACAAGCCGGCCTTCACCAGGGATGATTTGCCGCAACCCGATGGGCCAATCACCGCTAGAAAACGACCGCTTTTGAGAAGATCCAGCAAAGCTCTCACGGCTGGTTCGCGCCCGAAAAAATAATCCGCCTCCTGGGTGTCGAAGGCTTGCAACCCCAGATAAGGATTGTCTCGATTAACAGCAGGGGTGGGCGGAAGGCTGTGTGTGGCTGCAGGGATGGCGGGCGGGTGAGTTACCAAAATCAGGGAGCTGCCCCAGCCCAACCGCAGGGGTTCTTGCTGGGAGCCTCTGAGTTCCCGGCTGATGCAGTCAAACAGGCGATCGCCGCTGATTCGCCGGTCGGCGTCCGCATTTTCTGCCGCCAGTCCTTTTAGCAGAGCGCCGGTGAAGACACTGCGATCCTCACTCCTGAGGGCGTAGGCTTCCTGAAAGCTCCTGCAGGCGGTAATCAGGTAGTAATCCTTTTGCGAGCTGAAGCCGCTGAAGGTGCGCTCAAGGAGATTGCGTTCCAGGAAATGGCCACTGTGGCAGCAATCGAATAAAACAACCAGACTGCTCAGCTCAGACTCAACGATCAGCTCATTGAGGTCATTGAGAGCGATTCCGCGCTTTTGCTCGACAATCCGGTCCCCAAGCACTTCTATCTCGCAGTCCGAAGTGGCTAAGTAACCGCTGGCTTGGCCCAAGTTGCCCGATACAGTCAGGCCGTGTCCCGTAAAGTAGATCAGGGCCTCGCTGTTAGTCGCTTGCTCCAGCAGCAAAGTCCGCAGGGCTTCACCCAGTTCGGCTCCGGTTAGCGCCTTGGCTGCCATTTCGCGTTTCTGAGTCTCCGGGTTGCGGCGTGAGGGCAAACGCTTCACCTCCGCGAAGCCGCCATACCGCTCCAAGACTTGCGCCACGGCTTCGGCATCTGCAGTGGTCTTCTCTAAATTTTTCAGGGGACTGCGATATTGGGGAATGCCGACAACCAGGGCGTAACGGGCCATTGAGTAAAATCGATGTTACAAAGGGATGGTGAAAGGCGGCGGTAGCTGCTATTCTAATTAAAGCACTGCCATCTTGGCAGACATATAAATTTTCCTTAAATTTTCTGCGTCTACTTCACAGAAACTTTACAAAGGTGGCTCATGGCAGAAGTACAGCGTCTGTTAATTGAGGCAGAGGGCGAAACTTACGAGGTCTATGTGGAATCAAAGACGGCCCCGACTGTGGCCCCTGGGGGGATACAAGATGATGAGGATGACGAGTCCTACGGTGATTTCCGGACAGATGCCACCGTTAAGATGCAGCAAGCTCGCCAGATGATTCGGGGCTACGCAATGTACGCCCTCAGCGCTTTTAAGGATTTCCGCGCCGCTGAGATTGAGGAGGTAAGGCTGAAGTTTGGCCTGAAGCTGGGCGGCAAAACCGGCATTCCCTACATTACTGAAGGCTCAGCCGAAAGCAATCTGGAAATTGAGGTGAAGTGCAAGTTCCCAACCAAACCAGCCGGTGGGCAGTCGCAGCCCTAACGGGAGCATGCCAATTTTGTAAATCCATCTCTTGTATGGCACCCGCCAAATTGCTTAGGACTATTGAGGGCTGGCCGAAGGGCGTAAGCGTTGCGGCTGCGCAAGCTGCTAGCGGCGCGTAACTCGCGAAGCAGCCGCTGGGGATATACCTCGCAGGACAGGCATCTTGCCTGTCCCAGTGTCTGGAAGTGCCGTTGCGGAACGCGCTGGCAAGGGCGCGGCACGCGCATTGAGGCGCGTAAGCGCTGCGGTGCGGCCTTGTCCATGACTGAGCTGTCCATTGCTATACAGTCGCGGCTTGTAGAGGAATAGCTGCTATTTCAGCCACCCCTGTGAGTCAGTTTCTATCAGAGGTGGGAACCCAAAAACAAAAAGTGGTTGTAGCCTTAGCAATGGAAGGCTATAAAGGTATTTATGCAAATTAAAACACCAGATTGGGTCAAGCACGCCGTTTTCTACCAAATCTTTCCAGACCGGTTTGCCCGGGGGAAGCAGCCTCGCAAGCAGCTGCTCAGGAATGCCCGCTGGGAAGACTGGCACGAGCTTCCGACGCTTCAGGGTTACAAGGGCGGGGACTTGTGGGGCGTACTGGAGCAGCTGGACTACTTGCAGGATTTGGGGATTAACGCGATTTACTTCACGCCCATCTTTCAATCCGCCAGCAATCACCGCTACCACACCCACGACTACTATCAGGTCGATCCGATGTTGGGGAAAAACGGAGCCTTCAGGGAATTGCTGCAGGCGGCGCACGAACGGAATATCAAGGTGGTGCTCGATGGGGTGTTTAATCACGCCAGTCGCGGCTTTTTCTTTTTCAATGATATCCTGGAAAATGGCCCCCATTCTCCCTGGGTAGACTGGTTCAAAATTGAAGGCTGGCCGCTGTCTCCCTATGATGGCAGCAAACCGGCTAATTATGCCGGTTGGGCGGGCAATCGGGCCCTGCCGGTGTTCAACCACGACAACCCGGACGTGCGGGAGTACCTGATGGAGATTGCCGAATATTGGGTTCATTTCGGCATCGATGGCTGGCGTTTAGATGTGCCGGGGGAGATTAAGGCGGAAGGCTTTTGGCAGGAATTTCGCGATCGGGTGAAAGCTCTCAACCCAGAGGCATACATTGTCGGGGAAGTGTGGGAAGACGCCCGCGAGTGGCTGGATGGCAAGCAGTTCGACGGGGTGATGAACTATTTGTTTGCAGCGCCGACGATTGCTTTTACTGCGGGCGATCGCGTGGTGATGGAGCAAGTGCAAGACCGTTCGTACCGTCCCTACCCGCCGCTGTTTGCGGGGGAGTATGCGGAAAAAATGAAGCAACTGCTGCAACTGTACGCCTGGGAGATTCAGCTGGCGCAGCTGAATTTGCTCGCCAGTCACGATACGGCGCGGCTGCTGAGTATTGCCGGTGGCGACAAGCCGAGTGTTGAGCTGGCTACGCTGCTGCTGCTGACTTTTCCGGGGGCTCCCAGCATTTATTATGGGGATGAGGTTGGTTTGCCTGGAGGTGTAGATCCGGACTCCCGTCGCGCCTTTCCTCTGGAAGCGCAGTGGGAGGTCGGTGTTCTGGATTACCACCGGCGGCTGATCGCTCTGCGCCACCAATACAAAGCTCTGCGCACCGGCTCCTACGAGGTGCTGTTTGCTGAGTCAACGGTTTACGTCTTCGCGCGGATTCTGGGGGCGGAGGAGCTAATTGTTGCGGTTAATGTGGGAACCTCACCGGCACAGGTCAATTTTGAGGTTGCCGGTGTGAAATCTTATCCCAGCAAGATGCTCTACGGCAATGCTTCGGCGTCGTGGCGCGTTGAGGGAGAGTCGAGCCGGCTGGAATTGAGCCTTCCCGCTCGCAGTGGCTGCGTGATTGGATAGAGGTAATGGGTCCTATTTTGCGGTAAGCCGGTGCAGGCTTTGGCACGTTTTTCATATTAGTAGGGGCGGGTTTACAGATATCCTTCCCTAGCAGCAGACACGCTTGGTGAACCCGCCCCTACAAGAAACCCGGTTTCTTAAAGAAACCGGGTTTCTCATGCGGGGACAGGCGTCTCGCCTGTCCTACGTCCTAACCTAAGCTAGTGCTATAAAATAAATATTAGCCCGCGCAGGCGGGCTTTGTTTGTATAGCGGCAGAATTTATTCTGCCGTTTCGTGCGCATATAACCGGAGATAATATCATGGCGCGGTGGCGCTGCGGTAAACCTGAAACCTCTTCCCCTAACCCCTGAAACCTCTCAACTGCTTGAGGTGATTCCCCGCTGGCGCAACTGCTCCATGAAGAATTCTTCCAGGGATTGTCTCGTCGGGTTCAAAGCCATCAGCTGGGCACCGGTGAGGTAGAGGCTGGCTAGGAAATCCTGGGGGTTTCCCTGCATGTGTCCGTACCAGGAGTCTCCCTCAAATTGTATATCTGACACTCGCTGCTTGAGGATGTCTGGGTTTCCACCTTGACCTTTGACGCTGTAGGTTTCGGATGTGCCGAGCAGTTCATAGAGGGAGCCGGTGCAAATCAATTCGCCTCGGACGAGGATGGCGACGCGATCGCAGATTTGCTCTACGTCTGAGAGAATGTGGCTGTTGAAGAATATGGTCTTGCGTTTGGCTTTGAGGGCGAGTATAATTTCTCGCATCTGGTAGCGCCCCATCGGGTCGAGTCCGGACATCGGCTCGTCGAGAAACACGACTTCGGGATCGTTGATCAGGGCGGAAGCCATGCCAATGCGCTGCAGCATGCCTTTGGAATACTGGCGCAGCTTCTTTTTGCGGGCGGCTGACTGAGCTAGCCCGACTAATTCTAGCAGCTGGGGGATGCGCTGGCGCTGCACTGATGCGGGGATTTGAAACAGTCCCGCGACAAATTTCAAAAATTCCCAGCCGGTGAGGGAGTCGTAGAAGTAGGGGTTTTCTGGGAGGTATCCGATTTGCTGCTTGACTTCGAGATCGCCCAAAGGACGCCCCAAGAGCAACCCCCGCCCGCCGCTGGGGCGGACAATTCCCAGCAGGGTTTTCAGGAGGGTGGTTTTGCCGGCTCCGTTGGGTCCGAGCAGCCCGAAGGTTTCTCCCTGATACACTGTGAGGGTGCAGCTTTTCAGGGATTCGATTTTTTGGTTCATCCAGAAGCCGGTGCGGTAGACTTTCCTCAGTTCATAGGTCTGCACCACCGGCTGGCGGGGGGGCGCAGCGGGTTCAGCAGGCATTGTGGCGACAGAATCCATCATTGGGCGACAGGTGGCTACTGAGTTGATTTATTCCCTATTTTGCCGGTTTTTGTCTCACTGTGGAATAATGTCATGTCTGGCTGCATCAATTTTCCACAGCTGCAGGGGCGGGCGTCGCGCATTTGTGGGATGAACCCCACCCCAACCTATGCCCCTTATCCCCTGACTCGTAGGGTGCGTTCCCTCTCCCACCGGCACCGATGGAGGTGCGTTCCCTGGCGCGGGAACGCACCCTACCCCTACAGCCCTACTGCACACGGGGCGCTGGAACCGCCGGCACACCTGACCCGTCTCCTTGGCGTCTGCAGCGCAGTTTAATTTAAACTTTTATTAAGAGTATTTGTAATATTGAGGCACCCTATGGATCGCTCAAAAGTTGTTGCCATTGTCACCGGCGCGATTTCCCTGATTCTGGCGATTGCCTATCTGGTGATTGTCCAGTTGCTAGACATGCGGGGCGAGATGATCCCGGCACCCCAAAGCCTGCTGCCGGTGCAAATTGTCTGCCTTCTCGCCAGCCGGTGAAACGGGGTTTGAGATTATACCATTTTGCTGTTTGGTGAGCAAGTTCTTCTCCCCCGAATCCAGACGCGATTTGTCGCGTCTGGACAGCACAGGTGAGAGAGGATAAATCGCCTGTGGGCAAGATGGTTTACCGCAGCTGCTCCCATGTTCACTAGCGCCCTTTGCCGAGGAACAGTTTGACGGTGTTCAGCATTTCGGCAGGATGGAAAGGCTTGGAGATGTAGGCGTCAGCGCCTTGCTTCATTCCCCAGTACCGGTCAAACTCTTCAGCTTTGCTGGAACACATCACCACAGGGATGTGACAGGCTTTGGGGTCGCTTTTCAGCCACCGGCACAAGTCGTAACCGTTCATCCGGGGCATCAGGATGTCCAGCACAACTAAATCGGGGCATTTAAGCTGAATTTTCTCTTTTGCTTCGACGCCATCGGACGCTTCAATAACATTGATTCCGCTTTTTTTCAAGAGGAATGACAGCATTTCTCGCAGCGTGGCACTGTCGTCCACAATCATGACTGTACTCATAAAAACCTCCCTGATTGCTAATTGGAAACATGAACTGGACTGCGTGGCAAAAGAGCCGGCAATCACATTGCTGGGGCGTCATTTCGCTGGCGAAAGGGGGTAGCCGCTCTGAAGGGGTCCCGCTCAACAGCGGCGATTCCCCGACGCACCTCCATGACAATCTCTGCTTGCAATTCCGTGTGAATGCGTTGCTCTTGCAGCTCCCATCCCTTTTCACTGGTGGCGTACAGAGGGGGGAGCCGGTTGAGGGCGTAGGCAATCACTTGGGCTGGGTTAATATAGGAAACTAATCGGGGCGGCAGAGTTTGCAATTGCCGGTGGACTTCGCGGACGACTGCCGGTTCGAGAGCGTTGCGGTAAACTGTGACTGGAGCTGGTGCCATAATGGCCTCCTAGTTGCGAGCTAAAGTGCGATTGGTGTTCGCTAGCTCAATGGTAAAGATTAAGCGCGGGAGCCACATGTGGAGAAAGTCACGAACCAATCTGTGACTGGAGAGGGATGTTTGCGTGTGACTTTTGTCATATATCATAGCAATTTTTAAGGGCAGGATGTTGAGGGTTGGATTGCTCAACCATGCAGCCAGCCGGCAATTGAGAACTTTTCGCGCTCTGGGAACCCCACTCCCCCAACCCGCCTCCCCGCTTGCGGAGAGGGGGGAGAACAGAGGGGTTTACGAATCGGAAACGCCCCCCTGAGAGTGCGGAATACCTCCCTAATCGAGAAATTTCATCGTACTATCGGCATATTGCTCGTTCCGCACACCCCTTCGCCCTTCACCCACTGCTGAAGAGGCGGCTGGGGCTGCTTATTTCTCCTCGGGGAGGGTGTCGTCATGATTCGCGTCTTGCTGGTGGACGATCAGAAGCTGATTCGTCATGGATTGAAGGTTTTGCTGGAGGGAGAGCCAGATTTGCATGTGGTTGGAGAGGCTGAGAGTGGGCAAAGCGCGATTGAGCGGGTTGAAGCGCTACAGCCAGATTGCTGATGGACCATGCCGGTGATGGATGGGGTGACGGCGACAAAGGTGATTTGCGAGCGGTTTCCGGGGGTGAAAGTGTTGGTGCTGACGACGTTTGATGAGGATGAATATGTGGCGGAGGCGCTCAGGTGCGGGGCGGTGGGGTATTTGCTGAAGGATATGCCTTCGGAGGAGTTGGCGGCGGCGATTCGCACGGTTCACAAAGGGTACACTCAACTGGGGCCAAAGTTACTGGAGAAAGTTCTGGCAAAGGTGCCGGTTCCTGATAGGACTCCACCGGCTTCTTTGCCGCCCGGATGGACGGATTTGACGCCGAGAGAGCGGGAAGTTTTGCGGCTGATTGCTAAGGGGGCGAGCAACCGAGAGATCGCTCGCGAACTTTACATTTCGGAGGGTACGGTGAAGAATCATGTGACTAATATCCTGCACCGGCTCAATCTTCGCGACCGCACTCAGGCGGCGATTGCTGCTAATACGTTTTTGCCGCTGCTGGAGGAGGGGGAGTGATACCGATTTGGGATTTGGGATTTGGGATTTTGGATTGAAGGGGATTCAAGAGATTCAAGAAACCAGCCAAGCATTCAAGAAGTAAAAAGGAATTGGAACCTGCCATGAACAGCGAAAATAAAATCCCTGACGCCGAGACGAGAGCCAAGTCTGTCGCTCGGTGGCGCGAAGTGTGCCTAATGTTTGACGCTCTCAATATGAAGCTTGAGGAAGCGATTGCTAGTGCGGAGGCGGATATTCGCAACAATCCTCTTAATGTTCGCCGGCGCGAGAGGGCGGAGAAATTGCTTGAGGCTCACAAGCAACAGCAGTCTGAAGTGATATCCTAGGATTGCCGGCGGCGCTGGGGGAGCACAAACATGGTTAAAACTGGTTGCCGGCATCCCAAGAAACCCAGGTGCACAGGCGAGACGCCTGTGCCTACGTCTTGATCCCGGGGTAGGGTGCGTTCCCTAAGAGGGAACGCACCCTACTACGAGTTACACTTGAAGGCGTGGTGTGCGCCGGCTCCACAAACCGGCACTCCCCTGCCCCCTCCCCATTCGCAGGCCGGCTGTGATATATTGGGAACATCAAATTCAGCCTTTTGGCAGATGAAATACGACGACAGCGTGGAAGCCTTGCTACAGCAAGGGCACGACAAATTAGATAGAGAGCAATACCAAGCGGCGCTGGAGATATTCCAGCAGGCGGCGGCGCGGGTGCCGGCAAACGCACCGGCACTTTATGGGTTGGGTTTGGCTTGCTACCGGCTGCAGCGATATGGGGATGCGGTTGAGCATTTGACTGAAGCTTTGAGAATAAAGGAGGAGTACCCCTTAGCCTTGGTGCGGCGAGGCTTGGCTTACAAAGCACTGAACGAGAATGTGTTGGCGAGGGCAGATTTTGAGCGAGCGATTGAAATTCCAGCCGGTGATTTTGAGGATTGGCGTGGGAGAGGGAGTGCGCTGGATGACTTAGGGCGCTATGAGGAGGCGATTGCCTCATACGACAGGGCGATTGAAATCAAACCCGACTCCCACTATGCCTGGGGCTACCGGGGCATTGCGCTGGGTAACTTAGGGCGCTATGAGGAGGCGATTGCCTCATACGACAGGGCGATTGAAATCAAACCCGACAAGCACGATGCCTGGTACAGCCGGGGGATTGCGCTGGATGACTTAGGGCGCTATTCAGAGGCGATTGCCTCTTATGACAGGGCGATTGAAATCAAACCCGACAAGCACCAAGCCTGGGTCAACCGGGGCGTAGCGCTGCGTAACTCAGGGCGCTATTCAGAGGCGATTGCCTCTTATGACAGGGCGATTGAAATCAAACCCGACTACCACTATGCCTGGAACGGCAGGGGCATTGTCTTATGTGATTGCTTGAGGCGTTATGAGGATGCAATTGCCTTATTCGACAGGGCGATTGAATTCAAACCCGACGACCACTATGCCTGGTACAACCGGGGCGTAGCGCTGGGTAATTTAGGGCGCTATTCAGAGGCGATTGCCTCTTATGACAGGGCGATTGAAATCAAACCCGACAAGCACCAAGCCTGGGTCAACCGGGGCGTAGCGCTGCGTAACTTAGGGCGCTATTCAGAGGCGATTGCCTCTTGTGACAGGGCGATTGAATTCAAACGCGACAACCTCGAACCCTGGATCTTGAGGGGTGCTACGTTTGATCAATTAAAGCGCTATTCAGAGGCGATTGCCTCTTATGACAGGGCGATTGAAATCAAACCCGACTCCCACGAAGCCTGGCTTTTGAGGGGTGATACGTTTGATCAATTAAAGCGCTATTCAGAGGCGATTGCCTCTTATGACAAGGCGATTGAATTCAAACCAGACTTCCACGAAGCCTGGAACAACCGGGGCATTGCGCTGGCTTACTTAGGGCGCTATGAAGAGGCAATTGACTCATATGACAGGGCAATGGAAATCAAACCCGACTCCCACGAAGCTTGGAACAACCGGGGCGAGGCGCTGCGTAAGTTAGGGCGCTATTCAGAGGCGATTGCCTCATACGATGAAGCCCTCCGACTGACCGGCAATCAATTCTGGCAAGCTTGGCAAAATCGCGGGATAGCACTTCTCAACTCAAGAGGATACGATGCCGCCATCAGAACCTGGACTGACGGCATCAAAGCCCTCCAGCCGGAATATGCCGAATATCACCTGGGTATGGGCGAGTTGCATCGCAAAAAAGGCAGTGAGCAGTATCGGCACGGAAAGCGACTGCTCAATTCTACAAATATAATAACGGGGCCGGCACCCAGAGCGCCCAAGATTGGCCCCGGCAAGGATACCCGCCGCACACTGGAACAGCTCAACCCCTTCCGACACTGGCAACAGGCGAGAAAAAGCTATGAAGCAGCCCTCACCTTCCTGACGTTCGAGAAGTTCCCCGAACCGCACCTGGAAATCTTGCAAGACTTGATTAAAGTCTGTTCCGACTTGGGCGACGCCAAGGCAGTCGAAAACCTGTTGGAAAAGGGGGCGCAACTGCTAGACGAGTTGCGGCGAACCTGCGAATTTGACACCCAGAAAATCTCCCTGTCGCGGAAGTTTGCCCCCTTCGAGCAATTGCGGGTGGATATCCGCGCCGAGTCGGGAGACAGGAACAAGCAAATTGAAGCCCTGGAATTGGCAGAAAAGCGCAAAAATACCTGTCTCGCCTGGATGCGCTACGGCTGGAACTTCCAATTCCCCAGCCCCAATTACCAGCAGATGCGACAGCTGCTCAATCCCCAAACAGCCATCATTTACTGGCACGTCAGCTCCGCCGCCCTCACCACGTTTATCCTGCGCTACGATAAAAAAGATCCCATCACCCACACCCTCAAACCCGTCACCGAGAAGAAGTCTTTTGGCGTTTTCTCCCAGCCGGTTGCGCACGAACACAAAGCTCATCTGCCGGCAATCCGCCAGCTAGAAGACTTTGAACGGTGGGTGGCAGACTGGAAGCGGGATTATCAGGAGTACCGGAAAATCTCACCGAAAAGCTCACAGAAAGAAACCCATCCCTGGCGGGTTAAAATGGAGGAGCGGTTAAACGAACTGGCTGGAATCCTGAAGATTGAGACACTATTGACTCATCTCACCGGCATCACCCAGCTGATTTTGATTCCCCACCGCGACTTGCACCTGCTTCCCCTAGAATACCTGTTCCGGGGCAAACGTTTCACCCTCACCCGCCTTCCCAGCGCCCAAGTTGGCATCCAGCTTGCCAAATCTGGAAATGCCGGGGAATTCTCTCTCCTCAATGTAGAGCAAGTGGGCAACCCGCCGTTACAGTTTGTCCACATTGAATCCTCGGTTATTTCCCTCCTCTACCCCAACCACCAGCGCCTCGGTGAAAATGCCACACCGGCACAAGTCATCGAAAGGCTGCAAAAAGATGCCGGTGCTTTTAACTTCACCGGACACGGCGAACACAACCTTGACAGCCCCCTGGAATCTGCGTTAATATTTAACTGCGGGGAACTCCTGACCTTGCGAGATATCTTCGCGCTGGAAAACTTGCCCAACTGCAAGCTAGTCTGCCTTTCCGCCTGCGAAACCGGCATCACCAGCACGCAAACCCTTGTCGATGAATATGTGGGCTTAGTCAGTGGCTTCCTGGCAGTTGGAGCCACCCACGTTGCCAGCACCCTCTGGCAAGTAGACTCGCAAGCCACCGCGCTGATGCTGATCCAATTTTACCGCAATTTGCGGAAAAATAAAAGCGCTGCACATTTGCCCGATGAAGAACCCCACCCCCCAACCCCCTCCCCGCGTGCGGGGAGGGGGAGTAAGAGGGAGTTTTCCATGAGTGAAAAAAGTGTCAGTCATTCTTCTCCCGCGCCACCCCAAAATAACGCCGTGCCGGCAATCGCCCTGCAACAGGCGCAAGAGTGGCTGCGCACCGCCACTTATGATATACTGGGAAAGTGGTACAGAGATGTGGCCTCCGAGTTTCAGGAGCGCCACCAGCGAGCCATCCAGCGTTTCTTGGAAACACAAGCCACGCGACAAAAAGAATTAGCTATAATAGAGCCAAATAAGCGCCCCTATGAACACCCGTACTACTGGGCGGCTTTCACCGGCACAGGTATCCTGTAACCAAAACTATGTCCTCGATTGAGTTGCTAACCATTGACCCCGCTAACGCCCTCATTCTCAAAGCCTTTTTGAAGGCGCTGGCGCAACTAGACTCCTTCCCGCAAGCCTTACAGCCGGATCTGAAACAGCTGGCTATCGCCATAGCTAACGGTGAGACTAAGCTAGCGGCTGACCTTGAAGATATCGCCACTACAAACGAGTCTCTCAATCAACTGTTTCAAGACGAATACAGCCGGATGTTACTCGAGTGTGAGTCAGAAGGCGAAAGACCGGGGAGACGGACAAATCAGGTTGAACTAGATCCGACACCTCCCTACCTGGGAAATGTCGCCGCCGAAATTCTCAGTTCAGACGATCCCAGTAAGTCGGCGCAAAAGAACAGCGATAAACTTGACCAAGCTCCACCCCTTCTCGACCCCACCATCATTGTAACACCTTAGCCTGATGCGTCAAATTATTTATCCCAGCTTGGATCTGTTTGTTTACCAACTCGCAGAAGGGTTGGGGGCGGATGACGATAAAATCACCGCTGACAGACAGGCATTCCTGGCTAATTTGGCCGGCGTTCCCCCAAAAAAGCTCAAAGAGGTTGAAGAAACCCTCGCGCAGGAAAAGCCGGATCCTTTGGAAGACGTTGACTTTCCCGAAATTATAACCGAGGATAAATATCGCGCCGGTGGCTATTACACGCCGGTGCGGCTGAGCGATACTTATGGCCTTTTGTTTGCCGCCTCAGTAGAGGATAGCGATCCCCTAAAAGAGCAGCCGGTGAGTAGCTTCAAAGCGCTCAAGTCCCTGGCAAAAACCAAACAGGGCAACTTAGGAACAACCTGCATTCTCTACGGCTACTTGCCCAAAGGGGAAGATTCCGCAACTCTGGCTGAAGACATTTTAACACAATTTCTGGATGGCGAGCCGGTCAAGTTAGAGTGGCAGGACTTAACTTGGGATTGGGACAAAAAACAGGCCCAACCGGCGAAATTCTTGGGCGCGGATGTGTTTTTCTTCCTTCCCGAAACGGGAGACTCCCAAAACCTGGCAGCCGGTGGTATTTTTATCATCCTCTATCCCCAGCCAGATGAGAATCATACCATTCTCAATACCTACGCAGACTTGCACCGTCCTTGGATAGAGCTATTTTGGTTTCAGAACAAAATCCTCTGGGCTTACGAACAAGCGAAGCAAATCAAAGAACTGCTGAAACAAGACTTTATAAAAGTTAGCGAAACCTTCAGGCAAATCAAAAATCCCGAATTGGAATTGCCGCAATTACAGGAAATATTAGAGAAAAAGTCCCAGACGGTTGCCGGTTACGCAATCAACCTCAACTATCTGGAAATTCAGCTGCGCACCATAAAGATTAACTTGCGCAACTTCGACCTGTGCGCCGAATACCTGGAAAAACAAGCCCAGAAAATTTGCCCCAGCGAAACCACCAACCTAAAATCCCTCCTGGACAAATTCAGCCAAATTGCCAGAGAGCAGTATCAAAAACAAGTCAGACAAGATATTGACAGCCTCAAACCCGGACTCGAAGCCCTAGAAAAGGTAATCAGCGCTGTCAACAGCCTGCACGCGCTCAAACAAGCGGAACGAGATCGCCGGCTGGAACACCTCATCCAATCCGTAGGTGCCGGTGTGGGAACTGCCTCAGTTGCAGCCACCGTTTCCTCAGCCTTAATTAAAGACTTTACTCCATTATACCCCAAAATCGACAAAAACAAACTCCCCTGGGCTGAACCAGTCTCGAATTTGGTCATTGTCCTGTTGTTGAGTCTTGTTTCAGGCTGGCTGTCATACAAAGGGCTTTGGAAATATTTGCACCGGCACCCCAGCAAATAAGACCAATTTTATTTTCTCGCTGGGAAGTAAAGAGGGCGAAGCATTGGCGAATGAAGATATCGGGCGGTGTCCTCCAGATCCTAGCGCCAATGCTTCGCCCCTACAAAGTATCTTGTAGGGGCGAAGCATGAGCGCGACAATTTTTGCAATCGGTGAAAGGATTAAATTCGCTCATGCTAGCTGCTGACGCAGCCGCTGCGCTAACGCCCTTCCCCTAGCGCTATCCACAGACAATCGCCAACAGCATCTTTCAATCGCCAGGATCTATCCGCACACAACAGATATTCCCCCTCTCCACCCACCTTGGCGTACTTGGCGTCTTGGCGGTTAATTAAAACGTTCATTAAAATAAAGACAAAACCCCCACCCTCCACCCATGCTAACCCAACAGCAAACCCGCGCTTTGACCTCTCAGGCGCAGAACTCCAGATTTTCTCCCCATCAGGCGACCGGTTTCTCACCTTTGTAGAACTTGGACAGCAGCGCCAGCAAGCCGAAACCCAGCTACAGCAAGAGCGCCAGCGCCGGCAAGTTCTAGAAGCCAAGCTGCGAGAAATGGGCATTGACCCCAACCAACCCTAGCGCCGGTGTCTCGCCGGTGTCCCCACCGCCGGTGTGGCTCATATACAGCAGTAGCGACTTAGGGAACGGACGTAGGACAGGCGTCTCGCCTGTCCCAAAGACCTTGAGGGCAGGCGAGACGCCTGCCCTACGCCTATACTTCGCATCCCAGTGTCCATTACTGAGCTGTCTCTTGCTCTAACTTACGGTTAAATCATTAACAATATTATACCTCGTTAACAGGCAAAGCAACTAAACGAGGGGAATTTATACACTAACCCCACAGCCGGACAACAGATGACCGAACTCAACCTAGAAGCCCAACACACCGGCGAGCGCCTTGACCGCTACCTCGCCGCCCAACTCAGCGACCTCTCCCGCTCGCGCATCCAAGACCTCATAGCACAAGGCAACGTAAAAGTCAATGGTGAAATTTGCGCATCCAAAAAAGCCACGGTGCTTTCCGGCGACCTCATCCAGCTCACTGTACCGCCGGCGGAACCCCTGGAACTCCAACCCGCCGACATCCCCCTGGAGATCCTCTACGAAGACGAGCACCTGCTCATCCTCAACAAACCTGCCGGTTTAGTCGTCCACCCCGCACCCGGACACGAAAGCGACACGCTGGTCAACGCCCTGCTCGCCCACTGTCCCAACCTCGCCGGCATAGGCGGCGTCCAGCGTCCCGGAATAGTCCACCGGCTCGACAAAGACACCACCGGCGCACTGGCGATCGCCAAAACCGACCGCGCCCACCAGCACCTGCAAGCCCAACTGAAAGCCAAAACCGCCCGCCGGGAATACCTGGGCGTGGTTTACGGAGCCCCCAAAACGGAAACCGGCACCATTGACCAGCCCATTGGACGCCATCCGATTGACCGCAAGAAAATGGCCATCGTGCCGGTGGAAAAAGGCGGACGCCCAGCGGTCACGCACTGGCGCGTCAAAGAGCGCCTCGGCAACTGCACCCTGATCCACTTCCAGCTAGAAACCGGGCGCACCCATCAAATCCGCGTCCACAGCGCCCACATCGGGCACCCGATCGTCGGCGACCCAGTTTACAGCAACGGTCGTTTTGCCGGTGTCAACCTTCCGGGACAAGCCCTGCACGCATGGCGGCTGCAGCTGGAGCATCCCGTCACCGGCGAATGGATAGAAGCCGTCGCGCCCCTTCCCCAATCCCTGCTCACCCTCTTAGACGTGCTGCGGCGCAGGGCGAACTCGTAGCTTTTCCCTCGTTTCCTCGTTCCCAGGCGGAGGGTGGGAACGAGGGTAAATCCCGTCTTACTCCCCCTCCCCGTTAACGGGGAGGGGGTTGGGGGGTGGGGTTCTTCATTCCAAAAATGTGCGGCGCAAGTTTCTTAAATCAACCGGTCTTCTGGCGGAACCGCAAAAACAAGGGGGCTAGAAACTAGCGACTAAAGACTAGCAAATGAATCTAGCCTCTAGCATCTAGTTTCTAGCCCCCACTCAGAAAGAGCTATCGAAGCGTCAAACGCTGATTACTTCCGACGGCTAGGAACCAGGCTGAGGTAATCAAGGCTCTGGGTGTTAACCTTGAGAACACTGGTCGGTACGGGGGTGAGCGACTGCGCCATATTCAGATACAGCGACGGATCGCCAGCCTTAGGCTGCTTTTCTTGCGGGATGAAGCGGCGCACCTGGTTCTGCCAGATGATTTGCGGGAAGCCCAGCTGATTGCGGTGGTATTCCTCATAGCGAGGAGTCTTCAGGTTGAAAGGCACTTCTCCTTTATTGCGCTGGGGCAAAATCCGCCGGCGCTGGTAGGGAACCGTGCTGTCACCAAAGTTGCTGAGGTACTCATCGCTGTCCAGCAAGGCGTTGATAAATCCTTGCAGACCTTGATTCACCACCACAATTGACCAAGCGATCTTTTCGCGCTCGCTGTAAACGTCGCGCCCCAAGATCCGCTGCACGCAGATTTCCACAAACCGGTAGTTGTTGTTGGTTTCGTGGTTCAGCCGGCGGAACGCATCCGAAGTCGCCAGACCGCGAATGAAATCCCGCACCGTTATCTGACCGTTTCTCAGCTGAGATTCCAAGAAAGTTTGGCGGGTGCTCTTGAGAATCTGGTGCTCGCTGAAAATTTGGCGATACGCCGCCCAAATCACCTCGCCCAATTCTGCCGGTGAGGGCAGGTTTTCGGTTGTGTAAATCCGGGGCTGTTCGTCACCCGGCTTTTCATATCCAGCTACGCGCTGGTTTTGGCTCTTTGGAGCGTACTCTAGCAAAGGAATCGCCACCTGACAATCTCCGCAATTTCCAACTTTTGTTTGTGATTTGCCCTCAGTCAAAAGTCCAAGGTCATTTGTCTTTGGCCTTCAGTCCTCAGTCAAAAGTCCTGCAGCCTGCAAATGACCAATGACCAGTGGCCAATGACTGACTGCCACTGGCTGATATTTAACCAGCCAACACTCAGATTAGGGGATTGCGGTCACGCAAATCTCATTTTTCTGAAGAAATGCAACAATCTGTAATATTTCTTGACACAGCGGTTCAAGCGCCCCCCTTCCAAAAGGCCAAGGGGTCAGGTGTGGGCCGGCAGTGGGGCCAATTGCGCAGCCAAGCTTCTCGCTCGCCCTCTTCCCACGCCGGTTCCCACACCGGCAGCTCCAGCCCCAGTCCCAAACAAAGGTGAGAAATCACGGCCAAAAAGCGCCGGTCGTGACCGGGCGCGCCCAAATGGGCGTGAGCGTATTCGTGGGCAACCACACTCAGCCAGTCCTGCGGGTGGATGCGACCGGCATCAATGAGAATGGCCACCGGCTGGGCCAGGATATTGCACAGGGCGTCCACCCCAAACTCCCCAGCCAGAGGCGCAGCCAGAATTCGCATCACTCGCCGGTCTTCCGGATAGAAGCAGCTGTGACACGCTTCCAGACACTCTGACAGCTCAGCATTAACTGCATCGATGTTGTGGCCAATCCAAGTGCAAATGCGGATGCGCTCATTGATGTCATCCGCCACACCGATCGTCTCTGGCTGCAAAGCCAGCCGGCGCACGGCATTCAGGTAATCCGCCCCCCGCAGGAAAGGGTCACTGGGGATTGGGGAGATTTTGGATTTTGGATTTTGGATTGGGGATTGGGGATTGGGCATGGGGCACTCGGCATTGGGTCGGGAGTGGGCATTGAGCATGGGAATAATACGATTTGTTACAGGTGTGACGTTACAGGCTTCACACACTGTACTGCGCACACCCCATTCCTGCCACCTGACACCCGACGGCGTGCCGGTGGGCCACTCCCGCTCACCAGCCCAACACAGAATAGAACTCTTTGGTGTCAGCGCCACTGTCAGCCGGCTGGGAAGTTGAATCTGGACTGCCCGAGGCATCGTGGCCAGAATCAATCCGGCTTTCGGTGCAGAACGACGCCGTGCTGAACCCGCCAAAGCGTTTCACCGTGCTGGTGCGCATGCGCAGGTTGGGGCTGGCAAACCAGAAGCGCTCAACCGAACTCATGGTTTCATATTCGGTGATCAGCACCAGCGCCCCCTCCGAGTCCATCTCATAGCGACCGGCGACCGGCACAATTTCCGCGTAGCCCCTTTCGCGCAGCATCAAACCCTGCTTGGGATTCTCCCCATCGGGGACGATGGCAAATACCGTCGAGCCCTCGTGATTGTCATCCTCTTTGTCCCACGCCATCGCCGCCTGCCACTTCACGAACGCCCCACCGGCAGCTTTGGCCGGATCTATCTCGTGCATCTGGCAGATTTCTGTCACTTTGGGATGATCAGCTCCCAAGGCTTCCACCGTAATCTCTGAGTCGCCCATCTCAGCTCGTCTGAAGGCCAGATGGTGAGTCGCGCGCTGCGAGCGCCACACCCCGGCACTCCGCTGAAAAAATTCCATTGCGTCCATTGGACACTGTCTCCC
Organism: Oscillatoria princeps RMCB-10; assembly: GCA_019359235.1. Classification (GTDB taxonomy): domain Bacteria; phylum Cyanobacteriota; class Cyanobacteriia; order Cyanobacteriales; family Oscillatoriaceae; genus Oscillatoria; species Oscillatoria princeps. Next base: position 247,070 of record JAHHHT010000005.1, read on the forward strand.
TGTAGTATGAGGCTTCGCGGTTTTTACCTTCTCATCATAAGGCTTGCGGCGGATTGATGAATTTTTGTAGCACAGATTAGTATGGAAATGTGCATAGCGCACAGTTTGTCAATAGGTGTTTACGATAATTTACATTTAGGAGGATACAAGCCGGCGCACTCAACGTCTTCTGTATCTGTCCACCCTATTCAACTAAAGGATCAATCTTATGGACATCCCCACCAGCCTGACTTTGGAGCAACAGTTCAAGCTGCAAGTTCTGCGGGAACAGGTCAAGACCTTGAGCCAAGAGCAGGCACAGGAGTACCTGCTGGAGGTACTCAGACAAAATATGGTCAAAGACAACCTTTTCAAGCACCTGCTCAAAAAAGGCGCATAACGTGCTTGAAGACAAGAAACCGGCGCGCTCGCCACCCCCCTTTGCTGTTGCGTTTTTAGGGGTGGCCCACGCCGGCTAACCGCAGCGGTTTTCACAAAGGGCCGAATACAAGCGCTTGGCAGTACGCTATTCTAGATACAATTCGGCCTGTTCGCAGGTATGAATCCCTATCAGGGATTGAAACTCAACTAAAGCGCCTGACCGCAAATCCCGGAAACGGCTCTTGCACAGACTTGGGTTTATCCCGTCCGATCGCGTCTTAAGCTTCTCGCACAGACTTGGGTTTATCGCGTCTTGTCCCGTCTTGTCGCCTGTGGGGTCGCGGTGAGAGTTAATTCTTGAGCAATTAACCGGATTAAATATAACGGAATGTACTTGGGGCAAAGCCTCGCCTTACCCCTGCCGCGCTTACAGATAGATCATCCGTTAAATTCGTCATCCGGCACAGGGAGCGGGCGCAGTTCAGCCAAAGCGCCCGCTGACATACTCTTGGGTCGATTCCTTAGAAGGATTGTGGAAAATAATCTGCGTCTCGTCGTACTCCACGAGATAGCCGATTCGCCCGCCCTTCTCCGTCGGCTCGACATTGAAAAAAGCGGTCATGTCCGACACCCGCGAAGCTTGCTGCATGTTGTGCGTCACGATCACAATCGTGTATTGCTGCTTGAGTTCGTGCAGCACCTCCTCAATCCGCAGCGTCGAAATCGGGTCAAGGGCAGAGCAAGGCTCGTCCATGAGAATCACGTCAGGCTGAACCGCCAGAGCTCTGGCAATGCACAGCCGCTGCTGCTGGCCCCCAGATAGGGCCAAGCCACTTTGCCGCAGTTTATCTTTAACCTCGTCCCAGAGGGCGGCTTGGCGCAGCGAGCGCTCCACCAACTCATCCATATCCCCCTTAAAGCCATTAATCCGGGGGCCAAAAGCGATATTGTCATAAATCGATTTTGGGAAAGGGTTCGGCTTTTGGAACACCATGCCAATCCGACGCCGCACTTCCACCGGATCGATTTGGGAGGCGTAGAGGTTTTGACCGTGATAGGAAATATTCCCTTGGACTCGAAAAATCTTGATCAGGTCATTGAGCCGGTTGTAGCAGCGCAGCAGTGTGCTTTTGCCGCACCCCGAAGGCCCAATAAAAGCAGTGATGCGATTTTTGGGGATATCTAAAGAGACATCCCGCAGCGCTAAGAAATTACCGTAGTAGACGGACAGATTCTGCGCCCGCAAAACAGTTTCAGTGTGATTTGCAGTCCTAATGTTAGAAGCCATAAAATATTTGCATTCGCGCCTTTCAGTTGAACTCGCCATCAACCCTGTGCGGTCTGGATATGGCCCGCTGATTACCGAGGGAAGATGCCAGTCAGTCTCAAAACACTGCGGCTAGGTGTTGCAGTGATTTATTTGGAAAGTGTTCTGTCGGGCGTTGCACAGTAGAAGGATGATTGAAATTTTTTCCACTCATCGAAACCCCCTCTTACTCCCCCTCCCCGCACGCGGGGAGGGGGTTGGGGGGTGGGGTTCATCCTGCCTTTGTGCAACGTCTTCTGTCGAGTGCCGGTGGAAAGGGCAATCCCATCCGCCGGCAGTAGCCGTTGAGATGCAGAGACGCGACATGTCGCGTTTCTACAGTGCTGCTGAACAGGAGAGCCGCCAAACCAGTGAGCATATCAGCTAACCTCTGGCTGTATCCATTATTGCATTCTGTGCCGCTCCTGATAAATTAAAAGCTGCCCCCTGTGAGCTTAATTTTTCCTCACCAAACTTAACGCTTCATCAATAAACTTTGCGAGCCGTTGCCCAGCGGGCAACCGCACTGGTAATCAGAACCAGGAACACCAGGACTAGGGAAGCCGCCCAGGCTAGCTCCTGCTGATTTTTAAACGGAGAAGTGGCGAAATTATACACCAAAACTGCCAGAGAAGGCGTGGGCGCGGACAAATTCGCCGGCCAAAACTGGGCGAACAGCGCCGTAAACAGAAGGGGTGCGGTTTCCCCAGCCGCGCGAGCGATCGCCAAAGTGGTGCCGGTGACAATCGCAGGCATTGCAGCCGGCAGCACCACCCGCGCCACCATCTGGAAATTCGTAGCTCCAATGCCCAGCGCGGCTTGCCGGATCTCTTGCGGGACTAACTTCAGCGATTCCTCTGTGGCTCGCACAATAATCGGCAGCATCAAAATCGACAGGGCAAACCCCCCAGCCCATGCCGAAAAGCTGCCGGTGCTGAGAACCACAACCCCATAAGCAAATACCCCCACAATAATCGAGGGCACGCCACTCAGGACATTGGTGGCGAAGCGAATCCAGTAAGCCAGTTGAGTGCCGGCGGCGAACTCGTTCAAATACACCGCCGCCATAATGCCAAAGGGAACGCTGAGCAGTGTGGCAATTCCCACCATGATCAGAGTGCCAACAATCGCATTGCCAAAACCGCCTCCCGGCACCATCGGCGGCGGCGGAAGTTCCACAAACAAACTGGGGCTGAACCGGCTGAAGCCCTGGATAGTGACGTAGGACAGTACCGCCAGCAAAGGCAGCAGCGCAATAGCCGCGCACAGATAGCTCAAGCCGGTCATCACTATCCCGAACAGAGTTCGGGGAGAGGTGGGAGAGCGGGTTAAACCGCTGACAGCAGACCCCGAAGAGGTCGTATCTTGGGAGCTATTCATAACTTGTGATAAGTAACAGCAGACAGCTTTCCAGCTGGCCGCTAAATCCGCTGGACTCGCTGAATCAGCAACTGAGCCAGGATATTGATCAGTAGCGTCAGGGCAAACAAAATTAAGGCAGCGTACATCAGTGCGGAGACTTGCAAACCGCTCGCCTCGGCAAATTGATTCGCCAGCAGAGAAGCGATCGTGTTGGACGGAGCCAAAATAGAGAGGTTAATATTGTTGGCGTTGCCAATCAGCATGGTGACCGCCATCGTTTCGCCCAAGGCTCGCCCCAGGGCTAGCATGATGGCGCCCACAATACCAGAAAAGGCAGCCGGCAGTAAAATCTGGAAAATTGTCTCCCAGCGGGTTGCGCCCAACCCGTATGAGGCTTGCCGCAGATCCGGAGGCAGGGAAATCAGCGCATCCCGGGAGATAGCGGCAATCGTCGGCAGGACCATAACCGCCAGAACCACCGCTGCCGGCAGCATGCCCGGGCCTCGCAGCGACGTGCTAAAAATCGGCAGCCAGCCGGCAGACTGATTGAGCCACCCACCCACCGGCTTTAACAGCGGAATCAGGACGAAAATGCCCCAAAGTCCGTAGACGACGCTGGGAATGGAGGCTAAAAGTTCTATCAGCAGCACCAGTAAAGCGTTAATCCGTGGGGGCAAAAAGTCTTCGCTCACGAAGATAGCCACCCCCACGCCCACCGGCACCGCCAGAAGCAGGGCAATCAGGGAGCTGACAGCTGTACCGTATATCTGGGGGAGCGCCCCGTACTCGTCTTTTACCGGGTTCCAGCTGCTGCTGAAAATGAAATTGGCACCAAACTCTTGAATGGCAGGGAAAGCCTGGATCGCCACCTGCACCGTCATCCAGATTAAGATGCCGGCCACCGCCAGCGCAAACAGCTGGGTGAGCCGAATAAACCCGCCATCGAGCACCGGCCTCAATCCGGATTGGGACTGGAGGGCTTTCTGAGAGTCTCTCGTGACTGAATTCATGACGATCTGAAATCAACTCTACAGCCTGTTTGCTATCCGTGGGATGAATGGCCACTTATAGAGGGGCTGCCTATCAATCATACCGGCTGGCGCTCTCTCCTGAGTTAAGGGCAGATTAAGACCGGCTGCGGCTGCGGGGGGAGACGATCTGGGGTCAATCCCCACCATTTCTGGATCCGTCCGGCGAGAGGAGCGGGTATATTCCGTCTGATTGATTTACTTTTTTTAGGAAGCGCTCCTGAGCCAATAGCGACAATTAACAAGAGGGAAGAGGAAGAGGATGGAAAAGTTAATAGGTGGAATTGACCGGATAGGAGAGAAGGGGCGTGCGGCGGGAGCTTTTGTGGGCTGTCACTCTTGACGGTATTTCAAGGCAGCTTTTAGGGCCCGCGAAGGCGGTGGTGAGAGAAGCCCCTGCAGGAAGTGCCGGTGAAAGCGTTTTTGGTGGATTGATCCGGTGGCCGGCACGGGACGGCGGTCGAGAGCGGTGCCGGTGGCTAAACCCTTCATTGTAAATGATAAAATGCCAGCAATTCAGTCACTGTATCAAAGGGCAAAACGTGGTTCAAGCACCGCTATCAACTTCCTCCCATCCGCCGAAAGCTGATTTCCCGGATCTTGGCGTCCCGCCGGTCGCCGGTTCTCCTGAGCAGCTGCCTGGGTGGCTGCAGGAGCTGGCTGACCGGATTGTCAAAGGCTACCGCATTGAGCGAGAGGAAGCGCTCGCACTCACCCAGATAGAGGGTGAGGAGAATATCTTGCTGCTGTGCGCTGCCGCTGACCGGGTGCGCCAAGCTTGTTGCGGCAATACGGTGGATTTGTGCTCGATTATTAATGTTAAGTCCGGCAATTGCTCGGAAAATTGCGGCTTCTGCTCTCAGTCGGCTCACCATCCGGGAATCGATTCGCCTGTGTACGGGCTGAAATCGACTGAGGAGATTCTGGCTCAGGCCAGGGCGGCTGAGGCGGCGGGGGCTCGCCGGTTTTGCTTGGTGTCGCAAGGACGGGGAATTAAGTACAGCAGTCCGAAATCCGCTGAGTTTGAGCGGATTTTGGAAACGGTGCGTCAAATTGTCGCGGAAACGAGTATCAAGCCTTGCTGCGCCCTGGGCGAGGTGACGCCGGAACAGGCGCAAGCGCTTCGAGATGCCGGCGTGACGCGCTACAACCACAATCTGGAGGCGTCGGAGAATTTTTTCCCGAAGATCGCGACGACGCACAGCTGGCAAGATCGGGTGGAGACGGTTAGGATTCTGAAGGCGGCTGGGATTCAAGCTTGCACCGGCGGCATTCTGGGGATGGGGGAAAGTTGGGAAGATCGCGTGGATTTGGCCTGTGCGCTGCGGGAGCTGCAAGTGGAATCGGTTCCGCTCAACCTGCTCAACCCCCGCGCCGGCACTCCTTTGAGCGAGCGCCCCAAACTTGACCCCTATGAGGCTCTCAAGGCGATTGCCATTTTTCGGCTGATTTTGCCGGAACAGATTATCCGCTACGCCGGCGGGCGGGAAGCGGTGATGGGCGAGCTGCAAGCTCTGGGGCTGAAAGCCGGTATCAACGCCATGCTGGTAGGCCACTACCTGACGACTCTGGGCCAACCGCCAGAAAAAGACCGCACGATGTTAGAATCACTGGGACTCCAGGGGGGAGAAGCGCCGGTTCCCGGACAGCTGCGCCAAGCCGGCTTTGAAATTTGAGAGTTTCGATGGGTTCAAAGTCCAGAAAGACACCACCCGTGAGCACTTCTGTCAAGGGGGAAAACCCCAAATCCCCAATCCACCTGTCTCCGACGCTGGAATTGCTGTGGGCTGTGATTGGCTTGCTGCTGACTGTTGGCTGCACGTTTCTCAAAGCCTCTATTGCCAGCCCGTTCTGGAATTGGTGGCCTTCGGGGATTCACACTCAATCCCTGGGCGTCACCTTTCAAATTGGAGCGGTGCTGCTGACCGGCTGTATGGGGGGCAAAAATGCCGGTGCCCTCTCCCAAATTGCCTACCTGGCACTGGGGCTGGCGGGAATGCAGGTGTTTACTGACGGTGGCGGTTTCGGCTATCTGGCCAAACCCACTTTTGGCTATTTGCTGGGCTTTGTTCCGGGAGCGTGGGTGTGTGGCTGGCTGGCTTTTCAAACCCCCCGCCGGCTAGAGTTTCTTGCCTTAAGCTGTATGCTTGGCTTGCTGGTGATTCATCTGGCCGGCTTGAGCGCTCTGGCGCTGAAATACTCGTTTAAGGAAGACTTGCTGCTGCCGGCTGCCCTCACCTATTCGGTCGATCCTTTGCCGAGTCAGCTGGCGGTAGTCTGTGCTGTCACAGTGCTGGCTTTTGTCCTGCGCCTGCTGATGTTTTATTGAGCGCTGGATTGGGCTCTCGCCGGCCCGAAAGCTCCCCCTGTTACGGTTTTCTGCTTGAACTCGCTGCCACAAGGTCACACTTTTTTAGAGGAATTTACGGTTGTTTCAGACAGAAGAATGTGAAGTTGGGCGAAAATAGAGTCAGGACGAGAGTTTGGCTTATAATGGAATAAGCTGTCGCGCATTTATGGCCCATGCTAATAGGAGACAGAGCTTCGGGTCAGGCATTCCCAACGAGGGCAACTAGAGCAAAGAGGGCATTTATGGCGCAGGCTAATAGGAGGCAGAGCCTCGGGTCAGGCGTTCCCAGGCTCTGCCTGGGAACGAGGGGAACGAGGGAAAAACTCGCCTGCAATAACCTGTCGGGAAGTGAGTGGGCGTTTCCAGGGAAAATGAGCAAACCGTAAGATGCAAAGGACTAAATTAAAAAATAGAAACTCTTTATCTGGATGCGCATAAAAAATCGCCTCTTCTGGGTGGCTGCCACAGTCAGCCTGATTCTAGACCGGCTGACCAAATACTGGGTCGTGCAAAATTTTCAACTGACCGAGACATGGCCCCTGTGGCCCAATGTCTTTCACTTCACTTATGTCACCAACAGCGGCGCGGCGTTTAGCCTGTTTAGCGAGGGGGGGAGTTGGTTGCGCTGGCTGTCGCTGGGAGTGAGTGTGGTGCTGATGGCGTGGGCTTGGTTTGGCCCCAACTTCAATCGCTGGGAGCAAGCGGGGTATGGGTTTATATTAGGGGGAGCGCTGGGGAATGGCATAGACCGGTTTGCTGAGGGGAAAGTGGTGGATTTTCTGGATTTTCGCTTGATACGATTTCCGGTGTTTAACTTGGCGGATGTGTTTATCAATGTGGGCATTGTCTGCCTGCTGATCGTGGCATTCTCGCAAGCGCCGGCAGCAAAGCGACGGCAGTAAGGGACAAGCGGGAGGGGTGACGGCTGTTGGGCCTGAAATTAGCGCAGCGAGTGGCCACAAGTTGAGGCGAGAAATGCCGGCGCTCGCTGACAGGCATTTAATTTGCTCAGTTTGGGCGGCTGTGACGGAGGAGTTAAGGGAATATGGGGAGAACAATTGACGGTTTTTTATAAAATTTATAAAAAGCAAGTTATATTTATAGGACTTACGCAGAAACCGGGTTTCTCAACCAGAAGTCAAGACTGTCAGCCCTCGTTCCAGAACCAGAAACCCGGTTTCGTCTCACAGTTGTGCGTAAGTCCCGATTTAGTCCGGTTGAGTTGCGGTCACTCTCGCCTCTGGGCTGAGGACTGGCAATGCCCCACTCCCGCAGCAGTGCGCCGACTCAGAGATAATATAGGTACTCAAGCGAACTTGATATTAGATCTGCGGCAGGCTGATTTCTGGGATTCATCCCGCGCAGATGGGGCGGCTGTGGTGCGGCTGTCGGAGCCGGCGGAAGAATGGCGAACAGCGGCTTCTCTGTGGCGCACCGGCGCTCGGGCGGATTACGATCTTAGGAACAGACCGGCAGTTTCTGGCAGGCAAGAGGCCATGAATTCCCAGCTCGTTTCTGGAAAAGCTCTTTGGCCAGGTGTAGTTGGAGCAAGACTGGCATCAATCCCGGGTGCAACTTTGGCAAGACTGGCCCATATCGTACTTGAATACCTACCTGGATTTGGCGCATGAATTCACCCCAGCCCCCTCAACAGCCGAACCCCCAACAGCCCCGGACGATCTTCAACACCATCACCAAAGCGGTGCAGACGATCGCCAACGTGAATTTCGCCAAGCTGGCGCTCAAGCCCAATGCCAGGGTGGCAGAACTGTGGGTGTTCGATGCCGGTACGGGCTCTCAAGAGAAATATCCGCTGTTGGGAGAGCGATACCTGCTCGGACGCAGTTCCAAATCCTCCGATATTGTGGTGCGCAACCCAGTCGTCAGCCAGACTCACCTGTCCCTGTCGCGGGACAGTCGCAATCCCAACGCGCCGTTCATCATTAGAGACGAGAAATCCACCAACGGCATTTATAAAGGGAAGCGGCGGATTGCGTCTATGGCGCTGCGCCACGGCGATGTCCTGACGCTCGGACCGCCAGAACTCGCCGCCTCGGTGCAGGTTAAGTTTGTCGATCCGCCGCCCTGGTACTTGCTCGCTTTTCGCTACATCCTTTACGGTGCCGGCGGGCTAACCGCTTTGCTGGCGCTGTGGATTCTCGCGGAGTGGCAAAAATTCCGGGTGCGCCCCCTGCCGACTTCGACGAACGGGCCGGTGGTGGTCTACGCCCGCGATGTCAATACGCCCCTGCGCCCTCGCTACAACACCGCTCACCGAGAGCTGCGGCAGCTGTCGGACTTTTCCCGCTACCTGCCAATGGCGCTGATCGCCTCCGAGGACAGCCGCTTCTACTGGCACATGGGTGTCGATCCGGTTGGGGTGCTGCGGGCGGTGACGGCCAATGTTCGCGGGGGCGGCATCCGCGAAGGGGCTAGCACCCTAACCCAGCAGCTGGCGAGAAGTCTGTTCCGAGACTTTGTGGGGACTGAAGATTCTGCCGGTCGCAAGGTGCGGGAAGCGGTGGTGGCGCTGAAGTTGGAGTGGGCTTACAGCAAACAGGACCTGTTAGTCACTTATTTGAACCGCGTTTTCTTGAGCCTTGACCTGTACGGGTTTGAGGATGCGGCTCAGTTTTACTTCGGCAAGTCGGCGGCGGATTTAACTCTGTCCGAGGCGGCGACGCTGGTGGGGATTTTGCCGGCACCCAACAGTTTCAATCCGGTTCAGGACTATCAGGCGGCTGTCAAGCAGCGCGATGGGGTGATCTACCGCATGCGGGCTCTGGGCATGATTACCCAGGACGAGGCGGACAGGGCCCGCCGGTCGCGGATTGAAATTAACCCCAAAGCTAAGGAAATCCTCAGCAAGACGATCGCGCCCTATTTCTACAGTTATGTCTTTGACGAACTGGAGGTGTTACTGGGGAAGGATCTGGTTAGAGAGGGCAATTTTATTGTGGAAACCGGCCTCGACCCGCAAATGCAAAAGCAGGCTGAGGCGTCGCTGCGCAATGCCGTGAAGAATAGCGGTGCCAGTTACGGATTTTCTCAAGGTGCGATTGTCACCCTCGACAGCAGCACCGGCGAAATCCTCGCCCTCCTTGGCGGCGTTGACTACCGCGAAAGTCAGTTTAACCGGGCCATTGACGCTTTGCGACAGCCCGGCTCGACTTTCAAAGTCTTCGCCTACACTGCTGCGATTGAGGAAGGAATCTCGCCGGGAAAGTCCTATTCTTGCGCCCCGCTTGATTGGGGTGGCCAGTATTTTGAAGGCTGCCGTTCGGGCAGTTCAGCTTTAGATATGTACACCGGCATTGCCAGATCGGAGAATCCGATCGCCCTGCGCGTGGCTCAGGATGTGGGCCTGGAGCGGGTGGTGCAGATGGCCAGACGGATGGGCGTCAAGTCTAAGCTCAATCCCGTGCCGGCGCTGGTGCTCGGTCAGAGCGAGGTGAACGTGCTGGAACTCACCGGCGCGTTTGCAGTGCTGGCCAATAACGGTGTTGCCAACCGCCCCCACGCCATCAAGCGGGTTCTGGACAGCAATGACTGCAGCGATCCCAAAGATCCTAAAACCTGCCGGGTGGTTTACGACTACGCCCAAGATGCCTCGGCTAGCCGGCAAGTTATCCAGTCTTATGTGGCAGACACGATGACCGAACTGCTGCGGGGTGTCGTGGAGTCGGGCACCGCTCGCAGCGCCTATTTGGGGCTGGGGGAGGCGGGCAAAACCGGCACCACCAACGACAATGTTGACCTGTGGTTCGTTGGCTACCTCCCCAACCAGCAGATCGTCACCGGCATTTGGCTGGGCAATGACGACAACTCCCCCACTTCTGGCAGCAGCGCGCAAGCGGCGCAGGTGTGGGGCGATTATATGGGCCAAGTGGTGAAGTAGTCGGGGCGGGGCAAGTCAATCCGATCTGAACCCCACAGATTGAGGGTCAACCCGCCCAAACTCATCCCCTCACGCCTCGGACAGGGAGCCGGTTTCCAGCACTAGCCAAAGGGGTTAGGACATCAGGCACTGAGGGCCGGCGGCGAGCCGGTCCTGCGGATATATAGCGGTTTTCAGCTGGATGAAGTACGCCCTGCGAAACGGTTTCAAAGGCCATAGTTCATCCCACTGAGAAACGCTATATAGCACTTCTAAATGATTGGCCCACCCGCCTAGGGCCCAGAACCCCGGTTTCTTAAAGAAACCGGGGTTCTGAAATTTACGCGAATGATTTAAACGCGCTATATATTCTCTTTATAAACAAGCTCTCAACCCGCCCCTACTTGCTATTGATTAAATCACCTAACAAAATGTCGAGATTTATTGCGAAGCGTGAAGCCGTACCGTCTAGCGATAAAAAACTCCCCACGCCCTCACAAAGAATTCAATTTTTTGCTATAATTAAAAAGACATACTGTTCAGTCATTGATTTGACTGTTCATTCCGCCCTCAGAAGCGAGGAGGAGCTATGGTTCACTCCGTTGAGTATTCTCTAGACGTTATCAGGGATGAAGCCCGCCGACTGGTCAACAGGGGACTTGTTAGCCGCCGGCAGCCTATTTACACGCTCTGCCAGTACATTCCTGTCCGTGAGTGGGAGCGGGTCGAGTCCGAGTTAGAGAAAAATGACTTTTTGTTAAGAGATTGTCTTCTTGACCTGCTGGGTCGTGAGGACTGGGATGAGGACTGAAGCAGAAATAGAAAGCCAGCCGGTCGGCCATTCCGGGCTTTGGCTGACCCGCTATATGGGGGCTGGTTAATTAGAGCCGGTTTAGAAAGTAATTGTTAACCGTGAGTGGGGGCTATAAACATGTCTAGAAACCGGGTTTCTTCAAGAAACCCGGTTTCTTATGTTGTGTCCTAAACTTACTGTCCATTACTATATTATACAGATAACCGGCACATGACCTCCAGCCCTTCTGGCGTATCCAAAACGGGGGTGCCGAACGCCTCACAAAGCGACTTCATGCGCTGGCAAATCTCGGCAAACTCTTCCCCCCTGGCGAGCTGAACCCGCGCGTAGCGCAGGCGCACCGGCAGCATCCGCAGTCTTTGCAACCCACCGGCACCCACTTCCACCAAAAACACAAAAGACCAGTCGTTGCGCAGAACCGGCTCGACAGCATAATCATCCAGAAAATCGCCGGTATCGTACAAAATTAGACCCCGCTTGTAGAGTTCAACACCCTGAAAGAGGTGAGCGGAATGTCCGTAAAACAAGTCAGCGCCGCCATCTAAGACTGCGCGTGCGAAGTTTCGGAAATGGGGGGGTGGCGAAAGAACCATGTTCGGTCCCCAGTGTGCGGACACAACCACCAGATCCACCCCAGCTTGTCGCAAGTTTTCTGCGGATTCCTTAATGCTAGCGAGCGGATTGACATCGCAGCGGATTTTCTGGTAGTTTGTACCCGGACAGTCAGCACCGGCAGCAAAATCAGGCTCGCTGTCAGTGAGGGCGATAAACCCAACTGTCTGTCCGGCAATATCGACGATTGCCGGCTCTGCAGCCGAGCTGAGATTTCGCCCCGCACCGGCATGGCGAATCCCCGCAAAATCCAGATAGTGCAGGGTGTCGAGCAACCCTTCATCGTCGAAATCCAGTATGTGGTTATTCGCGAGGCTAACACACCCGATGTTGCCTGCACGGAGTACCTCCAGCGCAGCGAGCCCCGCTTTGAAGTAAAATACCTTTGGCGTTCGCCGGCACTTCTGAGCGTGCGGAGTGATGGCGCATTCCAGATTAGCAAACACGGCATCCGCGCCGCGCAAAACGGGAAGCGCATCGCCCCAAAACCACTCCGGCGAGTGGTGGGGAATCTCTGCGCTGACTCCCCGCCCCAGCATGACATCGCCAATGAATGCCAGCGTTACCGACTCTTTCATAAAACCTGCGCCGCTCAATTGTGGCTGCTGTCCCACTCTTGATTCCAAAGCTTTATAAATCCCACACCGCATTCCGGACATTCGTCTTTAACTGGTGCGATTGTCTGGCCGCATTTAGGACAGGTCACTGCCCCTGTTGCCCTTTTCAATTCAGCTTTAAGCTTTTGATAGTCTCTGTAAAGGTCTTCGACGCAGAAAGCCCGCCGGTAAGCCCCTTCATCCGTAATATTGTCGCAATCGTTTCCGTACCGGCCATAATCCCTGTACAGCCGCCAAGTTGATTTCATCGTTTCGATAATTTCAGCTTTTTCTAACATAATTTACCTCGGAATTTTTCCGGTTGCATTTTTGCGGATATTTTTGATCTTTTACACCCCTCAATAATTGGAGGCAGAGCCTCCCTTGCTCGTTCCCAGGCGGAGCCTGGGAACGAGGGAACTGAATAACTAATTGCTAGTCACTAATGACTGCTTTGCCAGCAGGGAGCGCACTTGATCGTCGGTGGTTTGCGAGAAGTCGTCGTACCAGAGACTAATGGCGCGGAACGGCTCTAGCGCTCTCAGACACACGAGATCGTCCGCCTCGGCTTTCAGCTGATTGCAGGTGGAGAGGGGTGCGACCGGCACAGCCACCGCAACCCACTCAGGCTGCTGCTGTCGCAATGTGGCAATAGCAGCACGCACAGTTGAGCCGGTGGCAATTCCGTCATCCACCAGAATCACCGTGAGATTTTGAATGTCGGGGGCGGGGCGATCGCCTCGGTAAGCGCGGTTGCGGCGCTGCAATTCCTGCTGTTCCTCTGCAGCGACTCGCTCGATGCTTTCTTTGGAAATCCTCAGCTCTCGCACCACATCTTCATTGAGCACCATCACGCCGCCCGGTGCAATAGCTCCCATCGCCAATTCTTTATGTCCGGGTACGCCAAGCTTCCTCACCAGACAGATATCCAGTGGGGCATTTAGGGTGCGGGCTACTTGAAATCCAATGGGTACGCCACCACGGGGAAGCGCCAGCACCAGCACGTCCGGGCGGTTGGCATAAGCTTTTAGTTGCTCAGCCAGCAGTCGCCCCGCTTCAGTTCGATCTCGAAATCGCATTTTTATCATCTCACCTCCATAGACTGAGGGGGCTGCAAAAGAAACGCGAGCCGGTCGGGCAATTCCCTCTCCTGTCAGCTTACGACAGTTTCCAGCCCTTCTGTCCCCTGCTTTACCATTCCCATCCAGCACAGCAGCCCTAGGGCTTCCCCGATTTGCACGGCCAGATTCCCCGCATCACAAGCCCTCAGCTTCAGTTCGTCTTGCAGCAGCACCCGCCCCGCGCTCAGTTCTGGGGCTGCTGCTGATGGAGGTAGCAGCAGTGCTGCTGGATTTCCTGCAGGGGCAATCAGGGGGTGAGGTTCTGCCTGCAATTTCCAAAAATTACCAATGCTAGCCTTAACGGCTGGGCTGGGCACTACCCAGGGATCGGCCATCTCTTCGCCGGCATCTCGGGCAGCTTTACCCGGCGGATCTCTCGATAAATTTTCCAGCATACTTTTAGCCTCGTTTTTTGCAGGTTTAACGAGCGCGTTGCTCTATTATTAGATTAGCACTTTTTTATCAAAGAATCAATTTGCAAGCCACTATATGAAAAATTCAGGTTTTTTTAAGGAAGCGGGATTTGAGGAGATCGATCACACGGCGGACTGGGCCTATCGAATTTGGGGGCCAAATTTGGAGGAGCTATTTATCCAAGGGGCGCTGGGGCTTTTCGCTCTAGCCGGTGCGGATCTGGAGCCAGAGCCGGTGGTGGTGCGAGAGCTGCAACTGCGAGGGGTGGATAGCGAAAGCCTCTTGGTTGCCTGGCTGAATGAACTGCTCTACCTGCAGGAAAGTGAGGGCTTGGGGTTCAACCAGTTCGACATCGGGCATCTCGACCGGCACAGCTTGCACGTTCGGGTGACTGGAGCGCCGGTCAGGAGCTGGCTGAAGTTTATCAAGGCCGTCACCTATCACGACTTGTCCATTCGGACAGGAGAAGCCGGTCTGGAAGCTACATTAGTAATAGACGTGTGAGGCGTCTCGGGCTGGAGCGGGCAGAGGAACAGACGTGACACTATGGCGTCTGGTGCGCTATAGTTGCAAAAGTGGGATGCTTTCGGGGAGAAAGGCAAAAGGGGGAAACCTCACAAACCAATCAAGAAAATCGGAGATATGGTTAACAAACAAGATTTTCGCAAAATTAACGATTACCTGTGGGAGATTCCTACCTCCTTTCATGCAGACATGAAAGTGCCGGTGTGGATTTTTGCCGATGAGGAGCTCCTGGAAGATGCGCTGGGAGACTTATCGGTTAAGCAAGCGGTGAATGTCGCCTGTTTGCCCGGTTTGGTGGGGCGCGTTGTTGTGATGCCCGACGTGCATCAGGGGTACGGCATGCCGATTGGCGGCGTCATGGCATCGCGAGTGCCGGGAGGGATTATCTCTCCGGGAGCAGTCGGTTATGATATCAACTGCGGCGTGCGAGTTTTAGCCTCGGAAATTAGCTACAAAACCGCTAAACCCTATCTGAATGATTTGGCAACCGCTCTCTACCGCAACTGTCCGAGCGGTGTGGGAGAAAAGGGCAGTCTGTCGCTGTCTGTCAAAGAATTAGAGGAAGTGTGCGAGCAAGGCGCTCGCTGGGCGCTTGCCAAGGGGTACGCTACTGACGAGGATGTGGAGCGCACGGAGGAATTTGGCTGCTTGTCAGGGGCAGATCCGGATTGCGCCAGCAAGCGGGCTAAAGATCGCGGAAAAGGTCAAATCGGCAGCCTCGGTGCCGGCAATCACTTCGTGGAAGTGGATGTGGTGGAGGAAATTTTCCACCCTGAAGCGGCGGAAGTGATGGGTTTGCGAGAAGGCTGTCTCGCTTTGCAGATTCACTGCGGCTCTCGCGGTTTTGGGCACCAAATTTGCACTGATTTCGTTCAGGATTTCCAGCTGGCCGTCATTAACTATGGCATTCAGCTGCCTGACCGAGAACTGGTTTGCGCCCCGATTGAATCTGAGGAAGGGCAGGCGTATTTGGCGGCGATGAAGTCGGCGGCGAATTACGCTTTCGCCAACCGGCAAATCTTGGCTTGGCACGCGCGGAAAAGTTTTCAAGAGGTGTTTGGCGATAAAGCCAAAGATGGAAATCTGCGCCAGGTGTACGATATTGCCCACAACATGGCAAAGATTGAAAACCACATCGTTGATGGAGAAGAAGTCACGGTTTGCGTTCACCGCAAGGGGGCGACGCGAGCTTTCGGACCCGGATTTGCTGAACTGCCGGCGGAGTACCGTCCTTTGGGACAGCCGGTGCTGGTTCCCGGTTCGATGGGAACAGAAAGCTGGGTTTTGTTGGGAACGGAAACCAGCGATCGGCTTTCTTTTGGATCGAGCTGTCACGGTGCCGGTCGGGTGATGAGTCGGGCTAAGGCAAAGCGGGAAGTTCGCGGCGAAAATTTGCGGAAAGAGTTGGAAAAAGAGGGCATCCGCGTCCGCGCCGGCTCGATGTCTGGCTTGGCGGAAGAAGCGCCCCAAGCTTATAAAGATGTCAGCCGAGTTGTGGAGGCGGTCAGCAACGCTGGGATTGCCAGAAAGGTAGCCCGACTGCGACCGGTCGCCGTGGTTAAGGGATGAGCGAGACGAGCTGTATCGCCCTCGCGAGCCGGTCAGTACAAATTGACCGGCTCTCTCCCTAGCTGGCTCAGCTTCCCGAACGGTTGAAAAAGCGATTGCCTAACTGCATCGCGTCCGCAATGTCCACATCCCCATCTCCATCCGCATCCAAGAAGCTACTCAGCACTGGATTTCCTCCTTGCTGGGGATTTTGAGCGTTCCCTCCCATTTTCAAGAAATTTAACACCACCGGCACCAGCATGGGCAGCATCCCTTGAATGCTCTCGGCATTCAAACCTGTCCGCTGGTTTATTTCCTGAACCAGCCGCGCTTGCATTTCTGGGGGAAATAAAGCTGCGACAGCTTGATAGTTGGGCAGCATGCCGCTAAACTGACTGACAATCGCTTGCGCCTGCTCGAAGCCGCCTGTCTCACGCCGCTCCTGCAGCGCAGAGCGCACATAGGTGCCAACCGTTGACAGGACTCCTTGCGCGGTGCCCGGATCTAAGCCGTACTGACTCCCCAGCTGCTGCACGGTGCCGAGAATACTCTGCAGCTGATTTGGACTAGCCTCCTGGCTGGGATTGTTGATGGCACTCAGAACTTGGTCAAACAGCCCCATTTGGTTTTCCTCCGCTGTAGGGAATATTATAGCGGTTCTCAGTTGCATGAAGTGCGTCCCAGAAACCCGGTTTCTTTAAGAAACCGGGTTTCTCAGTACCTCACTAATATGAGAAACGCTCTAGAGTTGGTTAATCTATCAATTGTAGCAAAGGTTCTGCCGGCGTCAAGCGCGGGTAATATAGAGTAACGACTCTACCGGATAGGAATGAGAGACTGTTTGTAAAGGAATTGCTATACTGTGCAACGCCTTTTTCCTCGTTTCCAGTGGCAATGCAGCCGGTCAACTAAGCCATGCAGCCGGTCAACTCAGCAATGCAGCCGGTCAACTCAGCAATGCAGCCGGTCAACTAAGCAATGCAGCGGCTCAACTCAGCAATGCAGCGGCTCAACTCAGCAATGCAGCCGGTCAACTAAGCCATGCAGCCGACAGAGTTAGGTTTAGACCTTGAGGGTATGAGGGCAGGCGTTAGCGAAGCGGCGCGTAAGCGCGACGCCTGCCCTACGTCTATACCTCGCAGGACATTTTAAAAAAAAATCGCACCCCCAGAAATACGCTATTAAAATTGCATATTACCGCGCTTCACCAATCAGCGTAAAGCCAGCCCATTCTCTGGGATCGGGGTGCTGTTTCATGGTAGCGAGCATGGCGTTGCGCAGGGCTTGGGCTTTATCAGAAGTCAGCTGTAGCTGGCGGTAAAATTCAGTCATCAATTCAGCGGTGGGGGCGTCTGGCACATACCATAAAGAGACAAGCACACTGGAAGTGCCGGCAGAAATAAACGAGCGCGACAGCCCGATCACCCCATCGCCGGTGATCCGCCCCTTGCCGGTGTTGCAAGCGCTGAGCACAACTAAATCGGCATTAATTCTCAGGTCGAGAATCTCACCGGCACCCAGCAAACCGCTATCCGTGCCGGTGGGGGCGAGGGCGAGGGCACCCGGCACACCGGAACCCAAATCATCCAGCAACCCGTGAGTGGCTAGATGCACAATTCTAGCTTGCGACAGCCGCTGCAAAATAGCCTGCTTGGTGGCGCGATTGCCGGTGAGCGCTTCCGTTCTTAACATCTTAGCAATTTCCACAGCTTCGCGCTCCGCGCCGGGAAGCTGTGGTAGCGGTTGCGCCGGCTCTCCAGATTCTAGCGGAACGCTGGGCATCGTCGGATTGCCCACCACCAGCACATCCCCGCCTCCTTTGCTGCTTTGCCGGCGGGTTAAATCCAGCACCTGAATCGAAGGAGCCGTGAGAATTGTGTGTTTTTCAATCAAGTATTTGCCAGAAGCGTCTTGCAGTGCGGCAAAAGGAACGAGGAACAGCTCATTTTGGGGGATAAACGTGACGCGCTCATCAGGATTCGCCGGCAGCAAGTCCGCTATCGGTTCAATGCTCAGCTGATACATTCGCTGCAAGTCTTTTGTTTGGCGCGACTCATTTCCAATCGCCACACTCCCAATTCGGGGAACCACGCTCACGCCTCTGACCCCGATAGAATCGCGGCTGCTGGCAACGAGGTCTTTCAGAGACACTCCCTTTGTGGCTGACCTTTGCGATTGCAGCTCGACGCGGCGAAACGCCACTTCACCGGCAGGCTTGACAACCCAAATATAGATATCCGATTCCAGGTTTACCCGCCGCCCTTCTATGTCGAAAGGATTCTTAATAATCGAATAGGCAACCAGGGTAGAATTTTGCTCTCTGGCGATTCGTTTAATTTGCTCGATGTTGGGTGGCGCAACAGTTTGTGCCGGTGAGTCCTGACCGCCGGCACGCTTCGCCAGCAACTCCACAAACGCCCTCGCCCTGCTGCGCTCAGCAATTTCCAGCGCTTCTGAGGTTTTGTTCTGGGAAATCAGAACTTCTTGCAGCGCGCCGTAGGTGTTTATCTGGGTGTCAAAAAGCGACACTTTATTGAGGTCGTCCTCGCCTAAGCCGGCGCGAATCGATTCCAAAACATCAATGCCGGCGCGTAAAGTATCGGCGGCTTCTTGCAGCTGGCGGGTTTTGTGCAGAGCCTCGCCGAGATTTTTCAAGGCGTGCCCTTGCGAGGGGCGGTCGCCGATTTGTCGGGCAATTGCCAAGTGCTGCCGGTGGTACTCAATGGCTTTTTCATAGTCTTTGAGGGCGTGGTAAGCCAGTCCCAAATTGCCCAGCGCCTGCGCCTCGCCGCGCCGGTCGCAGAATTGGCGCATCAGGGCTAAGTGCTTCTGGCCAAAGTCAATCGCATAGGCGTAGTTTCCTTTGGAAAAGTGAGCCATTCCCAGATTGCCAAGCGCCTGCGCTTCGCCGCGTCTGTCAGCGGACTTTTGCGCAAGCGCCAAAGCCTGCTGCTGGTACTCAATGGCTTTGTCGTAGTCTTCTAGGGAAATATAGGCGATTCCCAGGTTTCGCAGGGCTGTACCTTTCCACTGGGGTGCCTCGATTTGCCGCCCAGTATCCAAACTCTGCTGGTAGTATTCTATCGCTTTTTCACTGTTGCCTAAAGCGCCATAAACCGCTGCCAGAGCGACTTGTGCCTGCACCTGTGCCAGGGGGTTTTGCAGTTGACCGGCGAGCGCCAACTGGCGCTGGTGAGACTCCAGGGCTTTGGCGTAGTCTCCCACCTGAAAGTAAGCCACTCCCAGATTGTGCAGCGCCTGAGCTTGCAACTGGGAGTTTCCGACAGTGCCTGCAGCCGCCACATTTTGCTGGAAGCACTGAATCGCCGCTGCGTAGTCTTTGAGGATGCCGGCAGCCTGAACTTCTGCCCAGCACTCTTGGATTTCCCCGATGGCTGGCACCGGCGCTGTTGCGCTCTCCCTCTCGAGCGCCGGGTTTGTCAGAGCGCTATAAACCACTGTTGCAGGAGGCGCAGAAGGCGCGGCGGTTGCGGCAGGAGGCGGTGAGCTGGCAACAGGTGCCAGCACCGGAACCGGTGCCGGCATGGCAGCCGGTGCCGGTGCCGGTTGCGAAATCACCGGCGCAGGTTCGGGCTTGGGTGCAGGCGGCGGAGTGGGTGCCGGTGCCGGTGCCTGCTGCACCTCGGGTGCGGCAATGGGTTGCGAAATCACCGGCGCAGGTTCGGGCGAGGGTGTCGGTGGCGGTGCCGGCAGCGCAGGTTCGGGCGAGGGTGTCGGTGGCGGTGCCGGTCGCAGTGCCGGTGCCGAACCATTAGTTGGCGGTGCCGGTGTTCCACCAAATTCTTCCAGAAAGAGCGCGGCTAGATCGAAACTGCCGCTCAGTAAATCCTCACCCTCAGCTGGCGGTGCCGGTGTTTCAGTTTGTATTTGAGGATTCCACGCTACAGGTTCAGTACGCGCTATCACCACATCCCCCGCTTCCACGCGGATGCCGGAACCGGTCAGCTCAACACTGCCATCGCTGTTGACTTGCACTCCTGTGGCGCTACCGGCACCGCCGCCGGTGAGCAGCTTGGCCAAGCTGGCGGGCTCAAAGGCCGGCAGGTTGGACGCTAGGAAGGCAGGCAGGTTGGCCGTCTCAATCTGCAAGCTCAGCAGATGTCCTTCTTGGCTGACGCGCACGAGACTCTCGCCGGGAACGGCGGCGACGGCGATCTTGCCTCCCGGCGCTGCAAAAGTGCCGGTGCTGAGTACGGTTCCGCCAATCAGCGTTAGGCTGTTGCCGGCCCTAACTGCCAGTTCGCCAGCATTGACAATTGCGCCGGTTTGTGCTAAGGGAAATACAAACGCACTCGGCGTTCCGGCGAGGGCGGCGTAGTCATTTTCCCCAACCGCATGAAACCAATTCGACCCCAAGCCAATGCCGGTGGCGGTGGTGGCTGTAAATGACGCCGGGACGTCCAAGCGGGCATTTGGGCCAAACAGGATGCCGGCGGGGTTGATCAGGAATAAGTTGGAATTCCCCCCCGTGACCTGAATTAAGCCATTAATAATAGAGGGCTCGCCGCCGCTGATCCGCCCCAAGATATTCTGAACAGCTGGGTTCGATACAAAGTTGGCAATTTGACCCTCACTCAGCCCAAACTGCAGGAAGCTGTGGAAGAGGTTGGCACCATCGCCAGACAGCTTACCGCCGGTGATGTTGAATTGGTTGCCATTGGGCGTCACAACCGTACCGGCACTGTCGGGTGCCGGCACAACCGACTGTGCGCCAGCCGGTCCCAAGGGGAGGAATGCCGCAAAGGGCAGTAATGCCAGCAGCCGCCTGATTGTCTTCATTCCTAATACCGCTAATATTCCCCTGTGCCTGAGAGCGAATTTATACAGCCACTCTAAAATCAGCCAAATCCTTACAGGATCAGCTTTTCAATACTTTTCCCGTCAGATGCCCCCTAAAAACCCCAAACCCTAACTCTCAAAGAGCTTGAGAGCTCTTAAGGTGTCCCTTATAAATCAGCTCTCAGCTCCACCCCTTTCGAGGGATTAAACAAGCCCGAGCCCAGTTCACCAATTCAACCTCAATATAACCGACCTGTGCTGCCAATGGGGGGATTTATAAAAATTTGCACCAGCCGGTGCGAGTCATTGAGCTGCGGCGCTACGCCGTGCCTGCGGATATCCCCCCTAGGACAGATATCTTGCCTGTCCTTGAGGTGCGGCGCTGCAAATCAACCCCGTAGGACAGGCATCTTGCCTGTCCTTTACCTCGTTACCTCGTTCCCAGGCTCCGCCTGGGAACGCGCGTCTGGAGGCTCTGCCTCCTTCCCACAATAAGCATATTAAAAGCATAACAGCTTAGCAGTTCTAGATGGCAGGTGAAATCCTATCTCCTTTCTTCCCTTGGCGCTCCTTCACGGCGGCGGTTTCTTAAAAAAATAACTACCCACCTCGAAGAATTATATTAATTGCATATTACTCCGCTTCACCAATCAGCGTAAAGCCAGCCCAGTCTCTGGGGTTGGGGTGGTCTTTCATGGTGACGAGCATGGCGTTGCGCAGGGCTAAGGCTTTATCAGAAGTCAGCTGCAGCTGGCGGTAAAATTCAGTCATCAATTCAGCGGTGGGGGCGTCTGGCACATACCACAAAGAGACGAGTACACTGGAAGTGCCCGCAGAAATAAACGAGCGCGACAGCCCAATAACCCCGTCGCCGGTGATTCGCCCCTTCCCGGTGTTGCAGGCGCTGAGCACAACTAAACCGGCATTAATTCTCAGGTCAAGAATTTCACCGGCACCCAGCAAACCGCTATCCGTGCCAGTGGGGGCGAGAGCGAGGACACCGGGGACACCGGAACCCAAATCATCCAGCAACCCGTGAGTGGCTAGATGCACTATTCTAGCTTTCGACAGCCCCTGCAAAATAGCCTGCTTGGTGGCGCGATTGCCGGTGAGCGCTTCCGTTTTTAGCATCTTAGCAATTTCCACAGCTTCCCGCTCAGCGCCGGGAAGCGGTGGTAGCTGTTGCGCCGGCCCTCCAGATTCTAGCAGAATGCTGGGCATGGTTGGATTGCCCACCACTAGGGCATCCCCGCCTCCTTTGCTTGTTTGCCGGCGGGTTAAATCCAGCACCTGAATCGAAGGAGACGTGAGAATTGTGTGTTTTTCAATCAAGTATTTGCCAGCAGCGTCTTGCAGTGCGCCGAAGGGAACCAGGAACAGCTCATTTTGGGGGATAAAAGTGACGCGCTCATTCGGAGAGGCCGGCAGCAAGTCAGCAATCGGTTCGATGAGCAGCTGATACATTCGCTGCAAGTCTTGTGTTTGGCGCGACGGATTCCCAATCTCCACCCTCCCAATTCTGGGAACGGCGCTCACGCCTCTGACCCCGATAGAATCGCGGCTGCTGGCAACGAGGGCTTCCAAAGACACTTCCTGTGTGGCTGACCTTTGCGATTGCAGCTCAACGCGGCGAAACGCCACCTCACCGGCAGGCTTGACCACCCAAATATAAATATCCGATTCCAGCTTTTGCCGCCGCCCTTCAATCTCAAAAGGATTCTTAATAATCGAATAGGCAACCAGCGTGGAATTGTGCGCTCTGGCGATTTCTTTGATGCGCTCGATGTTGGGTGAGGCAACAGTTGCGATCTCTGAAGTCTGACCGCCGGCACGCTTCGCCAGCAACTCCACAAACGCCCTCGCCCTGCCCCGCTCAGCAATTTCCAGGGCTTCTGAGGTTTTGTCCTGAGCGACCAGAACTTCTTGCAGTGCGGCGTAGGCGTTAACCTGCCGGTCAAAAATCGAGACTTTCTTCAGATCGTCCTCGCCCAATCCCGCTCGGATAGATTCCAAAATCTCAATACCGGCGCGTAAAGTTTCGGCAGCCTCTTGCAGCTGACCGTTTTTATGCAGAGCCTCGCCGAGATTTTGCAGGGCGTACCCTTCAGCGGGGCGGTCGCCCATTTGTCGCGCAATTGCCAAGTGCTGCCGGTGGCACTCAATGGCTTTTTGATAATCTTTAAGCGCGTAGTAAGCCAGTCCCAAATTGCCCAGCGCCTGCCCCTCGCCCCGCCGGTCGCCAACTTGGCGCATCGCGGCTAAGTGCTGATTGCTGAACTCAATTGCTTTGCGATAGTCTCCCAAAGAAAAGTAAGCAATTCCCAGATTTCCCAAAGCCTGCCCCTCGCCGCGCTTGTCACCGGACTTTTGCGCCAGCGCCAAAGCCTGCTGCTGGCACTCAATGGCTTTGTCGTAATTTTCCAGGGTAATATAGACGATTCCCAGATTTCTCAGCGCTGTACCTTTCCACTGGGGGGCGTCCGCTTCCGGCGCACTGTCCAAACTTTGCCGGTAGAATTCAATCGCTTTTTCATAGTTGCCCAGAGCGCTATAAACCGTTGCCAAAGCGACGAGAGCCTGCCCCTGCGCTGAGGGCCCTTCACCGAGGGCTTGCAATTTCTGCGCCAGCGCCAACTGCTGCTGGTGTGACTCCAGCGCTTTCGCGTAGTCTCCCACCTGAAAGTAAGCCACTCCCAGATTATTTAGCGCCTGCGCTTCCCACTGGTAATTTCCGACTTTGCCAGCAGCCGCCACATTTTTCTGGAAGCACTGAATCGCCGCTGCGTAATCTTTAAGTATGCCAGCAGTCTGAACTTCCTTCCAGCACTGCTCATAGGGCGCGGCAGCCTGGGGCGGCGAGTTGTAAGCCAGCATCTCTGGAGAAGAGGAAAACACCGCCGGTGGCTCCGGTGCGGGTGAGGGTTCTAGCGATTCCACCTGTGGCGGCTCCACCACCGGCGGCGGTTCCGGCGCGGGTGGTGATGGGGTTGCGGTTGGCGAACCGTCTGTGGGCGGGGGTGGGGGCTGTTGTGCCGGCGGCGAAGCAGGCGCTGGTGGCGCGTTTCTGGGGGAGATCCTGACTTCACCCCTGCTGCCGGTGCCCGAATCAGAGTCGATTCCTGCAATCGCAATCTCCTTATTTGCTTGCAGGGTGATATTGCCCCCATTTCCCGACGCTGAGGAGGAGTCGATTTTGCCGGCACTTGTGCTGACAGATTCCTGGCTGCTGGCGAGCGCGATATCGCCGCCCTCTGACGCCAGATCGCCGGCGGTTACATTCCCCGCCGCGTGCAGGGTAATTTTGCCGCCATTTGTCTCTACCGAACCGGCAGCGGTGTTGATGCCGCCGGTGCTGCTAATCATCCTGACATTCCCGCCAGTGGATGTCACGGAAGCCGCCGCAATATCTCCCGCTGCGTGCAAGGTGATATTGCCAGCCCCCCGCACTGAACCGGCACGGGTATTGATGGCGCTTTGGCTAGCCAGACTGATTTCTCCTCCCGCCACATCGCCTGTCGCGATGTTGCCACCGGCATACAGGTTAATGTTTCCGCTGGTTCCAGAAAGACTTGCTGCGTTTAAACTCCCCGCCGCAATGCTGCCAGAGGTGGCGTGGAGAGCGATCGCCCCGCCACTGCCTGTTTGGGAGCCGGCGTTTAGAGTGCCGGTATTTATCGCTCCCGCTCTGCTGTAAAGAGTGATATTGCCGCTTTTTCCGGACGCACTTGCAGTGTTTAAATTGCCTGCGGTAATATTACCATTCGCTCTCAAATCGATTAAACCGGCATCCCCTGTCACAGAGCTGGCGTTCAGGGTGCCGGTGGCGGTGAAAATGCCTCCGGTTGCGCTTTCGATCGTGATTTTGCCACCTGTTACGTCGGGATTTGCCGCGTTCAGATCGCCGGTTTTGATGTCACCGTTCGCGTAAAGGGAGATGTTTTCCCCATCAATTTTAATGCTGGAAGTGTCTAAACTGCTGCCGCTGCGGAGAGAAACATTCGAGCCACTGGCAGCAATCGAACCGGTCTTGATATTTCCCGCAGCCTCCAGGCTGACATCCCCCCCGGAACTGCCGAGGGTGATGCTGCCGGCATCAATGCTGCCGGTAGCGGGATTCACCTGACTGGAATTAAAGCCGGCTATTAAACTCAAACTTGGCTGAAGGTTGGGCTGTGAGGGATTGATGGTGATATTCCCAGCTTTGATGCTGTCACCGGCATAGAGATTGAGTGACCCGCCGGTATAATTGCCAAAGGTAAGTTTTCCTTGTGCGCTGATGCTAGAGCCGTCTAGACTGGTGAAATTGCCCAATTCCCCTGCTAAGGTGCGAATCGAAAAATCGCCACTGGCACTCAAGTGAGCGTCTGCGGAAATATCGCCATCGCTGACTAAATCAAAGTTCCCGCCGGCTGAGAGAGATGAGGACAGCTCGCTGAATAAATCAATGCCGGAAGTGCCTTGAATGTCGAGATTGCCGCCGGCACTCACCCAAGTGTCGCGCATCCGAACTGTATCCCCCGCCTGCAGTTGCGCCGAGCCGGTGGTGTTGAGATTAGTGTTGGCTAAGGTAATATTTCTGGCAGCTTTCAGGGTGAGTGTGCCGGTTTCCACTTGCAGGTTCGGCGCGGGTGTCGGATAATTCGCGATTGCGACATCTCCTGCTTCGACCCGGATGCCGGAACCTGTTAAGATAACGCTGCCGTCGCTGCGGACTTGTACTGCTGTTGCGTGACCGGCACCAGAGCCGGTGAGCAGTGCCGGCAAGCTGGAGGGCTGGAAGGCTGGCAGGTTGGAAGCTTGGAAGGCGGGCAGGTTGGCGGTTTGGATGTCCAAGCCCAGCAAATGTCCGGGCTGGCTGATGCGGACAAGGCTCTCTCCGGGAACGGCGGCGAGGGTGAGATTGCCTCCTGGGGCGGAAAGGGTGCCGGTGTTGAGAACTGTTCCGCCAATCAGGGACAAGCTGCTGCCGGCTGTAACGGCTAGCGAGCCGGTGTTGACAATTGCGCCGGGTTGTGCTAAGGGAAAAGCGAAGGCGCTGGGGGTGCCGGTGAGGGCGGCGTAGTTGCTGTCGCCAGTGGCGTGAAACCAATTTGAGCCAAAGCCAATGCCGGTGGCTGCCGTGGCGAAAAAGGAAGCCGGCACGTCCAAGCGGGCGTTTTGGCCAAACACAATGCCGGCGGGGTTGATCACGAACAGGTTGGAGTTGCCGCCGGTGACTCGAATTAAGCCATTAATAATAGAGGGCTCGCCGCCGGCTACCCGCCCGAGGATGTTGCGGATATTGGGGCTGGAGAGAAAGTTGGCAATTTGACCCTCACTGAGCCCAAATTGCTGGAAGCTGTGGAAGAGGTTGGCACCATCGCCAGAGAGGGAGCCGCCGGTGATGTTGAATTGGTTGCCGGTGGGGGTGACAGTCGTGCCGGTGCGGTCTTGTGCCGGGACAATCCGCTGTGCCAGAGCGGGTTGCGAGAGGATGAGTGCTGCAAAGGGTAAAAGTGCGAGCAGCCGCCTGATTGTGTTCATTGTTGGTGCCGGTGGCCATCAGCCGTGTGGAACCCACGCACCCTAATTGATGGGTTATTGCCCTGATTGGTTGCCTCTGTCAACTATAGCTTTCCCACCCCAGGGTGTGTCGAGAGGCACTGTTCGCCGGCACTTTAGAGACAAAGGCGTGTCGCTTTTCTACATCCCACCGGCACTGATGGGGGTGGGTTCCCTAAGAGGGAACCCACCCTACTGGCGCAACCGGCACCGGTGGCGGCTGCGTTGTTGCTAACCGCAGAACAGGATAGAGACAATAAGGTAAAGGATCTCACAAATGCCTTTGGCCAACCCTAAGCTGAGAAATACCCCCCTACCCCAACGGAACTGCGTCTATGCCTCAGTCGCGCCTTCTGACGCTAATTGCCGGCATCACCCTGGTTCTAGGGCTGATGATCTGGCTAATTTCTTCCCTCTCCTGGTTCTACAGCCAACTTTCATGGTCGGCGTCTCCCTTTGTGGCCAACCTGCTGCTGTTCCTGCTGGTTGTGCTGCTGGGACTGTTAATTTGGGCGGTTGTCTACTATATGACGCTCCTGCAGCGCTCCGAGAAGGCCAAGAAGCAAAAGCGCAAGTTCAAGCCCAAGGTTCCCGTAGAAAAGACTGAGGCGGCTGAGGAAACCCTGAAAGCGGTGCGCCAGCAGGTGGATCAGATTCAGGATCAGGTGGCGCGACAGGCTTTGCTCAGCCGGACTCGGGAAATCCAGGCGAGTTTGGCGAGGGGTGACTTGCAGGTGGTGGTGTTTGGCACCGGCTCAGCCGGCAAGACTTCTCTGGTGAACGCCCTCATGGGGCGAATGGTGGGGCGGGTTTCGGCACCGATGGGCACTACGGAGGTGGGCGAAACCTACAGTCTGGAGCTCCGGGGATTGGAGCGCGAGATTTTGATTACGGACACCCCCGGCATTCTGGAAGCCGGTGTGGCGGGAACCGAGCGGGAAGAACTGGCGCGAGGGCTGGCCACGGAAGCCGATTTGCTGCTGTTTGTCGTGGATAACGACTTGCGCCAGTCGGAATTCAATCCGCTGCGGGCGCTGGCAGAGATTGGCAAGCGCTCCATAGTCGTTTTGAACAAAACTGACATCTATCTAGAGGAAGATAAAGAAGCGATTCTGGCGAGATTGCGGGAGCGGGTGCGGGGGTTTGTGTCGGGAATGGATGTGGTGGCAATCGCCGCGAACCCCCAGCCGGTGCGGCTGGAAAATGGCCAAATCCTGGAGCCAGAACCCGACATTATGCCGCTGATCCGCCGCATGGCGGCGATTCTGCGGGCGGAGGGGGAGGATTTGGTGGCGGACAACATCCTCCTGCAATCCCAGCGGGTGGGGGAGGAGGCGCGCCGGTTGCTGGACGCCCAGCGCCGCCGGCAAGCTGAGAAAATTGTGGAGCGGTTTCAGTGGATTGGTGCGGGGGCGATTGCGGCTGTGCCTTTGCCTGTTGTGGATTTGCTGGCTGCGGCGGCGGTTAACGCCCAAATGGTGGTGGAAATCGGCAGAATTTATGGCTGCGAGCTGAATGTGGAGCGCGGGCGGGAGCTGGCGCTGTCTCTGGCGAAAACTCTGGCGAGTCTGGGGATTGTTAAGGGGGCGATTGATTTGCTGAGCGCGGCGCTGCAGCTGAATGTGAGCACGTTTGCGATTGGCAAGGCGATTCAAGGGGTGACGGCTGCTTATCTGACTCGGATTGCGGGGAAGAGTTTTATTGAGTATTTCCGTCAGGATCAGGATTGGGGGGATGGGGGGATTACGGAGGTGGTGCAGCGGCAGTTTCAGCTAACACGAAAGGATGAATTTGTCAAGGCTTTTGTTAAGGATGCGATTGCGCGGGTGGTGGAGCCTTTGAAGGTGAGTTCTGAGGAAGTTGAGCCGGTGGAGGAGGAGGAAGAGGAGGAAGATGAGGAGGAGCAGCCTCAGGATGATTGGGGTGCGCCGCCGCCTCGCCGGGATGATTGGTAATATCATGTCCGGTCAATTGAGGGTAAAAAATCCGCCCCCAGAAACCGGGTTTCTGCGACAAATTTTGCCTCTCTCCCGAAACCTTGATTCAGAAACCCGGTTTCTTAGCACCCCAGAAACCGGGTTTCTGCGACAAATTTTGTCTCTCTCCCGAAACCTTGATTCAGAAACCCGGTTTCTTATATTCCGCTGTCGTAGGGTGCGTTCCCCAAGGGAACGCACCCTACTGCTAGAGCAAATTATAGCGGTTTTCAGTTGGATGAAGTACATGCCAGAAACCCGGTTTCTTTAAGAAACCGGGTTTCTCAGTACCTCACTTAGATGAAACCCGCTATACATGCAATTTTAATGCAGCATACCTCTGGCGGGAGGACGCATGTTGACTTTTCCGTCAACACACCTTATACTGTTGTGTGAGCGGGAGTGGGGGTGTCCCTGATTCCGCGCTGAACCCATCCGAGCTGAGGAGGTTGCCGATGTTTGCCCCAATCGCCAGCACCGAGCAGCGAGCGTTAGAAATTCTGGAGCGTCTCAAACCTTTGTATTCCGACTCCCCTTGTCCTCTCAACTACTCTAACCCGCTGCAGCTGTTGATTGCCGTGATTATGGCGGCGCAGTGTACTGACGCGCTGGTGAACAAAGTTACGCCAGAACTGTTTCGCCGGCTCCCGGATGCGGCTGCAATCGCTGCAGCTGACATAGCAGAAATAGAAGCAATTGTCAAGCCGGTGACGTTTTACCGCAACAAAGCGAAGAACATTAAAGCAACTTGCCGGCTGTTGGTGGAGCGATTTGCCGGTCTTGTGCCGCAAAGCATTGAGGAGTTGGTCACATTACCGGGGGTGGCGCGAAAGACGGCCACGATGGTGCTGCATTACGCTTTCGGGATCGATGCCGGTGTGACGGTGGACACTCACGTGAAGCGGTTGAGCGAGCGCCTGGGTTTTAGCAAACAGCCCGATTTGGAGCGCGTTGAGAAAGAGTTGATGCAAATCCTGCCCCAGTCAGAGTGGGGAAATTGGTTTGTTTGCCTGACCTATCACGGGCGGACGGTGTGTGAGGCAAAACAGCTAGCTTGCGACCGGTGTGCGGTCGCCAATTTGTGTCCCAGCAATCCCTTAAAAAATTAATCATTAAAACTGAAGAAATCTTTCTTCAATTTTTAATGTTTAATTTTCACTTTTAAATTTCCCCGACGCCCATCAGCTGCTTGAGCGTGTCCAGACCTTTCTTGACGCGGCGGGAAACTGTCACCGCACTAATCCCCAAGCGATCTGCGGTTTCCTTTTGGGTCAAGTCATGGAGAAACACGAACTCAAGAATCTGGCGAGTTTTCTCCTCAAGGCTGGCCAGCGCTTGCTGCAAGCGAATCACATCTTCCTGGGCCAGCTGGAAACTGCGATAGTGGGGATCTGGCATCAGTTCGCCCAAGGAGGTGGTGCCTTCTTCCTCATCCTGCATTGGCGCGTCCAGGCTGAGAGGGGCGCGATTGCGAGTGGCCAGCTTGACTTCCTGCCATTCCGCGACAGAAATTCCCAGGGCATCTGCCACTTCCGCATCGGTGGGCTGGCGCATGAGCTTCGCTTGCAGCGCCGGCATCACCCCTGCAGCCTGACTTTGCAGTTCCAGCCACTGGCGGGGAATGCGGACTGAAGGGCTTTTATCTCGCAGGTAGTGCTGAATTTCCCCCCGGATGTAGGGAATGGCAAACGAACTGAAAGCGTGTCCCTTGGACATGTCAAACCGCTCAATTGCCCGAATCAAACCGATGCAGCCGACCTGAAGCAAGTCCTCATAGCTTTCCCCACACTGGTTGAGCCAGTGGTGGACTTCTTTTCTGACCAGTCCAAAATTGAGTTCAACCAACTTGTTGCGCAGATCCTGTGAACGAGAGTTCTGGTACTGGCGCAATAGTTCCAAGCTTTCACTTTTCAGTTCGTTGGTGACTGTAGTAGCCATGATGAGATTCTGGTTGGTAGAGCACTTGAAAAACGATGCACCTAACTCAGTTTGACTGAGTGCTGATGGAACCGCTGTGACCGGAAGCACGTTATCATGCTGATACGCAGCACTTTCTCAGCAGCACCCCTATTCTGTAGCTAGGCGAGGAAAGAATCAATCTGGCTGCTGTGGCCGGTTCTCAATGGGACAGTCTAGCTGCAATCCAGCCTTTTTGAGACTGCAATCAGAGTTGCCCATCCTTTATTAGATTAAATCTCGTAAACCAGCCACAACCGCATTTTTACTGAATTTTTTTAGGATCTCGCTGGTGCGTTGGGGAGTCGGTAACGAGAGCTGCCAGACTGCAATGCGCCAGGGATGAGCCTTTGCCCGCAGGAGGGCGAGCCGGGAAAGCGCCGGCAGCTCTTCTCAGTAATTTCACGGAAGTTGTGAGGCTGCTGGGGCGCAAAAGCGCCTCAGCAGTGAGAGAGCAGCGGTTACGACGCGGATTGAACCCGACCGTAAAACACGCCGCGAATCTTGACTTCTAGAGGTTCTTGGGCTCCCAAGTCCGTATCGGAGGGCTGTTCGCTTTCAAAGATGCCGGCAATCTCACCGGTGGCGTTATCAACCTTGGAGATTTGCAGGGAAATTGTGCCCTTGCCGAGTTCAGTGCGCTTGACGTTAGCGCGAACGAGCGCATCACTGTCCGAGCGGGCTGGGATGGCCACCGCATTGTCGTAGCCGGTGGCTTCCCCGCGACCCTTGGGATCGAGGAAAGAAGAGCCCCGATAGGAGGGGACTTTGAACTTTCCTTCAAAGTCAGTGGAAGTGTTAATCTCGTTCAAGCCAGGCTGGCTTTTGGCCACTAAATTTTTAATGGTGAACAGGAAAGGCACTCCCTCGCCCCCAGGCAGCTGTACCGTGATCGCTTGAAAATCTATCCCATCCTTTTCCTCAAAGGTGAGGGAACCATCGGAGCCAAATTTCAGTGGCCCTTGGATCTGGGTCAGGGTGGAAGTGTACCGAGTCAGCAACTTGCCCGGAACAAATTCCGCCTCTTGCCGCTTGTTGGTGGGTTCTTCCTTAACAAAAAAGCTAGTGGGCTGCAGGCAAAGGTCCGACAAGACGTAGGACTTGCCCGACACAAGCGGAATGGCACCGCGAGACGTTTCTTGCAGTGCGGGACAGTTATTGGCGAGCCCGGTGCCTTTGATCTGGTCGTAGGTCAGCGGGACATTAGTATCTGGCCCTTGACTGCAAGCGGTGAGAACACCCAAGCACAAGGCCAGGAAAGCAACGATAATAGCGCGATACCTCATGGTCAATCTCAATCTCTAAGCGAAATTCTCCAATCTGAAAATAGTTCCATTTCTCATAGCCAAATATAGACAGGCTACTCAATCCGGGTTTAAGCAACTCTGCTGTTGGGCTGACGCCAAGAGCTGGAGTTATACGCCTTGGATGCACTACCAGACATCCCCTATCCCTCTGCACGACTGACTTGAGAGCGTCAAATGTCATCGGGATTACTTTTCTGCCCATGCCAAAAGCTGCCGCCAGCGAGCCTGACTGTCAACCGCTGCCCGCAGCGGTGCAATGCCGCCGGTCGCTGGAATGCTGTGCCAGGTCATTACAGAATTGTACATGCCCTTGTTACCTTGTCCTCTGAGTCAGCCGCAGGTCTCGGCAAACTTTTTCAGGTGTTAGGTGTTAGGTGTGGGGCGTGACAGCGTTCAGCCCCACCAGCAGCCAGACTGCAGCGATAAAGAACCCCCACCAGATAGGGGCCGGTGAAAATCCACTCACACCTCGCCAAATGCCAGAAACCCGGTTTCTTTGAGAAACCGGGTTTGTCAGCCCCAAGATGCCAGAAACCCGGTTTCTTTGAGAAACCGGGTTATCTTTTCCTAGCGGGACGGGGCAGGGCTGCCGGCGGCAGAGGGTTTGGCCTGCGGTTGGGTAGTTGGGCTGGGCGACGCCCCTGGTGTCCCTTCCTGTTTGGGCCGAACAAAGACCTCGTAGCGGGTGCTGCGCTCATTGCTGATCGATGAGGTAAGGCCAATAGTGCGAATGGCACTCAACAGGGTTTGGGGCACCGGCGGCAGTTGAGGCAAGGCAAATTGCTTGGAGTTGAGCGTGCGCTCCACATCGATAAAAAAGATGCTGTTGCTGGCATCTAATTCTGAAGGAACAGCCTTTTGGAATGACTGGCTGAGCGCCAGTGGGGCTTTGGGGTTCGGGGTGATGGCACCGGCAACCGGCGCTCCCAGGGTCAAAAACGCCACATTCCCACTCACCCAACCGCGACTGAGCGTCACCCCACCGTACTGAGAAGTCCAGTTAACCACCGGCTGACCGCCAACTTTCACCTGTTCGACCTTAAACTTGTATCGCTGGCTGATCACCTTATCCAGCTGCAGGAGAGATTTCTCGGCACTGCGGCGATCGTTGGACTGCACCATCAACACCAGCCCTGCCGGAAACTGCGTCGAAGATCCCGGAACAGCGGGAATCAGCGACAGGGAGAAATCCCCCGCCATCCACGCCAGCAAATCCTTTTCCCAGTTCAGCCCCGTGTTAGACGCCACGCCCTGTTGCAGCAACTCCGGACTCATGGGCGCGAACGGATTCCCCCGGGCACCCAGGGCGTAATCCTGCCACAACCGCTGCAGGTTGCTGCCCGACCACACGATCAAGGTTTCAGCCGGCAGGCGGCTGAGCGCACTTTTGGCCTTGTTTTCCACCACCTGCTTTTTCTCGCTATCCGCCTTCAGCCAAGAAATCCCCTGCAACCGGATGCCTTCTGCCTCTTGGGTGACGGTTGCGGCAAAGCCCTGGAACTTCTGCAGCTGATTTTTTCCTTGGGGGGGAAGCAGTCGCACTGCATTCATAGCGGCCATATTGGCAGCTATCGGCCAGTTGACGTACACCCGGGCCAAACAATCGGGAGCCTCAATTTGAGCGACTGCTTCCTTGTAGCCCGGTGTTTTGGCTATAGACTGGCCTGCTTTATAGGTGTCAATGACTCGTTCAGTTGCTTTTGGATCTGTGGTCACTGCCAAGAACCGGTTGTCGAGCAGTGCGGCTGAGTAATTCTCAGTAGGTGCGCCCTGCATTTCTCTAATCTGGACATCTTTGTAAGTCCGGCTCACCCACAGGCCCTGCGGCAGCGGCTTGGGCTTCTCTAGCAGATCCTTGGCCCGTCCTTGGTTGTCTACCGGCAGCACCATCACCACCGGCTCTTTGGCTTTCGGAACGGGCGGCTGGCCCGATGAGGGACTGGTGCCCCCTGTCACACCCACCTGCGGCGGCAGCCAGGCAACCATCACTTCCCGCCCCACCCACGGCTGGATGTCTTTCTGGTAGTCCAGGCCATAAGGGGTGAGGAAGCGCTCGCCCAACTCCAACAGCTGCCGGTTGAGAAGCTTTTGGCTTTCTGCGGTGCCTTGCTTTTGCAGTTTTTCCCACTGTCCGGGGTCGGTGGACAGCGAGACGGCCATCCACGCATCTTCGGGGACGACGCTGGCACCGACGGGGTAATTCTCTACTTGGCTCTTGGGAATCAGCGCCCACACAATTGCGACGCCGCCAACAATTAGCAAGGCGGCAGCTCCTGCGGTTCGCCGCTGAGGCGCTTCAATTTTCTCTACCGCCGATTTCGTTTTCTCAAATGCGGATTTAGTTTTATCAAGTATGGAGTCAAACATAGTTGCAAGGGAACAGGGTAGCCGGTGAGGAAAGCCAATTTACCAAAGGGTCAATTTACCAGGGGATGGCTCGTGGGATTTTAGATTGGAGATTTCAGATTTTAGATTCAATTTTTTTCTTGAAATCCGAAATCTGCTTTTCTGCAATCCCTAAAGGCTGATACGCAAGGGAGGCACTAAAAACTGGCTCCAGAAAGCCGATTTCTTTAAACAACCGGGTTTTGAGCGCCAAATCGCGACCTGTACCCTTAATTTGACTGACAGCGGTCTCGGGTGCTGGGTGCGATTGCCGGGAGCATCCCGGTTGTGCAAACAAGCCCATATCAATGCGATAATGATTTCAGCAGGTTGCAGGAGGAGAAGATTTTTGGCCAGCTGAATCCCGGAAACGGGATTGAAACCGATTGCCGGCTGTCTTCGGGACACCCCTGCATGATAGCTAATCAAGAATGCCGGGAGCCCGGCTATCTTGTCCCATCCCCCGATCCTCAGCACTCAGTCAACCCTACAGCTCTCCCGGACTTCTGGCTATAAGCAAAACTTATTATTTTTTCCCCGACTGGCTCCATAACGCATTTCCGGTGCCCGATGCCCAGTCCCCGATGCCCTGCGCCCCATGCCCTGCGCCCCCATACAGCGTGTCCCGCTGCCGGTAGGGACGGCCCAAGGAACGGATCGCCGCCTGCAACTGCTCCACTTCCATGCAGCTGCCGCCAATAGCACCGGCCATTGCCGTAATGTGCTCTTCCATTAGGGTGCCGCCGATGTCGTTGCAGCCCCAGGTGAGGGCAACTGTAGCGCCGGCTAGCCCCAGTTTCACCCAGCTCGGCTGGTGGTTGGGGATGCAATTTCCCAGATATATTCTGGATACTGCGGTTAGCAGCAGGGTGGAAGCCAGCACCGGCTGATCCCGCCCGACACGCCGCCGCAGGGCTGCCGGTGCCCCCTCGCCCACAAAGGGCAAAAGAATAAATTCTGTAATCCGCGCCGGATATTCCCGCTCAGTGGCGGTTTGCTGCAGCTGGCGCAAGAGGTTCAGGTGCCGCACCTGCTGTTCGGGGCTTTCAATGTGCCCGCAGAGCATGGTGCTCGTTGTGTGCAACCCGAGCCGGTGAGCCGTTCCCACAATTTCCAGCCAAGTGCCGGTGTCAATTTTCTCTGGACAAATAATCCGTCTTATGCTATCATCTAAAACTTCTGCTGCTGTTCCCGGCATGGAGCCAACACCGGCATCCCGCAGCGCTTCAATCACCTGTGCGTAGCTGAGCCCGTCTTCCCTGGCGATGAATTGCACCTCTTGGGGGGAGAAGGCGTGCAGGTGCAGGTGGGGAAATTCATCTTTGACGGTTGCCACCAATTGCAGGTAAAAAGGCAATGAAGCGCCGGCAAGCTTGGCTTGGGGGTTCAGCCCCCCCTGCATGCAGATTTCCGTAGCCCCACGGCGCACCGCATCGGCTGCTTTTTCCAGGATTTTGGCTGTGGAAAGCCAAAATGCGCCCTCTTCACCTGAATCGCGGCGAAAGGCGCAGAAGCTGCAGTGCTGCTCGCAGATATTGGTAAAGTTGATATTGCGGTTGATGATGTAGGTGACGGGATCGCCGGCTTGCCGGTGGCGCAGAGAGTCAGCTGCAGACCGAATGGCTTCTATGGCAGATGGTTCAGTCTGCTGCAGGAGTACGGCGGCTTCTTCGGGAGATATATCCGCACCCGCCAAGGCGCGGTTAAGGATGGCGTC
This sequence comes from Oscillatoria princeps RMCB-10, assembly GCA_019359235.1. Lineage (GTDB taxonomy): Bacteria > Cyanobacteriota > Cyanobacteriia > Cyanobacteriales > Oscillatoriaceae > Oscillatoria > Oscillatoria princeps. Next base: position 282,665 of record JAHHHT010000005.1, read on the forward strand.
AACAGTTTTGGCAGTCACAGGGTATTAGTTAGCGCGAGCTACACGACAGAAGGAATCTGTGGTTATTATAAACAAATGGAAAGAAGTGAAGTGGGCTCCCCACAGGGGAGCCCACCCCAATAAACAGCTGTGAGGACTTTCTCGATGACTTCGGAGCTAAAAAAGTAGAAGCCTTGTGCTTTCTCTCGAGGAGAAAACCCACCCTACAGGCGGGCAGCCAGAAATTTGCAAAAATGCAAAAATGTGACAGCTTCGTCTTGCCAGCACACTTGCCGGTCGAGACTGACAGCCCGAAAGAATGCGCCCAATCGCTCATTTATAGAGCGGGTCTAAATCCTTCCTGTAAATTTCATAACCCCGGTTTCTTACAGAAACCGGGAGTCTGGGCCAAGAGCGGTTGGTCCAATCATTTAGAACTTCTATATATATTGAGTTCTTCACTGTCAAGCGGGATGACCGCTGAGAGCGAGAGCGTCATTTCCACCGGCAGGCACGGGAAAAGTCCTGCCCTCCCCTGGCCTTAATTATTAAGATTCGGTAAAGATTGAGGCAGATTGTAAGAAGATTGTGTATCCTCAAGCCAAATCTCGCAGATTGCCATTCCTACCATTATACGGGGTGTTAGATTTTCCTGAGAACTTTTACTCTCCCCCTCTCCCACGGAAGTAGGGTGCGTTCCCTTTAGGAGGGAACGCACCCTACAAGCTCCCACGAAGAGAGAGGAGAGTGGGAGAGCAGGGGGTGTGAGGGGAGAAACATCGGCTGCAACCAGAATTAATCCAACGGATGTGAGATGACGGCTCAACCTGTCCCGCAAGACTACAAACGTCTCAGTCAAAGCCTACCGGCTCTCAAAGGGTTGGCTATCTTCCTCGTGGTTGTTTACCATCTCTGGGGATATACCAAAGGCTACCAGCTAGCCTCTGAAATCGCAATATCATCTTTTCGTTCAGGTGTCAAGGGATTTTTTGAAGGAATCCTGAATATTTTTTGCCTCCTGGGAGAGCAGGGGGTTGCTATTTTCATAATTGCCAGCGGTTTTGGGCTGGCGTCATCCTGGTGGCGCACAAGTTCAAGCGCCGGCAAAGATTCTCGCCCCTTTGAAGTCATAGGGTTCTGGCGGCGCAGACTGTTGCGGCTGTTTCCCCTGTACTGGGTGGCGCACGGGTTAGCATTGCTGCTGGCGCTGGTGCAGCCGGCTTGGGTGCCGTTTGGGCGAGATGTTCTCAATCGCGGTGCAATTGAAGCAACCGCCGCCACTTTTGCCAGCCTCACCACCCTGCGCAATTTTATCCCAGACTATTACTTTTTTCTGAACGCCGCTTGGTGGTATGTTGGTTTGGCAGTGCAGCTGTACCTGATATTTCCGCTGCTGGTGCCGGTGGGGAAACGTTGGGGATGGCCGGTTTTACTCCTCGGCTCACTTTTAATCGAGGTGGTTTACCGGCAGATAATTGTGGCGCTTCCCCTCAACGAAATGGCGACAGATGTATTGCTGCGAGGTGCCCTGTTTCCATCGCGGTTGTTTGAATTTGCCTTCGGCATCTTCCTGGCAGTTGCAATGCTTGAACCGGCACCCACAAAGCCGGGGCATCTTTTGAGTGGCGTCAGCCGGTTTTGCCAAAACTTATTGCTAGAAAAACGGTGGCTGTGGCTGAGTGCCCTGCTCTATGCTGCCGGTTTGCTATGTGACTGGGCTTCAGATGCCGGTTGGCAAACTTTCAGAGTTCCATCGGACGCCCTCGCAGGCGTGGGGGAATTTTGCCTGTTTTTTCAGCTTCTTAATCTAATCGAGCCGGCTAAACCAAGCTTAAGTCTCCTGGGCGACTATTCCTATGGCATCTATCTCACCCACATGAATTTCATGGTCGGTCTTTGGGCTTTATTGACCCCAATCCTGTCCAATTACTGGCTGAGATTGGGTTTAGTAACAGCAATTGCCTGCGCATTGGGAGGGGTGTTTGAACTCGCTTACCAGTGGGCGCAAAAGCGATTTGCTGCCCGCTTTCAATGACAGGCAAGATGCCTGTCCTACGGGGGGTGGACTCTGCTCCCTCGTAGCACAGGCGTCTCGCCTGTGCCAACTATAATTTAACTTAAAAACTGCCCATGAACAAAGACTCACCCAGCCAAAAACCACCGGCTTACCTAACCCCAAACCGGCTAGCCCTCGCGGCAATCGCCATCGCCGTTGCGCTGCGCATTCTCAATCTCGGTTCCAGAGAATTTTGGTACGACGAAGTTTTATCACTGCTGCTCTCCACTGGACAAAAAATCGCTTACCAAACCCCCAAAGACACACCCGTCGCCCTAGCTGACTACACCTCTCTGTTAAGCTTGCCGGCGGAATCAGGGATTCCCAACCTCCTAAAAACCGTAACAAACCTCCTGCGGGGTTTAGCCGGCGGCGAACCCCACCCCCCCCTGTTTTTCCTCAGCCAGCACCTTTGGCTGCGCCTGTTCGGCAACAGCGAAACCGCCATGCGCTCCCTCAACGCTGCACTCAGTATTGGGGCGATTGGCAGCGCTTACGGCTTAGGTCGCACTGTCCTGGGCCATCGCGGCGGTCTTCTCCTAGCAGCCCTTTTAGCCACCAATCCCTTCTACCTATTTCACTCCCTGAACCTGCGCATGTATGGCCCACAGGTTCTGTGGGCAACCCTCAGCGCTTGGGCGCTGGTGCAGCTGATTCAAAAGAACAAGCGCAACATCTCCACAGAAGAGCCAAAAAACCCAACTCCAATCCCCAAATCCCCAAATCCCGGCTCCCACCCTCACTTTCCCCCATTTCTCTGGGACATCCTCCTAATTGGCTCAGTAGCAGCTGGATGCCTGACATTTTATCTATTTGCCTACTGGGTAATCGCTCTGGCAGCTGTGGCCATCTACCTAGACCGGCACCGCTGGTGGAAGCACGGGTTGCGCTTGGGCGCAGGCGTGGCGCTGTGCCTTCCCTGGGGGCTGTGGGGCATCCCCCAGCAACTGCGCAATGCTGACTTGCAGCGGTTTGCCGCACCGGCAGGATTTTTCGCCGCAATGCTGCAGCACTTGCAGGATATTGCCCAAACCTTGGGAATTCACTTACTCTTGGGCGACTGGATAACCAGTTTGCCCCAGACGAGCGCGGCGATAGCTGGGTGCGCCATAATAGTGCTGCTCGCCACAGGTTCTGCCAGCCTCTGGCGTCACGGAGAGCGCCAGATTTTAGCCTTAGCCTTGCTCCTGGGAATTTTTCCCCTCTTGCTAGCCCTCGGCGCAGATATCGCCACCGGCAAGTTCACCCTCGGGTTTGGCTGGGGGCGGAGCATGATTGTAATTCTACCGGGCTGCTTGCTGCTGCTGGCTGTCTGGCTGGAACGGGCACCGCAGCAATGGCGCTCAACGGCTGCTGCGGCGTTGCTGCTGCTGTATCTGTCCGCCAGCATTGCAGACTTCAGTTTCAGATCGCGCTGGATGTTTCACAAGATTGCAGATGCCATCGCCTCCGAACCGGCAGCGCCAACCTTAATAGCCATGAACTCCCAAGCTTGGGGTCACGTTATGCGTTTGGCTTATTACATCCCTCCTAATGTGCCGGTCAGCTTGCTGGCTCAGCCGTCCGCCCAGCTGGCTCCTGCCTTAGAAAAAGCCCTCAAGACTGGCAAGCCAGCCTATTCTCGGATTGTCTGGCTGGAAAGCGCCGCGCCGATTTGGTCGCCACCGGCAACCGAGACTGAAAGACAGAAAATTGAAGAGGTGTTAAAGAATCAGTTTCAACTGAGCCAGCAGCAGTCTCTGTCGGGAACTATGGATCTTGACCAGTTTACCCTCAAACTCTACAAACGCTCTCCCACTACTGGAAACGCCAAAAATGAGTATCAGCCAGCCTAACACACTCTTGCCGGTGCCCTCAGGCCCTTTGCAAATTCCCCCTCTAGCACCGGCACCCACCGGCACGGACGAACGCCCCCTGCGGTTCTCCCTAGTAATTCCCACCTACAAAGAAAGTCAAAACATCCCCCAGATCGTCGAGCGATTGACCCAGCTGCTCGATTCAGTCATCCCCAACGAGTACGAGCTGATTGTAGTCGATGACGACAGCCCAGACCTCACCTGGAAAGTCGCCCAAGAACTGATACCACAATACCCCCAACTGCAAGTCATGCGCCGCGAGGGAGAGCGGGGGCTCTCCAGTGCAGTGATTCGCGGATGGCAAGTGGCGCGGGGAGAAGTGCTCGGCGTCATTGATGCCGACTTGCAGCACCCGCCACAGACACTCTTGCAACTTTGGTCAGAAATCCAGCGGGGAGCAGATTTGGCCGCAGCCAGCCGCCATGTGGAAGGCGGCGGCGTCAGCGACTGGAGCCCGATCCGGCGGTTTCTCTCTCGCGGTGCCCAAACCCTGGGGTTAATTATCCTCCCCGGAGTAGTGGGGCGCGTCTCCGATCCCATGAGTGGCTATTTCCTGGTGCGCCGCGAAGCCATTGCCGGTAAAACCATGAACCCAGTGGGCTACAAAATTCTCATTGAAGTGATCGGCAGGGGGAATATCCGCTGGATTGGCGAAGTCGGCTATGTGTTTCAAGAGCGCCAAGAAGGCGAAAGTAAAGTCACTTGGAAGCAGTATGTCGAATATATTGGCCACCTGGTGCGCTTGCGCTTCGCCCGCTGGCCGGTTGCCCGGTTCTTCCGCTTTGGTGCCGTCGGCTTTAGTGGCGTATTTGTCGATATGGCGATCTTTTACCTGCTCAGCGACCCCAGCACCCTGGGTTGGGGTCTGACGCGGAGTAAAATTATAGCATCAGAATTGGCAATCGTCAACAACTTTTTGTGGAATGACCTGTGGACTTTTGGCGACATTTCCAGCAAGCAGCGGGGGTTGCGCAAGCGCGTCAAACGCTTTGTGAAATTCAATATTATCTGCCTTGCCGGTCTGGTTTTGAACGTGCTGCTGCTGAATTTGCTGTACAATGTGCTGGGCTTAAACAGGTATGTGGCTAACTTGATTGCAATCGCCGCTGTTACGTTCTGGAATTTCTGGATTAACCTCAAGCTCAGCTGGCGCGTGACGGAAGTAAAGGATTGAGAATTAGGCAGTGATAAGTGGGCCTTCAAACTAAACGGAACATCAAGAAACACATAAATTAATCAGGTTTCTTAAATAAACTTGGTTTCTGGCATCCGCGTAGTGACAGCCGAACCCAGAGATAAATCTTCTTATCCTCCCTCTGCGACCTCTGCGCTCTCTGCGGTTCATAAAATCAATCCTTCTCAGGCACTACCCAGGATTAAAGATGAAGGATGAAGGATAAAGTATGAACTATGAAAAAAATCTTCAACCTTCAACCTTCCGACTTCACACTTCTGCTGCTTTGGGTGGCGATTGGTGCCGGCTTGCGGTTTGCGGCGCTCGACGCCAAGCCCCCCTGGACAGATGAATTCTCCACAATGGTTTTCAGCCTGGGTAACAGCTATCGTTCAGTGCCCCTAGACCGGCCTGTTCCACTGGACGTTCTTTTGCAGCCGCTGATCCCGCCACCCCCTGCGGGTGGATTAATCGCCTCGGCACAAAATGTCACTCACAACTTGCTGACTTGGAGCAACCACCCGCCGGTGTACTTCGTGCTGGCGAACTTCTGGATGCAGCTGTTTCCACCGGCACCGGGGGAGCACGTCTCGCTGTGGGTGGCGCGAGCTCTGCCGGCACTTCTGGGCGTTGCCTCAGTTCCAGCGATGTTTGCCCTTGGTTTGCTGGCTTTTCGCTCCCGCTCGGTTGGCCATCTGGGGGCGGCGATGATGGCGGTTTCCCCCTACGGCATCTATCTGGCCCAAGAAGCCCGCCACTACACTTTGGCGATTTTACTGGTTATTTGCTCGCTTGGCTGTCTGGTTGTGGCGGCGCGGGCGCTGCAGCAGCAGAAGCCGGTGCCGGTGCGGTGGGCCACCGGCTGGGTGGCCGTTAACGCTCTCGGCATTGCCTCCCACTACTTTTTCGCACTGGCGCTTTGTGCCGAAGCCTTGGTTTTGATTGGGTTGTGGGTTGGGGATTTGGGATTTTGGGGTAAGTCGATATCTGGCATTTTTCTCAAGAAGGGGGAGGCGGAGGCTCCCGATTCTCTTTCCCAGACTCCGCCTGGAAACGGAAGAATGAGACATTGGTGGCGCATATACGCGGTTGCATTAGGCACTTTGGCGGGAGGATTGGTTTGGCTGCCGGTGTGGTTGGGGGGTTCGGACAGCCGGCTCACGGAATGGATTCGCAATGACGCGGGGTGGGGGTGGTACAAACCGATTTTTCAAGCTTTTGCTGCCTGGATCACGATGCTGTCGCTGCTGCCGGTGGAGTCACCGGCACTGCCGGTGGTGATTGTCTCTGGAGTGGTAATGCTGATTTTTTTCATATGGGCGTCACCGATTCTGTGGCGCGGGCTGAAAGCGCAATTCATCTCGCCTGAAAATCAATTGGCAACCGGCGTTTTGGGTGGGTTTGTGTTGGGGGCAATCGCGCAGTTTTTCGCGATTTCCTACTTTCTAGGCATTGACATCACGCGCGGCGCTCGGTATAATTTTGTGTACTTCCCAGCGGTCATCCTTCTGGGAGGAGCTAGCCTCGGAAAAAGTTGGGACACTTTCTCGGAAACGAGGGGGGTGGGGGCTGAGGTCAAAATCGGCGGCAAAAAAGCTGTGGCGCTGATTTGGCTGATGGGGCTGTTGAGCGGGGTGACTGTGGTGTGCGATCTGGGCTATCAGAAATACTATCGCCCTGACTTGTTAGTGCCGGTTATTCAAGAAGTCTCTCAATCTTTTGAAACTGGAGCAAAAAAAATCGACAGTCCCAAATCGGTGGTGCCGGTGCTGATTGCCACAACCCACTTTACCCATGTACAAACCGGCGAATTGATGGGGCTGGCTTGGGAATTCAGACGCCAATACCCTGGGAGAAATTCAACAGCAGATCCGCAGTTTGTTTTAGCGCATGAAGACCGGCAGTCTTGTGAGGACGCCACCTGTCGCGCCCCCTCCACCCTGCGCAAGGTACTGGCTGATTTGCCGCGACCGGCTGCGCTGTGGCTGGTGAATTTCCGCACGCCGGGGGATTTATTAGCACAAAAATGCTTGCCTGTCAAGACTACTCCTGGGAAATCTTTTCAGTCCTGGCCGGCGGTGGATGGCTACGACTACCAGCCGTATCGCTGCTTTTAAGCCAAAACCCCGTACAATGCTAGCGGGGAGCAAGTCGGGCCTCAGAAGCGGGCTTGCCGCTGCCGGCTGTAAGATTGTAGCGGCTCTCAGTTGGATGACCTATGGCCCAGAAACCCGGTTTCTTAAAGAAACCGGGTTTCTCAGTACCTCAAAAGTCGGTTGGGGAGGAGGGCAAGAACCGTCGAACACCCGGATAAGTCAAAACGCTCAGTCAAACGGAAGGGAAACTCAACCTAAAATCTAAAATCCAGAATTGATTTCTCCTTTCAGTTGTTAAAGAATAATCGGCTGTCCTCTGAAATCTCAAATCTCAAATCCCTATTGACCGATATGCCAGTATCAAGCCACCTCAACTGTTGGGCTGCCAGCGTGGCTGCGTGGGCGCTAGCCGTTGGCTGCGGTTTCTATGCCAGCCGCGCCACCGCCGCCACACCACCGTCCGGGCCCGCAGTGGCCGCTTCTGTAACCGTCGCGCAGCAAACCGATCCCTACAGTGAAGGGATCAGCAGGGCCACGAGGGCTGCCAATCTGGCCCGGTCTGCGAAAACTCCGCTGGAATGGAATCAAGTAGCTGTAGCGTGGCTTGAGGCTGTTGCTTGGATGCAAACCGTCCCCCCGGGCAGCCCCAAACGAGCCATCGCGCAGAAGAAGGTCGCTGAATATCTGCGGAACTTTTCCGCAGCCCAAAAAAAAGCAGCCGTGCTGGATTCTCGGCTGCCCTTCGCCACGTTTGGCAGCGATTTGCTCGACCAGCAGTTGCTGCTTTATCTGTCCTACTTGGAAGCTGTTGGCCCGCCCGATATCCTGATTGTGGGCAGTTCCCGCGCCTTGCAGGGCGTCGATCCGCAAGCCCTCAAGCAAGCCTTAGCCGCTAAAGGCTACAGGGGGCTGGAAATCTTTAATTTTTCGGTGAATGGGGCGACTGCCCGAGTCGTAGACTTGAAGCTGCGAGAGCTGTTGAGCGAAGATCAGCTGCCCAGGCTGATTCTGTGGGCTGATGGGGTGCGGGCTTTTAATAACGGTCGTGCGGACAGGACTTACAAGGGGATTGTCAGTTCCCCCGGCTACGAGCAGTTACAGGCTGGAATCCGCCCCAGCCTCACATATCTGTCAGAAGCTACCGCTGCCGGCCCATTGCCGCCGGCAGATGCAGGTTTACCTTCTTGGCAGGCTGGGCTTGCGCCATTTACCCGGCTGGCCAACTATTCCAAGGCAGCATCTGTGTCCCCTCGTTTTCTGGGCGCAGAGTCCCCTCGTTCCGGGGCGTGGCGGGACGCGCCCCTACAGGTCGGAAACGAGAACAGTCAGGCTGAGGCTCAATTCACTGTCGCACAAGCCACGAGTCGGGAGAGGGCGCTGTTTAATGCTATCGATGCCAATGGGTTCCTCCCCGTGTCCGCCCGCTTTAGTCCAGGCACCTACTACCGGCAAAATCCCAGAGTGGCGGGGCAGTTCGACGGCGACTACGCATCCTTTAAGCTGGGGGGCGAGCAAGCCGCAGCCCTCAATAACGTTGTGAGTTTCACCAAGTCGCTCAACATTCCCCTGGTTTTTGTCAATCTGCCCCTCACCCCGGACTACTTGGACGCAAAGCGCCGGTCGGCTGAGCAACAATTCGTGCAGGATATGCAGCGCCGCGCCAAACAAACAGGTTTTATCTTTCGCAACCTGTCTCAGCGGGAGCTGACTCGGAATGAGTATTTTGCTGACCCCAGCCACATCAACCGCTATGGGGCGGCGGCTGTGTCTCGCCAGCTGGCCCAAGACCGGTCAATTCCCTGGCCCAGAACTCAGTCCTGAGCAAATCCCTGACTGCCGCTTTGCCAATTGGGCAGCCGATTCGGGGGCGGGCTCGCCACGGTCGGGCTGATTTACGGGAATCACGATCACAAATTCTGCCCCCTGTCCGGGGGCGGAAATGCAACTCAGCTTGCCGTGGTGTTTTTCCACCACAATCTGCTGGCTGATAGACAGCCCCAACCCCGTGCCTTTGCCCACTGCTTTTGTCGTGAATAATTGGTCAAACAGCTGAGAGCGCACCTCTTCTGACATTCCGATTCCGTTATCTTTGACAGAGATGGCAACTGTTTCGTTTTGTTTCCCCACAGACGTGCGGATTGTAATTTGATTGGGATTCGCTTTAATTTCTTGGTAAGATAGCTCTTGACTCGACTCCTCTAGGGCGTCAATAGCATTAGCAATCAGATTCATAAACACCTGATTGAGCTGACCGGGGAAGCAGTTAACGGGAGGTAAGTCACCGTATTCTTTGATGACCTCAATAGCGGGGCGCTTGTTGTTCTCTTTCAGCCGGTGCTTGAGAATAATTAATGTGCTGTCGATGCCTTCGTGGATGTTGCAGGCTACCTTCGCCGAGGTGTCCGCACGAGAGAAAACTCTCATAGAACTGCTAATCTGGCGCAGCCGGTCAGTTCCCTCTTTCAGCGTTCCAATCATTTTTGGCAGGTCTTCTTGGAGATACTCCAAGTCAATCTCTTCGGCATGTTCCTGAATCTCTTCTCCCGGATCGGGAAAGGCGTCGCGATAGAGTTGCAGGTGCTGCAGGAGGGCTTCAACATACTCCTGAGCGAGGTTTATGTTGCCAGATATAAAGTTGACTGGATTGTTTATTTCGTGCCCGAGTCCCGCCATTAGCTGGCCGAGTAAAGACATTTTTTCCTTCTGCACGAGTTGCAGTTGAGTCTGCTGGAGTTCTTTCAGAGATTGAGCAAGTTTAGCTGTTCGCTCTGCAACTCTCTGTTCCAGGAGTTCATTTTGCTCGGCGAGTCTTTTAGTCATGCCGCTCAATTTTAAATGCAGCTGGAGCCGCGCCAGCACCTCTTCCTGCTGAAACGGTTTAGTAATATAATCTACGGCTCCCAAGCGCAGACCTTTGACCTTATCTAAGGGGTCGGATAAAGCTGTCATAAAAATTACTGGGATGCTCTCAGTAACATCAGAAGCCTTCAGCCGTCGGCAAGTTTCAAACCCGTCAATCCCCGGCATCATAACATCGAGTAAAATGAGATCGGGTGAGGCTTGTTGCGCTTTCTCAATGGCACTTTCCCCACTTTTGGCCACTAGCACCTTATAGGCGCATTCTTTGAGAAAGTCAAACAGCACCTTTATATTGGTGGGGTTATCGTCAACTATTAAGATCGTTTGTGTTTGCCCGGTTTTCATTTTAATCCCTCAAGTACGGCTCTATCAACTTCACGATTTTTTGGTCTTCAAACTCTTCTGCCAATTGTAGCACCCTGGCTGCAAAAGACCGGTATTTGGCGTCCAGCTGGCTGAGCCTGCTGGCTTCCCGCTCGACAGCTTCAATATCGCCAATCTGAGCGGCTTGATACAAAACGAGCAGTCTCTCTAAGGGGGGGGCTACTATTTTTTCGTCCTTCCTACTTTTTTCTTCTTTATGTCTTCCTCCTTTTTCCTCTTTTTCATAAATCCATTCCAGTTGCAAATATTTCTGCAACTGCTCAAATAACTCAGTAGCTTGGACGGGTTTGGGCAGAAAGTCACTGCAACCGGCTTGCCGGCTACGCTCTTTGTTAAAATTCACCACGCTGGCGCTGGAGGCGATTGCCGGCACGTCTTTGAACGGCGGCAAAGAGCGCAAATGCCGCACCATCTCAAAGCCATCCATCTCTGGCATGACTAAATCTATTATAATCAAATGGGGGTTGAACTCCGCCACTAAGTCTAAACCCTCTCGCCCGCTGCCGGCTTCGGCAAGTTCAAACCCGACGGGTTCTAACAAATTAACGAACACTGAGCGATTTTCGCACCGGTCATCAACCACTAAGATTCTTTGTTTCTCACCTCTGTATCCAATGATGCTGCTTGCGGGTGAGTCAGGGGCAGACTCAATGCAGTTTAAGGATTCCGGCAAATCGGCATCGAACCAAAAAGTGCTGCCGGCTCCTTTCTGACTGCTGACTTCGAGCTGGCTCCCCATCATGTTAACAATTTTTTTGCTAATCGCCAATCCCAAGCCGGTGCCTTCCGCCTTGCGGGAGCTATCCCCGACTTGCTCAAAGGGCAGAAATATCTTGTCCAGCTGTTCGGGGCTCATGCCGGTGCCCGTATCTTCAATTTGAAACCGAAGTTTGTAAATTTTCCCCTGTCCGCTTTCTTGTGGGGCGCGGCTTTCCAGGACGCCCACTTTAAACGTCACGCCTCCGGTTTCTGTAAATTTTATGGCATTGCCCAGGAGGTTAATTAACACTTGCCTCAGCCGTTTTTCGTCGGCATATAGGGCAGCCGGCAGTTGATTGATCTCTTGGAAGGTAAAAGCAATTTCTTTTTGTTCAGCCTTGATTCGGCACATTTGGGTGACGCCCTGCAGAAAAGAAGGAAAATGAAAGTCTTTCGGGTAGAGTTCCATTTTCCGGGCTTCTATTTTGGAGAGGTCTAAAATATCGTTAATCAGGTTCAGCAGGTGGGAGCCGCACTGCTCAATGATGCGGACGCTATCGCGCTGCTTGCCGGCGAGACTTTTGTCCCGCTGCAGGATTTGGGCGTACCCGAGGATGCCGTTGAGCGGGGTGCGCAGTTCGTGGCTCATGTTGGAGAGAAATTCGCTTTTGGCTGCGCTGGCGGCTTCGGCGGCTTTTTTAGCGATTTCCAACTCTCGGGTGCGCTCCTCTACTTTGTTTTCCAGGGAGAGGGAGTATTCTTCTAATTGCGCGTTGGCTTTTTGTAATTGCTCGTTAGCGAGCTTTAATTGATACTGGTTGTGGTAGCTGGCGATCGCAATAGCCGAGGCGCAAGCCGCCACCAGGGGGGACACCACGGGAATGACCCAACCAGAGAGAAAGGACAGATAGGAGATGCTGGTGAGAGCTAACCCTGTGAGGAAGGCGCTCGGTACTGTGCCGGCAAAAAATGAGTTTTTTCCCAAGATCCGCACCCGCAGGAGCATGCAATTAACTGCGGTGCCGGTAACTGACCAAGCTAAAATCCACAGCCAGTTTAGATGATTTGGCCAAACTCGCAGGAGAGGACGCCCATCTATTGCTGAACTCAATATCTGGCTGCTTATATTGGCGTGAATGGCGACGCCAGGTGTGGGTGATGGAGTCTGGAAAAGTGTGCTGCTGTAGGGGGTTTGGAAAAGGTCGTTGAGGCTGGGCGCTATTGGGCCAATCAAAACGATGCGGTCGCGCATCAATCCGGGTGGGATTCTGTTTTCCAGCACGTCAGTCATTGATATGCTGGCAAAAGGGCACGGTTCTGTCTCGCTTCTGCAGCCAACGCCGCGATAGTTCAATAAAATTTGGTAGCCGCCGGTATCGCCCCTGACATAGCCTCCTTGATTCCGCCTCAAAGGAACAAATACAGCTTTTCCTAACTTCAACTGATTGTTGCCTAACGGTTGGGGAGTAATGCCCTCGGCTTTTAAATACATTAGGGCCAGTTGCGCCGCCAGACCCAATTTAATTTTCCCGTCCGGGGTGCCGGCAGAAATCAGGGCGCGGCGCACTTTCCCGTCGGCATCCAAGACCATATCAGCCATCCCCACTTGCCCCAGTTCGCCCAGAGTTGGGGCTGGGGCGACAGTCTGTCCGAGCGCTTTCTCAACGCCGATTAAGTTCGGTGCGGACTTAAACGCCGCAACTAATGCCTGATGACCGGGTTCCACCGGCAAATCTCGATACAGGTCTAAGCCAATGGCTCTCGGTTTCTGGGCTTTGACTTTCTCCAGCAATTCAGCTATCACCCCATCGGGAAACGGCCATTTCCCAACGCGAGTGATATCCTTTTCACCAATACTGACAATCGCAATGCGCGAGTCCGCCGGCTCAGCTTGGCGCAGGCGAAAAAACTGGTCGATGGCTGTCCATTCCAAGAATTGGAACAGCCCAAAACACTCTCCTAGTATAACGAATGCTGCCACACTTGGCGGGGTGACGAGTGCCCCCCGCCATTTCCAAAGCAGTTTTCCGATTTTCAGCATTACTCCTGTCCGGAGAGGGCAATTTCTGTTACGGCTTGGTTAGCGATAGCTCCCAGTCCCACCTGCTCTAGCAGCTGTCTCCACTGGGCGGCTACGGTTGAATCACTGGGTTGCTTTTGCCTTAATTCGGCTAGGGTTGCCAGGGTATCGTACCAAACCCCCTGGGCTCCGTACAGCTTGACAAGTTCCAGAGACGCTCCCAACTTTTGCTTGCTGAGCATTTCTGGAGCCGGTTCAACTCGTTTAACCCACCCCGTTACCCCAGAAGTGTCCGCTCGCAGTCGCTTTCCGCTTTCGGTAACGATAAAAAACCACTTGTAGTTCTTGCCCACCTCTAGTTCCGGTGCCGCTTCCGGTAGTTGGAAGCTGACAATCCCCCCACTTCTAGGAATCTCGATTCTAGTCTGGTAGTGGGGGTTCTGGTTTTCGTCTTGCAGACTAAAAAATACCTGTTTTCCCTTGCCGGTCTGCGCCGGCGGAACGTAAACAAAAAACGTCGGACGTGCCGCTACTGTTCGCCCGATGTTCGTTTCTGGCATCAGGGCGACGAGCGAGGCGGCATCTCCCCGGCTGGCTGCTGCGGTCGAATCGCTCGGGGCGGCGTCGTCGGGAGGCTGAAATGTCCCCTCCCCACGGGACGCTCCTCCTGTCGAGTCTTTTGGTGCGGAATCTTCCGGCGGCTGGAATACTTGGCTGACAAGCACCGGGCCCGATAGGGTCTGACCTGCCATTTCAGGAGATGACCGCGCCTGTACCGGCGAGAGCAATCCACCACCGAGCCCCAGGGCACCGGCTAGAGTGACTGAAGCCAGCTTCAGAGGAATTGACCCGTTGCGTTTAGGAGTCATAAACAAGCTCTCCAAAGACTTTTCTTTATTAGTTTACCATTGCTCTTTCAAAAAAGATCCGTATTCTCCCTTAATTAATGTTGCTCTCGCACTACTTTATAAAAAATTTATATTTAGTTGGGCAAGTTGTTCTAAGTCTGCCGATTTTGTAAGGCAGGGTTCCGTCAGCTATGATATATATCAGGGCCTTTGGGAATTTTGTTATTTAAAATACACCCGGTTGCGAAAGTTTTAGTTAACATTATATTATGGTTATGTAAAGAAGTTTGTATTCTCTGATACTCTTTGAGCGGGAATACCTCCTGAAGGGGGTTTGGGAAGCAGTGGGGTGCGGCGGGACGCACCCCACAAAGGACAGTTACAGCCAATTGCCCACCAAGACAAACGGTGCCCAGAAAAAGGGATGCTTGTATTGGCGCGAGTTTAACAGCGCCAGCTGGGCTTGGCGGACAGCTTGGGCTTTGGTAATATTGCGTTTGCTTAAAGTTCTGTAAAAATCTGTCATAAACTGGGCCGTAGAGTCGTCTTTGATCGACCACAGGGTTGCTACAGTGCTCCTGGCCCCCGATCGCAGGGCTAATCCCGCCAGTCCCAAGGTGGCTCGCTTGTCACCGGCAGCCGTTTCGCAAGCGCTGAGCACCAGCAATTGAATCGAGTTGGAGTTTCTCTGTCCCCTGGGCTGCAAAAATGCCTGCAAATCTTTTACATTGATGCGCCCATCCCAGGTCAGGAGAAAAGTGTCTTCAGCATTAGAGCTGAACTGGCCGTGGGTGGCGAGGTGAACCACCTCAAAGTCCGACCCGGCAATCAGGTGCTGGAACGTCGCGGTGGTAAAATTCTGATTCAGGAGTACCAACGCCTGCACCTCTGAGGCGATTTGCTTCACTTCAAAATTGACCCCTGGCAGGGCTGCAAAGCCTTGTCGCGACTCGGTCAAACCGGCGGTTAACGCTGTTAAATTTTTCCTGGAGAGGGCTTGCGGAGAGAGGAGGTGCAGCCCGGAGCTGAGGGCAATGCTGTACTTCTCTACTAGATATTGCTTGCCATCGTAGAGAGCGGCCATCGGCAGATTCCGGAAAGAACCATCGGGGATAAACACCAGCGTTTCCACGCCACTTTCAGCCAGCATCGTTTCTGCCGGTCGGATCAGCCAGTCATAGACTCGCCCCAGCAGGCGCAAGCGCTCCTCGTTAGAGAACGCCAGGTTTACAGATTCTGCTGCCCGATCTGCAATCTCTTCCACTTCCTGTGCCGGCAGGTTCGTCGTGTAGTGGCGCAAAGGCTGGCCCGGAATTGACAGGATAACCTCCAGCCGGTCTGCTAAAATAATCGGATAGATTACCGCCGCTTTTTTATCAATATCGTCAATCCCGACCGGCTGGGCCTCCAAACAAGCGTCTCGAAAGTAATTGTCCAGTTCCGCCACCCGCAGCGATTCCATTAAATCCCGGGCTTGTTTGAGGTTTTTCTGACTCACCGCCTCTTGGGGCATGAGCAATTGGGAGATGGGGGTTGCGGACTTTTTCCCCGTCTTGAAGTCAGGGGGTTGCAGCAGCAAACTCACCAGATCGCGATACACCGGCTCGACCGTTTCTGTGAAAGTAAACTGAACCTCGGAATTGATGGCTGCTAAATCGCTGCGCAGGGATTGCAGGGTTTTAACCGCTTGAGTGTAAGCCGAAATCGCGCCGGCGGTATCTCCCTCCTGTTTGAGAATCCGCCCCAGCTGCCAAAAACCGCGAGCCTCGATATCAGAAGCGTCAATTTTTTGGGCGATTTCTAGGGATCGCTCCGTCAGGTTTTTGGCTTCCCGCCACTGGCGCGTCTGTTCGTAAAGCTTTCCCAGCTGCAAAAGCGCATAAGCTTCCGCTCGCGCATCCCGCAGCGCTCTCGCCTCACCCACCGCTTTCGCTAACAGTTGAGCGATCTCTTGGGAGTTGGGCAAAGCGCACGGCGCACTCGCGCAGTCAGCGCCGGCCTTTGATTTTAGCCCCATGTTCGCCAGACTGCCGGCAAAGTTCACATAAGCGTAAACAGAGGAGCGACTGGAGGGCAGATTGGCTAGCTCGGGCTGGATTTGTGGCACCAAAGCTCGCGCCCCCTCCCAATCTTCGGTTTCAAGACTCAAGCTCAATTGGTTGAGCAGCGCTTCCACTTTATGGATACCGCTTTTGGCAGTCATAGCCGCCTGCCCGTAGTATTTTAAAGCCGCCTCACTGTCTTGCAAATCTCTGGAAGTATTGCCCAGACTTAACAGCGTGGCGCTCGTATCTGCCGGTGAGTTGAGGCGCTGGTAAATTGCCAAACTTTCCTCTAAGATTTCTTTGGCTTCCTTCGCTGAGCCGGCCACTTGCAGGGCGGCCCCCAAACTTCTCAACCCGTCCGCTTTCAGGAAGGAATCCGGCAGGGAGCGCAGCTGTTCGCGCACCCGCTCTAAAATGTCTTTTGACCTCTTGTATATCCCCAAGCTTTGCCATGCTTGGGCTTGGTTAATCTGGCTGCCGGGGATGCCGGTTTCATCCCCAGCTTGCCTGTAGGCTTTTTCTGCCTGCTGCCAGCTCTCTAGGGCGGCTTCAGTCTGTCCAGTTGCGAGCTGGAGACTTCCCTGAGTGTTCAGCGCTTCAGCCAAAACTGCCGCTGTTTGTCTGTCGGGGTTTGACTGATTTGGCAAGAGATTTAGACTGTCGGAGATCGCTTTTTTCGCCCGCACCCACTCTCCCAAATTTTGATAAGCCAGTGACAGGTAGCTTAAAATCAGTGCTTGGTTGAGCCGGTCGCCTTTAGCTTCGCAATCTCGAACCGCTTGCTGCCAGATTGCTGCCGCTTCAGACAATTTCCCACTTTCATAGAGCTGTTTTCCCTGTTCGATTAAACTTGAGGCGTCGCCGGCTGCGAAACTAGCCACGGAAGCCGGCTTTTGCTGTAGCGCCACGGCTGCCGGTGCGGCTGTCACCAACAGCAGACTGAGCCAGCCCAAACAGATTTTTAAGTGGGTTTCTTTCATAACTTACATTCCCCTAAATTACATGTTTGTAGCCGGCAATACTTGGCCCGCCGGCTGGCTGGCTTCCCTGGCCCAACATTAGGCCCGCCCAGTATAGATTTAGGGCCAATTGCTACCGACTGAATTATAAAATACGAAGTTTAAAGTTTGATTAAGGGTAAGTAAAAAAAAACAAGTGTGGTAGAGTAAAAAACGTTGAAATTGCACTCCTGACTGGCCCGAGGCGGAAGCGCCCGGGACTGCCGACGGGAGTTCAAGCTGTTGCCGTGTAGAGAAGTTTACCTATCAAGGAGAAACTCGCTCGCTGGCCTATTAAAATAGGGGGCCATTGAGATGACCAAAACAGGATTTGTGGTGGTGTTCGCCGATCCGACTGACAGTCCGCTTGGCGAGCCAAGTCCGAGCCGGTTCAAGCGAAGCTGTACACGAAGGCGAAGTTTGAGAGGTTGAGAAGTCGCCAGAACGAGCGCTTATTGACAGCGCGGCGATTTTCACGCCTCCCGAAACTTCGGGAATTTTTTCACAACGCAATAATGCAGGGAAAGCGGGTTGGTACGAGCGCCCGAGGATAGGTGCGCGAGCGTGACAGACCCGCCCTAGCTAGCCTGCTTATTAGCCACAGGACAGAGGTGCGGCAGTGCCGCGCCCTGCCCGGGGGCTGTATTCTGGCGGTTTTTTCCGCTGGATAAATTTGCTTTACTGATTAACGCTGTTTTGATGGGACTGAATGCCGACCGGCTTCAGTTGCGAGGGTTTTTTGCGCTTAATTTTGCTTAATTTTCTCTCATTTAACGCTTGGAGGTTGAGGAATGACCAATTTCACCTTTTCTGGCTTTCGTCAAGAGATGTCTCTCTCTAACAATCGCTCCGGGTCTGTGAGCGTTGGCGGCAAAAAGCTGACTCTGGAAGATGTCGTGAGGGTGGCGCGTCACCGCACGCGGGTGCGCCTTTCCACAAAAGGTGAGGTAGGCCGGCGCGTTCAGGCGTCCTGCGACTATATCGCGGAGGCGGTTGCATCGGGAAAACCCGTTTATGGAGTCACAACCGGCTTTGGCGGCATGGCCAACACTCGCATCTCGGCTGAAGAAGCTGCTGAGCTGCAAAACAACCTGATTCGGTTTCTTAAAGTGGGGGCGGGGAAACGCTTGCCGGTTGCCGACATTCGGGCTGCCATGCTGTTGCGGATTAACTCGCACCTCTACGGCGCTTCGGGGATTCGCCTGGAACTGATCGAGCGCATGGCGGCGTTTCTCAATGGAGGAGTCACGCCCCACGTTTGCGAGTTCGGCTCGATTGGGGCGTCGGGCGACCTCGCGCCGCTGGCTTATATCACAGGGGCGCTCATCGGTCTGGATGAGCGGTTCACCGTGGACTTTAACGGTCAGGAAATGTCCGCCCTCAAAGCCCTGGAACTGCTGGAACTGTCCAGATTGCAGCTGCTTCCCAAAGAAGGGCTGGCGGCGGTGAATGGCACTTCTGTGATGGCCGGCATTGCGGCTTTGTGCGTCTGGGACGCGCAAATTTTGCTGGCTCTGGCTCTGGGGGCGCACGCTTTGATGGTTCAGGGGCTGAGCGGGACAAACCAATCGTTTCACCCGTTTATCCACGCCCTCAAACCTCACCCGGGACAGCGGTGGTGCGCTGACCGAATGCTGGCTTTGCTAGCCGGCTCCCACTTGATTCGGGATGAGTTGAGCGGTGAGTGCGAGCGCCCCGTTCAGGAATTGATTCAAGACCGCTATTCGCTGCGCTGTTTGCCCCAGTATATCGGGCCGGTTGTGGATGACTTAGCTCATGTTGCCAGCGCCATTCAAATAGAAATGAATTCGGCTACCGACAATCCGCTGATTGATGCGGAAAATCAAACCAGCTACCACGGGGGGAATTTTCTCGGGGAGTATGTGGGCGTCGGGATGGACAAGCTGCGCTACGCTTTGGGACTGCTGGCCAAACATCTGGACGTGCAAATTGCCCTGCTGGTTGCGCCGGAGTTTAATAATGGCCTGCCGGCATCTCTAGCCGGCAACCCAGAGCGGAAAGTCAACATGGGATTGAAGGGGTTACAAATCGCCGGCAATTCCATGATGCCGCTCCTGAGTTTTTACGGGAATTCTATCGCTGACCGCTTTCCCACGCACGCGGAACAGTTCAACCAGAACATCAACAGCCAGGGGTTTAACTCGGCGAATTTAGCGCGGCGCTCTATCGAAATTTTTCAGCAGTATATGGCCATTACCCTGATTTTTGGGGTGCAGGCGGCAGATTTGCGGACGTATCGAGTCGCTGGCCATTACGACGCTCGCGAGTGCCTGTCTGAGGCGACTGTGCTTTTATATAATGCTGTGCGCGAGGTAGCCGGCAAGCCTCCTTCGGCAGACCGGCCTTTCATTTGGGATGATAGCGAGCAGTTCCTGGATGAATATATCGCCACAATCGCTGCTGACATTGCGGCGGAGGGGCTGACTGTGGGAGCTGTTGGGGAAGTTTTTGCGCATTTGAGGGACTTTCAATGAACGTTGCTGAAAATGTGGCTCGGGGGAGCCGGCTGTTCCCTGACAAACCGGCTCTGATTTTTGAGAGCATGTCTTTTACCTACAAGCAGTTGAATGGGGCGGCGAACCGCGTGGCGAATGGGTTGCGCCGGCTGGGGATTGAGCCTGGGGATCGCGTGGCGCTCATGCTGCCCAACATTCCCGAATTTGTGTT
This sequence comes from Oscillatoria princeps RMCB-10, assembly GCA_019359235.1. Lineage (GTDB taxonomy): Bacteria > Cyanobacteriota > Cyanobacteriia > Cyanobacteriales > Oscillatoriaceae > Oscillatoria > Oscillatoria princeps. The sequence continues at coordinate 302,367 of JAHHHT010000005.1, forward strand.
TTGCTATTTGGGGATTTTGAAGGCTGGAGCGATTGCGGTTTCGCTGAATGTGATGCTGAAATGCGACGAGGTTAAGTTTATCCTCAATGACTGTGAGGCTAAGGTCTTGATTGTTGCGGAGGTTTCCCGCGAGAATGTGCCGCCGGCTTGCCGCTATCTCAGGCAGGTTTTGACTGTCCGAGATAGCGCCGGCAGGAGCTTAGCGGCGCTCAGTGAAAGTGGCCGGTTTGCCAGTCTGGAAGAGTTGATGGCCAGCGCTTCTAGTGAGGGGCAAGCAATGGATATGGAGCCGAACGCGCCGGCTGCTATTATTTACACTTCTGGAACGACGGGATTCCCTAAAGGGGCGATCCTGTCTCACGGAAATGTGGTTTCTAACAGTTATGCGGCTAACCACTGCTGCAGGATGCGGCGCGAGGACAAGTTTTTGCTCTATTTGCCGCTGTTTCACTGTTTTGGCCAGAACTTTATTCTGAATGCGGGACTGAATGTGTGCGCTACGATTGTTCTGCAGCGCCGGTTTGACGCGGTGGAAACGCTGAAGGCGATTGCTGATTGCGAGATTACGATGTTTTTTGGGGTGCCGCCGGTTTTTATTAAACTGCTGGCCTTGCCGGCAAGCGGTTGGGATTTGAGTTCTGTGCGCTATTACTTTACGGCGGCTGCTTCTATGCCGGTGGAGGTGGCGCGACAGTGGCAAAGCCGGTATGGCAAACCTATCTATGAAGGGTACGGTTTGACGGAAACTTCCCCTTTTGCCAGCTACAATAACGACTTGCAATACAAGCTGGGCACGATTGGCACTCCGATTGAAAATGTGGAGATGAAAGTCGTGGATGCGGAAGGTCGCGAAGTTGAGCCGGGAGAAGTCGGGGAAATTGTGGTTCGGGGGCCAAATGTGATGCTGGGCTATTGGAATCGTCCGGAGGAAACTGAGCGAGTCCTTCAAAATGGCTGGCTGCATACCGGCGATTTGGGAAAGACGGATGCGCAAGGGTATTTCTATCTTGTTGACCGCTTGAAGGACATGATTAATATGTCGGGATTTAAGGTGTATCCGGCGGAAGTGGAGCGGGTGCTTTACGAACACCCAGCGGTGCGGGAAGCGGCGGTTTTCGGGGTGCCAGACCCGGAAAAAGGTGAGCGAGTTGTGGCCCACGTTCGCTTGCGGGACGGCTGGGAGATTTTGCCTGCCGATTTGCAGGCTTTCTGTCGGGAGCGAATCGCTACTTATAAGGTGCCGCAAGTGATTAAGTTTGTGGGTTCGATTCCTAAAAATCCGACTGGAAAGGTGTTGAAGCGGCTGCTGCGGGAGCGGGAAATGGGGCTGCCGGTGGTGGGGACTGAGCCATTGCCGGTGTCTGGGTAATATCGGGTCAAACTGATCCCCCCTAACCCCCCCTTAAAAAGGGGGGGACTGGAAAAGGCTCGATCCCCCCTAACCAATAGCTGGAGCAAGATTGAAATGATTTTAAGGACTAACATGCCATCTACTATCGCGACTGAATCTGGCGAGAAAACCCTCGCCCAATGGCCGGCTCCCACACCGGCTGGCGCTACTCTTTTCGATTTGGCCAGTGAGAAGAATCTCGTCTGTCCGCTCTATCAGTGCCGAGTTTTGCTGTCTCCGCAAGAGTTGTGGGAGAAGTTTCCCCTGACGGAACCGGCAGCTCAAACTGTGATGAAGGGACGCTGGGGAATTGAACGCATCTTGGATGGAGTTGACCGGCGCAAGTTTCTCGTGGTTGGCCCTTGTTCGATTCACGACCCAGTGGCTGCTATTGAGTATGCCTGGAAGTTGAAACAGTTGGCGGATTCGGTGGCGGATAAGCTGCTGGTGGTGATGCGGGTTTATCTGGAAAAGCCCCGCACGGTTCTGGGTTGGAAGGGGCTGATTAATGACCCGGATCTGGATGGGTCGTGTCAGATAGAAAAGGGCCTGGAAATGGCCCGCGCCCTCTGTTTGCAGATTTTGGAAATGGGTCTGCCGGTGGCGACGGAGGTTCTCTCTTGTGTGGCGGTTCCCTATATTTCTGATTTGCTGTGTTGGGCGGCGATTGGGGCTCGCACGGTGGAGTCCCAAATTCACCGCGAAATGGCCAGCGGGTTGCGGGTGCCGGTGGGCTTGAAAAATCGCACTGATGGCAATATTCAGGTGGCGCTCCAGGCAATTCAAGCTGTTCGCGCCCCTCAAGGTTTTTTGGGGATTGATGGCCAAGGGCGGGCTTGCTTTGTTCGGTCTGGGGGAAATCCTTACAGTCACTTGGTTTTGCGCGGCGGTGGGGGTCAGGTTCACTCCGATCCCTCGGTGATTGGGGGTGTGAGGTCGCAATTGGAAGAGCTGCAGCTGCCGGCAAATATTGTTGTGGACTGCAGTCACGGCAATTCTAATAAGGATCACCGCAAGCAAAAGGAGGTTTTTTGCCGGTTGGTTGAGCTGATGGCTGCCGGTGAACGGGCTCTGGTGGGCCTGATGCTGGAGTCGAATCTGTTTGAGGGCAGTCAGCCGATTCCGTCCCGGCGGGAAGAGCTGAAATATGGGGTGTCGGTAACTGATAAATGTCTGGGTTGGGAGGAGACGGAGGAGTTGATTTTGGGAGCTTATAAACTGCTGCCCCAAATGTAGGGCCGGCGCGACCGCCTCCCTGCAGTAGCGGTGGGGTGTGTTCGCCCTTTTTGGCTCTGTCAATTGGGTGTTTCTGCGCCAAGTTTTTCGGACGGACTTGGCACAATTTCTGATGCTCTTTTTTGGAGCGGAGTTTCATATTGTTTTAACAAAATTTTGGCGGATTTTTTGTAAAACCTCTTGACGGTGCCGGCGGGGTGTGTTACTTTATAAAGGTTGGAGGCGACAGCGAGTTCCGGGTGACGGAGCGTTAGCGTAGCGGCTCCGTTAGGAGCAGCGGCGCTGCCAAGCCGGCACACTTCTTCTTAGAGGTGCTACCAGCAAGGAAGGAGTCGAGAAATGTCTGGCGTTCCCATCCCTTGGCTATTACGTGAGGGTAATTTAGCCGGTTGGAGAGGCTGGGCGTGACAAAGACTCTATACCTTCTAGAAGTTGGAGGCAAAAGCGAGTTCCGGGTGCTGGAAGTTATCCTTACTGTGGGGTATGGGAGCATTGTTACGGGCTGCCAACTGTGAGGGAAGCAGTGGATATGACCGGGTTAATGCCATCCGGGTCATAACCGAGACATATCCCTAGATGGCAGGTGTTATCTTGCAATAAAATTGCAGCAATCAAATCAATAGTTTTGAGTTGGGAGGGAAAAATGGGAAAAGAATTTGAAGAGCGCGACGATCCAATTTCTGTGCCGCCCTACATCGAGGCAACAGAAGATCCGATATCCGCAGCACAAGCAGAAAAAATTTCAACTGCACGAGCTGAAGAAAAACCCAGCATCGAGACAGCTGAACGTCCGATTTACGTGGCGCAAGCTGTGGTGAAAATACTGAATAAATTAAAAGTCACTCGCGCTTTTGGGATTTCTGGAGGAGCGATCGCGCCATTTTGCCACGCTCTGGCTAATAGTGAGCTGGAAATGCTGCATTTCCGTCACGAATCGGGAGCGACTTTTGCGGCTTGCGAAGCTTCTTTGGCTAATAACCAACCCGTGGCAGTATTTGTGACGACAGGACCAGGGATTACCAACGCGCTGACGGGACTGTTTGCAGGGCGATGGGAAGGGGCGAAAGTGATTTTTATTTCGGCATCTACTTCCCTGGAACAGCGGGGCAAATTAGCTTTTCAGGAAACTAGCCCTTACACGATGCCTGCGGATTTGTTTACCCCGGGAACGCTGTTTGATTATGCCACGACTCTGGAAACTCCAGAACAACTCCCAGAAATTGCCCGACGCTTGGCTGCGGGATTAAAACGCTCGGAGGGCTTTATGGCTCATGTCAGTTTGCCGACGGGGGTGCAAACTCGTTTGCTGGAAAAACCCTTGTCTTTTATTGGGGCGAAGGTGAAATTGCCGGTTGCTTCTGGGAAAACTATTAAGGAATGTGGCGAACTGCTATTTAAAACGCCAGAGGGAGAAGACCAGAAAGCATCTTTTGCTATTTTGGTTGGGTTTGGGGCGCGGCACGCTGTCAAGCAGATTCGCAAACTAGCGGAAGCGACGGGGGCAGCGGTAATGTGTTCGCCCCGTGCTAAAGGGATTTTTCCGGAAAACCACCCGCAATTTGTGGGAGTGACGGGTTTCGGCGGGCATCAATCGGTGTTCGAGTATCTGAAAAAGTTCGATCCCCAGCGGGTGCTGGTATTGGGAGCGTCTTTGGGCGAGTTTACTTCGTTTTGGAATCCGGGTCTGATTAATTATCGCCGGTTTATCCAGGTGGATTCCAATCGGGAGGTTCTCGGTGTCACCTATCCCTCGGACAAGGTTTTGTGCGTGGAGTCGGAAATCCGCCCGTTTGTGAAAAAACTGTACCGGGAATATCAGAATAAATATCGGGGTTCGCAGTCTTCCTTGCCCCCCCTGCCCCACCCAACACCCCTATCGGTAGAGTATCGCTCTGATGCGCCGGTGCAACCAGAAGTTTTGATGGATGCGATTCAACGAATCGTTATCGACAAGCATGATTTGCTGGTGATGGCAGAACCGGGGAATTCCTTTGCTTGGACGATTCACTGTCTGCGGTTTGCCAAACCGAATTATCGGGTTAGCGTGGGATTTGGTTCTCTGGGTCATTTTGTCACGGGAGTTATTGGTGCCAGTCTGGCACGGCAACAGAAAGCGGTGGTAATTGCCGGGGATGGCGCGATGCTGATGAATGGTTTGGAAATCAGCACGGCGGTGAAATATGAGATTCCGGCGATTTGGATTGTCCTCAATGACGGTCGCTACAATATGTGCGAGCAGGGGATGGCGCTTCAGAAATTTAAAAATGTAGATGTTCGCATTCCCGAAGCGGATTTTGTGATGATAGCGCAAGCTCTAGGAGCTGAGGGCATTTGCGTTGAAAAAGATACCGATTTGGAGGCAGCGTTGGAGCGAGCCGTGGCATCAACTAAGCCGTTTGTCCTGGATGTGAGGATTGACCCGAATGTAGTGGCTCCGATCGGCAGTCGGGTTAAGAGTTTGATGGCGCAAACTCCGGGTGGGTGTCAGTAAGTTTTTTGTCAGGGCAATTCCTTCTGGAGTTGTCCTGACACAACAAGAGTTTGATTTTTTGTTCTACACCGATTCAAGAGGTATGTTGCGATGAAACCAGTTGGTATTCGCTCTTTGGCAGTGAGTTTTCCCAGCGTTGTCCGTACAAACGATTATTGGCGGGAGAAGTATCCGGAGTTGGTGGCTAACGCCGAAGCAAATAGTTTGGCCAAGGTTTTTACTGCTCTGAAAGATGATATTTGGGGAGAAGAGATGAAACCCTATCTATCCGATCCTTTCCGAGGAGTTACCGTGCGGCGAGTTCTTGGAACGGGCGAATCTTCGCTGACTCTAGAATATCGTGCGGCTATAGATGCGATTGAGGCTGCCCAACTTTCTGTCAATGATATAGATTTAATGCTGGTCACTTCGCTATTTCCACAAGAAATTCAACCCGGTAATGCAGCAATTCTGGCCGGACAATTGGGGTTGCAAGGCCCCGCTTGGAATGTTGAGTCCACTTGTTCGAGTGCTACAGTTTCTCTCCAAACCGCCTGGGCGTTAGTACAAGCAGAACAATATCGTAACGTATTGGTTGTTATCTCAACAACCTATTCTCGCTTTGCCCGAGAAACTGATACGCTTTCCTGGTTCCTTGGAGATGGCGCTGGCGCTTTTGTGGTGAGCAAACTCAAAGAAAATCAAGGCATTATCAGCACCAAAATCGTAAACACTGCTGAAACCTGCGGGACTTTTTATACAGAGTTAGCTCTAGATGAAGAGGACAAGCCGATCGTGGTCATGCTTGGCAGCCCAAAAGCAAGCAAGATGTTTCACGATACCACAGTGAAATTAATTCGGACATGCTGTCAAGAAGCGGTGGCGGCTGCTGGTTTGACCCTGGAGCAAATTGACTTTTTTGCGTTTAATACCCCTACGGCGTGGTATGCAAATGTTTGCACGCGAGCTTTGGGTGTCGATCCATCTCGCACGATTAATCTCAGCTCTGAATATGCCAATATTGGGCCAGTACTGCCTATTACTAATTTGTACCATGCTACAGCTGCAGGCAAAATTCACGAAAATGACTTAGTTCTGGTCTATACAATCGGTTCGGTATCTAATGCCGGTGCAACCGTCATGCGCTGGGGCGATGTAGCATTAGGTCCGATGCCTGTTTCATCCGAAAGATTAATTAAGTTTCCTGTAACAGCAGGTATCTAGGCGGATTGTAGAGCGAAGTATTCACTATGTGAATATTTCGCTCTTTATGAGTAGGCCAATTTTAAGTTGGGCTGCTTGTGATTTCAAGTTTACAGCTATTGGGCAAAAAGGAGGAGATGAATGTTGGGTTCACGCGAGTTTGAGGGAAAAGTTGCGCTAGTTACGGGAGCGACATCTGGGATTGGTAAAGCAACAGCACTGGCATTTGCTCAATCGGGAGCTCTAGTTGTGGTTGCAGGACGTCGGCTGATTGAAGGGCAACAAACCGTCCACGAGATTTCCGAGCGAGGCGGTGAAGCCATGTTCATCAAGACTGATGTATCAAAAGCTACTGAAGTGGAAGATTTGGTTGATAAAACGGTGGAAATATACGGTCGTCTTGATTTTGCTTGCAATAGTGCAGGTGTCGGAATTATGGGTGCGCTCACCGAATGCTCAGAAACAGATTGGGACTATGTGATAAATGTTAATCTGAAAGGAATTTGGCTTTCTCTTAAACATGAAATTCCCGTAATGATGAGACAAAAAAATGGAGTCATTGTTAATATTGCCTCGGTTGCCGGAATTGTTGGAGGTCCTGGTTTTTCTGTTTACGGAGCAACTAAAGCGGGCATCATTAGTTTAACCAAAACTGCAGCTATGGAGTGTGCTAAATCAGGGATTCGTATAAATGTCATTAGTCCTGGTCCAATCAAGACTGAGATGTTAGATACAGTTCCTTCAACTCAGCTTGATTTAATGCTGTCTGCACATCCTACAGGAAAAATTGGAAAACCAGAGGAAGTGGCTCAAGCAGCACTTTGGCTATGCTCAAATACTGCTGCCTCTATCACTGGACATAACCTAATTATCAATGGTGGATATGCCGCTCAATAATACCGTCTTCAGTTGAAGAGCGACAAATCCTGACATTGGGGGGGTCGATACCAGGGAGCGCGGTAAGGCACGGCACTCACCAACTCAACCTGACCCCCCTGATTCACCACCCAGCCCGTCGCCTCCACTAGAGGAGATGGGGAAGGGTGGGAAGGGTGGGAAGATGGGGAAGGGTGGGAAGATGGGGGAACCGCTGCAGATGTCGGCACCTCTCTCGTCCGCAACTTGTGCCACACCACAGAACCGGGCAACACTTCGGTGGGGTTGGGGACAATTCCCCCCCGTCCGGTGATGGTTAAGCCACTACCTCCCCCAGGGGTGCAACCGGTTGCCACCAGTTGGCCGAGGTCAATCAAGTTTGACGGCAATTGCAGTAACCCGTTACTGGGTTCCACGTCGGGAGTGCTGATGCTGACATTGCCGGAAAGCCCAAACTCAGAAGACGCAGTAATATCGCTCAGGGGTGTTTGTTGAGGGCGAAACTCGGTGCCAAAAATCCCCTCAGTGGCAATCGCAATATTGCCGCCATTGCCTTCAAAGGCATTGGCAGTAATGTCGCTATTTTCTAGTGCCACGATGTTCTTGGCATTGATGTTGATATTACCCCCATTCCCCGTACCCCCAGCTTCGGTGGAGATTTGACTGTTGCGGCGCAACTGGAGAAAGTCTGTAGTGATGGCAATGTTGCCTCCTTCGCCAGAAGCCGTCCTCGCAGTAATGCCGCCTTCCGTATCGAGCAAGAGAATTGAACCGGCATTAAGCTGGAGATTGCCCGCCAGCCCCGTTCCTTCATTCCCGACGCTGACTCTGCCTCCATCTGAAATAATCAATCGGGGAGTGTTAATTATCACACTACCAGAGTCACCAGAGGGGCGATCAGGTAGTCTAAAAAGCTGCCGGAAGGCTGGCGTCTGAATTAGGGCAGCCGATTCTATTCCAGAGGGAAGTCCTCCCTCCTGTCTTCCGCCGCTAATTTCTACAGAGTCAGAGGCGTTGACAATTAGATTTCCGGCTAAACCACTAGCCAAGGTTGTAGTGTTTATAACTCCCCCATCTCTAAGAGCCAATCTAGATGTGTTAATAGTTATACTGCCTGCTTTCCCTTCAGTAAAACTTGAACTGCCTATAGCAGCTGGTACTGTAACTTTTGGAATAACTCCTGCCACAGTTACAGATTGAGATGCATTGATAAGTATATTTCCAGCATTTCCACTGCCAGCAGCACTAACTGCTGCTATACTTCCTCCATCTACCAGAGTTAAAGTTTGAGTTACAATTGTGGTGTTTCCTACATCTCCGGTTCCATTACCGGAAGCACCAATAACACTAAAAATACTCGGATTTAATCTGGCAAAACCAAGAACTTCCACTAATTCATAAGATTGAACGGATACATTGGCAGTGGAGCTACTGCCGAAAGTTCTAGCCCATATTGATGCCCCATCAGATGTAACTAATCTTTTTGTATAAATTTCAATTTTCCCCCCCGCTCCTGTCGCGATTGCCTCATCCATTAAGCTGCTGGGAAATCTCCCGTCTGAGTTCGTTCCCCTCACTTCCAATAACTCAGCAGCATTAACGGTAATCTTTCCCGATCGCTCTGAACCCTCATTTTGAATTAAACCTGTAGAACCTTCTGTCAATCTCACATTCCGCCCCACCATCTGAATCGAACCCATCCCCAAGCCGCTGCTATCCACTGCTGCTTGCTGTGATAAATTAATATCCCGAAAACTTTGCACCCCTTCATAACCGAAATTCCACCCCAATTCAGTCGGCGTCACAGTCACTTCACCGCCACTAGCACTCCCTAACTCTATATGTCCTTCTGGTGCCCTCACCACCCCCCCCACCAGATTCACATCGCCCCCCACCAACGCCAAAGTCTTTCCCGACGCCACCTCCAAACCCTCATTAGCGGCACTACGGTCGATTGGATTAAAGACTACATTTTCCACCGTAAACCCATGCCCGTTCCCCTCAACCCTAATCTCCCCCGGATTCGCCCCCAACTGCAACCCCATCGGCACGTTTACCGTCAGCAGCGGCGGCGCTTGGGGATTTGACGCACTAAAAAAGCTGCCATCTGACAGCTTAATACTACTCGCACTACTTCCCAAAAACGACCCCCCTATATTCAACCTAGCATTCCGCCCGAACACCAGACCATTGGGATTAATTAACAATAAATTTGCCGCCCCATTCGCCCGAATCAATCCATCTATATTCGAGACATTCTTCCCCGTCACGCGAGTGAGGATATTTTGGATGTCAGCGGCGTTATTAAAAAAAGCTGACCCGCCGGTAGGCACCGAAAACTCGGCAAACGAGTGAAACAAACTCCCCCCCGCTCTCGTCCCCCCATTGATAGTGTAGCGGCTGCCATTGGGTGTTACAGTGGAGTTATTGGGCAGAGTCTTGTCAGGCACGATTTGCGCGGATGCCGGACTCGTTATTGCCGCCATCAAGCCGACGAACGCTGCTAATTTTAGTTGACCGCAAATATCCATCTGAGTCCCCGAGTGAGTTAAGTTTTAAATAATTTTGTTAAGCTGTTGCGCTGGTGTGACTCAAGACATAGGGGAGCAAAGGGAGCCGGGGAGCAACGGGAACCGGAAAGCCGGTGAGCAACGGGAGCAGAGGAGCCGGTGAGCAACGCAAGCGAGGGAGATCAGCCCTTTGAGAGCTGTAGGTTTTTTGGAGTGCCATAAGAAACAGGTTTGATATTACCGGACATCATATCAATTTTATTTAATCCTGCTTCCATATTAAACGCCGGCTCAACCTCGCAATCCAAGAACCGCTTAATTTTTGGTTATCATTCGGTTAATTTTAGTTTGGGCTGTCATTAAAGAAACCGGGTTTCTCCGCCCAAGGGTATGGGGCTCACGCGCATGGGGTAGGGGAGCAGGGTGCCGGTGAAGGTGCGGTGGGAAATCGCCAATGCCCAATCCGATGATGCCCAATGCCCAATGCCCAATGCCCAGGTTTTCAGATGGGCCAGCGCCGGCGTGGGAACCGGCTGCCGGTGGCTAAAATGCAGCCGGCGCAGGGTGTCAGGGTGATCAATCCCATTTAAGGCGTCCATTACCTCCGGGGGGACAGCATTAAAGCGAACTTCCAGAATGGCCAGCGTTTCCTCTCGCCGGCACCACCGCCCACTTCCACCCCTACCGTTGCCGGTTGAAAGCCGGTTGTGGCTCTTCAGATGGGCCAGCGCCGGTGTGGGAACCGAGCGCTGCCGGTGACTAAAGAGCGGTAGAAATCAGCTGCTGAAATTCGGCAACTGAGGGGATGGTAATCGCTGCTCGCAACAGCCGGCGCAGGGTGTCAGGGTGATCAATCCCATTCAAAGCCTCCGCCACCTCTGGGGGGACAGCATTAAAGCGAACTTCCAGAATGGCCAGCGTTTCCTCTCGCAAGATTCGCCTGGTTGCCTCTTGGATGCCCTGTTGGATGCCCTGTTGAAGGCCCTGTTGGATGCCCTGTTGAAGGCCCTCCTCTTTCGCCATTTCTTCGATTCGACTGACAAACGGCATTTGTCCGAGCTCCCTTTGGCGAATTAACTCTGTTTTAAATTCCTGTTGCAGTGAATCTGGCAGTGCCATCATCTGGTCTACAAATCGGAACAGATTCACCACCTCCTCCCTGCTGTAGCCTTTGGACAGCAAGGCCGGCACCACCGGCCACTTCCACCCCTACCGTTCCGGAAAATCGCCGGTCGTCGCTTTGGTTTTCAGATGGGCCATTACCATTATAGCAAACGGATTGCTGCTGGCCTCTAATTCGGGCCATCGCTGTTGGTAATCCAGCAGTTTGACGGTGGGGAACTCCAGGCTTAACCGATAGCTTCCCAGACTGTAGCCATAAGACTGGGGTCGCCACCAGGGGCGCTCGTCTCCCAAGATGGCGACGCTAACCACCGGCTGGCTGTACTTGTCAAACGCCCGGTAGTTGTAGCGATATATCCGTTCCGGGAAGCCCGATTCATATGGGCTCTGCACTTCCACGTGAATCAAAATCCAAGCCGGCTGGCCGGTGAGCAATTTCACCTCAAATAGGAGATCCGAAACCTGCGTTCCCGTCTCTGACCCTCCCACCAGTTCCGACAGCTCTTTATCCAGAACCCGATAGGGATGGCTCCAATCGATTTGGGCGTGGATGTCAGCAAAAAAGAAGGCAAATAACGGCTCTAAATAAGTGCGAATTGCTTCTTTCCAGGGCTCATCGTATTTGGCCAGGATGTCTGTCATTAATTCTCCTTTGATTTTTTTTGAGAAAGACCGGGCGGCAGTTCAGGGAGCGCCTAAACACCGGCTCAGAATTCCGGGCGCTGAGCCGGTGTGTGCCAGGAAGATTCCCCCGGCACATTGGCCTGAAGCAATTGGGGGGTGGTGTGGTTACCTCAAGAAGGTTGAGAGAAGCGTATCGGCGACCAAACTCCAACACCCTGCAACTGCCGGTGCTGTCCCCCTCTCCCCACCCTATTTTTAGACCCCTATTTTTACAGATTTTCTCCAGATTTCTCCAGCAACTCCACAAGGGCTACCTCGTCAAAGTCTTGGGCCAACTCCAGCACCCGCTGGGCAAACGGGACGTACTCAGCCGCCAGTCCTTGAATGCGCCGCGCTTCTTGCGCCACCACATCAAAATCTCCAATTCTGGCAGCTTCACGCAATGTTTCTAATTCTCCTACAGGGGGGGTGACGATCTCTTGCCCCTCGGTTTGAGCCACCGGCTGCGGGTTTTCTGGCTGCTCGCACACCCACTCTAATTTGAGGAATTTTTGTACTTTAATAAACAGCACCTCCAGGTCAAGTGGTTTGGGCAGGAAATCGTTACAGCCGGCGGCAATCGCCCGTCCTTGGTCTGATGCCGAGACGCTGGCGCTGGAAGCAATAATCGGAATCTCTTGAGAGTGGAACTGCCGCACCCTGGAGGTGAATTCATAGCCATCCATCACCGGCATGGCGATATCGGTAATAATTAAATCCGGTCGCCCCCTCTCAACTTGTGCCAGTCCCTCGGCTCCATTCTCCGCCTCCGCTACGGCAAAACCCACAGTTTTCAACACTTCGGCGACGAACGAGCGGTTGACCTCTCGATCGTCCACGATTAAGATTTGGCGCTGTTTTCCCGTATAGCCGATAATTTTACCACAGGCGGCAGTGGTGCCGGCGCTCACCCATTCATGAGAAATGGGGAACTCCACTTCAAACCAAAAGGTACTGCCTTTACCCAAGGTACTGATGACTTGGATTTCGCTGCCCATCATTGCCACAAGCTGCCGGCAGATAGCCAGTCCCAATCCTGTTCCTTCGGCGCGTTTGCATGTGTCCCCCACTTGTTCAAAGGGGAGAAAGATTTTGGGAAGCTGTTCAGAAGTCATCCCGACGCCGGTGTCGGCGATCGTAAAGCGAAGCTTGGCAGTTTCTTTGCGAGCGCTCAAGACTTGGACTTGAAAGGTAACGCTGCCATTTGGGGTGAATTTGATGGCATTGCCGAGCAAATTAATCAAAACTTGCCGCAAGCGTTTGTCGTCAGCCATCACTCCGTTAGGCAGGTGCGAGTCGGGGAGATAGTAGAAGTTAATGCCTTTCGCTTCGGCGCGAACGCGGGTGATTTCTGCTATCCCAGATAAGACAGAGGGAAGGTGGAAGTCTTTGGGCATAAGTTCCATTTTCCGCGCCTCGATTTTGGCCAGGTCGAGGATGTCGTTAATTAAGGTCAGCAAGTGGGAGCCGGCTTGCTCGATAATTTCAACTCCTTGCCGGTTTTTTGGGCTGAGGTCGCCGGCCCGTTGGAGAATTTGCGCGTACCCGAGTATGCCGTTGAGTGGGGTGCGCAGTTCGTGGCTCATATTGGCGAGAAATTCGCTTTTGGCTTGATTGGCAACTTCGGCGGCTTCTTTGGCTTGTTGGAGCTGTTCCTCAAATCGCTTGCGCTCGGTAATATCGGAGGCTACCCCCAGGACTTGTGGGGTTTCCGAAGGGAACGGGATTTTAATGGTGTGAAAATAACGCACTGCTCCAGTGGCGCTGGTGATGGTTTCTTCCAGGATTTGCGAGCATCCTGCTTCCATCACTTGTCGGTCAGCTTCCAAATACTTGGTCACTTCCTCTCGATTGGGATTGAAGTCGGCATCGGTTTTGCCGATTAATTCCTCCACCGTTGTCCCGTAGATTCGGGCGAGGGTTTGATTGGCGAGAATAAATCGCCCGTCCCAATCTTTGACAAAGATAACGTTGGGATCGCTATCGATGATCGTGCGGAGAAAGCCGCGCTGTTCTTGGAGTTCGGCGGTGCGTTCTGCCACACGCTGTTCTAGAGTGGCAAAAGATTCTTGGAGTTGAGCCGCCATTTTATTGAAGGATTTGGCCAGTTCTCCCACTTCATCATGGCGGTCGATGTTTGCGGTTTTCTCCCATTTTCCTTGGGCGATATTTTTGGCAGCGACATTCAGTTTTAACAGGGGTTGCGTCACCCAGCGAGCCGTCATAATGCCCGCACCTGTAGCGACGAACGATGCAGCAACACACAGCCAAATAGTCATGCGGCTGTTGGCGTTAATTTGCTCCATGAATTCCGCTTCAGGAATGACGACCACAATCAGCCAGTCAATTCCCGCATCGTCTTTCAGCGGAGCGACTTGAATAAATTGCTTCTGGCCTTCTATGGTAAATTCGAGTTGCTGCGCCGTAGAGATTCTCTTTAAATCCTGAAATGTTTCAGTTAAAAATTGAGCGGCAGATCGAGTTAATTTATCTGCGCTTCTGGTAGCTTTTAATCGGACAAATTCAAATTCGGCACTCTCTCGCTCTTCTGCGGGAGCTATATCTTCAAAATTATTGGTTTTATTGCTGCTAGATTTTTTGAAAAATGAAAATGGCGTTTCCGAGGTAGAAGTGGCGACGATGTAACCGTTACGTTCTAAAATAAACGTCTGCCCAGACTTTCCCATGTCCAGATTTTTTAGAAATTTACTAATATTGTCAAGGGTGAAACAAACGCCTAAAACTCCTTTTAGTTTTCCCGCAGTTCCGTACAGAGGCGTAACCGCATCAATACTAATATCCGCTGATATAGACCAGCTATATATAGGAGTCCAAGTAGTTTTTTGCTGGCGGGCTGCTTGCCTGTACCAAAACATATCTCTGGCTGCATATTTGGGATATGTTTTTACTAGCTGTTTGAAATTGCCCGCACTGTCAAGCAGGTATTCAAAGAGCTTATATTGGGTTGATTCTCCAGAGTAAGAGTAACCCGCTTTTTGATTCAAGGAACGGTCGGAAAAATTTCGGTGCGAGCCCCAAAAATCATTTTTTTCGCTCGCATAATAAATGTAAGATGCTGTTTTAAATTGAAGGAGCTGCCGCCAAAAGTAACGCCTTAAACTGGACGATTCTGCTGGCGCATCTAGATTGAGATAGCCCTCTTTAAAAGCATCGACATTGATGCGATTAATCAGTTTGTGCGTCTCCAACACAGAAGAAACCTGCTTTTCAATTCGAGCGGTTATTTCGCTGCGCAATTGAGCGGCAACATCGTTGACGGCTTCTCTGCCATTGCGAAACGATAGCCATCCCACCAATCCCACGGCACCAAACAGTTGCGCCACAAAGGGGGTGACGAGAATCAGGCGTAAGGGGAATTTAGAAAGGTTTGATTTGGCGCGGTTTATCAGCATAGGATTTTTGGGGTGAGTGGGCCGTTTTTAGAGAATAGTAAGGTTTGGTTGGGGTTTGGGGAAACATCGGGATTGTCCCAATTAACAAGTCTGGGCGTTGGGCTCACAGTGCGTGAGGGCCGAATTGAGGACATGATCATCTAACTTCATGTTGATACCATCCATTTAAAGACAGGGAGTTGATAGCGCGTCTGAAGCGAACATATCGATGTCAGGGGTTGGGAATCACTCCGGTATCGCCCTATAATTATCTTAACTCAGAGTTATTTGACCCTAGATGAGGAATCCGAGGATAAATCCCGGCACTGAGGGATTCCGTACCAGGGAGAGCGATCGGGGACAGCAGCAACCAACTCGTTATCAGACCGCTGTTAACGTTTGTCTTCAAGTCAATTCTGCTTATTTCTACTGACTCTGAAGCGCTGACCTCAATTTTCCCTTGGGGGTGATTGCCCTGATTCTGAATAAACGCCAACTAGCCATTGCTCACGGTCAAATTTCTGCCTGCTAAATCAATCCCTTGAATGATTCGGCAGGGTGGCTTCGGAAACGATTTGCGCCCTCGCCCCCGACGTCCCGGCAACCGCGAACACCATCCCCCATGCCACCGGCTTCCTGAACAGCAGGAGCAAGACCCAGAGCCGGTTGAGTGGAAACGCAGAAATTCTGCAAGTTTTCATCAATTCGCCCTCCAGTCAAAAATCTTCCTTAAAAAATCTTAACAAGCTATCATCACTCAGGCGGCTTTTTTTTATATTTTTTTTATCTTTTTCTAATCCTCTCTGAGGTCAGCGATTGGCCGCCTTTCACTAGGAATGAGATCGGGCCCGCCGAACGCGCCGAAGGATACCAAAAAGTTCGTGCCGGCGATCACAATATCCAGCCCGATTTCTATCATTAATATATTTCTCAAAGTGAGAAAAGCAAACGGCCATTGAGTTAAGGTTGGTTTAAAATTTGGTAATGTTTGTAGCCGCAGCCCCCCCGGCTGCCCCTGCAAGCCAATCATCCCCAGAATGCGCAACACCAGGCGCTCGGGCGTTGCGCCGCGCCGGGGATGAACACCACCCCCCGCCCCCGAAAACCCGGTACGGAGTCGGGGGCGTGTTCGGTGGGCCCCGCACAATTGTCGGATGGCAATGTCTGCAGCCGCAGGCGGCTGTGCCGGCCCTTACAAACCCAATTAGGGCCGGCCCAGTTGGGCCGCCGGCGAATTACGGAGCGATGGCGCTGATCAGTTGCTGAAATTCGGCTGGGCTGGCGATCGTGATCGCGGCTCGATGCAATCGGCGCAGGGTGTCAGGGTCATCAATACCATTCAAGGCATCCGCCACCTCTGGGGGGACAGCATTAAAGCGAACTTCCAGGATGGCGAGCGTTTCCTCTCGCAGGGTTCGCCTGGTTGCCTCCTGACGGCCCTCCTCTTTCGCCATTTCTTCCACTCGACTGATAAACGGCATTTGTCCTTCCTCCCTTTGGCGAATTAACTCAGTTTTAAATTCCCGTTGCAGTTCCTCTGGTAGCGCCATCATCCGGTCTACAAATCGGAACAGATTCACCACCTCATTTCTACTATAGCCCTTGGACACCAGGGCCCGCACCACCGCCCACTTCCACCGCTGCCGTTCCCGCAAATCGCCGGTTGTGGCTTTGGTTTTCAGATGCGCCATTACCATCAGGGCAAAGGGATTGGTGCTGGATTCCAGTTCGGGCCATCTCTCTTGGTAGTCCAGCAGTTTCACGGTGGGAAACTTCAGGCTTAACTCATAGCCATCGAGAGCGTATCCATAAGACTGGGGTCGCCACGAGGGGCGCTCGTCTCCCAAAATCGCCACGCTGACCACCGGCTGCCGGTGCTTGTCAAACGCCCGATAATTGTAGATGTATATCCTTTCGGCAAAGCCCGATTCGTATTGGCTCTGCACTTCCACGTGAATCAATATCCACGCCGGCTGTCCGGTGAGCAGTTTCACCTGGAACAATCTGTCGGTGATTTTGTCTCCGGTTTCCGATTCCCCGACAATTTCTTGCAGCTCCTGTGCGAGGGACACATAGGGTTCCGTCCAGTCCACAGAGTTGTGAATATCCGGAAAAAAGAACCTGAGAAACTCTTGGAAATACGTTTCTATCGCTTCCTTCCAAGATTCGTCGTATTCTGCTATAATTTCTGCCATTTTTTACATTCAAACTCTCTGGTTTTATGATTCCCCTCTGTCCGGGGCGGAAGGGCCCGCCCCTACAGCCGGGGAACGAGGAGCAGGAGGCTCTGACTTGAAAAGGTTTGTAGTAGGGCTTTAGCCCTACCGGCTCGCCGGCGGTGGGGCAAGTTTTCATTCGTGGCGGTGTGCGCAGCTGTAGCGCAGCGGCGCAGCAGGAGCATCGCGACTGCCTCCTTTCTCCTACAAGCAGATAAAACACCTAACAGCTGAGCACTCCAAAAACTAGCATCTGAGAACTTTTCGCAGCGCTACTCGCCAAAAACGATCCGCCAATATTCAGCCGACCGGCCCTCAATTATAGCGGTTTCATTGGAGTGAAGTGCGGGTCATAAACCCGGTTTCTTAAAGAAACCGGGTTTCTCAGTTTCTTAAAGAAACCGGGTTTCTCAGCACCTCACTAATACTACTCCCGCTTCATACTGTCGGGCACACCCACCGGCGAAATGCCGGCAATCGATCTTAAATTTTGCGAGCGAATCAGCTCAGTAAAATTCAAGCTGGTGCGCCCTTCAATCCGCGCCACCGATTCAATCGCTGCTAGCAGGTTACCGGCAGCTTCGGATTCGGAATAGCCGCGCCGGAGCGCCACCCGAATTGCCGCTTCATCCGCCTCCAGTTCGGTTTGGGAACTGCGGTTAGCCCGCCAGATTTGCACACCGGCAAACGCACTCAACCCAGCCGCAACCGTCACCCCCACGGCATCCCCCTGCGCCAGTTCCACCGCCGCCCCCAAAAGCCCAGACAGCACCACTCCCCGGTACAAATCGGGCTTGAACCAGCGGATGCCGGTCAGCCAGCTGGCGGTGCGCAGCAGCAGCAAATCCCGCTGCGGCTTGGGCAATTGCCGCCACAGGTCAAAATTAATAAAAATCGGTCGCTCCCTCGCCCAGGGCAGGGGAAACGGGCTGTCAATGATCGCAGCCTGCTGCGGTTTGCTGACGATTTTAGTCATCATGCGCCCGGAGGCGGGCATGACATCGAGCAGGCGTTGAATTTCAGCGGCGGGTTCCATCGGTTTTGTGGGTTGAGGCTTGCAAAAGGCTTAACGGGTGCGAGTGCGCGGGGCTGGCGCTGGCGCTGCCGGCACTTTGGGCGCGGGCGGCGGCGATGGGCTGGCTTCTAGTGCCGGTGCCGGTGACGCAGGCACCGGTGCCGGCGCGGTCAGCTCGGGTTCCGGTGCCTTCTTTGAGCCTAAAATACTGGGGTTGCCGGTGTCAAAAACCCCAGCCACGCAAGCAATCATTATCGTTGCCAGGGTGCCGGCAAATAAAGCTTTCCAGCCCAGTTCGGAAATATCTTTGCGCCGTGAGGGAATCAGGGCAATGGTGCCGCCGACAAAAATCCCCACGGAGGCGAGGTGGGCGAATCCAGACAGGGCGTAGCTGACGATCAGCACGGTGCGGTCGCTCACCTCTCCTTTTGCAGCTGCTTCCGCCAGCGCCTGATAGGGCGGAATCGCCGTTTCCAGCAGTCTCCGCCCAACAATCACCGAGGCTGTCCAAGATTCGTCAAAGGAGACGCCGGTTAAAATCGTCAGCGGGTAAAATAAGAAACCTTGAATATTTGCTAAGGTCACCACCTTAAACAGGTCGCCAATTGGGGATGGCAGCCCCGCCAGCCAGCCAAAGAATTGATTCACTAAAGAAACCAAACCCAAGATTAAAATCAGCACGGCGGCAATTGAAACTGCCATTCTCACCCCATCCAGCGCCCCCACAATCGCTGCGTCCAATGGGCTTACCCGCTCGATTGGCTCTCCCGCCACTGTCTCCTGTTTGGATTCCTGATAATCCTCATCTAGAGGCTCGCCGCCCAGTTCTGTCCCGCTGAACTCTTTTTGTTTCTTCGCGGCTTTTTCTTCTTGGGGAATCCCGCCGGCAGTCAGGGGAACTTCTGTCTCGGGCACCAAAATTTTCGAGAGCACAAAGCACGCGGGAATGGCCATGATTGAGGCCGAGACTAAATGCCCCAAAATGTTTGGGAACACCGGCTTGAGGAAACTCACATAAATAGCCAGGGTTGAGGAAGCCGCTGTCCCAAAACAGCAAGTCAGAATCGCGCACAGCTCGCTGCGGGTCATTTTGGGCAAATAAGGCTTGACAACGATTGCCGCTTCGATGCCCACAAAAATATTGGCTGCTCCACTTAAAGCCTCCGCCCCGCTCAAGCGCATGACCCTGTAAAATATTTTAGCAAAAACATCGGTAATCACTTGAATGACGCCAATGTTGTAGAGCAGTGCCATCAGTCCGGAGAAGAAAATCACCGTGGGCAAGGCTCGAAAGGCGAAAATATATCCCAGATTCACAGCAGGGTCTTTGCCGGGTACGGGGACAATATTAGGCCCAAAAACAAACCGCGCCCCCGCATCAGCTGCCATAAATACACTGTCGAGCAAGCTGCTAAATGCCTGCAGGGCGTCCCTAGTTGGCGGGAAGAGAAAGACTAAAGCTCCTAGAATTAATTGCAAGGCGATGCCCGAGATGGCGACACGCCAGGGAAACACCTTCAGCCGCCGGTCTTCCGAGAACAGCCAGGCGACCGCACACAAGCCAAAAATTCCCAGGAGGGAGATGAAGTTGAGGTAGATAGGATGAGGCATGAGCTGAATCCTCGCACGTATTGGCGGATGCTGTCCAGTCCGCCGTCTGGTGCCATCGGGGTCGGGCCGGCAACATTGCTGGCCATCACAGAAGTGGCTAGACGCACCGCTTTCCCGCACCTTCGGACAATTAAGACAATAACCAAAAACCAGACGCCGCAATGCGCGATCGAGTTCTGAGATATTCAAAGCAAGCTGAAGTGCGCGCAAATTTTACGATCCTTATCGCAGTTTTCCCATCACTCAAGTCTCCCCCCCTTTTCCCCCCCGCAGCGCAACCGGGACGCCTGCCGGCGAGTGAGCAACGGGGGTGGGGGACCCGGTGCTACGCCGCCCTGACTCCATTCAGCTGCTCTGTGCTGTCGCGGTTTTCACTCGTGCCGGACACAACTCTTGTTGGGAAATGTGCTATTATATACAGCGGGGTTTGGCAAGGTTTGTGTGAATCCCTCTCAGGGATTAAAAAGAAAAGAAACAACGAAACGAAAGAAACCGTCACTTTTTGACATGCGTTAAAATGAATCCTGGAAACGGGACTCAAAACATGGAAGCTTTCGATCCAACCCCACCCGACTGGACAAATCAGGCAATTCACGGCCACGACTTCTGCTGCCCGAGATGCAAATCCTCCTCTCGGGAAGCGGAGCGGGTTTGGATTAACCGGCGCTCGCCGGTGTATACAGAGGACAACCGGCGCAAGTGGCAGGAATTCTACCAGTGCCACTGCAGTTGCGTGTGGTGGGCGTGGAGTACCGAACGCCCCCCCTCAGAGTTTTTGAGTCGCGATCTGTTCGAGGAATAATATCAACTCCAGTCAACCGCACTGCCCTCCCCCAGAGGGCCGGAATTTATTATATTACTAATCAAACGGATATTAGGAATTTTTAGAATTGCGGAAGCTGGATTAGATATGGATGTAGCAGATAATTTATGTCGAAATCCGCAAGATGAATCATCTTTTACGCTGGCGGGCCGGCGCAACTCTCATATCATATCCGGTTAATTGCCCATAATATTTTTTTTCCAGAGATCCAGAAGCAGATCGCGGAACGCAACCCAGCGGCAAGAAACCGGGTTTCTTTGGGCTCCCATCCAAAGAAACCCGGTTTCTGGGATTACTGGACTGGCACCCTGTAGAGATCTCACTCCGGGGAATCAGAAACAGATTGCTGGCGGATAGGAATTTCTATGACAAACTCCGATCCCTGACCGGGTTCGGAAAAACATTTCAATTCGCCGCCGTGTCGTTCCACCACAATCTGGTAACTGATCGACAGCCCCAGACCGGTGCCCTTCCCGACAGGTTTCGTCGTAAAGAAGGGATCGAACAGCCGGCGGCGCACAGCCTCACTCATGCCAGGGCCATTGTCGGCAATCGCGATCCGAACAAATTGGCAACTGGGCACAGGGCATTGGGCACTGGGCATTGCTGATTTTTCTTCTTCCCGATCCCCCATTCCCGATCCCCCATTCCCCACTTCGGTGCGAATCCGAATCGCCGGCGCTGGGCGCTGGGCGCTGGGCGCTGGGCATTGCCGGTCCCCCACGACCGATGCCCGATGCCCCATTTCCAAGGCATCAATGGCGTTGGCCAGGACATTCATAAACACCTGGTTGAGCTGACCGGCATAGCACTCCACCAAAGGCAGGTCGCCATATTCTTTAACCACCTCAATTGCAACCTGCCCCGCTTTCGCCTTTAGCCGGCTGTTGAGAATCAGCAGCGTGCTGTCAATGCCTTCGTGAATATTCACCGGCTTCTTCTGCGCTTCGTCCAAACGGGAGAAGGTGCGCAGCGAAAGCACAATCTGGCGGATGCGGTCAGCCCCCAACTCCATAGAAGCCAGCAGTTTCGGCAAGTCTTCCATCAAGAAATCCAGGTCAATGCCCTCTCGTTTTTCTTGAATTTCCGCCACGGGATTGGGGTAGCACTCCTCGTAGAGCTGCACGAGTTCCAGCAAGTCTTTTGTGTATTGAGTGGCGTGGGCGAGATTGCCGTAGATAAAGTTAATGGGGTTGTTAATTTCGTGGGCCACACCGGCAACCATCTGCCCCAAACTGGACATTTTTTCTGTCTGCACCACAAGGCTCTGCGTGCGCTGCAACTCGCGCAAAGTTTTTTCCAGCTGCTGCGCTTGCTCCCGGAATCGAGCTTCCGATTTCCGCAGCGCCGACTCAGCAGCTTTGCGCTCAGTAATGTCCAGCCCCACCGAAAAAATGAAATCTAATTCACCGCAAGTCTTGAACACCGGCCTAGTGTGCCACTCTACCAGCAATTCTCGGCCATCCTCAGTCAAGATGCGGCTCTCGCCCGAAGCGCTTTGTTTCCGCTGCACCTGACTTTTAAAGTCCTCAAAAACCCTCTCCCGATCCGCCTCAGGCACAAATCTCGACAGATAGTCCGTATCTACCACTTCATCCAAAGTGTAGCCCAGAGCGCCCAGCATCGCTTGATTCATCATCAGGGTTTTCCCTTCAGCGCTGAGGGCGACAAAAAAAGCGGGAGAAGTTTCTACGAGAGTTTTGCTGAAGTCCCTTTCTTTCCTGAGAGCCTCCTCCGCCCGCAGCCGGTCGGTCACGTCGCGCAGTAAAATCAGAAAAGCAATTGTCCCCTCCCATTCTGTTTCCACCACCCGCATGTCCGCAACGGCTTTTTCGCCCCTCACCCGCATAACGTCAACCAGGGTTTGCACCACCCGCATGTCTCCAGTGCCGGTTGTCCCACCCACTGACATAATCGCCGTGTCAATCTCGCAAGCTTGCCTCTCCAGGACAAAAGTGCCGAACAGCTGTTGGCCCAACAGTTCCTCAATCTTGCAGTTAAAAAGAGATTCCGTTGCTGGGTTGGCAAAACGGACAATCCCCTGACAGTCTACAATAATGATGCTGTCAGCATTCTTGTCGATAACGCTGCTGAAGCGAGCCTCGACCAATTGCAACTCTCGCTTTTGCTGTTGCAGCTCCAGTTGCATCTGGTGCAAGTCCAGCGCTTGACGGATTGAGTTGATCAGCCCGTGAGAAGATTTCAAAGTGTGACTGTCTGTCGATTCCCTATTCCGGCCAAACTGTCTCTCCACTCCCAGCTTGCCTCTAGCAATACTCACAACTTTGTCCCTGCCGGCAATAAACATATTTATATCCCCCCTGCGTGCGAGTTTTTACGAGCTGTATTTTGCCCTGAAATTTATGCGATATTAACTCTCAAAACCTCCCACTAGGAGAACCTAACTTCTAAAAATTCACCCGAGCCGCAAAACTTCCCCGCTTCTGGCTTTCCTTTTGAAGACCTCTTCTAGCTCGGTCAGGCACCCTGGTTTTTAAGCAGCGCTCAAAATTAGCGCTTTCTAGTATAGGACTTACGCAGAAACCGGGTTTCTGAACCAGCAGTGACTTCAAGCCCTCGTTCCAGAACCAGAAACCCGGTTTCGTCTCACAGTTGTGCGTAAGTCCTGCAGTAATAAAACTAGATTAGTGTTTTTTCAGCTTTCTAGGGTTTCTTGCTTTATTTATATCTTGAGAATTTTCCAAAGTCTGTTACGCAGATTACATTTTTATAAATTTTAATGTTTTTCAAAGCAACAGGTTGCAGTCCCGATGCGAGCACCTGACCGAGCCAGCGGTCTTTGTCCAGAGGCTGCAAGTCCCGCGCCTTCGTTAAGGGCTCCCCAAAAGGAAACCCTAAAATAGGGCAGATCCCTCTTCCTATTAAAAAATTGCCAAAAGCTGAACCCCCAGCCCATTGAGGATTTTCCGAGTCTGCCCTAAACCCAAGAGCTAAGTGCTAAAATCTCAAATTTCAAATTTATTTTCTAATTCTATCATATCATAAATTTGTGCGCCCAAACCTAAAAAAAGTATAAAAACTTGTAGCGCTGCGATCCCAAAAAGAATATAAAAACTTGAAGTAAGTGACCCTCCTGGTTGCAGGAGGTTGAAGAAAATGTTAAGATTGGCGAGCCTGAACTGGAAATAGGAAGAAAAACTCATTTTTGGCATGGACTGGCAGGAAGTAGCGGGTAACTGGGTCTTCATTCCCCCTCGACCCACCGGCATCGTGCATTTTCTCGGGGGAGCTTTCGTCGCAACTGCGCCCCAGCTCACCTACCGGTGGCTCCTGGAACAGCTGGGACAGTCGGGGTATGCGGTCGTAGCCACCCCGTTCGCCAACACCCTCGATCACGCCGAGATCGCCCGCTCCACCCTGTGGGGCTTCGAGCAAACCCTCAATCGCCTGCAGTCAACCGGGCGGTTAAACAAGCAGTACCTGCCGGTTTACGGACTTGGCCACAGCATGGGCTGCAAACTGCACTTGCTCACCGGCAGTCTGTTCGACGTAGAACGCGCCGGAAATATCCTGATCTCCTTCAACAACTACCCAGCCAGCCGGGCCATCCCCCTAGTCGAGCAGTTTTCCCCAGTCTTCTCCGTCGAGTTTACCCCAACACCGGCAGCAACCAACGACCTGATTGCCAAGCAATATCGAATCCGCCGCAATCTCCTGGTCAAATTTAACAGCGACGACATTGACCAAACCGCCGGCTTGAACCAGCAGCTGCAGCGCCGGTTTCCCGGCATGGTAACTCTCGTAACCCTCAACGGCAACCACCTGACACCCTTGGGGCAAGACCTCAGCTGGCCAGCTGGCCAAGTCTTCTCGCCGGTAGATGCCCTCGGTCAGTGGTTCAGGCAAGAAGTCTATCGCGATTTGAAGCAGCTCAAACAAGAAATTCTCCGCTGGCTCAATCCCCTGGGCGCTAGGCGCTAGGCCCTATTCTCGCCGGCAGCAAAAAACCCCACCCCCAACCCGTCCGGTGCGCGCGGTTTCGGTTCACACACATTTTAAGCAGGGGAGCGGGGGAGCGGGGGAGCCGGGGGGAATCTTATTGGGATGGGTGCAGCTGTCGCCACCTGCCCAAGATGTGTGTGAGCGGCACGCACCCAGGGCGGGGGCTTTAGTCTCGTTCCCAGCCTCCTTATGGCAGACGAGAACTGGCAGGCTCCGCCTCGCCCTCACTCCCGTTCCCAGAAACAGCCCCTTGTGGGCTGCCGGACGGAGTGAGGCAGAGCTGTAGAGGGCCACCAAAGCGCCTATTCCCTAATATCCGGAAGAAAGCATATATACAAAACCCGTCTAAACTCGGGCATTTGTGAAAATCATTCAGTCGTAAATTATATAATTTCCAGTCCGGGCGCACAAAAAATGGCCGTGGAGTGGGGTCGGGGAGTGGAGTGCCGGTGGCGGAGGCCACGATCGGGGGGTCAGGTGGGCCACGAAAAGCAGATTTGCCCCACCGGTCGGTGCCCCATCAGGCAATATTTCCTAATATCCGGAAGAAAGCATACATACAAAACAGGTCTAAACTCGGGAATTTGTGAAAATCATTTAATCGTAAAATCTATAAGCACCCGTAGCGGGCCCGTTTGCCCCGCAACCCCAGACCGTGTTCAAAAACGTTTATTCTCGTTCCGGGGCTCCTTGTGGGACAGAGAAACCAGGCAACTTCGGCGAAACCTGGTTTCTAAGCGTTTCTCAGGGATATGGCGCTCACCTCATTCCTTCTTCCTTTTTTCCACTTCCTTCAACGGGCTAACCTTAGCGCGGAAAAGAAGCTTGTCCCCTTGCCGGTAGCCGGTGTAGCGCACCAGCACCGGCTCTCCAGGCTCAGCAGTGCCCTCCATCAGCTGGTGCCACTGGGGATCGTAAGGCACTTTTTCCCCCACCGGCGCGAGCGCCTCCACCCCCCACTGCTGCAGCAGCAGCTCCACCGGGCGCACCAGAGGCAGCAATCTCGCCGCCGGCAAGGCGGGCCCACTTATGGGCACTTGCTGCGCCGCCCGAGCCGCTGTTGGCCATTGCAGCATCCAAGATTCCAGCACTTGCACGCTAGAGAGCACGAACTCCTGCAGCAGAGACTCTCGCTGCAGCTCCAACTGGACTTGCAAACGCCGGCACTCCTGCTGCAGCGCCGCATCCGGAGAGGGTGCCGGTGCCACATCCGAAAACGCCGCCAGCAACTCAGTCAGGGAAATCCCCAACGCCTCACTAATTTTCACCAAGGTATCGACTCGCGTTTGCACAGCCAGCCCCCGCCGCAGCCGAATCAGCTGCAGCTCCGACACTCCAGCTTTTTCACTGAGCGCCTTCAAACTAGAAAACCCCGCCTGCTGCATCAGGCGCTGCAACTGAGAGGCGTAATCCGGACTCGCAGATTGGGCCATTTTACTTATACCAACTTGAGACAGACAGTATTTTTTCCGCCCGACGAAAACCCCTCGATGTCCGGGGTTTAAATCCGGGCATCCAAAATTTTAAATCCAAAGTAGGGTGCGTTCCCCAGGAACGCACCCTACTTCTGGATCGGGAAGCGCCAGCCGCATTGCTCAACTGGTGCTGCGATATAAAGAGAGAGAGAGTTACAGCACTTCTTGGAGGTCGATGCCAAGCCCCTGAGCGACACGGGTGCCGTAGTCCGGATCTGCCTTGTAGAAGTGCGAGATTTGCCGCAGCTGGATTTCCCGCAACGCCGGCTTCATCGCATCGACAATATTGTCCACAAGCCGAGCTTTTTCATCTTCTTTCAGAACGCGATAGAGCGCACCGGCTTGCGCGAAATCATTATCGTCGCGGTGGAATGGAATGCGGTCAGCCACACCGGCAACCCCCACTGCCGGCTCTTTATATGCCGGCACTTCCGTCGGGCCGGCAAAACTGTTAGGCTCGTAGTTGACGCTGCTGCCCCCATTGTCATCAAACCGCATCGCCCCATCTCGCTGGTAGTTCATCGCCTTGCGGGCGTGCGGGCAGTTCACCGGCAGCTCGGCAAAGTTCGCCCCCAAGCGATAGCGGTGCGCGTCTGGATAGGCAAACAGGCGTCCTTGCAGCATTTTATCTGGCGAGAAGCCGATTCCCGGAACCGCATTAGATGGCGAAAAAGCCACCTGCTCCACTTCCGCAAAGTAATTCTCTGGATTGCGATTGAGAACCAGCCGGCCAATCGGAATCAGCGGATAATCTTCATAATACCAAACCTTGGTGATGTCGAAGGGATTGAAGCGGTAGGTACCGGCGTATTCTTCCGGCATAATCTGCACGCAAACCTTCCAGGCTGGGTATTCGCCGCCGGCTATGGCATTGAACAAGTCCCGCGTTGCCGAATCCGGGTCTTCTCCCGACACCCGAGTTGCCTCTTCTCGCGTGAAATTCTCAACCCCCTGTTCAGTTTTGAAGTGATACTTCACCCACACCGCTTTTCCTTCAGCATTAATCCACTTGAACGTGTGGCTGCTGAACCCGTGCATGTGCCGGTACGACTTGGGCGTGCCGCGATCTGAATAGAGAATCGTTACCTGGTGAATGGATTCTGGAGTCAGGGAGAAAAAGTCCCAGATCGCGTTTGGATCTTTGCAATTCGTTTGCGGATTCCGCTTCTGGCTGTGGACTAAATCCGGAAACTTCATCGGGTCGCGGATGAAAAACACCGGCGTGTTATTGCCCACGATGTCGTAGTTCCCTTCTTCGGTGTAAAATTTCACCGCAAACCCTCGCGGGTCACGGGCTGTGTCGGCGGAGCCTTTTTCACCGCCAACCGTGGAAAACCGAACGAATACCGGCGTCTGCTTGCCAACTGTTTCTAGGAATTTCGCTTTTGTCCACTGGGTGACGTCTGCTGTCACCTCGAAGTATCCGCCGGCTCCCGCACCTTTGGCGTGAACGACTCGTTCCGGAATCCGCTCGCGGTTAAAGTGCGCCAGTTTTTCTAGCAAGTAGAAGTCCTGGAGCAAAATCGGGCCAGGATTTCCCGCCGTCAGGGAGTTCTGGTTGTCGCTGACCGGGATTCCCCCACTGGTTGTCAGTTCTTTCTTTTCTTCCGTCATGTCTGCTTCTGTTATAGGTCTTTTTACTTCCGACTGCTTGAGCCGGTGAGCCCCACAGGTTAGGCCGGCTTAAGAAATAATTTAGCACTTTAAATCCCCTTTTACTATCAGACAGCTCTAGCCTTATATAGGGTACTGAGAAACCCGGTTTCTTTAAGAAACCGGGTTTATGGGCCATAGTTCATCCAACTGAGAACCGCTATCAAGGGTAAAATTTCAAGAAAAAGTGGGAAAAAATGATCTCTTCCGGACTTTTGGTGATGAGTAAAACTTCTTAGTAGCCAGCGGTTCCTGGATAAGGCATTTCCCGCGCCCTGTGCCCTGCGGCCAAAAAATAGGATTTTCCAGCACAAGTGCGGGAGAGCCAAACAATCTCAGGTGCCAGTTGGGGGGAGATCTGAAACTGCGCCCCAGAAACCCGGTTTCTTTAAGAAACCGGGTTTCTCCGCAGGACATCTGAAACCAGAAACCCGACGCCTGACACCTGAAACTTCTGCCCGCTAGCCTTTACTCTTGCAGCAGGCTTCTTAACATCCAGGCGGTTTTTTCGTGCACTTGCATCCGCTGGGTCAGCAAGTCTGCTGTGGGCTCGTCATTGGCCTCATCCACTTTGGGGAAAATCGACCGCGCAGTCCGCACTACTGCTTCTTGCCCTTCCACTAGCAGCCGGATCATCTCCGAAGCTTTGGGGACACCGGCAGTCTCTGGAATTGAGCTTAACCGGGTGAAGTCACTGTAAGTGGCGGGGGCGGGGAAGCCCAACGCCCTGATCCGCTCGGCAATTACGTCAACTGCTGTCCCCAGTTCGGTGTACTGCGCCTCAAACATCAGGTGCAAGGTCTGGAACATTGGGCCGGTGACGTTCCAGTGAAAGTTATGTGTTTTGAGGTATAGCGTGTAGGTGTCAGCGAGGAGCCTCGACAGTCCCTCGGCAATTTCAGCTCTCGCCTTTTCGTCAATTCCGATGTCTATTTTCATGGATTTGTCTTGAAGCTGCATAACACGTTCTCTTTTAACTATAAAGTTCACCGGCTTGTGTGGCTGGTGCCGCTTAACTGTTCTGCATCTAATTTGCAAGACAGGCCCGCTCAGGCCAGGTGCGCCTGCAGCACGGAACGGGTGGCGCGGCGGACTTTGCAGCGAATCGTCTCGCAGCCCAGGCGCTGCACCGCCTCGAACCGGTGGCAGCCAGAAAACCCGTAGAACTGTCCATCGACTTCCAGCACGTCAATCGGTTCCAGCAGTCCGATTTCTTTAATGGACTGCATCAAGGCGGCCACCTTGGCTTGGTCATTCTCTCTCGGCAAGGGGCGGCGAATCTCTTTTAGGGGAATCTCCTCAATCCTCATGGCCTATCTCCTCGCTCTCGCTTCTCTTATAATCATACTCGTAATGACTTCGACTTGCCAGCCGGCAGTCAAGAAATCCTGACCGGAGAAACCCGGGCTGTTATCCGTTTAATGAATTTAGGCAAAATTTAAGCGCTGGTGACGTATAATGGCTGTAACGGGCCACTGGCTGACGAGCGCCGCGCTAGCGAAAAGCTGATTTTTCAGCAGAACTTAAGAGGATAGTGTTACAAGGGACACAGCCGCACATCTTGCCGCAAGCGTTTAATTTATATTAAGGTGGTTTACAAGCGCCCCAGAAATGCGCCTTCTATCCAGAGAAGGATTTTTGTGAGACAGTCCATGCAGCAAACAGGTGACGCCTTGACGCAGATTGTTGTGCCAGCCCAACCCAAGCGCCGCGCCGGCATTGGCAAGTGGTTAATCTACTTGTCGGGAACCGCGATTGCGTCATTGTGGCTGCTGGGACTGACCGGCAGCCACGCGCCGGCGCAGACGCCCAAAGATACAGAGCTGCAAGTCGGGGTAGTGCAGCGGTTCGGGGCGAAACCAAACGACGAGCTGACGCTGAAAGCGCGGTTTGGAGACCGGCTGACGCTGAACTTTAACAGCAACGGTGAGCCGGTGTCTGTGAGAGCAAACGAAGTCAAGCTGGAAATCCAGATGGAACCGCTGCCCTCTCCGGGGGTGGACGAGCGGCTGGTGCTGGGCACCTACCGCAGCTTTGAGAGTGCGGAAGAAACAGCCAGCATGTGGCGAGCTAAAGGGATAGAGGTGGAAATTGCCCAACCGCGCCGGTGGCAGGTGTGGGCCAAGCGCGACGCATACAGCAGCCCCTTAGTGCGGCGGTTGCTGCTGCAGAGCCTGCAAGCGCAGGGGGACAAAAAGGCATACCTGGAGACGAACATCGTTCGAGCCGCACCGGCACCGACTTGGACTGTGAGCGGCAAGCGCTACAGCGCACCGCAGCTGGAGATTGCCGCCGGCACCGGCGCGATTCAGTTCAAGCAAGGCAAAGACAAAAAGTCGGAGCGCCTGTATCCAGGAACTCTGCGGCTGCAGCCGAACGCTTACGGCACCTACACCTTGGTTAACCAAGTGCCGCTAGAAACCTATCTGCGAGGTGTCGTCCCCCATGAAATTGGGGGCGAGGCTCCGTATGCGTCGGTAGAAGCGCAAGCCATTCTCGCTCGCACCTATGTGCTGCGGAACTTGCGCCGGTTTGTCACAGACGGCTACCAGATATGTGCCAATACCAACTGCCAGGTTTACAAAGGACTGACCGGCACCTGGGCGGATGCCGACCGGGCGATCGCCGCCACCGCCGGTCAGGTGCTGACGTATAAAAACGAGCTGGTTGACGCCCTGTACTATTCAACTAGCGGCGGCGTCACCGCTCCCTTCAGCGACATCTGGCACGGTCCGGAGCGCCCTTACCTGCAAACCGTGATCGACGCCCCCGGCAATGTTTGGGATCTGTCGAGCCAGAGTTTAGAAAACGAAGATAACTTCCGGCGGTTTATTAGCCTCAAGAAGGGATTTAATGAGGAAGGCAAGGAGCTCTTCCGCTGGCGCGAGGAGAGCAAGCTGGAAAATATGAACAAAGACTTGAGGAACTATCTACAGGATAAAAAACATCCCCTGGCTAACTTTAAAACCATTGAGCAGCTCCAGGTGGTGCAGCGCTCCAGAAGCGGTCGGGCTCTGAAAATGACAGTGCAAACCGACGCCGGCGTTATTGAACTGGAAAAAGATGAGATTCTCAGGGCATTTTACGCCCCTTTGAGCACTCTGTTCTATGTCGAGCCGGTGTACAAAAAGGACAGCAACGACAGCAAAAGCCTGAAGGGCTACGCTTTTGTTGGAGGGGGATTCGGGCATGGCGTCGGCATGAGTCAAATCGGCTCCTACAAGCTCGCCAAAATGGGGTGGTCGAGCGAGCGCATTCTCAGCTTCTACTATCCGGGCAGCCAAATCCAGCCGCTGAGCGATTCTATTACCTTCTGGCGCGACCCGCCGTTCTAGAGCGCGGGTCTTGTATTTTTTTGTGCGGGAAGAAACTGGGGGCTGTCGCAGGTAGCCGCCCTGCGGCTGGAAGGCAAAATTTTAGTCCCTCTCCTGCAAAGAAACCCAGTTTGTGGTATTATGTGATATTCGCCCAAGTGCCGGTGCGGTTTGGCTGCCGTTTGGGGAGCTACCGTCGCATTTGACGGGGAAAAACTGGGTTTCTATTCCAGCCAAAATAAACCCGGTTTCTCAGATTGCAAAACCGGCGCTCAAGGATTGCAGATGAGCGATTCATCCGGACATTCTTAAACGGCCCAGAAAAGAAGGCCAAAATAATCGGGGACGCCACAGGACGCCCCCGCTCCTGAAGTCAGAAAAAAATTCAATTCAGATCGCCGGTCAAAGAAAGAATCCGTTTAAAGACTCAAACCATTGCCCCGGTTGCTCATCCCTGTCGGGTGGGGTCTGAAGGACTCAGACGTCAGTTGAATTTATTCTGAGCGCCGAAGTATCGACAACGGTTTACGATAGATCCTCTTCTTTGTGAGTTTCGATGGTGCAGTCAGAGGTGGGCTTGGCAATGCAGGTCAAGACCCACCCAGCTTCAATTTGATCGTCATCCAAGAAAGACTGGTCAGACTGGTCAACTGTCCCCTTTACGATCTTGCCAGCACAGGTGGAGCAAGCACCGGCACGACAGGAGTAGGGCAAGTCGATCCCTTCTTCCTCAGCAACATCCAGAATGATCTCGTCCTCGGGCACGTTAATCGTCTTCTCCCCATCGGGGGTCTTTAACGTAACCTTGTAAGTGGCCATGCAGTGTTCCTCTCAAGTAATCGCGTCAATTATAAATTTACCTAGGCTGCTCCAAGGCAAGATTTAAGCCTGCGGCATGCTTTTCGGTGCGCTTCCTTTTTGATAGTACGGGAAAAGATCCACCTGGCAACACTGAACACGCAGATTTTCCCAATGGGATTCGTTATAACTTTTTCTAATTTAATCTCAATTGCTTATACCTTCGGGGCTGTGTGGCCCGGGCCCGTCCGGACTGGGGCCGTGTCGTGAGGTGCGTCCCGCGAACGGGTCAGCGTCAGTCCAACCGGCTCAAAACACGCTGGGCAAAATGGGGGGGTCGAGCCACGGCATTCTTGGCTTCTCCTGTGCCGGCACTGTGAAGCCCTGCTAGAGTATATCACCATTCGGCGCAACCGGCAGTTTTTGAGTGCTCGGAGCGCGGCGAACGCTGGCGGTTGCGCCAGCCATAAATTTATGGGAGGGCAAGGATTGCAGATGAGCGATTCATCCGGACATTATTAAATGGCCCTGAAAAGAGGGCAAAAATAATCGGGGACGCCACACGACGCCCCCGCTCCTGAAGTCTCAAAAAAAAATTCAATTCAGAGCGCCGGTCAAAGAAGGCATCCGTTTAAAGACTCAAACCATTGCAGCTAACGCTCATCCCTGTCTGGTGCCGCCTGAAAGACTCAGGCGTGAGCTGAATTTCTTCCGAGCGCCGAGGTAACGAAAACTCTTTACTACAGTTCGCTTTCTTGGTCAACGAGGATGGTGCAGTCAGAGGTGGGGTAGGCAACGCAGGTCAAGACAAACCCAGCCTTAATTTGATCGTCATCCAAGAAATTCTGGTCATCCTGGTTTACTGTCCCGCTGACGAGCTTGCCAGCACAGGTGGAGCAAGAACCGGCGCGACAGGAGTAGGGCAGGTCGATCCCTTGTTCCTCCGCCGCATCCACAATGTACTCGTCGTCGGGCACATCAATAGTCTTGTCCCCATCGGGGGTCTTTAACGTAACCTTGTAAGTTGCCATGCAGTGTTCCTCTCCAGTAATCGCGTCAATTATAAATTTACCTAATGGCTGCGCCAAGGCAAGATTTAAGCCGGCGGCATGCTTTTAGGTGCGCTTCCTTTTTGATAGTACGGGAAAAGCTCCACCTGGCAACACGCTCGCACGCAGATTTTCCCAATGGTATTCATTATAAGTTTTTCTAATTTAATTTCAATTGCTTATACCTTCGGTGTGGGATAGCTGTGTGTCCCGGGCCCGCCCGGACTGGGGCCGTGTCCTGGGGTGCGTGCCGCGAACAGCTGCTCGGCATCAGTCCAACCGGCTGTGACAAGCTGGGCAAAATGGGTTGGTCGAGCCCGCCGGCTCTCAGCTTCCACTGTGCCGGCACAGAGCAGCGGAAGCCAAATTATATCACCTTTCGGCGCACCCGGCAATTTTTGGGTGCTGGGACTGCGGCTTGGCTCTGGGTGAGGGAGCGCCCCAAAAGCTGGCGCTAGTTTGTTCCTTCCCTGACAAGAGAGGGAAGAATCTCTCCAGATCCTTCACTCCACTCCCAAAGCAAGCTGAGCGTGACAGTTGCGCAGGAATCAAAAAGCCCAGTGCTATATCGGAGGCCAGCGATTGCAGGTGGGCGACGGCGAGGGGCATTTGAAATTGACTCGCCCTTAAAAGATACCAAAAGGAATCAGGGACGCCACACGACGCCCCTGATCCTCAAGTCTCTATAAAATTGAATTCCCTGCCTGTGTCAAAGAAGGCATCCGTTTAAAGACTCAAAGATTTGCCACGGTTGCTCATTCCGGTTGGGGCCTGAAAAACTCAGGCGCGAGTTGAATTTCTGGCGAGCGCCGAGGGAGGGAACACTTTTAGTACAGATCCTCTTCTTTGTGGGTTTCGATGGTGCAGTCAGAGGTGGGGTATGCAATGCAGGTCAAGACATACCCAGCTTGAATTTGATCGTCATCCAAGAAAGACTGATCGGACTGATTCACTGTCCCTGCGGTGATCTTGCCAGCACAGGTGGAGCAAGCACCGGCGCGACAGGAGTAGGGCAGATCCAGTCCGGCTTCCTCAGCAGCATCCAGAATTAACTCGTCGTCGGGCACTTCAATCGTCTCGTTCAGCCCTTCTTTTTCGTTGACCAACGTCACCTTGTAAGTTGCCATGCAGCGTTCCTCTCAAGTCATCGCCTAAATTATAAGTTTACCTAATGCTCGCTCGCGGGCAAGATTTAAGCCGGCGGCACGCTCTTAGGTGCGCTTCATTTTTGATATTAGGGGAAAAAATACACACCGCAACACTGGCCGGCCATTTTTCCCAATGGTATTCGTTATAACTTTTTCTAATTAAATCTGGATTGCTTATACTTGGGGTGCGGGGGTGGCCCTGGCCACCCGGACTGGGGCCGTGTCGTGGGGTGCGTCCCCCCTCCTGCCGCCGCCCGACGCGCCTGGGCTCTGTGGCGGTGTGTGGCGATTTTCACGCCCGGTCGAATACAAGCAAAGTCGGGGAATGTGCTATTATGCTCAATCAGCAGTATGGGTTTGTATAAATCCCTACCAAGAATTGAAAAAAAGAAAAAAGGCGTCAAGGCGCGTGAATCCCGGAAACGGGACTGAAACAGGCACACAACCCCAAAAACTCGGACTATAGGCCCAAAAATGCCCCAAAAACCCCTAAATGCCGGCTTAGGCTCGCCCATTCGGGTGGGGCTGGCCGGCACCGGCTACGCCGCCAAGCTGCGTGCCGAAGCAATGCTTGCCGATCCGCGAGCCACTCTGGTGGCGGTTGCCGGTCACACGCCAGAAAAAACTGAGGCGTTCAGCCAAACCTTCCAAGCTGAAGCTGCCGTCTCTTGGCGCAAGCTGGTGGAGCGCGAGGATCTCGATCTGGCGATCATTTCCACCATCAGTCGCGATCACGGGGCGATGGCCCGGGCTGCTCTGGAAGCAGGCAAGCATGTGGTGGTGGAATATCCCCTCTCCTTAGATCCCGCTGAGGCCGAGCAACTGATTGCTTTGGCCCAGAGAACCGGCTTGCTGCTGCACGTCGAGCACATTGAACTTCTGGGCGGGGTGCACCAAGCTGCAGTAAAATCAATGCCCGCACTTGGCGAAGTTTTTTACGCCCGCTACTGCACTGTCAGCCCCCAGCGACCGGCACCCCGCCGCTGGACTTACCAGCTGGACCTGTTTGGCTTTCCCCTCGCCGGTGCCCTTTCCCGACTGCACCGGCTCACAGACCTGTTTGGAACTGTGGCCACGGTCAGCTGTCAGGCCCGGTTTTGGGACGCCCCCCGGCACACCGCTGACCCCCCCTATTTTACCGCCTGTTTGTGCGCAGCCCAGTTGCGCTTCACCTGCGGCGCTATCGCGGAAGTCGTTTATGGCAAAGGCGAAACCTTCTGGAAAGAGGAGCGCTTGTTTGAAGTGCACGGAGATCGGGGCACCCTGATCTTCGACGGCGACGTTGGGCGAATCAGAAGCTCAGATGAGAGCGTGCCGGTGGAGGTGGGCCCGAGGCGGGGCATGTTTGCCAAAGACACTAAAATGGTGCTCGATCGTCTAACTGAGGGTACGCCTCTGTATGTGACACCAAGAGCCAGCTTGCACTCCCTGAAAGTGGCTGATGCCGCCCGCCGGTCAGCTGAAACAGGCCAAACCGTCTCTGTGGGCGAATAGCTCCAGTTCATTCCCCGCACTTCCTCGTTCCCTAGCAACGCCTGAAAATGACATTCAGGCGTCAGCTTTCTGGCAACCAGGAACGAGGGTAGCTCCCGCAGGCGATTCCGAAACGGCTGAATCAGCTGACGGGAGCGGATAAGATTTTGCTATGATTGTTTCCATCCCTGACAGGGATTCAAGGTGATTGTACCGGCCTGACTGCTTGCAGTGTAGAGTTGAAGTTCTCGCCTTTCCATTGTAGCATATCCGGCGACCGCATGGCAAATGGTATTAGCGTCTATTTTTGAACCCCTAAAATTGGCCATCTAACCCCTACCGCTGCAACCGGCATCTTGGCGTCATAAAAATTTGTTTACTCAGGAGGCTTTCATGGGGGCGACTTTGCAACAGATTGCCCGCTATCTGGACGGAAAAGGTTGGGAATACGAGTTAGACGAAGAAAATAGTCGAATTATTACGGGAGTTTATGCTGAAAATGTAGAGGACTTCCTGATCGTGATCCAGCTAGATGAGGACGGAGAATTTTTTAAGCTATTCGCCCCACAAGTGCTGTCAGGAGTCCACGAGCATCCTTATAAAGATGCCATTCTCCAGACAATGCTCTGCATTTCTTGGGAGACTAAAATGCTCCAGTGGGAGTACGACCCGTCGGATGGAGAAATTAGGGCGATTATTGAATTTCCCTTGGAAGATTCTATTTTAACAGAAAGGCAGTTCAACCGCTGCCTGAGTGGCTTAATTCAGATTGTGGATGATGTGGCGATGCCCCGCCTGCAACAGGTGATGGAAACCGGGGTAGATCCGGGGGATGAAGAAATCGGAGAAAGACTGCTGCTCACCCTGCAAGAAGAAGCGCCCGGACTGCTAGAAATGCTCGAGAGAGCGATGGAAGCCCGCAAGAAGCGGGGAATTTTCCCGCCGGAGGAACATGACTCTTAAGTGGGGCAATTCCGTCCCCACTCGCGGCAGGGAGCCTGCCACTTTTGTAAATAGGATCGTCAGCTGCGCGCGCGCGGGGCGCACGCACCCTACTACTACCGGCCTAATTTGTTGGCAATGCCTTCGCAACCCCCCGGAATGGTGGCTCGGGTTTTAGAGCCGCCCCAAGCGCAGCAGTAGTAGCGCTGATCCTCAGACAGCCGCTGCGCGCCGCTGAAATCAGCGTTCTCAATCACAGCGCCGGTGTGCTCGCCGGTATTGTAGTCCGGCAATTCGGTGCGGCTGCGGGGGCTTGCCGTCTTAGCGTCGCCGTAAAACAGGCGGGTGCCCTTCAAGTCAGCACCGGCAAGATTGGCTTCGTACAAGATAGTGCGGGCGAGGTTGGCTTTCACCAAGTCGCAGCGGCTGAGGTTGGCTCTGATGAGATTGGCGTCGCTCAATTCTGTCCAGCGCAAGTCGGTGCCAGAAACGTCCGCCCCCGCCAGCATCACCCCGAGATCGATAACGCGGACACCGCTGTCGCGGTCCTCCTCGTAACCCCCGTTGCCGTTGAGGATGGGGCGTCCCAAATGCCGGTCGCGCTTCAGGGGGGTGAGCAATTTGGACTGCGACAAAAACCGCAGGACTTTGGCTTTGCCGGCGGCGTCCACACTGCCGAGAATGGCTGCAGTGCGCCCTTCGGAAAAGGCTCGCTCTTGGGGCCAGTCTTCTAGCAATCCCTCGTCATCTAAGGCAAGATCGGAGATCCCCTGGAAGTAGGCGTCAATCGTCTGCTGCTGGGTGAGAATGTTTTGCTGGCTCGTCAAGCGGTTTTGCTCTAGGGTGAGATCCCGAGAAATCACATACTGCTGCCAAGCAATGTACACCGCTAAAATGGCAATCAAGATTTGCCCGAGGGCTCCAAACCACTCGGCTAGGCTTCCGAAGGCATCCCACTGAATCTGCCGACTCCAACTGACCAGGCGTTCGGAGAAACCCAGGAACTTCAGGAAGCTCAAGGTTGCCACGGCTATTCCCACAGTGGCCACGACTAGGGAAAGCTGTTGCGGCAAGAGCAATTGCGCCAGCAGCGACAGCACCTTTGGCCATATCAGCGCGACGGATACCAGCAGCGCTAAGAAGGCACCCGACAGTCCCAGCCAGGGACTGTTAATGGCCACCCCCAGAAGCGCCAGACCCGCTCCCGCCAAGACCGCCGCACTCGGGTTAGCCTTCCACACGCCAGCCGGCACCTGTGCGGTGGGGGGAGAGAGCTGGGTGGAAGGCGGCTGCGGTTCCTGCGAGCCGGTGGGGACGACAGCCGCTTTGGACTCCGTGGCTTCACCGTCTTCATCTCCCCCACCGGCACCGCCCGGACTGGCAAGCGTTAAATTGGACTCAGGTGGGATGGACTTGGAAGAATCGCTTTTGGGTGTCATCTGGCTCTCGATATTGGCTGATCACTTGAGTGCACGCTGTCGAACAGGCTTTGACACCTGCGCCATTCAATGCCCCCCCCACCGCTGACGCCGGGTAGCGGCACAGCCGGCAGAAACAGAAGCGCAAGAGTAAATTTTGCGTTTAGCTTTGCACTTAGAATATCTTAACTAACCCAGCCAGCCGGCGGGCTGGGGAAAAAATTATCCCGGCTCGGACTGTTGAGATAAAACTACCCGACCATTCTGCCATGCTGCGACAGAAAATAAGTGAAGATATGGAAGTTGGAGCTACTTGCGTATGTCAAACCCCGTCTTGCTGCCCCCTTTCTCGCCCTTAGAGTATCGGGCGATCGGTCTCGTGCGCGGGCGCTATCTGCCCAGCCAAAACAAAATCACCAGAGGCACCCTGCTAACGCATGACGGCACCGTAATGTCCGCCAACCTCACAGAGAATGCCGGCTGGCTCACTAAGGTGCAGCCGGAACTGCTTGTCGAAGAAGAGCGCGTCTGGGTGGCTTGGCCACGAACCGCAGATAACCACCTGCACATGCAGCTGAAAACCTTGCGGCTGCCAGTGGAAGGGCAAACCATCGAAGATATCGAAGGCGTAGACTATTTCTCGGTTCGCGGCGAGATAGTCTCTCAAGACAGCCA
Source organism: Oscillatoria princeps RMCB-10 (assembly GCA_019359235.1). Classification (GTDB taxonomy): domain Bacteria; phylum Cyanobacteriota; class Cyanobacteriia; order Cyanobacteriales; family Oscillatoriaceae; genus Oscillatoria; species Oscillatoria princeps. The sequence continues at coordinate 340,802 of JAHHHT010000005.1, forward strand.
CACCGGCATTATCACTGTCCGCATCCACCGCAATGTCATCCCTGCCGAAAAAGCCCTGAGAAAAAAATACCAGCCCTTCACTTTGGGTATTGAAGGGTTCTTGCCCGGAAATGTCAATGGCCAGTTCTGGGATCTCGACGTGTGCCGCGAGGGAAACAAGCTGATCCTGGAGGACGCCACTTTTATCGCTCAAGTCGTGTTCGAGCTTCCTCCTGTGGAAGAACCTAAAAAAGCCAAGAAGAAAAAGGGCGGCAAACCGCAGGAACAAAAAACGTCCCCTCGCCAAATGCCGGCCCAACCTGGGACGGAAATCCCCCCTTACGAACCTCCCCCCAACCTCTTCAAAAAGAAGAAAAAGCTCTGATTCCCCGGCACCAGCCCCCACCGCTGGTGCCCCTCACTCCAATTTCAGTGGGTTGCTTTATATCCGTCTTCCCGGCAACCGCTGCCGGCTTCTCCCAAATTCAACCCGCAGAATGTTTTCACCCCGCTGCTTTTAGTGTAAAATTATTAAGAATAACACCTCACAGCTGTTTTACCCCCGTCCCCTCCTTCCCCTCGTTCCCAGGTTCTGCCTGGGAATGCCGCTTTGGAGGCTCTGCTTCCAAGGGGCAGCACCTTGGGTTATTTAACTGAACTCATACTTATGATTGAGGGCAGCGATCGAGATTTTCCAGCTGTGCGGACAATCAGCAAATCCTCCATAACTATACCGCTTTATCGCTGCACAGAGGAGATGAGGCTTTAGACTTGCTTTACCGCACCGGCGAATACACTGACCCCAAAACAGCGCCCCGCCCCTCACTCATCCCGATCCCACTCAACAGGCCGGTTCCCGGCAAACAAGAGGTCATCTTTGGAAATCACTCAAGATGACAGCCTCAAAATCATTCCCGTGCCGGTCTTCACCACATCCGCCAATCCCAAGGATATTGAAACCTGTTACAGGAATGGTGCCAACGGCTACATCGTCAAACCCCATCGATTTAGATAAACTGAGAAAAACAGTCCGGCTTTTAATAGACTACTGGTTTGAAGCGGTTATTCTCCCCCACGAGGTAAAAAGATAATGGCTGACCGGCACCGGAAAATTCTCATTATAGATGACAGCCCGGAAGACCGGGCGACCTACCGGCGATACCTGCTGCAAGATTCCAAATACACCTATACCGTTGTGGAGGAGGATTCTGGCAAAAGGGGGCTGGAACTGTGCGATCAGCCGGATCTGGATGTTGTTTTGCTGGATTTACGGCTGCCAGATTTAGATGGCTTCGAGTTCCTGTCGGAGTTGAGAGCTCAGCCCGACAAAAATACCCCGCCGGTGGTGATGCTGACAGGTCAGGGAAATGAGTCAGTTGCTGTGGCTGCCATGAAAAGCGGAGCCACGGACTATCCAGTCAAAGGAAAGACTTCCCCTGAGAATTTCCGCCACGCCAGACACAGTGCTATAGAAAATTCTCATCGAGTGTGTCAGCGCCGCAGCTTGCCTGAACAGCCGAATAACTCAAAAGGAACAGATTGGCAAGCGCCTGCTGGAACTGCAGCCGGCTGTCCGGCAAACAGGGCTTTTTGAGGAATGCTGCCGAGTGGTGGAAACCGGCTCCCCACTTGTCAAAGAATCGGCGATTTGCCCGGACGCTGACAGCCTGCAGTGCCAGAGCCGATTTTACGACGTCCGCGCTGCCAAACAGGGTGAGGGTTTGGCTGTCTGCTGGCGCGACATCCCCGGGCGCGTGCTTGCAGAGCGAGCGCTGCGGGAAACGACCGAATTGCTGCAACCGCTGGTTCAAGCTTCGCCTATCGTCATCGTGGCGATCGATACCGGGCGCAACGCACACCGGGCATCCAAAATCCCCCAGCGCCCTGCGCCCAAATCCAGGTAGCCGACACCGGCATCGGAATCAGCCCTGACTTTTTGCCCTACGTCTTCGAGCGTTTCCGCCAAGCTGAAGGCATCACCCAGCACGGTGGCTTAGGGCTGGGGCTAGCCATCGTCCGCCACCTCGTAGAACTCCACGGCGGTACTGTCTGCGTGGAAAGCCCCGGACTCGGGCAGGGGGCGACCTTTACCGCCAAACTCCCATTACATAACTATTCAACCGTATTATAAAAATCTTCATCCAGCCACTATCTATCCTGACAGAACTTATAGATTTCCAAATCTTCTAATATCCGCCTAAAAAATTAGGCTATATCTTGGCGGTCTTGGCGTCTTGGCGGTTCCAATCACAAACTGCATTTTACAAGCCGTTCCGCCAGAAAACTCCACAAACGCCCCCGGCGTCCCCAAGTTGGAAAATGGCCTTCGGGAGCTGCAGCGTTGAAAGAGAGTTCAGAGTAAGGCAGCCAAGTGCTGGCGCGACGCCACCCGACGAGATCGCCAAACTCCTCGTAATTTTTTTCAACCTGTTTCCAGATGCGCTTTTGCACACTAAAACCGAAACGCCCCTTGCTGTATTCTACCCAGAGAGAGTCAATAGTGCGCAAGTCGCGACAGGGAAATTTTTTAACATCTTCTAGATCCAGCCGGCCTTCTTTTTCGCGACCGGCAACTTGAAGCATGAGAGACGCCGTTTCCATATCGGCGTCTTCCCAGTTGCCGGTGGCGAGCGAGTCGCGCAACTTGCTGTAATCCATTCCCACTGCAGAAGTCCAGCGAGGGGTTTCTGGAGGGGGTTGTGGGGGAGTGGATTCAGGAGCCGGTGGGGGCGCAATCAGAGAGGGAGCGGAGCTATCCGCATCCAAGAGTTTTAACCACTCTACCACAGACAGGGGGCGATTTTCTGGCTCCAGAGCCAAACCCAGGAGGAGAGCCTCGTTCAGCCGGTCGCTGAGGAGCGGGTTGAGCTCTTTGGGCGGGATTAAAGAGTCAGTTTTGTGTTTGACAGTGCTGCGATCTCGAGAAGGGGCATATTCAGGAACCTTAGCAGTGACCATAGCGTAAAGCGTAGCAGCCAAACCATAAACATCAGTATAAGCGCCGCGAATCGCTCGCCGGTCGTACTGCTCAATAGGCGCAAAGCCATCGGAGAAATACAGAGTGTGGATTTGGGTGAGATTTGGGGTAAACTCGCGAGCGATACCAAAATCAATCAAAACAGCTTCAACTTTATCTTTCCGCAACAGGATGTTGAGCGGTTTGATATCTCGGTGCAAAAATCCCTGCTTGTGAACTGCAGTGAGAGCGTCCCCAATTTGGCGGGTGTAGAGGAGAGCTTCAGACAGCGGTAAAGCGCCCCGGGTTTCAATGCGGGTTGCCAAATCCGTGCCGTCAATGTACTCCATCACTATGCACCAGAAAGACTCCTCGCAGATTAACTCATCGACCCGCACGATATGAGGGTGGCTGCATTTTGCCAGACGCAGCGCCTCATTGAGGAAATCCTGCTGAACTTTGGCGAAGTCCCGGCGCTGCCGCACTTCATCATTGAGAGTTTTGATAACGGTTAAATTGCCGGCGGTTTCTCTGGCAAGATAGGTGATGCCAAAGCTGCCTTCTCTTATCTTTTTTTCGATGATGTACTTGCCGTTTTGCAAGACGTGTCCCGCTGGCCAAACCATTGTTTTCGCTCGCTCGCCAATTTATTTTAACATTTTAAACCGCAGAGAAACGAAGATGGACGCAGATAGTGCGGGGTTTATCCGCGTTTATCTGCGTCCATCTGCGGTTTTAATTAGGGGTTTCCAGGGGCAGGTCAAGCGCCCAAATCTCAGAAACCGGGTTTCTTTTGGGTTTCCCTCCTAAAAATTGAGCGGGAGAGGCAGAGAAACCCGGTTTCTTAACCGGCACTATCCGAGGAAGGGGTCAACACCGGCTTCCTTGCCCAGACCCACCATGTACTCGAAAGTCTCCTGGTAGGTGATTTCTTCAATCGCAGTGACGCCGTATTGCTGGATGAGTACCTCCGCGTTAGCGGCTTTGTACTCATCGAAGTCCTGAAGCTTCGAGGAGGGTTTGTAGCCTTTTTCCAAGCCACCGGACAGCATGTAGTCGAGGGTTTCTTTGTTGCTGACCTGATCGATCGAGGTAGCACTGTACTGCGTGAGCAAGTCGCTGGCGTGGATCTCGCGGTACTCGGCGATGTCAACCGCCTGTGACGGGCTGTTGCCTTTTTCCAAACCCGCACCGGTCACGAAGTCAAACAGCTCCTTGTTATCGATGTCGCCGTTAGCGTCGATATCGACGGATTGTTTGTCGGCTTCCAGCGCTTGCGCGTAGGTGGTGCGATACCACTCCAGGTCAACCGCCGGCGAGGTGCTCAGCCCTTGCTCCAGACCTTCATTGAGCATGAAGTCCGCAACCTTTTGAGGGCTGACGTTGTAAACGCTGTCAGCGCGGTAGTTCAAGGTGATTTCACCTGCTTGGTACTGGCGGTAGAACTCGACATCGACGAACTCGGAGAGGTTCAGACCTTTGTCCTTGCCTTTGCCGAACATGAAGTCCTTGACCTCGTGTTTGTCGAGCTTGAAGACATCTTTGACGTCAATGCCGAACTCCTTGGCCAGTTCTTTGGCGTATTTAGCGCTATAGCCGGCGAAATCGATGCCAGACAGTTTGAAGTTGGGATCGAAGTCCTTGCTGTACAGGTGTTTGAGAATATCCTTGCCGTCGAGCTTGGCTACGTCCTTAACGTCAATCTGGAGGTCGGTGGCCAGTTCCTGCGAGTATTTGACGCGATAGTATTCGTAGTCAACGAACTGGGACAGCCCGCCGAACTCGAAATCGATGACCAGATCGTCGTCAAGGTTGGCCACTTCCTCAACATTAACGCCGTAGAACTCTGCCAGTTGGGTGGCTTGTGTCTGGCGCAGGTAAGTGACATCGACGAATTCCAGCGGGTTGATGCCTTGCTTCCAGCCTTCGCTGAAGATGTACTTGATGACTTGGGCGTCGCTGAGGTCGCCTGCGCCCATGTCGTCGCCGCCGGTGCCGCCTGACATTGTGCCGCCGCCGGTGCCGCCACTCATCGTGTCCGCGCCCGTGTTGCCCGACATGTCGCCGCCGCCGGTGCCGCCACTCATCGTGTCCGCGCCGGTGTTGCCCGACATGTCGCCGCCGCCGGTGCCGCCTTCGAGTTCATCGCCGCCGGAGCCGCCTTCGAGTTCATCGCCGCCGGAGCCGCCTTCAAGTTCGTCGCCGCCGGAGCCGCCTTCGAGTTCGTCGCCGCCGGAGCCGCCTTCGAGTTCGTCGCCGCCGGAGCCGCCTTCGAGTTCATCGCCGCCGGAGCCGCCTGACATTTCATCGCCGCCGGAGCCGCCTGACATCTCATCGCCGCCGGAGCCGCCTGAGCCGCCAGACATTGTGCCGCCGCTGCCTTTATAGAAGCTGGCGATATCGTCACCGTGTTTGTCGCGATAGGCTTTGATGTCGATGGCACAAAGTTTACCATCTTCTGGCAATTCACCGCCGAAGGCGAAATCGACGACTTGCTTGTCGGTGAGATCCTCTACGCTGTCAACACCGTAGAAGGCGACCAGTTCAGCCTCGTAGGTAAAGCGAGTGTAGTGAATATCCACACTGACCGACTTAGCGGTGAACCAGTCAGCAATCTGCTGGTCAGTAATCGCTGTGACATCGGTGACGTCCGTGTGGAACTTGAGCAGTGCCGCAGAGTAAGTCTGGCGGTAATACTCGAAGTTGACAAAGCTGGAGGCATCGATACCGAGCGCCAACCCCTCGCCGAGGGCGAACTCTTTGATGTCCTTCTTGTCGATGTCTTTGACAGTCTTGACCTTGAAGTGGTCTTTGAGCTTCTTGCCGTGCTCCAAGCAGTAGCCATCCACATCCACCGGCGACAGCTGGAAGCCTTCCACCTCGGAGAGTCCCTTGCTGTACACGAATTCCAGGATCTGGGCTTTGGTCAGCTGTTCGATGGCAATGCCGGTGTAGGTGGCGGTCAGTTCGGTGGCGTAGCTCGTGCGGATGAAGTCGTAGTCAACTTCCTCCGACAAGCCACCGAACTCGAAGTCGAGCACCAGACTGACGCTGAGGTTGGCAACTTCCTCAACCGTGATGCCGTAGAACTCGGCCAGTTTGTCGGCTTTTTTGGCCTTGATGTCGTCAATTTCGGCTTCCCCGACGAAATCGGCAGGGTTGATGCCGTCTTTCCAGCCTTTGTCGAAGGCGAACTTGAGGATGTCCTTGTCCTTGAGCTTGGCAACCTTGTCCACGCCGTAGAATTCCGCCAGTGCGTCAGCGTTTGCTTCGGCATAAGCCTCGGCGTCAAAGGACGACACCGACACCTGCAAGCCCAGTTCTGGCAAGCCGGTGCTGTAGACAAAATCGAGAATCTGCCAGTCGGCAATCTGGTCGATGGCCACTCCTTGGTAGAAAGCGGTCAGTTCATCGGCTTTGCTAGAGCGGATGAGATCGTAGTCCACAACCTCGGACAAGCCGCCGAACTGGTAGTCGAGGATGAGCGCCGCGCTGAGGGTGGTGACTTGCTCAACGGTAATCTGATAGTGTTCGGCGAGCGCCTGCTGGTTGACAGAGCGATAGTATTCCAGATCGACCACGAACTCGGACGGGTTGATACCGATTTCCCAGCCTTTGCCGAACATGAACTTGATGACGTCTTTGTCTTTCAGGTTTTTGACATCAACGTCTGCGCCGTCGCCGGTGCCGCCAGACATGTCATCGCCGCCGGTGCCGCCACTGATGGTGTCAGAGCCGGTGTTGCCAGACATGTCACCGCCGCCGGTGCCGCCACTCATGGTGTCACCCGAGCCGGTGCCGCCACTCATGGTGTCACCCGAGCCGGTGCCGCCGGTCATCGTATCAGCGCCGGTGCCGCCGGTCATCGTATCAGCGCCGGTGCCGCCGGTCATCGTATCAGCGCCGGTGCCGCCGGTCATGGTGTCAGAGCCGGTCATCGTGTCAGAGCCGGTGCCGCCGGTCATCGTGTCACCTGAGCCGGTGCCGCCGGCCATTGTGTCAGAGCCGGTGCCGCCTTCGAGATCGTCGCCGCCGGTGCCGCCATCGAGATCGTCGCCGCCGCTTCCGCCTTCGAGATCGTCGCCGCCGCTTCCGCCGCTTCCGCCGCTCATCGTACCAGAGCCGGTGCCGCCGGTGCCTTTATGGAACTTGGCCAGCTCTTTGCCGTGTTTCTCGCGATAAGCGTCAACGTCAATCGCGGAAAACTTAGCATCCGCTCCCAACTGCTCGCTCAACACGAAGTTGAGGATCTGCTTGTTGGAGATTTCTTCCACAGTGGCTGCGCCGGACAGTTGGATCAGCTCTGCGCTGTACTTAAAGCGACAGTAGTCAAAATCGACACTCGCCGCCTTGTGGCTGTACCAGTCCATCACCTCCTCGTCTGTTACCGCTGCGATGTCGGTCGCTTCATAGGCGCTCAGCAGTGCGGCGGAGTAGGTTTGGCGCAAGTAGGTGACAGAAACGAAGGCGGACACATCCAGCCCGATCTCCAAGCCTTCGCCGAAGGCGAAATCTTCGATATCCTTCTTGTCGAGCTTTTTGAGATCCTTGACATCCTTGAGCTTGAAGTGGCCCAGCAGCTTGTCCGCGTTGGCTTCGCTGTAGCCATCAATATCAATTGCCGACAGCTTGAAGTCCGCAACCGCTAACCCCTGGTTGTAGACGAATTCGAGGATCTGGACTTTGGTGAGCTGTTCGACAGCGACGCCGGTGTAGGTGGCGGTCAGTTGCGTCGCGTAGGTCGTGCGGATGAACTCGTAGTCAACTTCCTTGGACAAGCCGCCGTACTGGAAGTCGAGCACCAGACTGGCGCTGAGGTTGGCGACTTGCGAAGCCTCAATGCCAAAGTATTCGGCGAGTTTGTCGGCTTTGCTGGCCTTAATGCCGTCGATCTCGGCAGCATCGACGAAATCGGAGGGTTTGATGCCTTTTTTCCACCCTTCGCCAAACATGAACTTCTCGATGTCCTTGTCCTTGAGCTTGGCGACGTCATCCACGCCATAGAATTCCACCAGTGCGGCGGAGTTGCTGGAGGCATAGGTGTCGAAGTCAACCGCCGAGAGTTTGAACTCTTCAACCGTTATCCCTTGGGTGTAGACATAATCGAGAACTTGCCAGTCAGCGATCTGTTCGATGGCTACGCCGAAGGTTTCGGTCAGATCCGTCGCGTATGTGGTGCGGATGTAGTCGTAGTCAACAGCCTCGGACAAACCGCCGAACTGGAAGTCGAGGATCACAGCGGCGCTGAGGTTGGCCACTTCCTCAACCGCAATGCCATAGTGTTCGGCGAGTTGCGCCTGGAACTGAACGCGGAAGTATTCGATATCAACCGCGAATTCCGACGGGTTGATTCCTTGCTCCAACCCTTTGCCAAACATGAACTCGCGCAGTTGCTCGTGGGTCAGGCTGGCTACGTCGAATTCGGCACCACCGGCTAAGGTGTCCGCACCGCCGGCTAAGGTGTCCGCACCGCCGGCTAAGGTGTCCGCACCGCCGGCCAAGGTGTCCGAGCCACCGGCTAAGGTGTCCTCACCACCGGCTAAGGTGTCCGAGCCACCGGCCAAGGTGTCCGAGCCACCGGCCAAGCTGTCCTCACCACCGGCTAAGGTGTCCGAGCCACCGGCCAAGGTGTCCGAGCCGGCTAAGGTGTCTTCACCGCCGGTCAAGGTGTCCTCACCGCCGGTCAAGGTGTCCTCACCGGCCAAGGTGTCCTCACCGGCCAAGGTGTCATCACCGCCGGTCAAGGTGTCCTCACCGGCCAAGGTGTCCTCACCGGCCAAGGTGTCATCACCGCCGGTCAAGGTGTCCTCACCGGTCAAGGTGTCCTCACCGGCCAAGGTGTCCTCACCGGCCAAGGTGTCATCACCACCGGCAACCGTGTCATCACCGCCGGCCAAGGTGTCATCACCGCCGGCACCCGCAGCCCCGCCAAAGAAGCTGGCCAATTCTGCGGCGAATTGCTCGCGATAAGCCTCGTAGTCAATCGGGGACACGATAGCGTCCGCGCCCAACTGATCGCTCAGCGCCAAATCGAGGATCTGCTTGTTGGAGATTTCTGCGACAGTAGCAGCGCCGGATAATTCAATCAGCTTTTCGCTGTACTTAAAGCGACAGTAGTCAAAATCGACACTCGCCGCCTTGTCGCTGTACCACGTCTTCACCTGATCGTCTGTTACCGCTGCAATGTCGGTCGCTTGATAGGCGCTCAGCAGTGCGGCGGAGTATTCCTGGCGCAAATAGGCCACAGAGACGAACGCGGACACATCCACGCCCAGTTTTAAGCCCTCGCCGAAGGCGAAATCTTCGATATCCTTCTTGTCGAGCTTCTTGAGATCCTTGACATCCTTGAGCTTGAAGTGACCCAGCAGCTTGTCGGCGTTGGTTTCGCTGTAGGCATCAATATCGACAGACGACAGCTGGAAGCCTTCAACAGAGATGCCCTTGCTGTAGACGTAATCCAGAATCTGGACTTTGGTGAGCTGTTCGACAGTGACGCCGGTGTAGGTGGCGGTCAGTTCCGTCGCGTAAATCTTGCGGATGAAGTCGTAGTCAACTTCCTTGGACAAGCCACCGAACTGGAAGTCGAGCACCAGACTGACGCTGAGGTTAGCGACTTGCGCAGCGTCAATGCCGAAGTATTCGGCGAGTTTGTCGGCTTTTTTGACCTTAATGTCCTCGATCTCGGCTTCCGCGACGAAATCAGAGGGGTTGATGCCATCTTTCCAGCCTTTGTCAACGGCGAACTTGAGGATGTCCTTCTGCTTGAGTTTGCCGGCATCATCCACGCCATAGAATTCCACCAGTGCGGCGGAGTTGGCTGAGGCGTAGGCGTCCACATCAAAGGAAGTCACCTGCAAGCCTTGCTCGGGAACGCCCTCGGTGTAGACATAATCGAGAATTTGCCAGTCGGCGATCTGGTCGATAGCAACGCCGTAGGTTTCGGTCAGTTGCGTCGCGTAGGTCGTGCGGAGGTGGTCGTAGTCAATCTCTTGGGACAGCCCGCCGTACTGGAAGTCCAGCACCACACTGACGCTGAGGTTAGCGACTCCCTCAACCGCAATGCCAAAGTGTTCCGCGATTTGGCTGGCTTTGCCGGTCTTAATGGCGTCGATTTCGGCAGCATCGACGAAATCGGACGGTTTGATGCCGTCTTTCCAGCCTTTACCGAACATGAACTCGCGGATCTGCTCGTCGCCGATTTCTGTCACCTTGGTGACGCCGAAGTATTCGGTCAAGTCGGCGGCGTATTGCTGGCGATAGCTGGCGAAGTCGATGGGAGACAGCTTGACTTCTGGCTTCCACCCCGCGCCCAAGGCGTAGGTCCCGATCTGCTCGTCGCTGATTTCCGCGACATCTTGAACACTGAAGAATGTCTTCAGGGTTTCGGCGTTCGTCTGGCGGTAGTATTCGTAGTCGATTGACAGGGTTGCGCCGCCGAAGAAGAAATGGGCAATCTGCTCGTCCGTGACTTCTTCGATGGTGGCTGCGCCGAAGAAGCTCTGCAGTGCGGCGGAGAAGCTGGTGCGGTAGTAATCGACTTGCACGTGGGCGGTCAAATCGATGCCCTCTTTCACTCCTTCGCCCAGCATGAAGTCTTTGATCTGCTGCTGGCTGAGTTTGGCAACGTCGTCAACTTCGTAGAATTCCTTCAGTGCGTCGGCGTTGGCTTCGCCGTAGCCTTTGAAGTCCAGCGGGGACAGTTTCAGCTTTTTGTCTGCGCCCTTGTCCAGCATGTAGGACTGCACCTGCTCGTCGGTGATATCGGCGAGCCCTTCAGCTGCGACTCCATAGAACTGTGCCAGTTCTGCGGCGTAGGTAGCGCGGAAGAAGGCGACATCCAAGACGGGAAGCTTAACCGCAACCGCACTTTCGGCGACTTGTTCGTCGCTGAGTTCGTCAACGGATTCGATGTTGTAGTGAGCCGCCAGTTCGTCGCCGTGAACCGACTGATAGTAGCCGACGCTGACAGCCGGTGAGGGGTTCAGCCCTTCTTGCAAGCCGGTGGTGGTTATGTAATCGAGGATCTGCTGAGCGCTTAAGTCTGCGACCGAGGCTACGCCGAAGTGGGCGATCAGTTCCTCGGAGTGGGCGGCTTTAATGAAGTCGAAGCTGACCGCCGGTGACAGGCTCAACCCTTCTTTCAGAGCGACACCGCTCACGAAGGTCAAAATCTGCTGGTTGCTCAGATCCGCAACGGATTCAACTTCAACGCCTTGAGCTTGATAGAAGCTCAGTATTTCCTCGGAATAGGTGGCTTTAACGTAGTTCAAGTTTACGAACTGTGACGGGTTCACCCCTTGTTCGATACCGTCACAGGTGACAAAATCGAAAATCTGCTTGAAGCTCAGGTCATCAACTTTTTCAACTTGCACTCCCAGAGCTTGATAGAAGCTGAGAATTTGCTCGGAGTAGGTTTGTTTAATGTAGTTGATGTCCAGAACCGCAGAGGGCTTCATCCCTTCGTCGAGACCGGCTTCGGTCACGAAGTCGAAAATCTGCTGGAAGTTCAGCTCATCCACAGAGGCTACGCCGAAGTAGCTGGTGAGTTCCGCAGAGAAGGTGGCTTTGATGTAGTTGAGGTCAACCAGCGGCGACGGGTTCACCCCTTGTTCCATGCCGGCGCTGTTGAGGAACGCGAAAATCTGCTGGAAGTTCAGTTCCGCAACCGATGTAATTTCAAGTCCCTGCGCTTGGAAGAAGCTGAGGATTTCCTGGGAGTGGGTGGCTTTGACGTAGCTTAAGTCAATCACCGACGACGGGTTCAGCCCTTGCTCCAGACCGGCTCCGTTGAGAAACTCGAAAATCTGCTCGTTGCTCAGTTCCTCGACGGATGCAGCTTGAACGCCAATGGATTGATAGAAGCTGATAATTTCCTCAGCGTAGCTCGCCTTAAAGTAGGTTAAGTCAACCCCGGGCGACGGATTCAACCCTTGTTTGACGCCTTCACCTTGTATGAAGTCGAGAATCTGCTTGAAGCTCAGCTCATCAACGGATTCAACTTCAACGCCAACGGACTGATAGTAGGTGAGGATTTCCTCGGAGTAGGTTTCTTTTACGTAGTTGAAGCTGACCACCGGCGACGGGTTCACGCCTTCTTCGAGACCGGCGTCACTCAGGTACTGGAGAATCTGAGCGCTGGTGAGTTCGGCAACGGATGCCACTTCAACGCCTAGCTGCTGGTAGTAGCTGAGGATTTCCGCCGATTGGGTGGCTTTAACGTAACTCAGGTTCACCACCGGCGACGGAGAAGTCACTTGTTCGAGCCCTTCCCCATTGACAAACGCCAAAACTTGTGAGTTAGTCAGGTCGGCGACAGAGGTAACGCCGTACTGGGCTGTCAGTTCCGCCGAGTAGGTGGCTTTGATGTAGTTCAAGTTCACCACCGGCGACGGATTCGTCACTTGCTCTATCCCAGAGCCGTTGACAAACGCCAAAATTTGTGCGTTAGTTAGCTCTGCTACAGAGGTAACGCCGTACTGAGCAATCAGTTGCGCCGAGTAGGTGGCTGCAATGTAGCTCAAGTTCACCGCCGGTGCGGGAGTGTCCACTTCTTCAAGCCCTGCACCGTTGACAAACGCCAAAATTTGTGCGTTAGTTAGCTCTGCTACAGAGGTAACGCCGTACTGAGCAATCAGTTGCGCCGAGTAGGTGGCTGCAATGTAGCTCAAGTTCACCGCCGGTGCGGGAGTGTCCACTTCTTCGAGCCCTGCGCCGTTGACAAACCCCAAAATCTGTGCGTTGGTCAGTTTGTCCACAGAGTCTACTTTGTACTCGGCGAGCAAATCTGCGGAGTAGGTGGCTTTGATGAAGCCCAAGTCCACCGTCGGTGCGGGGTTGGTGACTTTATCTTTGCCCGCGCCATTGACAAACCCCAAAATCTGTGCGTTGGTCAGTTTGTCCACAGAGTCTACTTTGTACTCGGCGAGCAAATCTGCTGAGTAGGTGACTTTGATGAAGCCCAAGTCCACCGTCGGTGCGGGGTTGGTGACTTTATCTTTGCCCGCGCCATTGACAAACCCCAAAATCTGTGCGTTGGTCAGTTTGTCCACAGAGTCTACTTTGTACTCGGCGAG